>JAZQMO010000050.1:0-21051 GCA_045543495.1 Eubacteriales bacterium | reverse complement strand
AGATATATGAACCTTGAGTTCAATCCCAACGGAATTTATTACTTCGGTATCGGCACGTCCATCAAGACGCTCGTCAGACTCGTTCCCGAATACAGGAACGTGTTCGGTGCTAAGATAATGCGCCGCAACGATGGATGGACGATCACCTACAAGATCCCCGTCGAGACCGTGAAGATGTTCTTCCCCGAGTTCTCGCTCTGTTCGGGCAAGGTTATGCGCGCTAACTGCTACAAGTGCGTAGAGAAGGCCGAGGAGCCTAACTTCCTGGCATGGAACGACATCACCGAGGGCTCCACCCTCAACTTCCACCGTCCGCATTTATTCGGTAAATTCATTTTTGAATAATAATCATAATAAAAAAGGAGAGAAAAGAAATGAAAGATTTCATTACTGATCCCGCAACCAAGTTTGACTTCCAGCCCGCCGACTTCGTTCCCTTCAAGGACAAGAAGGTTTGCGAGTACGTTCGCAGCCTCAGCGGCAAGGACCTGGAAAAGCGCGAAGCCTGGTGGCACCCCGAATTTGAAGTAAAGGTTATGATGAACCCCCATCCCGTGCTCATCTCTACCCTCTTCACCCGTCTGAAGGCTGCTTCCGAAGCCGGCAAGAGCTTTACCATGATCCTCGGAAACCCCGAGCCCGATACCTACATTCCTCTGGCTCAGCTGATCAACTACTTCAAGGTTGACTGCTCCAAGGTTCACCTTGTTGCAGAGGACGAGTGGGCTGATCAGGACGGCAACATCGCTCCTATCACCTACGAGGCAGGCTTTGCTCACTCCATGATCAAGTATCTGTACTACCAGATCGATGAGAAGCTGCGTATGCCCATGGAGAACGTTCACTTCCCCACCAACGCCAACATCAAGGATTACTCCAAGATCATCGATGACATCACCGAGGGCACCGGTGCTGATATCGCTTCCACCTCTCCCGGATGGGCAGGCCACATGGCATTTGTTGATCCCATTCCCGAATTCATCGGAAGCGGCGACATCGAAGAGTGGCTCAACCAGCCCGCACAGATCGTTACCCTGCATCCCATGACCATTATGCAGAACTCCCTGAACGGTACCTTCGGTCAGTCCGGTGACATTGCCAATGTTCCCCCCAAGGCTGCTACCATTGGACCTCTGGATGTTATGCGTGCTAAGGAGCGCATTGAAGTACACGCACTTGCAACCTGCGGTACCTTCTCCTCCTGGCAGAGAATGACCTCCCGTCTTTGCACCCACGGTCCCATCACTCCTTATCTGCCCAGCTCTATGCTGCAGACCAAGAAGACCCAGGTGTACATCAGCGAAGAGCTCGCTGCTCCCTTCGAGTGCTGGGAGAAGGTTGGTTATTAAGCCAAACAAAGCCAAAAATCACCGTCCGACGGACGGTGATTTTTTTCTGCTTTTTTCTACTTTTTTTTGGATTCCGTATTGCAATAAAGCCTTCCCTGTGCTATAATAGCGTATCATAGAAATACTATTTTTGAAGGAGCCAAATACATGAAAAAACTGTACGAAGGAAAAACAAAAAATGTTCTTTTGGACGAAGAAACCGGCATTGTCCATCTTCTGTTTAAGGATTCCATGACCGGAGAAAACGGCGTTTTCGATCCCGGCTCCAACTCCGTTGGCGGCAGCGTGGAAGGAAAGGGCAAGATCGGTCTTGCTATCTCCAATTACTTCTTTGAACTGATGGAGAAAAACGGGATCCCCACTCACTACCTCGGCGGCGATGTGGAAAAGGGTCTGATGAAGGTTCGCAATCTGACCGTTCCCAGACTTGAGTTTGTGCTTCGCTATTTTACCGCAGGCAGTATGTGCCGCAGATTTGAATTGGAAGAGGGGCTTGTATTTGATCCCCCCTACACCGAGGTTACCTTGAAGAGTGACGAGCAGGGCGATCCCCTGATCAGCGAAAGAATCTGTCTGATGAAGGGCATCCTCAAGGAAGGCCAGTATCAGGAAGCGCTGGATATCACCGTTCGTGTAGGCGAGGTTTTGAAGAAGGAATTGGCAAGCCTTGGCTTGACTCTCATTGACTTCAAGATCGAGGTCGGCTATGACGAGAACGGCAAGATCTATGTGGCAGACGAAATCACCCCCGATATTTGGAGAGTGCGCGACGAAAGCGGCAAGATCCCCAACCAGCTGGATTGCAGCAGAATGCTCCTGAAAAAATTGCAAAAGTAAGATAAAAAGAAGCTCTGAATCATCAGAGCTTCTTTTTTATCTTGACAAACCAATTTCTATGTGATATCATTTTGATATCATAGAAGGAGGAAGAAGCTATGAAAGAAATTATTTTAAGCAAAAAGAAAAACGGGATGGGCGTTTTGATCCTCACGACTCTCTTGTATCTTGCCGCCTGTGCCGCTACCATTTTTGGTGCCGTTTGTATGGAGAATGACTCTACCGCTCTCGGAATTCCCCTTTTGGTGGTGGGTATCCTCTGGCTTTGCATCGGTTGGATCCCCTTTTGCGGACTCAAGGTCTTAAAGCCTCAGGAAGCCCTTGTTTTGACCCTGTTCGGCAAGTACCTCGGCACCTTGAAGGAGGACGGCTTTTACTATGTCAATCCCTTCTGCAGTGCCGTAAACCCTGCCGCCAAAACCAAATTGGGTCAGAGCGGTGATGTGGACGGGGGTGCCAAGGGCGCCATTGTCTTGAACCAAATGAATACGGCCACGGTGGAGACGGTGAACAAGAAGATCTCCCTGAAGATTATGACCCTCAGTAACTCCCGACAGAAGATCAACGATTGCCTCGGCAATCCCATTGAAATCGGAATTGCGGTGACCTGGCGTGTGGTAGACACGGCAAAGGCAGTATTCAATGTAGACAACTACAAGGAATACCTTTCTCTGCAATGTGACAGCGCTTTGAGAAACATTGTCCGCATTTATCCTTACGATGTGGCCCCCGGCATTGATACCACGGGAGACGGGGTTGCCGACGAAGGAAGCCTGAGAGGCTCCAGCGAGATCGTGGCAGAACGGATCCGCAAAGAGATTCAAGCCAAGGTGGAGGAGGCAGGGCTTGAAATCGTGGAAGCGAGGATCACCTACCTTGCCTACGCCCCTGAAATCGCTGCTGTGATGCTGCAAAGACAGCAGGCCTCCGCCATTATTGACGCAAGAAAGATGATCGTGGACGGCGCCGTGGGTATGGTGGAAATGGCACTGGAGCGCCTGAACGAAAAGAGCATTGTGGAGCTGGATGAGGAACGGAAGGCCGCTATGGTCTCTAACCTTTTGGTGGTGCTTTGCGGCAATCACGATGCGCAGCCCGTTGTCAATTCGGGTACCCTGTACTGATTATGGCAGAAAAAAAGCAGATCCCTTTGCGACTTTCCGAAAAGCTATATGCGGCCGTGGCCGCTTGGGCGGAGGATGATTTTCGCTCGGTCAACGGACAGATCGAATATTTGCTGACGGAATGTGTCAAGCAAAGGAAAAAGAACGGACGGCCTGTTCCCCATGAACTGGATATTCCCGATGAATTTAATATTTCTTAAAAAGATGAGCCAAGCGAAATGCTTGGCTCATCTTTTTACTCCAGAAAGGAGAGAATATCTTCGATCACCTGATCCTTGCAAAAATCCTGCAGGATCTCGTGGCGATAGCCTTCGTAAAGCTTGATTTGGCAAGGGATGCCGCGTTTTGTCAAGCGGCGGTGGATCCTTCTTAACCCCGAGCCGTAATCTCCCACAGGGTCCTCGGAGCCGGAAAGGAGAAAAACCTCTGTCTCCTTGGGAAAATTCTTGTAAAAAGAGGGGCTGTTTGACCTTTCATTCAAGCGGATCAGATCCCCAAGAGCGGAAACGGAAAAGCGGAAGGTGCAGAAGGGATCATCCTTATAGCGAACCAGATTTTCCGTATCCACCGTGATCCAGCGATTGGGCCAATCCCCTTCAAATTTGCGATCGTAATCAGAGAATACCAAGGCCTGCATCAGGTGGGAAATATGCCTTTTCCCATAGAGCGTGCCCAAAAGAGAGGTCATTGCCCGACCAAGGGGAGCGGCGGCATCTGCATCCCCGCTTCCCAAAAGGATCAGTCGCCGCGGGGCCTCTTCCAAGGCGGCAAGGCGAACCACGAAGGAGCCCATACTGTGCCCCAAAAGGGTCAGAGGGGCCTCTCCATAGGTCCGGAAAATGGCACGGGAGAAGGCCGATACATCCTGAATCAAATACCGCCACCCGTCCTTCTCGGCAATAAAGCCAAGCTCTGCGGGTGTATTGGCGGTGGTGCCGTGGCCCAGCTGATCGTACCCAAAGGCAAGATAGCCCGCCTCGGCAAGGGCTTCCATCAAATGGCGGTAGCGGAGGGTATAATCGGTCATTCCGTGAACGATCTGCACATAGCCCCGCGCCTTCCCCACAGGCTCAAATACATAGCCGTGGAGGGTGTGGTGCCCATCGGTGGATGGGACGTAAAAATCCTTGTATTCCATCCTTACCACCCCGCAACCTGCTGGCTGATCCAAGCGGCTCGCTCCTCCACAAAGTCCTGCAAATACATAATTTGGGAGGTGTAGGTTTTATAATATTTGGTATCGTGCCGCTCAAAGGCAACCTTTTTTCCTAAAATATCCCAACGGTCGAAATTGTGCTCGGCGGAGGGGTAGAGCATTTCGTAGGTCTGATCGGTATAGGCACGGGCGGTTTCCAAAAGCTTGTCCTTCACCTCTTCCCAGCGAGCCTTGAAAGCTTTTTGGAATTCGGGATCCTTAAAGAGATGGGTAGACCAGGTTTCTCCCACATAGTCATCCTCCGAGGTGCTGACCCAAACGTCAAAGCCGGCCACATCCTTGGAAAAATTGCCAAAGGCAAGATCAAAGTCCCAAACGGGGCCCATTTTCACCTTTTCGCCCGGATTTTTGGTAAAATAGGTGCTTCGGCGCCAAGCGCAGTCCGTATTGTTGGAAAGCTCGATCATAATGAGCCAATCGATCAGGGTTTCCAGATCCAGATATTCCTCATACCCTTCCCCGCTCTTGACCGCCTTGTCTGCCTCTTGCATATATTTCTTGATATATTCAAACTGCTCGGAGGTCAGGGCATTGTATTCAGGCCCCTTGATCAGGGCAAATTTTACAAGGCCTGCGTGAAAATAGTTCATTCCCTTCACATCCACCCCGCTGACCACGCCGCCTGCTTCGATAAAATAGCCGCAATCACGCTGTGCCATATCGTGGATCACCTCAATGCGGCCCTCACCCTCCTCCAGATGCTCCCCAAGCGTATACACGCCAAGATACTCCCCATTGAGGAACAGATCTACATAGACCTGAGCAGGGCAATAATCAAAGGAAAGCACCGAGGCCATTTCCTGTGCCAAGCCGTTTCGCATCAGGGATTTATCGGCATAATTGGCAAAGAGAGCCCATTCCTCTGCTGCAGGAAGGCCGAGAATGGAGGTCGGCTCGTCAAAGTGGATCTTATAGGGCTTTTTGTCCCATTTCCAAGTGGAATTGCCACGGCCGCGTAAGCGGATATGGGTCTCATTCAAGGAGGGGATCTCGGTATTTTCCCCATCCAAAGCGAAGGTGGCAGACAGATAAATGGATTTGGACTCTACGATTGCCCCATTTTCCGTTTCCAGATATAAAACGGGAATGTTTTCCTTGTGCCGCACGATTTCAATGGCAAAGCGGCGCTCATTTCCCTTTTCATCGGTGGCGATCACCACGCCGTCGGAAAGGTTTCCTTCCACGCGGGCACTTCCCCCTTGGCAGGAAAGGATATATTTTGCACTGTCAAGATCGGCGGGGGTGGCAAGATACGGCAAGGTGGCAGTCAAAAGGTTTCCCTTTGCCGAAAAAACGGTATCCTCCTCCAAAAAGGTGTTTTCCTCTGCCGAGAGAAATACCGAGGGGATCGCCTCTCCCTTTCCTCCAAGGGTTACGGGCGAGGCGTTATAGCTTTTTACATTGTGATATTTTTCAATGGTGGAAAGAGCAGGAACGGTACCGAGGCTCTCCCAAGTTAAATTCGAATCGGGGGCATCAAACACAAGAGCCGTGGCATCGGGCAAGGTACCGATAGCGCTTTTTACAGAGAAATTCCCTTCCCCTTGAGCACGAAAGATTACAGAGTGCCCGTTGCAATCCAAGGGCTGATCCAGCACAAGATTGATATGAGAGGAAAAGACTAAATCCTCCTGCAAGGATATGGGAGCGGTGACAGACAGGGTGCTGTTTTCCGAAAGATTGGGGATCGCCTCGGGTGTGGCCAGACGGGCGAGCTGATCAAAGCTTGATACAGGGAAAAGATCGGGATTCAGGGCTTTCCCGTTCAAGCTTTTTCCTTTCAGGCAAAAATCGGGAGAAAGCTCGGCGGGGAGAGAGAAATTGCGAAAATAGACCTTACATTGGGGTGCCTGCACAAAGAGGCTTCCCTCCATGGGCTCATTGGGACAAAGGACGATCTCTCCTTTTGCATCGCTTTGAAGGGAAAGCTCATCCAGCACAAAATCACCGAATAAGCGAACGGGACAAGAAAAGCAAAGCCCCGAAAGATCCACAGAATCAAAAGCATAAAGATCGGCCTGAGTCGAAAGAATCGGTGCGATCTCTTTGGCGGAAGCGGTATGGCACAAATAAGCATCACTTTGGGTAGGGGTGGAAACCACAAGGGATAAATCATCCTTTGGAAGAGTCAGGCAATACTCCTTTTCTTCTCCTGCCGAAAGGGTGATCTGCCCCAAGGTGTCTCCCTCGGAGAAAAAGGTAAAGGTGGCTTCTTCCTTTTCTTTGTTTTGAAGAGCGAGGGCAATTTCTCCCACGTTGAGCGGGAGAGTTTTCTTCGGGGAAAAGAGAAGCTCTCCCTCAAAATATACCTCAGCCTTTAAGGGGGACGGCAAAAAGACACCGCCGTGTGCACCCGTTCCAACAGAGTAGAGGAAAAGAGCGGCAAACAGCGCTGCCGAGAGAAACAATGTGCCCACCAGCACAAGGAGCTTTTTCGGGGTTTTGATCTCCATAACTACCTACTTTTTCAATACCAATATTTCTTCATTGATGAGGATTCCGCCCTCCTTGCACTCCCGCACGATGCAGCGGGTGGCGCTTTCCTTTTCGCAAGGGATCATTTGATCGGTGAGATAATACAGCTCCCGATAATCCCCGCCAAGAGGCGTTTTTCCTTTTATAATTTCAAATACCACTTTTTGTTCCTTTTGTTTTTTTCTATTCTACCATAGTTTTGTGAAAAAAGAAAGAAGAATATAGAAAAAAGCCCTCGGCCGAAGCCGAGGGCTTTTGTAATGCTTATCTTGCGGAAATGGGAAGGCTTGCTTCAATGAAAGAGAGCAGAGCCTTTGCTACGGGGGCATAGATGGTGGGAGTTCCCTGAGGATTGATGTAAGCCATGCAGGAGTAGATGACGCTGTTGGTGCAGCTTGCAACAGTAGCGCCGCCTGCCTGAACGGTCAGGGTGTAGGTCTCTGCCATCTGAGGAACGGTCAGCTCCAGAGATACCAGAACATTGTACTCTGCTACGCCATTGACCTCTTCCACACGGATCGCTTCGGCAGAAAGAGCACCCTTTGCGGAGCTTGCCGCAAAGCTGAGGTTTGCAAGGCTTGCAATATCATCCAGCTTCAGGTAGTAATTCAGGGTAACCTTTTCTGCAAGGGAGATACCCGTTCCATAGAAGTTGTAGCCTGCGCTGCCGTTCGCGGAAGCGGAGCCGGTGTACTGCTGAGGAGCGGGAACCTGAGAAGCGTACTTCACATCTACATTGCCATTCTTGAGTACATTGTAGGCTTCTGCGCCGTAGTTGTAGATCGCCTTCATCAGGAGAGCAAACTCGGGATCGCTGGTTTCATAGTAGCTGATACCCATATCCAAGATGGAGTAAACGGTGTAATCACTGGATACGCCGCCGGAGAGAGCCACAGTGATGGTCTCGCCATACATGGTGGAGGTGAATTCCAGATCTACCGGGAAGGTGACGTAAGCACCGTTTTCTCTCAGATCCTCTTCAGCGAACTGATCCACGGAGGTATAGGTCTTGCTCTGGATCTGATTGCCCATAAAGTCAACGCTGTAGCCCCAGCTGCCGTATGCTTCAATGTAGGAAGCGATCTCGGCCTTGTCAAGCCAGAAGCGAACGCCGAGAGCGTCGGCCAGATGGAAGGATGCACTCTTGAGCTCGGGAGCGGTAACGCTGCCCACAACGCCCTGAGCGCCACGGATCACAAGGCCGTCCACCACGCCGATTCCGGTTACAGACTCGCCACCGTTGAAGGTGATCACATTCTTCAATTCGGAGCCTGCGGGGAAGGTAACGTAGGTCTGATCCACGGTCCAAGCTTCATCCTGAACAAACTTCTGTGCGGCTCCGTCATAGGAGTCGAGAGTCAGAGAAGCAGCAGAGGTGAGATGGATGGGATACTCGGCACCCTTCAAGGAAACCTTTTCGGTTGCAGCGGCCGCTGCCACTGTGCCGGTGAATTTGATGGGAGCTGCGGTGGGATTCAGGTTCAGCTGAACCTCCTGACCTACGGGGGTAGTGTAGGAAGCTTTTACAGCGCCCTTGAATTCTGCACCGTAGATATTGGTGATAATGCTGCCGGTGATCTCTCCGTCACCGCCGCCGTAGAAGGTGCTGCCAAAGGAGCAATCGGTAATATTGTTCACAATATTTACCATAGAGCTTGCTTTGGTATCAGCGGCTCCGCCGAAGTAAACGCCGCCGACGGAAACATTCTTCAGATTGTTGGTAACGGTTCCGTTGTAAATAACGGAGAGAGCGGTATTATTGGTAGAAGCGCCGCTGTAGAAATCGGTGATCACTACATTTTCAAAGTTGTTGACGGTGCTTCCTGCGGGAGTGGAGGCATTGTCTCTTCCGCCGCGGTAGGCGCCGAGCTTACAGTTCTTAACATTGTTTATTGCAGTCTTGGTGCTCATAGCGCCGGTAAGACCGGTAAATTCAATGGCAGAATTGGAGCCGCCATCCACATTCAGAATGGTCTCTCCCTCGAAATTACAATTGGAAAAGCCCATGGAGACCTCAAAGTTTCCAAAGCCGCTTACGATCTTATTGGAGGGATCGCCGGTGGTATCGAAGGTGGCGACCACATCGCCCTTTACGGTAAAGGAGCCTGTGCTGTAGGGTCTGAAGATTCTGAAGTGCTTATCGCCCGATGTGGGGGGATTGAACACAGCGGAGGTAACCGTGAATCTTACATCCTCTTCCACGACCATTTCAATTCCGCTGTTGGAAAGAAGAGCGATGCTTCCGTTGAAGGTACCGCCGTTGATGGTAACGTCAACAGATCTCATCTTTGCATCGGCCGTATTGGCGTTGATGTTGCCGGTGTAGGTACCGCCGTTGATGGTGAGTTTGATGGCTCCGCCGCCGAAGGTCGCATCGGCAGAAACGCAAGCGTTGATGTTGCTGCCTGTGGTACAATTGGTAAAGGTGGTGGAAACGTCACCCTTCAAGGTTCCCTTGAGGTTACCTGCTCCGACTCCCTTTACAAATTCAACGGAATCAAAGATATTGGTAATATTTCCTTCCACGGTACCGCCGGCGCTGTTACCGCCGTAGAAGGTATTTTTCTGAGAGCCACCGATGAAGGTGGTATTGATATTGCCCGCTACGGTACCCTTGGTGCTTCCGCAGTAGGTAACGGCGCCAAGCGTGGTATCCTTAAAGTAGTTGGTAATGTCACCGTCAATGTTGTGACCCTGTGCACCGGCACCCATCACGCAGGTTCCTGCAGTAGTAGTGGTGCCTTCCATAATATTGGTAACGCTGCCCACAACCGTGGCCGCAGAACCGCCGGAGCCGCCATAGTAGAGGGTCTTTACGGTACAGTTCTTGAGAGAGTTGACAATGGCACCGAAGGTACCGCTCAGCGCCTTATTGGTAACGGCGCCGTAGTAGTTGGTAATGTCAACATTTTCCAAATTGTTTTCCAGATACTCGGTACCGGTATCACGCATACCGGCGAAAGTCTCAACAACGCAGTTCTTAAGGTTATTGATCACTCGCTTTTCGCCTGCGCCGCCTGTGTAACTTGTGATGTGGATAGACTTGTTGGCGCCGCCGTCGGCATAGACGAGAGCATCGTTTGCCGCCATGCTGGGAGTGCCGAAGGAAAGGTCAGCCGCAACAAGATTGATGGAGTTGGAGGAGGATCCTGTGGTATCGAAGATAATCGTGGTATTACCCTCGATGACACCCATATTCTGAGCAAAACGGAAGTATTTCTTAGAAACGGACAGGTCCATATCGGTAACCTTGACATATACATCGCCGCCGATACCGCTCTTTACGCTAGAGCTACCGTAGGCAGCACGAAGGCATCCCTTGAAGGTCGTGCCGTTGATATAGAGCTGAAGGTCACCGTCAATACGGCCGATACCGCCGACGGCAACATCACCCGAGAAGGTGGCCTCGCCCAGAGTGGTGATAACCTCTCCTGCGCTGGTTTCCGCAATGTTGGGAGCAAAGTTTGCCTTGCTCTTGAAGGTACCGCCGTACACATTGGTCACGAGGCGGTTGATCTTATTGCTCAGGCTGGCTGTTGTGGTTACCTCGGCCTTGCTGAGAGCAAAAGCACTGTTGAAGGTACCGCCGTACACATTGGTCAGAACGGTACCGGTTACTCCGCCGTAATCACCGAGGGTAACGGCACCGGTCACGGAGCAGCCCTCATAGAAATTGAGGATCATATCACCGTTGATATCACCGGCAGGACCCAGCTTCTTTGCAGAGGAAAGGGTGCCGTATACATTCTGAGTCAGGTCGAAGGTATATTCGGCCTTTTCGGAGCTGCCTGCGGATCCGCGGACAACAGAGCCCTTTTCATAATTGATGGTAACGCCCTGGGGAACGCTCTTCTTGCCGCCCGTACCATAATAAAGGGAACGGATATCAGCGCCGTCCTTCAGGTTTACGGTAACCTGATTGGCATTGCCGCCCACCACGTAAACATAGTTCAAAAGGGCATTTTCCACATTGAACACATAGTTGGTATTGGGGTTGTTGGCATTGGTTACGTAAGTAACGGTGGTTTTGGATTTGTAGTCACCGTTGAGGAAATTGATCTCTTTGTTGAGATACTCCTCCGTGGCAGTATCGCCGCCGGGATAGAGATTCCACTTGGCCTTACCGAGAGAATCCTCATTGCTGAGCTCTACATTATCCAAGGTGAGCTTTTCGCCGTTGAAATACAGGAAACGGACGCAGTAGAAGCCCTCAGAATCGCCCGCATCGGAGAACACATCCTGAGCCTGAGAATTCAGACGAATGTTCTTGAAGGTAACATCGTTATAAATAACGGCCTTCTGAGAATCCTCGGGAAGATCGGGATCCTCGGTGAAATAGGTGAAATACACCTCGGAAAAATCTTCTTTATCCGTTACATTCTGATGAGAGGTGATGATGATAGGCACACGGGCACCCGTTCTATCGGTCAAAACCTCGCCGTCTACCTTCTGAGTGGGAACGCTGATGCGATCCACAACAAGGAGCTTGAGCTGAGAACCGGGCTCAAGATACATCTTGTTGGCAGCGGCAATGGCTGCATCAATGGAAGTAAAGGCGGTTGCCTCGTCCTCACCCGTGGTATTGTCACCGTTGTCACTTACATAGAAGAGCACCGTTTTGGTGGCGGCCTCCACGTAAGTACCCACGAGAACACCTGCGCCCAGAACGAGAACCAGAGCAAGCACCAAGGTGAGTCCTTTCAGAAATTTAGAGTTCTTTAACATATGCAGAACCTCCTGTGGTTTGTAAATGGATATACTTGTACCCATAATAACTTATCATCATTATAACGGTTTTTCTTTCATTTTGCAAGAGTAAATTTCTTGTTTCTTGCAAAGAAGGGACTGTTTTTTTATTTTTCGTCAAATTTCATAAAGAAAGCGGTGTTTTCTTGTGCATTTTACGAGGGGAGCAGGAGGGCAAAAGCAGAGAGAAGAAAGGCTGCAAGATAAAAGTACAGAAAAAAGCGGAGCCGTGCTTTTTTGGCCATGGCAAAAATCGGAACGGCAAGGAGAACAAGAGCGACAGGAAGGGTCTGAGAACCGAAGGAAACACTCTTCTCCCCTGCCGAGGAAAGAAGCTGCACAAAATCCAGATATAGGCGGGCATAGCCGGTGGCAAGAGAGTGAAAGAGGGGCGAGAGCGGCGGCACAAAGGAGAAAAGCCCAAGCAAGAGGCCCAAGGGCAGACAAGGGGAAAACAAAGGGATCAGAAGGATGGCAAACAAGGGGGAAAGGAAGGATATTTCTCCGAACAAAAGCAGAAGGAGGGGAGCGTGGAACACAAAGAGGACGGCAGAGATGACCTGCATGGACAAAAAGAAAAAGAGAAAACGGAACAGCCACCCTCCCCTTCCCTGAAGATACGGAGCCAGCTTTGTGTGCAAGCGCTCCGTCAAGGGAGAGGAGACGGTCAAAATGGAAAAGGCGGAAACAAAGGAGAGCAAAAAGGAGGGAGACAGAATACATCTCGGCTCCCACAAAACCAAAAGACACGCCGCAAACACGAGAGAGGTCACCGAAGAGGAGCGGCGGGAGAAGAGCTTTCCCACCAGCGGGAAGGCAGCCATCACCGAGGCACGGAATACGGAGACGGCGCCGCCTGTGAAGAAAAACAAAAAGAGGATCAGGGGAAGGCAGAGGGCAAAACGAACTTTTCTTTTCAAGGGGACGAAGCGGATGAAAACATACATCAGGGAAAACAGCTGTGTGATATGAAGCCCCGATATGGCAAGCAGATGGGAGGAATCAGCCCTGCGGAAGGCGGCGGCATCCTCCTCGGTCAGATACGCCCGATCCCCCAAGAGAATGGCTCGGTAAAAGCCGCCCTCCCGATGGGTGCCGAGACGGTCGGCAAAGCCCTCCCGTATACGGGCCATGGCAGAAACAAAAACGCTTTCCCCCGTGACATTCAGGGTAGGATGGGAAAGAAGGTGATCGACCCCATCCATCCCATCCTCTCGGGAGGGAGCAGAAAAAACGCCCTCTCCCGAGACCAAGGAGCCAACCTTTGGGGGAGTGTCGGTTTGGATCCGAAGCTTTTTGAGGGAAAGGCGGGAGGAAATGCGGATGGTGGAAACATCGGCACCTTCCCCGTCTGCATAGGTCACCACCCCTTCAAAGGAAAGGGTCTCTCCCAAAAAGCTCCGATCCCTTTCCTGATGATACCGGTGCACCGACAGAGAAAGGAGCGCAAGGGCGATGCCTAGGGCGGCAAGGATCTCCCGCGTTCCCTCTCCCCTCTTTTTTCTCCCAAGGGACAGAAAAAGAAAAAGAGCGGCAAGGACAAAAAGCAGAAAAACCGACAGCGGATGGGGAAACAGCACAAAAAGAAGGGTGGCAAACAAAAAAGGGATGCCGATGCTGTTCAGATCCTGACGGAAAAAGAGAGAGTCGAAGCGAAGGGTCGAATTCATTGGGTACCTTTCAACGAAAAGATCCCACCGCAAAAGCGATGGGATAAAAATCACGGTGCAGAGGTGGGAACGGGAGGCAGGCCCATAGCGGTGCGGGCACCGTTCAGCCCTTCTCCCACAAGGCTCATGGTGCGATTATAGGAATCCTTGGCAAAGCGCAGGGTATTGGTATTCAATTCAAATTTGGACCAATCGGTCACAGCGGGATCCAGCGGAACGATCTGATAGACCCTTCTGCCTTGACGGTTCTCCATATTCACCCACAGGGGCAGGATCTCCACCCCGCCGATGGAAACGGCGCCGTCACTCCAGCGCTGGAAGGTAACGGAGAAGATCATACCGTCCTCGGTGTAGCCCGATTCTCCTGCGGCGATCCCCGTCATTTCGTGCTTTCTCTGATTGGAAAGGAAATTGCCGGTGGAATAAATGCAAAGGGTCTTATTGCCGTTCTCCGCCGTAATGGTCTCAAAGGGCTGGATCACGTGGGGATGGCCGCCCACCAATACATCTACCCCCAATTCACAAAGCCTTTTGGCAATGTTCTTTTGGGTGGTGTTGGGGCGAAGCTGGTATTCATTTCCCCAATGAACGTAAAACATAATAAACTCGGCGCCGCCCTCCTTCATTTGGGCAATGGCGGCCTCTGCCTCCCGATAGAAGCCCTCCAGATCGGCATAGGTGAAGCTGGAGACCAAGGGGCTTGAGGCGCTTGTCATCCCGATTCCGTTCAGGGCCTTGATCCCCTGAGCGTTGACGGTGGAATAGGTAAAGCAGGCCATTCCCACACGGATCCCGCCGATCTCCTTTACCTTATAAAGGCTTTCCTCCGTGGTTTCACGGGTTCCCAGATACTCCAAGCCCTTTTCCCGCACCACCTGAACCGTGCGGACAAGGCCTGCGGCACGGGTGTCGTTGGTGTGGTTATTGGCGGTGAGGAGCATATCCACCCCTGCGTTTTTCAGGGCATCCACCACGCTGTCGGGCGCATTGAAGGTGGGGTAGCCCGAGGGATAGCTGCCCACCACGGGCTTTTCTCCCCCAAGCGTCACCTCAAGATTTGCGATGGCATAATCGTACTTTTTCAGATACTCGGAAACATAGGTATAGTTGTTGGTAAAATCATAGCTTCCGTCCGCTTGCTTGGCGGCGTGGTGAACGGGGTTATGAATGAGCACATCCCCTACCACGGCAACGGAGGCAGAGGAGACCACGTGGGGCTTTTCCACCTTTTGCGGAGCGGATTGAGCCGTATCGGGGGTTGCCGAGGGCGAACCGGTTACGGGGGGCTCCCCTCCCTTGGGCAAAAGAAGGGCTACAACCAAGAGGACTACCACCAAAGCGGCGGCCAAAACCCCAAGAGCACGAGTACGAATGACTTTTTTCTTTTTCATTGCTTTTTCCGTTTTCCTGACCTAAGGTAAAACCGAAGGTCAATTATAAATGGTTTTATTTCCGTTATACAAATACTGGCCGGGGTCCACCCGCACATCGTTGATGCGAACCTCAAAATGCACGTGGCTTCCCGTGGTGTTTCCCGTATCTCCCACCTCGGCGATCTTTTCTCCCTGCTTTACCTCCTGACCCATGGTCACATTGACCTTGCTGCAGTGGGCGTACATGGTGGAAAAGCCGTTTTCGTGCTGCAGGATCACGCAGTAGCCGTAGGAATCAAAATAGTTCAGAGGACGGTCGGTAAAGGCGCCGAACTGACCGATAACCGTCACCACGGTTCCCGAAGCGGCGGCGTAGATATTATCTCCGTCCTTACCGGGAATGTCCCAAGCTCGGTGGAAGCCGTCCTCACGGTCTCCGAAATAAGAATAGACCGGTCCCACACGGGGTACGATAAAGCGCCCCTGAGAGCTGTAAAAGGATTTGATCCCAAGATCCTCGGGGAGGAGCTTGGTACCGATGGAAATGACTCGGGTCTGAGGGGGGCTGATGACCGTTTCGGACAGAATATCACGGCGAACCTCCACCCCGTCTACATAGTAGATCCTTGCGGTGACATCCGACACGCCGTTGACCCCGCGGGTGGTCTCATCGGCCATGGTGGTGTAGTGCTGAGCACTTTCCCGATAGACGGTATCAAAGGGGATGCTGGCTCGGTAAGAGGTTTCTTCCGAATGGTAAAAATCAAGCTTGATCCCCTCAATGGACACGGGGCGGTTGGAACGGGATGCTTCTTTTTCCCGAGGCAAAAGCTGTGTATCAGCAAGAAGCACCATGGCGGGGGTATCCTGCGCCGAGCCGCTCACCGATTCGGGCGTCTCATCGGGAATGGGATTCTTTTCCCGATCTGCCAAGGGCTTTGCCATTTCACGAAGAAGGGCGGCAAGCTGAGACTGGGAAATGATGGCATCCGTGGGATAGGCCTGCGTGACGATGCGGATATCGTTAAAGATACCGCTTTCCTCTCCCTCGTGGTTCTCGGAAACAAATTCGTCGATCCCTGCCTGAACCGTATCGGCATCCCGACAGACGGCAACCAATTGATCATCCACATAAAGGCCGCCTGCGGTGCAGATAGAGTCCAAAATATAGGTATAAAGCTGCTCGGTGATCTTATTCTTCGGGGTGACCGGTGCATTATGCTGACGGCGGAAGGTATAGCGGATCTCATAGGGGAAGCGGAAGCTTTCGCCCAAAACGATCTCTACATTGTCCTCCAGTTCGTTCACGGCGCTGTCCACCACATTTTTGTTTTCCACGATGCCAAGTACCTTACCGTCGATCTCCGCACGGAGCACCACGGGGGCACTGAGGGTGAAGCCAATGTACGATGCGACAAAAATCAACAGGGCGCCAATGATATAATAGGACAGGTGGCGGCGCACGAAATTCAATTTTACGTGGTGCACCTTTCCGCTGTCGGACCTCTTCCAATGAAGGGAGAGAGAATCCCGAAGGCGGCTCCAAAGGGAAAGGGCCGCAGAAAAGAAACGGAGAAAGGGGCTGTGAAGCTCCATAAAATGACGGGAGGAAACCTCCTCCTCCCCTTTTTTCTCCAGTCTTTTTTCCTCCTTTTGGATGCTTTTTTCATTCAAAAGGATATAAAACGCATTGAAGAGGGAATCCAAAACGCCCAGGCCACCCTTGCGGAAGATGCGGTACTGACGGGAGAAGCTGCGCCTTTTGAAAAGCTTTCTTTCCTTTTCAAATTCGGGCTTTTTTTCTTCCTTGGCCACAGGGGCTTGGCGCTGAGCCTTTTTGCGAGAGGGCTTTGGGGTGACTGCCTCCGAGGACTTCTTTTCTTCTTCCATTTCGGATTCCTCCTTTCCTTCGTAATCACCGACATTCTATCATATGCGACAAAAAAAATCAAGTGGACGGGCAGAATGGGAAAACTTACTTGATTTTCCGCCGAGGAACCGATATAATAAAAAGGTCGATCGTATTGTTTTGTCTCATTTCATTTTTTGAAATTTTGATCCATTGAAGGAGTACCTATGAAAAAGATCCTTTCCCTTATTTTGGCTCTGTGCCTTCTTACTTCTCTTTCCGCCTGCGGCAAGGAGACGGTGGTGGAGGAAAAGCTGGGCGGTATTTTGCAAAACGGCCAAGCCCTTTATCCCGAGGAATTTCTCCGCTTTGATTCGGTGAAGGTGAGCTTCACGGAGTTTCGCTATTTCTACCTCAATTACAAGAATATGTATCTGGAGGAGGATCCTGACCATTTTCAATCGGAGGAAAACGAAGAAGCCTTGAAGAAAGAAGTACTTCAGTATCTTTTGGATCAGTATGCCGTTCGTTTTTTGGCAAAGGAAAACGGGATTCGCTTAAGCTCGGAGGACAAAAAGGCCATTGAGGCGGAAATGGAAAGCACCAAGACCTCCTACGAAAGCGAAGCCGCCTTTGAGGAAGAATTGGCAAAATCCTATCTTTCCCTCTCCTCCTACCGTGCTATGCTGGAATACTCCTCTCTGTACTTAAAGCTTTTTGAGCATCTGTATGGGGAGAACGGAAAAAAGCAATTTTCTCAAGAGGAATTCAAGGCGTATTTTGAAGAAAACTATTTGGCGGTTCAGCAGATCTATCTTCCCTTCGGGAAGGATGAAACCAAGGATGCCTGCGAGGCTACGCGGAACGAAGCCGCGAGCATTCGCTCCCGGTGGGAAAGCGGCGAGGATTTTTGGGAGCTGGTCAAAAAACACGGCAAGGACGACAACATGCTTGACTACCCCGACGGGTACTACATTACCGAGGGGCAGGCAGAGGAGGTTTTGTACGAGGCCTCTAAGGCTCTGGAGATCGGGCAGGTTTCTCAGCCTGTGATCGGTGCCTCCGGTGTTTATCTGATCCGCAGAATGGAGCTGAAGGAGCTTCGTATGGAGGAAAACCGCCAAACGGCGCTGTACGGCTATTACGACACCTACAACGAGCATCACCCCGGAGCGTATGACGATGCGTTCTACAAGCTGTATCGGGAAAAAGCGGAGAAGATCTCGGTAGAATACGGCCCCCTTTGGGAGCAGGTCTCCACCGAAACCGTGGTATAAAAAGAAAAAGCAGAGCAAAAAGCTCTGCTTTTTCTTTTCGGTTTTGCCGATTCTTACTTGTTAACAGCTTCCTTGAGAGCGGCGCCTGCCTTGAATGCGGGAACCTTGCAAGCGGCGATCTTGATTGCCTTGCCGGTGCGGGGGTTCTTACCCTGACGAGCGGCACGCTCACGAGCCTCAAAGGTACCAAAGCCAATAAGCTGAACCTTCTCACCCTTAGCCAGAGAAGCGGTAACAGCGGCGATGGCAGCATCGATTACGGCAGCAGCCTCCTTCTTAGATACATCTGCAGCGGCAGCGGCGGCTGCGATCAGTTCGGTCTTGTTCATATTAACATCCTCCAAAATTAAATACAGATTCGGGTTTCGCCTGTTATTATTTTATCACGGTGATTTTCAAAAATCAATGGCTTTCTTAACATTTTGTTCGTTTTTTTAACAGTTTCCTCTTTTTTAACTATTTTGTGCAAACTTTTTACGGTTTTTGACACCTGTAACAAAAGCTCTTTCAGCAAAATATACTAAAGGTGGAATCAACTGTATTGCAAGGCAACACAGAAAGGAGAAACCGTTGAATATAAAAATTGGTGTTACTGCGGGAATTTTGATCCCGTTTTTGGCTACAGTTCTCGGCTCGGGCGCTGTTTTTTTGTTTCCCAAGAAGCATTTGTTTTCTCTGCAAAAGGTGTTTTGCGGCTTTGCCGCAGGGGTGATGTGTGCTGCTTCGGTTTGGTCTCTTTTGATCCCCGCCATGGAAAAGGCTGCCTCTCCCCTGCCCGCCACGGTGGGGCTGATGGGAGGAATCCTGTTCTTTGCTCTTTCGGAGGCGTGGCTTGAACGAATGGCAAGGGCCGAACAGGGCCTTCGGCCCAAGGGGCTGATGGCAGCGGCGGTAACCGTTCACAACATTCCCGAGGGAATGGCGGTGGGCGTGGTACTGGCCGAGGCCCTGCGGCAGGGAGGGCGCGGGCTGGACGCCGCCTTGATCCTTGCGCTGGGGGTGGCCATTCAAAACCTGCCCGAGGGGGCGATCCTCTCTCTGCCGGCGGCTTCCGTGGGAAAATCCAAGAAGAAGGCCTTTCTTCTCGGAGCGGCCTCGGGAATCGTGGAGCCTGTCAGCGCAGGGGTGGCGCTTTTTTTGACCCGAAGCGTCTCCTTGGGGCTTCCTTATGCCCTCTCCTTTGCCGCAGGAGCGATGCTTTATGTGGTAACGGAGGAATTGGTGCCGCAATTCGGCGGGCGGGGTCGCACGGGAGCGATCTCTTTCGGCCTTGGCTTTTCCCTGATGATGGCGCTGGATGTTTTATTGGGATCATAATTTTTTCATTCTTTTACCAAAAAAGAGTCCTTTTCGAGGGCTCTTTTTTCTCTTTTGAAAAAGCCTTTGAAAAACGCCGCATTTCCCATGGGAACGCCCTTTCTTCGGGGTCATATACTGACACTGAGCAACCGCTCAAATCATCATTGATAAAAAAACTGATAAGGGGATTGAAACTTTGAACGAAACAAGCTACAACGGCAGAGAAAACAGCTGCGGCTGCACCTGCCGTCAAAACAACACCCTGCAAAATCGCTCCGCCTGCCCCACCTCTTGCGAGGGAAGCGTATGGCAGAGACGGAGCTGTCAAAGAAGCTGTGAGGGAAGCGTATGGCAGAGACGGTGCCCCTGCCAAGCAAACCAAAACAGCGTGTGGCGGCAGAGAGGCCTTTGCTGCCAGACCGGTCAGGAACGATGCGCCTGCCGGAATGTAAGATCCTATTCGGGTCAGGGACCGGTACAGGCCGTTTGCCCTGCCGAAAGCGCTCGCTGCGCCTGTGAAAGACAGGCGGAAAGAAGCGCCTGCGGCTGTGCCGAGGAGCGAACGGAGGATTGCGACCGTGGCAGAAGCGAGCGCAGCCTCGCTATGGTCTATGCGCCCAAGCAGAGCTTTTGCGATCTTTACGATCCCAGACAGGGGCTTTGCAACGGGACGGTCTTTGAAGAACTGAACAAGCCGTTTCTGGCTTATCGGAGGGGCTTATGAACAAAAAAAGCGCTTTGCTGAAGGAGATTCAGGCAGAGGATTTTGCCGTATACGAGGCAGCTCTGTATCTGAACGGTCACCCTCACTGCCAGAAGGCCTTGGCGTACTATCATCAGCACCGCAAGGCAGCAAAGGAATTGAAGGACGAATTTGAAGCGTGCTACGGTCCCTTGACCGTATACACCAATGAAAACTGCGGAGAGTGGCAGTGGGTCGCCTCCCCGTGGCCTTGGGAAAAGGAGGCAAACTGAACCATGTGGACTTATGACAGAAAGCTGCAATACCCCGTTAAGATCAAGAATCCCAATGCCGCCTACGCCAAGATCATCATCAGTCAGCTAGGTGGCCCCGACGGTGAGCTTGCCGCCGCCATGCGCTATCTGAATCAGCGTTATACCGCCAAGCACAACGAGATCATCGGCATTTTGAACGATGTCGGGACCGAGGAGCTGGCCCATTTGGAAATGATCGGTGCCATTCTCTATCAGTTGACCAAGGGCCTTTCCGCAGACGAGATCCGTGCGGCGGGGATGGATCAATACTTTGTGGATCACACGGCAGGCATTTATCCCGCTTCTGCCGCCGGTGTCCCCTGCGATATGAAATATATCGGAGTGAAGGGAGATCTGATCGCCGATCTGAACGAGGACTTGGCCGCCGAGCAAAAGGCAAGAGTCACCTACGACAACATTCTGCGCTTGGTGGACGATCCCGATGTTCAGGATCCCATTAAGTACCTGCGGGCAAGAGAGCTGGTGCATTATCAGAGATTCGGTGATGCGCTGCGCATTGCCACCGACAGACTTGACGAAAAGAACTTCTACGCCTTCAACCCCAGCTTTGACAAAGGCTGCGGGTGTTGATTCACGGACCGTCGAGGGGAGCGATGGGAGCGCCGCCGGGGGCGGATGAAGCGACTTGAGCGAGTGGCCGTGGTCGCCAAGGCCCCCGAGGGTACGAGGGGAAGCCGAGGCGGGTACCACAACAGGACCGTCGGCCCCTACAAATGTAAGACAAATTCATACCCCGAACCGAAGATTGATAAAGCCACGGCTTGCGGGCCGTCGAGGACGTCGGCCCCTACAAATTTGATATCATTTTTACCTCATATT
>JAZQMO010000049.1:0-36845 GCA_045543495.1 Eubacteriales bacterium | reverse complement strand
ATAAGTGATAAGTTAAGGTAGGCTTTCCTTTGGGAAAGCCTATTTGTTTTATATGAGGGGGACTTTTGAAAAAGTCCCCCTCACCCCCCAAAACTTTTGGGTAGGGAGAAAAAAGAATACAACAGGGATTTATTTGTTGTTGATTCTTTTGCTTCGTCTTGTGGACCGTCGGGGACGCCGGTCCCTACATATCGGTATGAATTTCAAATTTTGAATACAGAAATCTATTTTGCAAAAAAGACTATTTCCCTCGGGCCGTCGGGGACGTCGGCCCCTACCTATCGGTGCAAATTTCAAATTTTGGCAAACAGATATTTATTTTGCAAAATAGACAACCTTCCACGGGTCGTCGAGGCGCCGACCCCTACCGATTGGTGGGGATTTTTTACAAAGCAAATTCCTGTTGCAGCATTACTTTTCCCTTACCTGAAACGTTTTGAGGAGGTTTGGAGGGACTTTTTCAAAAGTCCCTCCAAGGCATCCCATGAGCAAACAAAAAATAGGCTTTCCGAAAGAAAGCCTACCTCTTGATTTGGCAAAGGGGATAAAGAAAGCCGATGGACTTTTGTCCATCGGCTTATGTTTTTGTTTATGCTTCGGGAGCAACAGGTGCTACCACGTTTTCAAAGTGGAGGATCTTATCCAGTTCCGTGATCTTACCCTTCAGGTAAGCAGCGTAGGTAGTACGGAAGTTGTAGTTTGCGGAGAAGTTCTTGTAGCACTCGGAGAAGAGACCGCTGTTGTTGGTATAGATCTCACCGTAAACCTGCTCAAGAACTGCCAAATAATTGGGATCGCCTGCCTTCAACTGCTGATAGATGGGTTCGTAGTAAGCATCCCACTCGGCAGCAGCCTGGAACCACTTCTTGGCATCCTCATTTTCCTTATCGAAACGGAAGCCCAAGGTGGGGTTCATAAAGGAGTTCAGGTTCTTCTCTTTGCTCTGCTCAATGTAATTGGGATCCATGGTGTCGGGCAGATAGCCGATCAAGGAGTTGCCTGCTTTGAAATAATCCATAGAATAGGAATCATCCACAATGGTGATGATGTTATCAGCCTCGGCATCGGCACGGACAATGTAGTTCACTTCCTCAACACCAAAGGCGAGGAGGTTGCGGAAATCGGGATCGGTATACATGAGCTTCAGGATTTCCATTGCTCTTTCGGGCTCCTTGCAGTACTTGCTGAGACCGAACAGACCGTTCTGCAGAGCAGCCTCGGTATTGAAGTCTGCGCCACGGTAGGTCAGAGCGGTGTAGCCCTTCTTTTCCCATTCGGCCTTCTCTTCAAAGGTCAGGCTCTGTGCGGAAGCAAAGAAGTTCTGATTGGTTTCGGAAATGTAACCGGCAGCCTTGTAGTCAGCCTTCAGCTGGAAGTATTTCACCATCTCGGGGCTGTTGGTAGCCTTGGGGTTAATGGAGGTATACATATTCTCGGTATTGAACTTACCGCCAACCAAAGTATCCATATAAACGCAAGCAGCCTTGGAAAGGCCGATACCGTCCAGGAAGAATACTCCCTCGGGATCAAAGTCACCGTAGATGGGGGTCACACCGGCTTCGCCTGCCACAACCTGTGCAAAGGCGGGCTCCAGATCGGTGATGGAACGAACCTTGGTCAGATCCACGCCGTACTTTTCAGCCATAGCGGTGTTGACCAAAAGGTAGGTCTCATTTCCTGCGATACCGTAGTTGTTGGGAATACCGTAAATGCTGCCGTCAACGGTAGCGGCGGTCAGGAAGGAGGGGAACACATAGTCCTTAATGGTCTTGAAGTTTCCGTCCAATTCCTTCTTGATGTCAAGGAGCATACCCTGATCAACATTGTTGTAATACTCGGTCATATTGGGGATGAAGAGGATATCCATCTGCACCTCTTCTACCTTGGCAACGTCCTTACCTTCTTCGATGAGCTCAGCCTCTTCCTTCTTCTTCTGCTCGGCAGCCTCAGCCTCTTCCTTGGCCTTCAGGCGCAGCTCCTGCTCATACTTCTGTCTTTCTTCCTTGGAAAGGGTAGCCTTGTAAGCATTCTGGCTTGCCACGATGGCGGCGGCCTCCTGCTCGGCCTTCTTCTGCTCAGCTTCCTTGGCGGCGAACTTATCGTACATATCGTTCAGCCCTGCCTGATACTCCTCCTCGGTGAAGAAGCGCAGATCAATGGCGGTCTTGTACTTGGCCACGCAGTAATTGCTGATTTTTTCTTCTACAATGGCAAGACCCTCATCGGTGGTCTTACCATCGGTGATGGCGTAAATGGTCAAAGCCAGATTTTTTCTCTGGGTTTCTACGGCGACACCCTCCTCGCCCTCAGCAGTTTCCGAAGAGGTTTCGGAAGAGCAAGCGGTCATGCAAAGGCTCAGCAGCATCACCATTGCCAGCATAAGACTGATCAGTCTTTTGGTCATAGGAACTTCCTCCTTGTATTTCTGCCGCACAAGATGCGGCCAATTACCTATATTTTACACGAAAACGGGGGGAATGTCAAGTTTATTGCCTCCCGTCATTATCCCTAAAAACAAGGGGTCAAAACTGTATTACTTGCTTAAATTGTAAGGATCTTGTAAAGCAAATGTGAAGGAACGGTTAATCCAGATAGTCCTTCAGCTTTTTGGCACGGCTGGGATGGCGCAATTTGCGCAGGGCCTTGGCCTCGATCTGACGGATTCTTTCACGGGTGATGTTGAATTCCTTACCGACCTCCTCCAGCGTGCGGCTTCTGCCATCATCAAAGCCGAAGCGAAGCTTCAATACCTGCATTTCACGGGGGGTCAGGGTGTGCAGAACCTCATCCAGATGCTCACGGAGCATAGCGTAGCTTGCGGCCTCGGCAGGAGCGGGAGCATCGTCATCGGGAATAAAGTCACCCAGATGGCTGTCCTCCTCTTCACCGATGGGGGTCTCCAGAGAAACGGGCTCCTGTGCGATCTTCATCGTCTCACGCACCTTTTCCACGGGAATGTTCATGACCTCGGCAATTTCCTCGGCACTGGCCTCGTGACCCAATTCCTGCAGGAGCTGACGGGAGACACGGAGCACCTTGTTGATGGTCTCCACCATATGTACGGGGATACGGATGGTTCTTGCCTGATCGGCAATGGCACGGGTAATGGCCTGACGGATCCACCAGGTGGCGTAGGTGGAGAATTTGAAGCCCTTGTTGTAATCAAATTTTTCCACAGCCTTCATAAGACCCAGATTACCCTCCTGAATCAGATCCAGGAAGAACATTCCTCTGCCCACATAGCGCTTGGCAATGCTGACCACGAGACGGAGGTTTGCTTCCACCAGCTTCTGCTTGGCACTTTCACGGACATAGTCACTCTCGCCCTCGATCATCGCCTTGGCAAGCTCCAATTCCTCGTCACCGGAGAGCAGGGGAACCTTACCGATCTCCTTCAAGTACATTCTTACGTGGTCTTCCAGCGCAAGACCCTCGCCCTGAAGCATTTTTTCCATATCCTGGCTGGTTTCCAGTGCCTCGACCTCTTCCTCGGCCTTCAATTCCTCCAGATCGGGGGCGTCCATAAAGGAAGAAATATCAACACCCGTGGCCTCCAACAGGTCATACAGCTTTTCCAACTGATCGGATTCGTATTCCACATCCTCCAGCATAGCCATAATTTCGGAGTTGGAAAGAGCGCCCTTTGTTTTGCCCTTTTCCAAAATGGTGTCAAAGGCCTTTTTCAATTTCATTTCGGGGCTCAATTCCTCGGTCTTCTTTTCTTCTGCTTTTTTCTTCGTCATTTTATGATTCCTTCCTTTGCTTTTCCGCCTTCAGTTTTTCCAGCCAATCGTTGGTCAGCGGTTCGCTTTTGATTTCTTGTTTTTTGTGCTCATCGGCAAGTCTTGCCATCAATTCCAAGAGAATATCGGTGGAGTTGCCTGCCAATTCCTCCCGCCTTCTCTTCATTCCCTCCAATTCTCCGATCTGCTCGGGAGAAAAGAATTCATTGAGGGAGCTGAATTGGAAGGGCTCGCCGCCCTCGGTCAGGCGGAGCATAGCCTCGATCCCTTGCCGACAAAATTCGCATTTGAAATGCTCGGGCTTGATCTGCGGCCTTATCTTGGCATCCGTTAAATATTCTCCCCGCAAAAGGAGGATCCCCAAAATGTTTTCCTCCTTGGCGGCGGTGGATAAGAACTTTGCCTTATCGGGATTGATGCGGTTGCCGAGACCTTGGGCCTTTTTCAGCTCCCGCTCCAAGTTTTCCTTTTGCTTTTGCTTGAGGTATTTGCCCGTTTGGGCTCGGGTCTGCTGACGGATCACCTCGGAGGGCACGCTCGTAACCTCGGCGATCCTGCCGATGAACAATTCCTTTTCCACATCGCTCGGCACCTCGGAGAGAAGCTTGACCGCCTCTTTAATGAAGGCGTTTTTGCCATCCATGGTGTCCACCTCGTGGCCGCGGCGCAGCTCGGCAAACAGGTATTCAATGGCACCCTTGGCCTCGCTTGCCGCCTTATCAAAGGCGCCCTTTCCGAAGGTGCGGATAAAATCATCCGGATCCTTGATCTCTTCCCCGTCGTGCCGCTTGCCCTCCAAGGTCATCACCTTCACCCGAAGGCCGGTTTCCTGCAGCAGACGAATGGCCTTTTTCGTGGCCTCTCTGCCGGCTCGGTCCGAATCGTAGCAAACGGTGACACAGTTGGCGTAGCGGGAGAGAAGCCTGCATTGATCCTGTGTCAGAGCGGTGCCGAGAGAGGCTACCGCATTGGAAACGCCGTGGGCGTGGAGGGATACGGCATCCATATTGCCCTCACAGAGAATGATCTCCTTTTGGGGGCTGTTTTTGGCAATGTTTAGGGCAAATACCGTGCGGCTCTTTTTGAACACGGGGGTATCGTTGGTGTTGACATACTTGCGGTCGCCCTCCTTCATGGGGGCCACCTGCCTGCCGCTGAAGGCCACCACGTTGCCCGATACATCAATAATGGGGAACATGGCTCTGCCACGAAAGATATCAAAGGCCTTGCCTGATTTTTTACTGATGCCCATTAAAAAGGCCTTCTGCATTTCCTCTTCCTTGTAGCCCTTTTTCTTCAGGTGAAGGGTGAGGGCATCCCAAGAGTCGGGAGCATAGCCCAGACCGAAGCGCTTGATCATGGGAAGGTTCAGTCCTCGGTCGGTGAGGTATTTCAGCCCCACCTGCCCTGCGGGGGAAAGAAGGGTCTGATGCCAGAAGCGGGCGGCTTCGGCATTCATTTCGTAAAAGCGCTTTTTGTTGACCCCGCTGTCGGGCCCCGAGGAAACGGGCATGGTCAGCCCCGCACGGTTGGCCAGATACTCCACCGCCGCCACGTAATCCAAATTTTCCATCTGGCGAACGAAGGTGATCACATCGCCTCCGGCACCGCAGCCGTAGCAGTAGTAATGGCTGGGGCTGGAATACAGGGTAAAGGAGGGGGTCTTTTCGTGGTGGAAGGGACAGCAGCAGACCTTGTTGCTGCCTGCCTGCTTCAAGGTGGCGTATTGGGCCACGATCTCCTCCAAGGGATTACGAAGCACCACTTCTTCAATAAAGCTTTCCGGAATCCGCATACCTTTCCCTCCTTCCAAAATGTCTATGTTACTATATACGCTCCTTTTTCGAAATTCACTTTTTTTCGATGAAATTTTCTCAAAAAAGAGCTGTGATTTTTTTCACAAATGGCAAAAAGTGCAAAGACGAAAAAAGTGGAAAACCGAAGTTTTCCACAGCAAAATGAGAAAAGATGGGAGAAAAAACCACACAAAATCAAGGTTTTTCCCACAATTCACAGAGTTTTCCACAGGTTGAGAAAAAAACACCTGTGGAAAACTTTTTTGAAAAAATATTATTTTTTGAGGCAAAACAGGCTCTCCTCGGGGGAGGAAAAGCTCTTGTCGGACAGGTAAAAAAGAGGGGAGGATTCCTTGGGATGAAAGGTGATTTTATGGGAGGTGAGGGCCTGATGGGCAAAGTCGGGATCCGATCGGTCCCGCCCGTATTTGGAGTCTCCCACCAAGGGGTGGCCGAGAAAGGCCGCCGTGGCACGGATCTGATGGGTGCGCCCTGTGTGCAGAAGGATCCGAAGAAGGGTTCGATCCTTTGCTTTGTCGTACCCAAGGGCGAAAAATTCCGTAACGGCGGTCAGATACCCCTCCCGAGGAGTGGGGGAGACCAGCACTCGGTTTTCCTCCGCTTCCTTTTTCAGATACAGGGTAGTCTTTCCGTCCTTCTCCCATTGTCCCACGGCCCACGCCAAATATTCCTTTTCCACCAGCCGCTCTCGGATCATTTCGTTCACCTCACGAAGGCCCACGGCGCTTTTGGCAGCGATCACAAGGCCCGAGGTGTTGCGGTCAATACGGTTGCAAAGGGCGGGAGCAAAGGAATTCTCCTGCTCGGGGTCAAATTCTCCCTTTTGAAACAGATATGCCTTGATATGGTCAATGAGGGTGCCTGTTTTTTGGGTCTCGTCGCTGTGGCAGGAAAGGCCTGTGGGCTTGTGGCAGAGGAGAATGTTTTCGTCCTCATATACCACAAAAAGCCTCGGAGTCAGCTTTTTCCAGTTGTCCTCGGCTTGGCCGAAAAATTCGGGAGGGAGGAACAAAAGCACCCGATCCCCCTCAGAGAGAAATTGCCCCGCCTCGCACCTTTTTCGGTTCACCTTGATCTTCTTGGTGCGAATGGCCTTGTAAAGCAGGCTTTTGGGAAGACCGACGGTAACCTTCAAAACAAATTTATCCACCCGCTGGCCCGCATCGTTTTGGTTGATGAGAAATTCTTTCATTCTTTGTAAGCGGTGACGGCGTGAATGGCCAGTCCCTTTCCGGAAAAGTTCTTTTCGTACTCGGTCATAATATTATTTTCTGCCCAGGGGCTGTTGTGCAGATCACGGCAAACATCCTCGGTGCGCCAGCCGCAGGCGGCGTAGCTTTCCAGAGAGGATTCAAAAAGAAGCACATTGTCCGTTTTCTGACGGATGTAGCCCTCGGGACGCAAAACGGCACGGTATACCGCCAAAAACAGGGGAGAGGTCAATCTCCGCTTGGCGTGGCGGGCCTTGGGCCAAGGATCGGAGAAATTCAGATAAATGGCATCGATCTCCCCCTCGGCAAAATAATCCTGAAGACGGGCGGCATCCACACAGAGAAAGAGAACGTTCTCAAGCCCCTCCCGAAAGATCTTTTCCACGGCAAGGAGCATTGCCTCACGGCAATATTCCACTGCCACGAACAGGGTATCGGGATGTCTTTTGGCCATTTCCAGAAGAAAGGCGCCCTTGCCGCAGCCGATCTCCATTTCAAGGCGAGTACCTTCTTTTGAAAATTGACTTCTCCACGAGCCCTTATTCTTCTCGGGCTCGGTGACCACCAGATTGCCGCAGGCCGCAAGGCGTTCCTCGGTGTGCTTTTTCTTTCTCATTCTCATACGGATTACCTCGATTTTGGTTTTCAGCCTATTTTATCATTTTTCCCCGCCGATTGCAACAAAACTTTTTTCCATTCCTGTCTTTTTTCTTACAAAAAACAGAGAATGAGAGAGAATGAGCCCGAAAAAGGAAGAAAAAGACCCGTTTTTGAAAAAAAGAAGCGAATTTTTAAATATTTTCATCAAAATTTGACTTTCTTTGACCTTGACAATTTTTCGGAATGGGGTATAATAAAAGCAGAAAGTCAAAGAAAGTCAAAGTCAAAGGAGAGGAGCTATGGTATTATCGCAATACATTGCCAAAATGCTGGAGGAAATGCTGGAGGAAAGCGGAGGAGATCTTTCCATTGTGCGAAATGAGATCGCTCTCAGATTCGGCTGCGTTCCCAGTCAGATCAATTATGTGATCTCCTCCCGCTTTACCCCGGAGCGGGGCTATTTGGTGGAAAGCAGAAGGGGAGGCGGGGGCTTTGTCCGCATCCGCAAGATCCCCATGGGGAAAAATGAATACCTGATGCGATTTTTCCACGCCGTGGGCACCCGATTGGATTTTGAAAGTGCCCGTGTGTATTTATCGGAATTGGTCTCCTCGGGGGCCATTACCCTGCGAGAGGGAAAGATCATTCTGGCCTCCCTTTCCGACCGTGCCTTGGTGGAGATCCCCCGCACGGTACGGGAGAGGGTTCGGGCAGATTTGTTCCGCAGTGTGATTTTAGAGCTTTTGGGACAGGAGGAAGAGGAATGAAGAAGATTTGCAGCTTGTGCGGAAAAAAAGAAGCGGTGTTTTTCTATCACGAAAGCATCAACGGAAAAGAAAAGGAATGGCACCTTTGCGAAGACTGTGCCAAGAAAAAGGGGCTCTCCAATCCCCTGCAAGGCTTTGCGGAGGAGTTTGACGCCTTTTTCCCCACCCTGTCTCCCGAAAGAAGCATTTCCCGTGCAAAGGTCTGCCCCGTGTGCAAAACCACGCTGGGAGAGGTGACAAGGACGGGGCTGTTCGGCTGCTCCGCTTGCTTTGATACCTTTTCTCCCCATCTGGATCTGACCCCTTTTGTGGGGCAGGGATTTGTGGGAGAAGGAAAAAAGGAAGAGGCGGCCGATACAGGGAAGCCGAAGAAGGAACAAAAGCCCACGGCGCTGGAAGAAAAAAAGGAAGCTCTGAAACGGGCGGTGGCGGCAGAGAAATACGAAGAAGCCGCCCGATTGAGGGATGAAATTCGCTTGATGGAGGGAAAATAATGTATTGGTATGAAAAAGAAGCGGAAGAGATGAGCTTTGTTCTCTCCACTCGGGTGCGCCTTGCGAGAAATTTGGAGGACACACCCTTTCCCCATAAGCTTTCCCCCCGTGAAGCACAGGAGGTCTTCAACCGCTTTCAAAAGGCATTGGGAGAGGAAAGGGTTCTTGCCGTTCCCTTTGACGGAGCGGATGACATCTTAAAGCAGGCCTACGTTCAGACCCACCTTGCCAGTCCCCGCCTTGCCCGAGGCGGCAAGGGCTGCGGCCTGATCCTGACGGAGGACGGCGAGGCCTCCCTTATGATCAATGAGGAAGATCACCTTCGCCTGCAGGTGCTTCTTTCGGGAAATCAGGTGGAAAAAGCCTACCGAAGGGCCATGGAGCTGGTGGGAAAACTGGGAAAGGAAATTCCCTTTGCCTACCGTGAGGGGCTGGGGTATCTGACAAGCTGCCCCACCAATCTCGGAGCGGCCCTTCGCATCTCGGTGATGGTGCATCTGCCTGCCTTAACGGCGGGGGGTGCCATGGGCCGAGTGACAAAAAGCCTGAATAACCTTGGCTTTACCGTGCGGGGCACCTTCGGAGAAGGAAGCCGTGAGAGCGGAAATCTCTATCAGATCTCCAATCAAATGAGCGGAGCCAAGGAGCCCGATCGGATCCTGAAGGAGTTTTTGCAAATGCTCTCTCAGCTTCGGGAAAGCGAAGAAAAGGCACGGGATAGAATCGTGAGGCTGGATCCCGTGGGGGTGGAGGATCGGGTATACCGAGCCCTCGGCACCCTGCAAAATGCAAGAAAAATGTCATACGGGGAGTTTATCGGGCTGTATTCCACCCTTCGCTTTGGCCTTGAGGCTGATTTGGTGGAAGGGATCCGCGGCCTTGACAGGCTTTTGGTGGAGCTGATGCCCGCCCCCATGATCCTGCGGGATGCCACCCTGTCGGATGAGGCAGAGCGGGATCAAAAAAGAGCCCTCCTGTTAAGGGAGGCACTGAATCCATAAGGAGGAATTCATATGCAAGCACAATTTTCGGAACACGCAAAAAGAGCCTTGGAAAACGCCGGCGAGGCCGCAGGCGAAATGGGCCATTCCTATATCGGCAGTGAGCACCTTCTCTTGGGGCTGATCCTGACGGAAAACGCAGCGGCGGCCACCATTTTGGAGGAGGCGGGCGTTCGCTTTGAGGACGCCAAGGAAAAGCTTTCGGGACTTTGTCAGACGGGAGACCCCGTGAAAAACGATACGGCACAGATCACCCCCCGTGCCCAAAGGATCCTGCAGAGCGCCGTGTATGAAAGCGCCCGCCACGGGAAGGAAACGGGCACCGAGCACATTCTGATGGCGCTGGTGTCCGACGGAGACTCCCTTGGCGTTCGGATCCTTCAGCTTTTGGGCGTAGATGTAAACGATATTTATAAAGAGTGCCGCCGCCTGATCCGAGAAACGGAAAAAATGGACAAAAGCGACTCCGCGGGTGGGAAAAAGAGCGGAGGAAAGGGGCAGAACCTTTCCAAATACGGTCACGATCTGACTCAAGATGCCAAGGAAGGGAAGCTGGATCCCATCATCGGCAGAGAAGGGGAATTGGAGCGAGTGGTTCAGATCCTCAGCCGCCGCACCAAAAATAACCCCTGCCTTATCGGAGAGCCGGGTGTGGGCAAAACCGCCATTGCGGAGGGCCTTGCCCAAAGGATCGTGTCGGGGGATATTCCCGAGACCCTTGCGGGAAAGCGAGTGGTCACGCTGGATCTTGCCGCTATGGTGGCGGGCAGTAAATACCGTGGCGAATTTGAGGAAAGAATCAAAAATGTCATTGACGAGGTAACGGAATTGGGGGATGTGATCCTCTTTATTGACGAGATCCACACCATTGTGGGGGCAGGGGCCTCCGAGGGCAGTATGGATGCCTCCAATATCCTAAAGCCCGCCTTGGCCCGCGGCTCTCTTCAGGTCATCGGCGCCACCACCCTGGCAGAGTACCGCACCATTGAAAAGGATGCGGCCTTGGAGCGCAGATTTCAGTCGGTGACCGTGGGTGAGCCAAATGAGGAGGATGCCCTTCTCATTCTCAAGGGGCTTCGTCCCAAATACGAGGAGCACCACAAGCTCACCATTACCGACGAAGCGCTGGAGAGCGCCGTGAGACTGTCCTCCCGCTATATTTCCGACCGCTTTTTGCCCGATAAGGCCATTGACCTCATTGACGAGGCCGCCAGCCGCAAGCGGATCCAAAGCCTGTCTCCCTCTGCGGAGGAAAAGGAATTGCAGGAGAAGATCCGCCGTCTGGAGGAGGCAAAAAAGAAGGCGGTAGAGGAAGAAAAATACGAGGAGGCAGGGGAAACATTAACGGAGATCCGAGCCCTTACCTCAGCCTTGGAGGAAAAAAAGCAGGGGCACAAGGCCTCGACCCTTTCCGTGGAAGGGGAGGACATTGCCTCCATCGTGACCCAGTGGACGGGGATCCCCGTGAACCGTCTTTTGGAGGAGGAGGCCAAAAAGCTTTGCGATCTGGAGGCGATCCTGACGGAGAGCGTTATGGGGCAGGCCGAGGCGGTCAGCGCCGTGAGCCGTGCCATTCGCCGCTCCCGCACGGGGCTTAAGGACCCCCGCAGACCCTCAGGCTCCTTCCTCTTCACAGGGCCCACCGGTGTGGGAAAAACGGAATTGACCCGTGCCATTGCCCGTACCATGTTCGGCTCCGAGGAAAAAATGATCCGATTGGATATGTCGGAGTTTATGGAAAAGCACTCCGTCTCCAAGCTCATCGGCTCTCCTCCCGGCTATGTGGGCTTTGACGATGGAGGGCAGCTGACGGAAAAGATCCGCCGCAGCCCCTATTCCGTGGTGCTGTTTGACGAGATTGAAAAGGCCCACCCCGATGTGTTCAATTTGCTTTTGCAGATTCTGGAGGACGGTCACCTGACCGATTCCCACGGCAGAAGAGTGGATTTCAAAAACAGCATTATCATTATGACCTCCAACTGCGGTGCCTCCTCTCTGGCGGTGAAAAAGGCCATGGGCTTTTCCGCTGAGCCTGCCTCGGCCGTACAGGATCGGGACGATGAGGAAAAGATCCGCCGTGCCTTAAAGGAGACCTTCCGCCCCGAATTTCTCAACCGCTTGGATGAGATCGTGGTATTCCACCGCTTGGGCGAGGAGGAGATCTTCTCCATTGCCAAAAAAATGCTCTCGGAGGTGGCCAATCGCTTGGAGACTTCCTCGGGCATCGCCCTTTCCTTTGCGGATGATCTGACCCGACTTCTGGCCAAGGAGGGCTTTGATCCCGTGTACGGAGCCCGTCCCCTGCGCCGTGCCATTCAAAGAAGGGTGGAGGATTCCCTCGCCTCCTATCTCTTGGAGGGCAAATGGCAAGCGGGCGATCGGGTGAAGGCCACCCTGTCAGACGGCACCATCCACTACGAAAAAGAAGCGTAAAAGCGTTTCTTTCAATCTATCAAAAAGCAGACCCTTCTGCGGAAAGGTCTGCTTTCTTTAGGTTTGGGGATTTACGGCTTTAAATGGAATCGCTCAAGTAAAGGATGCTTTTTCCTTTCCGTTCTGCCAAATCAACAAATTTTGCCGCACCACTGCAAACTCGATGTCGAAGATAGCAAATAACGTATTGACTTTTTTCTATCATATAGCGATTTCTTCGTTCGATAGCAAAGCGAGGAGGCCCTTTTTCAACTTCTTCCGGAAGAAGCGTATCGAATGACATACAGAGGCTTCTTTTGGAAGACGGCATACGGGACAGAACAACGACATAAGGGACTCCAAGCCCCTTCAGAACCACTCTGCAACAGGCATCAAAATTCCCGCTATCTCCCACATAAAACATATTGACACCCTGTTTTTCTACTAACTCGATCACAGCAGCCTTGATTGACGAGGTGATGGTATTGGAGCAATCACGGTGTCCGAAAAAGGTGCACGCTCGATTCATATTTTAGACTCCTTGCAAGATGTACCCGAATACGGGTAATACTATCTTATCTCCGAAAAATCAATTTGTCAACCCGAATACGGGTAATGTTTGTCTTTTCTGTTGCTATCATCATATTAACCCGCAAATGGGTAATAATAGGGATGAGAGGCAGTATGGAGTATTCTCAGATATATGTAAACAGAATCAGAGAGCTGTGCAAGGAGCGAAAGATTGCAATCAATAAATTGGCTACCATGAGCGACGTAAAGCAATCAACATTAGACAATATTGTTCGGGGACTTACAAAAAATCCGAGAGTGAAGACCCTTCACAAATTGGCAACCGCATTCAATATGACTCTGTCCGAGTTTTTGGATTTTCCCGCTCTGAACGATTACGGCTTTGATGAAGAGGATTTTGATTGAGCACATAAAAAAGCAGACCCTTCTGCGGAAAGGTCTGCTTTTTGATTTGCAATTTAGCCTGCTTTTGCAGTGGCCTCGGCGGTCTTTTTCTCTCTGCGGCGGGCCCGCTTTTGCTTTTCCTTGATGCGGTTTTGCTCTCGGGTATGGCGAAGCTTTTCTTTTTTCTCCTTGTAAAAATCCATCAGGACGTCACTTAGCTCAAACACCTCTCGGATCACGTGGAGCCGATCCCGCTCCCCCCGATACAGGCGGAAGCGCACCAAATATTCTTCTCCCTCGGTGCAGGTGGCAAGCGACAGAAGCTTATTGGCATTTTGCGGCACGATCTCGGAGGTGTAAAGATACCCCGAGCAAGCGGGACAGGGGAAGACAAGCCCCGAAAGCTCGTGCATCAGAGCACCCTTTTCCCCGAAGGTTTGCGTCAGGGGAAGGGTTTCAATGGGCTTTGCCGTAATGTCCCCCGATTGACGAGGGTATTCCGCAAAGCCTTTTTTCATATCCAAATGACGGCAGATGAGAGCGGTGCTTTTGGCATCGCACAGGGCATCGTGAGCCTGAAAGGGCTCCTCGCCGCAAAGCTCGATGGCATCCTCCAGCGCCATTTGGCTTCTTCCCTCCACCTTCTGATGGCAAAAGGGAACCTGCAGGTCGTACCAATCGGGGATCCAATCCTCATCCAAATGAAAAAGAACCATATTGTCCCGCAGCATGGGAACGTCATCGGGCCCCCAGGTCAGGATCACAAAATCCTTGCCGCAGAATTTCTGCAAACGGCGGAAGGCCTCGGGAAAGGTCAGACCGTTTTTCAGATCATTGCTGTGAAGGCCTGTGATCCGCTCCACCTTGCGGTGCATTTTCCGATAGTAGCGGGGCTTCACCGTGAGCCTGAGCTCCTCCTTGATGGAAAGGCGCTCATTCATTCGCACGGCACCGATCTGCACGATCTCTCCCACCAAATGCACGGGAGACTCCACCATTTCCCCTGCATAGCGGGGCTGATTCCATTCCAAATCCAATACGATGTAATTCATTTTGTCCTCATTTCATTTACTGCCCTTTAGTTTATCCTTTCACGGGGGAAAAGTCAAGGGCAGAGCGAAAAGAAGATTTTTTCTTGCAAGGCTGACTGCTTTATGATAAAATGAAACCGATAATCGAAAGGGGACATTGTATGAAAATCAAAACACGCCGCATTTCCTGGGAAAAGGCCGCCACCCTTGGCCCCATTCCCCATCTGAAGCCCGTAAAGCCTTGGTTTTTGTTGGCCTTGGTCATTCGGATCCTTTCTTTTATTGATCTGTTTCGGGTGCCCTTGAGCGTCTCTTACCGTCGGGTAGATGAGGCGGGGGACGGGCCGAAATTGATCCTGATGAATCACTCCAGCTTTCTGGATCTGAAGATCGCCTCCAAAATTTTGTTTCCCGAGCCCTACCACATCGTTTCCACCACCGATGCCTTTGTGGGAAAAAGCCTTTTGATGAGGCTCATCGGCTGTATCCCCACCCAAAAATTCGTTACGGATGTGGCACTGGTGATGGATATGCTGCGCATCATCAAAAAGCAAAAGCGAAGCGTTTTGATGTATCCCGAAGCGGGATATTCCTTTGACGGCACCGCCACGAGCCTTCCTCAGCGAATGGGGGGCTTGTTCAAGCGCCTCGGAGTCCCCGTGATGATGATCCGAACCGATGCGGGCGCCTTCCTGCGGGATCCTCTCTACAACGGCCTGCGCTTGAGAAAGGTAAAAGTGAAGGCGGAGTACGCCTGCCTTCTGACCCCCGAGGAGATTCGGGAGAAAAGCGCCGAGGAGCTGGATGCCGTTTTGGCCGAGGCCTTTTCCTTTGATCACTTCCGTCAGCAAAGGGAAGAGAAAATTCGGATCTCCGAGCCCTTCCGTGCCACGGGGCTTGAGCGGGTCTTATACCGCTGTCCCCATTGCCACACCGAGGGGCAAATGAAGGGAGAGGGGGAGCATCTTTCCTGCCACGCCTGCGGGAAGCGCTACCGAATGGATGAATACGGCACCCTTTCCGCCACCGAGGGCGATACCGCCTTTGACAGTGTGCCTGCTTGGTATGCTTGGGAGCGATCTTGCGTGCGGGAGGCGGTGGAAAAAGGGGAATATTCCTTCTCCATTCCCGTTCGTGTAGGCTTGATCTGCGACCACAAGGCCATGTATCTTTTGGGAGAGGGAACCCTGTCCCATTCCCGCACGGGCTTTACCCTGCAGGACGACAAGGGAAATGTAGTCTACACCCAAGACCCTTGGGCCTCCTACAGTCTCAATTCCGACTTTTTCTTCTATGAAATAGGAGATATGATCAGCCTCGGCACCAAGGACAGGCTCTATTACTGCTTCGTGCCCGAGGGCTTTTCCGTCACCCGAGCCCGCCTTGCCACAGAGGAGATCTACAAAATGCCCAAGGTAAAGGCATAAAAAAAGCGACCTTTCGTGTCGCTTTTTTTATGCCTTGGTTTCTTCGTATTGTTTGTCCCGCTCGGTGAGGCGATACAGGATCAGGTACAGGGGGATCAGGGCAAGGGAAAGAGCAGCGGATCCCAGAAGTCCGGGCGTATAAGAGCCCAAGAGGTCAAAGAGATAATTGGTCAGAATGCTTCCGATCATAGAAGCGCCGCTGATCATTCCCATAAAAATACCGGTGTACTGCGCCTGCGCCTTGTAACCGAAGAGGGAAAAGGCCAAAAGGGGTACCATAATGGTAACGAGGGGGAGACAGGCGGCAAAGACCGTGGCGGAAAAAAAGGCCAAATATACGTTTTTCGTGAAGGAAAAGAGAACAAGACCGCACGCCAGAATCGACATACTGATCAGCTGTACCTTCTTGGCGCCGATCTTATCCACCAAAACTCCCGTCAGGAACTTAAAGGCCGCCAAGCCCAGCATCAAAAAGCTGTTGACCATGGCCGCTTCGGTGGCATTCAGGCCTTGATCCCGCAGATGGGGGACCACCACCAAAAAGAGCATATAGGTGCAAAGGCAAGTCAAAAAGGTCAAAACGATCATGAGATAGAAGGAGGGACGGCGGAAGAGCTGCTCCATGGAAAGCCCTGCTCGGGCCTCCTGACTGACTCTTTTCTTTTTGGCAATGACCTCTTCCCCTTCTCCCAAGGGGACAAGCCCCATTTCTTCGGGCTTGTTGCGAATGAAGACGAAGATCATCAGACCCCCGAGAAAGACCCCGATGGCGCATACCGCAAAGGAGGCTCTCCAGGTAAAGGCCTCCATGGCGGCCGTCTGCACCAGACAAAGGATGCTTCCTCCCAGCCCCGTTGCCGCAGAAACAAAGCCCAAAACAAGACCCTTGTGCCTGTGGAACCAATTGGAGATGATCAATGTGACCGCCGAGGTGGAGCTGAGGGCGTTGGTGACGCCGATCATACCGCAGTAAAGGAAGAGCAGGGGATAGGACTGCAAGCCGAAGGCCAAGAGCAGATAGGAGGCAGCCGCAAGGAACATTCCGAAACCTGCCACCCTCCGATACCCGAATTTGTGAATGATGGCACCGGAAACGAAGGTCAGAAGCATGGCCACCAGATTTTTCATGCTGTAGGCCACGGAAAAATCCCCTCGGCTGATGCCCAAATACTCGGAAACGGGGATCAGGTGAAGGCTTGTGAAATTGTTGCCTGCGCCGCTGTGAAAGAAAAGCTGCAGCAGCGCCACGGCGGCGATCACCCAATGATAATGCTTTTTGATCCGATTCATGGTTTCTCCAATCTGATAATGCTTTGGTTGGTTTTTAATAAAAGGAGGTTTTCTTTATGCCGCCTTTTGGGCAAGGGTGTTCTCATATTCCTTGTCCTTCTCGGTGAGGCGATACAGAACCAGATACAGGGGGATCAGGGCAAAGCCCACAATGCCTGCTGCCACAAGACCCGGGGTGTAGGAGCCGATGGAGTCAAACAAATAGTTGGAAAGCATCCCTCCCACCATGGAGGAGCCGCTGATCATTCCCATAAAAATGCCCGTGTATTGGGGCTGCGCTTTGTAGCCGAAGAGGGTCAGGGACAAAAGGGGAACCATGACGGTGGTAACGGAGAGGGCAACGGAGAAGCAGACGGCGGCAAGATAGGCAACCGCAAGGCTTTTTGCGAGGCCGAATAAAATCAGGCCGATCCCCATAAAGCACATACAGATCAGCTGCACCTTCTTGGCACCGATCTTATCGGCCAGCCATCCGATGGCCAATTTGAAGAAGGCCAGAATCAGCATCATAAAGCTGTTGACCATACTGGCCTCGGTGGCACTAAAGCCCTGATCCTGCAGGTGGGGAACCACCACCAAAAAGAGGATATAGGCGCAAAGACAGGAAAGAAAGGTCAAAAGGATCATCAGATAAAAGGAGGGGCGATGGAAAAGCTGAGGCAGGGAAAGACCCTCGCGGGCCTCCTGACTTGCCTTTTTCTTTTTGCTGATGATCTCCTCCCCCTCACCCAAGGGAACCAGCCCTTTTTCCTCGGGGGTATTGCGAACCAAAAGGCAAATGAGAATGCCGCCGATGCCAATGCCGCTGCCCGCCAATACAAAGGAGCCTCTCCAGGTGAAGGCTTCGATGGCGGCGGTTTGCGCAAGGCACAGAATACTGCCCCCGAGGCCCGAGGCCGCCGTTACGATGCCCAGCACGAGCCCTCTGTGCTTGTGAAACCAATTGGAGACGATCAGGGTCGCTCCCGAGGCGGAGCAGAAGGCGTTGGTAGCGCCGAGAATACTGCAATAGAGAAAAAGAGAAAGGTAGGAATCAAGGCAAAAGGCCAAGAGCAGATAGGCGGCGGTGGAAAGGAGCATACTGATGCCCGCCACCTTCCGATAGCCGAATTTCAAAACAATGGCACCGGAAACGAAGGTCGTCAGCATAGAGATAAGGTTTTTCACGCTGAACGCCACGGAAAAATCGCCACGGCTGATGCCCAGATGCTCGGAAACGGGAATCAGGTGCAGATTGGTGAAGTTATTGCTGGCACCGGTGTAAAAGAACAGCTGCAGCAGTGCCACGGCGGCGATTACCCAGTGGTAATTCTTTTTGATCCGGGTCATAGTGTCTCCTTTCGGTCTCTTGCGGTGATAGAAACGGTAACGATGGTATTGTACTCTTTTTTTCGGCAAAAAGCAAGAGGATGCGTCTATTGAGCATCCTCAGAGGAAATTTCCTTTTTTTCATCGGTTTTTGCCAAGCGAAACAATAAAAGATAAAGCAAAAACACCACGACACACAGGGCGGCCACCGCCAAAAAGGCGGGCTTGTAGGAGCCGAAGGCGTCAAAGGCGAAGTTTGCCACGGGCCCGCTGAACAGACAAGCGCCGGAGGCCAGAGCCATAAAAACACCGGTGTACTGCACCTGCGCCTTGTAGCCGAAGAGGGTTATGGCAAGAAGGGGCACCATAATGGTGGAAATGGGACAGGCCAGACACAAAACCACGGCGATCCCGTAGGCTAAGGGAAGATTCAGGGGGAGCACCATCAAAACCAGGGAGAGAAGGGTAAAGCCCACGCAGGCAAGATACATTTTTTTGGCTCCCACCTTGTCGCACAGAAGACCGAAGAGAAGCTTGACTCCCGTCAGGATCAGAAGCATAAAGCTGTTGACCCCGCCTGCCGCCTCGGGGGAAATACCGCTGTCGGTCAGGTGAGGAATGAAAACGGAATAGGCCACATCCAGCGCAAAGGCGGAAAGAAAGGTCAGAAGGATCATCAGATAGAAGGAGGGACGGCGGATGAGCGCCTTGAAGGAGAGGCCCTCTCTTGCCTCCTGACTGATCTTCTTTTTTCTTGCCAAAACCTCTTCTCCGTCACCCAAGGGCAAAAGCTGCATTTCCTTGGGGGTATTCCGAACGAAGAGGAGAATAAGAAGCCCCGCCAGAGCGATCCCCACTCCCGCCACCGTAAAGGAAGCGGAAAAGGAGCCCTCGGCAAGCGCCTTGGTTTGAAGCATACAAATGATACTGCCTCCTATCCCCGAGGAGGCGGAGACGGCACCCAGCACCAACCCCTTGTGCTTATGAAACCAAGCGGATACGATCACCGTCACCGCCGAGCTGGAGCAGAAGGAGCTTGCTACTCCCAATAGAGCGGAGTAGAGAAACATAAGAGGGTAAGAGGTCAGGAAAAAGGCGAAGAGAAAATAGGATACGGCACAGCCCAGCATGGCAAGCCCCGCCGTTTTGCGGTAGCCGAATCGCCCCAGCGCCGCACCGGAAAAGAAGGTGCAGATCATCATCACAAGGCTTTTGGTGCTGTACGCCACGGAATAATCCCCACGGTTGACACCCAAATGCTCGGATAGAGGAATCAGGTGCAGAGCATTGAAATTGTTTGCCACGCCCAAAAGAAAACACAACTGCAAAAAGGCAATGGCCGCAATGACCCAGTGGTAATGCTTTTTCAAAAAAGTGAACATCGTTTTCTCCTTTTTATCTATTTATGCGCTCTTTTCCTCAAGCTTTTTCTTATCCCCTTCGGCCAAGGCATACAGAATACGGTACAGCACAAGGAGCACAACACCGAGAATGGCCGTGCCGAAGAAGGCGGGCTTGTAGGAGCCGGTCAGGTCAAAAATATAGTTGGGCAAGAAGGAGCCCGTGATTCCCGCAAAGCACACGACCCCAAGGAAAATGCCCGTATACTGAGCCTGCGCCTTGTAGCCGAAGAGAGTGAAGCCTAAAAGGGGAGAGAGAATGGTGTTCAGGGGAACGCAAAAGGCGTAGACCGCCGCCGCAAGATACGCCAAGGGGAGGGAGGAGGTGAAGATCAGAAGGAGCATGGCAAAAATGGCAATGCCCACCTCCACCAGCACCACCTTCTTGGGCCCAATGCGGTCGCAGAGCAGTCCCGTGGCAAATTTGGCTCCCGATAAAACCAAAAGCATAAAGCTGTTGACCCCGCTGGCCTGCAGCTCCGTCAGCCCCGTTTCCACCAAATAAGGAACGAAAACGAAAAAGACCATATAGGGCAGAAGGCTGGAAAGATAAGTCAGAAGGATCATCAGGTAAAAGGCGGGACGGGAAAAGAGCCTTCCGATGGAAAGACCCGCAAAGGCATCCTTGCTGATCTCTCGGCGCTTGGCCGTTTCCTCCACCCCGTCTCCATAGGGCTCAAGACTCATATCGGAGGGCTTATTGCGAACGAAGGCAAGAATTAAAACACCCAAAATCAAAATGAGGATGCCGCAAAGGGAGAGGGAGAAGCGCCAAGAATCCGTCTTTTCCATGATCCTTGCCTGAAACATACAAAGGATGCTGCTGCCCCAGCCCGAGGCGCTGGTGACGATGCCCAGAATCAGACCGCGGTGCTTGTGAAACCAAATGGAGACCAGCTGAGTTGCCCCTGCCGTGGTGCAAAAGGGGGATAAAATGCCGTAGACGGCGCCGCACAGCAAAAAGAAGGGAAAGGTGGTGGCAAAGCCCATTCCGAAATAGAGTGCGGAGCAGAGGATCAAAGAAATGCCCGCCACCAGCCGAAAGCCCAATTTGGATATGATCACCCCTGAGAAAAAGGTGGTGGCAATGCCCGTCAGGTTCATAATGCTCTGCACGGAGGAAAACTCCGCACGGGTCACCCCGAAGGTCTCGGTGACGGGGATCAGGTGGAGGCTGGAAAAATTATTGGCCGCCCCCGAAAAAACAGCGAGCATCAAAACGCCGATTCCGGCGATCACCCAATGATAATGCTCCTTGATTCTTTTCAGCATAAAATCCTCCCGAAAAAAACTACACCTCCATTCTATTCCGATTTTGAAAAAAAGCAATATAAAAGGGAAAGAAAAACGAAAAATTTTGACGATCCTTCAAAAAAATGCGTTCCGTCACGATTCGTTCATCTTTATAAGGTAGAATAGGATCAGAACAATGCGAAGGAAAAGATCCTCGGGCTAAACGCCCTTCGTCTCTTGGGATAAAGAATAAGAAAAAGGACTGTAAAACAAAGCTGTTTTACAGTCCTTTTGTTTAGCGGTAAAAGACCTGAGGCTGATCCACCTTGCCCCCCATTTGCCGAAAGGCGGAGGGGGTCAGGCCCGTGTTGGATAAAAAGACCCGATTGAAGGAGCTTTGGTTGTGAAAGCCACATTCAAAGGCAATGTCGCTGACACTTTTTTGGGAGGAAAGGAGCATACTCCGGGCCATGGAAATACGGAAGGAATTGACCAAAAAGCGGAAATTGCAATGGAAGGTGGCCCCGATGACCTTGGAAACATACCACTTACTGTAACCGATCTTCTTGGCAAGGCTTTCCAAAGAAATGTCCTCGGTGTAGTGGTTGTAAAGATACATCATCAGGTTTTGCAACAGGTCGCTGTCCCCGCTTCGCTCCTTTAATTCAAGCTGTAAGAGGATCTCCCCCAAAACTGCTCCGATATAGCCTAAAAACAGGGGCTCGTAGCGGGAATAATCCTTGTGGGAGAAAAGCTGAGCGATGCGGTGAAGCATTTGCTTTACGGTTTCCCGATCCTCGCCGCAGTGAAGCACGGGCTCCTCGGGCCTCAGCTGAGTCAGCTTTTGCTCGTAGGAGGGGAACAGAGCGCAGTCGGCGATCACCACCACCCCTTGGGCTGAGGAGGGGGAAATGCCGTGCACCAGATTGGGAAAGGCAATGTAAAGATCATCCTTCTTCAGGCAGTATTCCTTGCCCGCCACCGTCAGGTGCAATTCTCCCTCTGTCACAAGGCCCATTTCTACCTGCTTGTGAAACCTTGCGGGATATTCCATATTGGGAGTCAGATGCAAAACGGAAACGGAGGTACTTCGCAATTCGTATTTTGGAAACATAACGCTCACTCAACAACTTTTCATTGGTTTTTTTGTTCTTTTGTCTATCTTTCATGAGAAAAATGTGGTACTCTATACGGGCAAGAACAATGATTCCTTGTCATAAATTATAAAGGAGTGACCGAGAGATGTCAAGAATGATTCCCTTTCCCGCCTATCACGATTTTGCTCCCATTGATATTTCTTACCTGTTTAAGGATGAAAAGCCTGCCGGAAAGCACGGCTTTCTGACCGTTCAGGGAGAGAGATTTGTATTTGAAGACGGCACCCCCGTTCGTTTTTGGGGTACCAACTTAAACAGCGGCGCCTGCTTCCCCGAAAAGGACTACGCCGAGAAATTGGCCAAGCGCCTTGCCGCCTACGGCTGCAATATGGTTCGTTTGCATCAGATGGATTCCGAGTGGGCCACCCCCAGCATCTATCAGCTGACCAAGGGCAAGAGACTTGCCAATACCTCCACCTACGATCCCGAAAGCTTTGACCGATTGGACTATTTGCTCTCCTGCCTGAAAAAAGAGGGGATCTATGTTTATTTGGATATGCTCACCTACCGCAAGTTTAAGGAGGAGGACGGGGTGCGCAACGCCGTCAAGCTCATTGACCGAGCCGCTCCCTACTGTATGTTCGACCGCCGCATCATCGAATTGCAGAAGGAATACTGCAAGACCCTGTGGGAGCACGTGAACCCCTATACGGGGCTGGCGTATAAGGACGATCCGCAGTTCGTTCTGTCCGATGCCGTCAACGAGGTCTCCCTCTTCGGTATCTTCCGTCAGAAAATCGATGTGGAGCCCTACGCCTCCGAATTCCGTGAAATGTACCGAGCCTGGTGCAAGGAAACGGGCCACGATGAGGTGGATGTGGACAACGCCGACCTCAATGATTTTGAGGATGACACGCTCAACGATTTCAAGATCAAGGTAGGCGAGGATTACTACAACGAAATGTTCGGCTATATGCGCTCTCTCGGTGTGAGAGTGCCCCTGACCGGTATGAACTATTCTTGGAAATACGTTCAGTGCAAGGCGGCCATGCGCAGCGGCGACTTTATGGATTCCCACCTGAACGTGCGCTTTATGACCTGGAACCCCGGTCAGAAATACTGCCGTATGATCTCTCAGCACGAGCAGCCCGAGTGGGGTGCTATGAGAAACGCCCGTATGCGTGCCTTCGGCAGACCCTTCTTTACCTCTGAATGGGATGTGACCTTCCCCAGCGCCTACCGTGCCGAAAGCTCCATTATGCTGGCGGCCATCGGTATGCTGCAGAACTGGTCGGGCTACACCATTCATACCTATGCTTACACCAGCCTGCTTCAGCATATGGATATTCTGGGCAAGGAGGTCAACTGTGAGACCATCGGCAATGTAGGCTACCGTGAGGGCATCTTCTCCACCTGGAACGATCCCGCCAAATTCGGTATGTTCTACCACGCCTCCATCATCACCCGCCGTGAGGATGTGCGCCCCTCCGATAAGAAGGTGACCATCGCCGTGGACAAGCTCCACGTGGATCTGGATCAAGCCCCCGGAACCCTGACTCAGCCCAGCAAGAAGGCCTTTATCGCCTCCACCGAGCTGTGCCAGATCGGTACCGATTATGAGGGCAAGGATCCCGGAGCCGTTCCCGATACCCAGCCTTTGGTGGATCTGGAATCGGGCGAGGTCAGAAGTGATACGGGCGAGCTTTACCGCAGCTGGAAGAAGAAATACGGCACCGTGGATACCAAAATGAGTAAGGCCGTTTACGGAAGACTTGGCCGTGTGGGCGAGATCGCTTTGGAGGGGCTCAAGGTCAACTGTAAGAACGATTACGCCGTCATCGCTCTCTCCTCCCTCAATAACGATCTGGATCTTGCCCATACCGATGCCATTTTGCTGACCACCGTGGGCAAGGTGGAAAATACGGATATGAAAATGAGCGAGGCACCCAATTCTGTTCAGCCCCGTGACGGGATGCCTCCCTATATGCAGATGGACGATTTCGGCAAGGCACCCATTTTGTGTGAGGTGATCGAGGCGGAAATGGAATTGGAAACAAGCCACAGCAATATGGTGGTTTGGGCGGTGAACTCCGAGGGCGTTTTCGTGGGCAGAGTTCCCACAAGCTATGAAAACGGCAAGCTGAAATTCACTCTGGGCAATCAGTACCCCTCCATTTACTATCTGATCGAAGCAGAATAAAAAAACAGGAAAAATCGACTCCCGATGGAGTCGATTTTTTCTGTCTTGTGATCCTGATTCCCGTTCTGTGGCTTCTCCTGAGAAAAAAGAAACCGAAAAAACGAAAAAGGGACGGCTCAGGCGGGGTCAATCACAGAACCGTCCCCTGATTTATGCGCTCCGCTGTGGCGGGCGAACGCAGTTCGCCCCTACGGGGTTGGTGCAGGAGGCTGCTCAGGCGGGGTCAATCAGATGACTAATTTACCCATATGCGAGGAGTATCGTAAATGCCAACGAAAGAATCATTGGTGCTATTTCCGTAAAAATCGCTCCAACCACCGCTATGAAATATCTTTGATTTTCCGTTGGAATCAATATACCCTGCACTTGAATCCCATACAAAAATGCTTTTTACATTTTCTCCAATCTTTTTTTCTGTTACAAATTCATAATACGGTGTATCGGGTTTGTTTGAACTGCCGGCAATGATCCGACCCCATAGTAAGAAATCACCGTTTTCTGTTTTTGCACCGAGGGTGCGATGAGAACTGTCAAAATCAGTAATGTTATCGGCAATTTTTGTTAAAGTGGCTTCTTCATCATCTTCCAAGAAAAGGGCATGCCCCAAAACAAAGAGGGTATTATCGCAAAGAAGAATGACGCAATCCTTTTCAAGACGTATTTTTTGGATCTTTTCAAGGTTTGGTATTTCATCTGCTTTGAGCAAAAAATCTTCGGGAATATCACCCAAGGAAGAGAGCGTTCCTTCCGAGGTAACCCAAAGAATACTGCTGTCTCGGCAGGAAAAGGCAACAGCGCTTTCCGCTAAAAGCAGTGGAGCTGTTATAGGATAGGACTTTTCTCCAAAATTGCCGGCAAGATACAAGTTTTGTTCTGTATCTCTCCATATAAAATAGTCTTTTTCAAAAGACGCATCAAGGACCCCGTTTAATATTTTGGTTTGGGAATATTTTTGAGTGTACCCGTATGATTCGATTTTTCTTGAATTGTAAATATAGAGGGAGTGGTCTTTGGTGATATAATATCCACCATTGAGCATGGTTCCAAAGGAGTATACATTGTAAGCTACTATGCCATCCTTTTTTTCTTGATACGATACATAAGCAGAAGCATCCGGATCTGCACCGGCACTATACAAGGCACCGTCTTCACTCAGATAGTAAGCATAATTAGTGCTGACCTTTGCTTCAGCAAGGTTTTTTTCAGCAAGATCAAGAGAGGTACTTTGCCACTCCTTTCCACAAGAAGTTAATAAGAATGCAATCAATATAAAAAGACAAGGATCAAAAAGGAAAGGCGTGGTTCTCTGTCTTTTAGTCAGATTGCGGTTTTTAACCATTTTTCTGCAATTCCTTTCGATATTATCTAAGGGGTAGGGGCGGCTCAGGCGGGGTCAATCACAGAACCGTCCCCTGATTTATGCCCCTGATTTGTGCGCTCCGCTGTGGCGGGCGAACGCAGTTCGCCCCTACGGGGTTGGTGCAGGAGACGGCTCAGTTTGTGTCAATCGCAGAACCGTCCCCTTGTGTTTCAGTCTTTTGTGTTTTGCACAAAAAGACGATCAAGATAAGAATCTATTGATAGTGACTTCCCTTGTGAATACTTTGCAAGAATATCAAAGTTTTTCAAATTTTTTTCAATCAAAATACATTGGTTATTATTTCTGTTAAAAGAGTATTCCCCTTGTTGTCGAGCAATACATATTAATTCAATTTCAATTGATTTAAAAACTTTGTCTGTATAAAACTTGGTTTCTATTGTTTGGACGAAACCGATTCTTTCCCACTCTAAAAATGTTTTTCCATTCCTTATTCCTTTTTCAGTTATAATCACAGGGTGGAATGCTCTTCCAATAATAAGATTTACCACAAAACAAGGAATAAAGCCTACAATCAGTAATGATAAAACTATAAAAAGAGTATTTGATAACGAGAAACTCAAATCTTTTAACAGCATCCATAAGGATTGCCAGCACACAAAGATTCCAGGCAAGAGTAAAGTACTAAAAAAGGCTTTTTTTATAATTGTAGGAGATGTAAAAGTTTTATAGGCTTTCATATGTCTGATTCCCAATCCACTTTCTTTTGAGCCCGAAGGGCGGGGGCGGCTCAGGCGGGGTCAATCACAGAACCGTTCCCTGATTTATGCGCTCCGCTGTGCGGGCGAACGCAGTTCGCCCCTACGGGGTTGGTGCAGGAGGCGGCTCAGGCGGGGTCAAGGCAGAGAATTGTCCCCTGTGTTTTGCGGTTCCATTTTGTTTTTGGATTGATAAAGCATTTCTATACACCGCTCCGTTCCGGAATCACAAATAAGTTTTTCAATTGTATCTATGTTGATAAATACTGTTCCGTTTTTTGTTCCATTCTCTGCCAATTGTTCTATATTAAGATAATTTTTCTTTTGATCTATCTCGGAAATCCACCCAGTAACACTTTCTTCATCCTCTAGAAAGACAGAACAAACAAGTTTATTTTGATTTGCGTGACAAAGCAACTCAATTAGAAGGGAATTTTTAGTCACAGAAAGCCCCTCCAACACCTGTTGGTTTTGCAACTTAAACAGTTTTTCCATCCGTTTCGTATATTCGTCATCTAAATCAATACGGTAAATATTATCAATTGGGATTAAATAAAATCCATCGTTATAGCCGCGAGTCGATATTGCTTGAAATAAAACAAAAGTATCATCTTCACTAAGATAGCGGCACACGTGAAATTTACCATTCGGTTCCGTTTCATCATAAACAGACATAAATTTTTCTTTATTTATTTTTTCCAGCAAACTCATCTTCTTCTACTCCATCTATTATTATTTTGATGTCTCTTCTTTTTATCAATCCTGTTCGTGTGACGGCTATTTCCTTTTCCTTGCTTTCATTCAAAAGCAGCTTTTGCATTTGACATAGCCCTGCTGTTCCAGTTCCTTTAGGGAAAGGGTGGTTTCCTTGCGGTTTTGAGGGGCCATATCGGAAACGGAGGAGCAGGTCTTTTGGTGGATCTTTTTGGAATTGGTGTTGAGAATATAGCTTGTTTCTCCCGATTCGGTTTTTTCCTCCGAAAGACGGGAGTCACCTGTTTGATAGTCAATTTCAATGCTCGGCTGGGCGTTGAAGCAGTAGACACAAAAGCGGATCCCTTCGCCGCTGTCCTCCACGCTGACCGCTTCCATCAGAACGCCTCTTGCCACAAGCTCCTCTCCCGAAAAGAGGGGCGTGACCCGATACATCACATGGTTCCCCGTTTCCTTGATAAAGTCGGCCACCATATTTTCAAAGGGGAGCATCCCCTCCACATTCAAATAGCGGGTTCCCGTAATGAGGTTTTCCTCGTTGGCATTTTCTCCCGTCAGCTGAAAGCCGATGAGGTGACAGCGGTTGTATAAATACTTGCCGTCCACCACATCGTATTTGACTGTTTGCCAGCCCGAGGGCTTGATCTGCCCGATCCCCTCCCGATCCTCGGTGGGCATCAGCTCCTGCCCGATGCAGGCGATTGCCGCACCGCAGCGGCCCAGCGCATCCAAGGGAGCGTAGCTTTCATAGGCGGTGGAGGTGATCTCCTCGGCGGTGAAAAAGGGGGTATTATCGCCTACGGTAACAAAGGGCGCCCCCAAAAACGAAAGGGATAACAGATCCTCCTTGCCCGAGACCGCCACGGTCTGCGGCGAGGTGTCTTTCTTCGTTTCAGGTGCCTTGACAGGCCCTCGGCAGGAGGAAAGAAGCAAGAGAAGGGAAAGAAGAAGGACAAGCACTTGATGCTTTTTCATCGGTTCACCTCCCAAATTTCCTCGGTGATCCTCTCGTGGGAGGAGCCTTCAAAATCGGTCTGATCCAAAAGGGTGAAGGGGGCAAGGTATTCCCCCTCGGGGAAAAAGCGATCGGCAGGGTAGGCTCGGTTCCAGCGGTACAGGATCACCCGCTCCACTCCACGGGAGGGGAGGGGCGTGTTTTCAAGAAACACAAAATCTCCCGCCTCGGCTGTTTGTTCGGGGTGGGGAACCACCGTGAGAGAGGCTTCTTCTTCAAATTGCCCTGCGGTATAGGGAGAGACGAGAAGCCTGCTTTTGCCCACCTTCTCCGCAAGCCTTTGCCGCAGAATGCGATCCTTGGATTGGCGCTTTCCGAAAAAGAGCATCCCTCCCTTGTCATCGATGCACAAAACAAGGGTCATTTTGCTTCTCCCTGCCAAAGGGCGGTATTTCCCTTTACGGCAAAGCCCTTTTCCTTCATATTTTCCAGCGCCACGGGGCAGATCCCTTCCAGTGACGCAGGCAGAGTCAAAGAAGAAATTTCATTTCTTCCGAAATCACAGGCAAGATAGCGGATCCCCTCGGGGATCACGGGCTCGGAGCTTTCTCCGTTGTAAGAAATGAGAACCCCGTCACCCAAGGTGACCCATTCCTCGGTGAAGGTCTTTTCCTTGGCGGTGCCCTCAAAGGCGCCGAAGCCGATTTTTTTCACTCCCTCGGGAATTTGGATCTCGAGGGTATCCCCGCCGGAGGAAAAGAAGGCGTAAGGGCCGATCTCCTCCAGATCTTCGGGAAGGATAAGGCTTTCAAGCTCGCTCAGGGAGGCAAAGGCCTCCTCTCCGATCCTCTTGCATCCGCCCGATAGGTCTACCTCGGTGAGAGCGCAGCCGTAAAAGGCGGCGGTGCCCACCTCCTCAAGTCCCTTGCCGAAGTGTACCTTCTCCAGCTTGCGGCAGTTGTCAAAGGCTTCCTTGCCGATGACCTTAAGGCTGTCGGGAAGGGTCAGAGAGGAAATGGAGGTCTGATATAAGGCACGCTCTCCGATCCTCTCCACCCCCTCGGGAACGGTCAATTTCAGGATCTTGCTTTTTTGAAAGCAGCCGTCGGAGATGGCCACCAAGCGGTGCCCGTTGATCTGATCCACCAGCACCACATTGCTTCCCATCATTTCGGGATCAAAGTACATGGCCTCGCAGGTCATATCGCTGTACAGATCGTAAAATATGCCTGCAATGACCTCGGTGCCGACCTTTTTTCGCTCCTCTCCCAGTTGGTTCTGCGGATCGTAAAGGGGCTCGGGGGATTCCTCCACGCAAGCGGGCAGACACAGAAGGAGAAGAAGGGAAAAGAGTAAAAGAAATCGTTTCATGGTTTGACTTGCCTTTCTTAGTATCTTTTCTTATCATACTCCAAAGTGAACGGAAAGTAAAGAAAAAAGAAAAAATGGAAGGAAATTTCCTTCCATTTTTTCTTTTTATTCGTATTGAGAGCGGTACAGCTCGGCATAGAAGCCGTTTTGCGCCAAAAGGCTCTCGTGGGTTCCCGTTTCCACCACATCGCCGCTTTTCACTACCAAGATCATATCGGCATTTTTAATGGTGGACAAGCGGTGCGCAATGACAAAGCAGGTTCTGCCCTCCATCAATTTGAGCATGGCCTTCTCGATCTTGATCTCCGTTCGGGTGTCCACATTACTGGTGGCCTCGTCCAAAATCAGCATTTTGGCATCGGAGAGCATACTGCGTGCAATGGTCAGAAGCTGCTTTTGCCCCTTGGAGATGTTCAGTCCTCCGTCCTCCATTCGGGTGTCGTACCCCAAGGGGAGGGAGGTGATAAAGGAATGGATCCCCGCTTTTTTGGCCGCTTCCTCAATTTGGGCTCGGGTGGCGTTTTCGGAACCGTAGGCAATGTTCTCCGCCACGGTGCCTCCCATAAGCCAGGTGTCCTGCAGCACCATGGTAAAGGCACGGCGCAGATCCGCACGGCGGATCTTGTGAATGGGGTGGCCGTCCAGCAAAATCTGCCCCGACTGATAATCGTAAAAGCGCATCAGAAGGTTGACGATGGTGGTCTTTCCCCCGCCTGTGGGGCCCACAATGGCCACGGTCTTGCCTGCGGGCACCTTGAGGTTGAGGTTGTGAAGGATCACACGGTCGGGATCGTAGGAGAAGCGAACGTTTTGAAATTCGATCTCCCCCTTGGCCTCGGGGAGAGGGATGGCGTCGGGGTCATCCTCCTTCTCGGGGGCTTCGTCAATGAGGGCGAAGATCCGCTCCGAGGCGCTTCTAAGGCTTTGCAGATCGGCCAAAATATTGGAAAATTCATTGATGGGGCCCGAGAAGCGGCGGCTGTAAAGAATAAAGGAGGAGATATTGCCCAGAGAAATGGCACCGAAAATGAAGAAGCAGGCTCCCGCAATGCTGATGACGGAGGTGGAAAGATTGTTGATAAAGTTCACACCGGGGCCGATAAGGGCAGCCTGAAAATCTGCATTGTAGTAGGCATCGGAGGCCATTTTATTGCGGTGGGCGTATCGCTTGGAAAAGACCTTTTCCTTGCCGTAGGCCTTGATGGTCTTAGCACCGGAGAGGATCTCCTCGGTGTAGCCGTTGAGGTTTCCAAGCTCTGCGCTTCTTTTGCGGAACAGGGGTCTGACCAGCGTGCTTCTCCGAACGGTAAAGTAAATGGAGAAGGGAAGGGTAATAAGAAAGAGCAGAAGCATCTTCCAGGAGATCCCAAGCATCATAAAGAAGGCACCCGTAATGGTGATGAGTGAGGTGAAGATCTGCACCAGATCGCTGGTCAGGGAGGTGTTGATGGTGTCAATATCGTAGGAAAGACGGCTGATCACATCTCCCGCCTGAAGCTTGTCAAAATACCCCACGGGCAGGGTGAGGAGCTTGTTGTAGACATCCTGACGGATCCTTCTGGTGATCTTTTGGGAAAAGCGTGTGATCGTTACCGAAAGGATAAAGGAAAGCAGAGCAGACAAAACATAAAACAGAGCCATATACCCGCAGTAGAGAAATACGGTATCAAAATCCACGTTGGCCGTGCGGGTCATGGGATCGTATCGGATGGCGTCAATGGCCTTGCCCGAGAGGGAAGGGCCGATCAGGGCAAAGGCGTTGGAGGCGATCACAAGCCCCAGCGCAAAAAGCCCTGATAAGGGGAATTTCAAAAGGTATTTGGATAAGCGCAGGTAGACGTTTTCTCCCTTGTAGCGCTTCTTTTCCCGTTCCTGATCAAAGCGGCTCATTTTGTCACCTCCCCCATTTGAGAAAGAGCGATTTCCTTGTAGACCTCGCAGCGCTCGGACAGATCCTCGTGCTTGCCCTGCCCGATCACCTCTCCGTTTTCCAAAACCAGAATCAGATCGGAATCCTTAATGGAGCTGATTCTCTGTGCCACCACAATGAGGGTGGAGCCTTTGTATCCCTCCCCGATGGCACGGCGCAATTTTGCATCGGTCTTGTAGTCCAGAGCGGAGGAGGCGTCATCCAAAATCAAAATTTCGCTCTCATCCGCCAAGGCACGGGCCAACAGCACTCTCTGCCGCTGACCGCCCGAAAGGTTTTGTCCCTTGGTGGTGAGGGTATAGTCCTTGCCGCCCTCCTTTTCCCGCACAAAATCGGCGGCTTGGGCATTTTCCAGCGCTTTTTCCAGCCGCTCGGGGGTGATGTCCCGCCCGAAGGAAATATTTTCTTCTATGGTATCGGCCATTAAAAAGTCATTTTGGAATACCACACCGAATTTCTCTCTCAGCTCTTCTCGGGGGTATTCCCTCAGGTCACGCCCCTCCAGCAAAATTTGCCCCTCCTTGGGATCGTAAAAGCGAAGGAGCAGCTGGATCAGGGTGCTTTTTCCGCTTCCCGTTCCGCCGATGATGCCAAGGGTCTGCCCCTTTTCCAAAGTGAAGGAAATGTTTTTCAGAATGAGCCCCGTGCCGCGGTAAGCAAAGCTTACGTTGCGAAATTCCAAATACGAAGGGCTTTTTCTCACGCCGCCGTCTCCCAAGCAAAGAAGATCCTCTTTTTCATCCAAAACGTGGGCAATACGGTCGGCGCTTGCCGCACCTCGGGAGTAAACGGTGAAGATACGGGTGAGCATCAGGGTGGCGTTGAGAATAATGGTAAAATAGGACATAAAGGAAATGATCTGCCCCGGCGCGGAGTGCCCCGTGTGCACCCGCCAGGCGCCAAGGGCCACCATAGCGGTCATACCCAAATTGAGAAAGACGCTGAACACGGGTCTTGTGGCACCCATGGTAATGTTGGCCTTTTCCTCGCTGCGGCTCAGGGCCAAATTGACCTTGCCGAAGTCTTCCTTTTCATAGTCCACCTTGGAAAGGGCCTTGATGACACGGATCCCCGTGAAGGTATCCCGCACCTTTTCCACCATACGGTCCACCCGCATCTGCTTGTACTTAAACAGAGAGGTACCCCTTTTGGAAAGGAAGGTGATCATCAAAAACATCAGGGGAAGAAGGCCAATGAAGGCAAGGGAGAGCACGGGCTCAATGAGAAGGGTCACAATGACACCGCCCAGCAAAAGGATCACGGCACGGAAGCCTCCTCGGTAGAGGGTGTTGATCATATTGTGAATGGAGTAGGTGTCGCTGGACATTCTCGCCACCAAGGAGGGGATGGTGAAGGCATCGGTCTGAGCGGCAGACAGAGACAGGATCTTGTCAAACATATCTCTGCGCAGATCCTGCACCACATCCTTGGCGATCTTTGCGGTGCGGCGGTTGGCGATCACATTGGTCACGAAGGCGATGACAGCGCACAGGATCATGCCGCCGCCCCAGTAAAACACAGGCTTGATCCCGCTTTCCTCCACCTGCGGCACCACCTCGTCCAGAATATAGCCCAAAAGATAGGGGATCACAAGATCCATCAGGGTGCCCACGGTCTTAATGACGATGGAGAAGGACATATAAAGAGAATAGGGCTTTAAGTATTCAAAGATTTTTTTCATAGCTCTTGGCAAGACTCCTTGGCACAAAGGCACAGTCGACGGGTTAAATTCTGAAGGGTTTCCAAGTCCTCGGGGGAAAAGGCCGTATTCATTTTATTGATAAAGGAAGAATTGATCTGCAACACCTGCGGCAAAACATCCAGCCCCTTTTGGGTGGCATACAGGAGAAACTGCCTCCTGTCCTCCCGGCTTCGCTCCCGACGGATAAACCCGTCCTTCTCCAGCCTTGCCACCTGACGGGCCACGCTGGAGGCATTGTAAACCAAATGCAGGGCCAATTCCTCTTGGGTGGTGCCGGGGTGGTTGCGAATGGCGATCAGATACGAGGCCTTGGCGGCGGAAAGCCCCAGTGCCTTGAGCTTTTCGTCCCGATAGAGGGCGTAAGCCCGAGCGGCCTGGCTCACGTAGCGCATTACCGACATAAAGAAAACTCCTTTCAGCAAAATCCGAATCGTTGCAATTGCAACGATTGCTTTTGCAACCATTCTACCCCGCCGTCAGGGACTTGTCAATACTTTTTTCCATTTTTTCGGCCCTTTTTACACGGGGTCACAAGATTTGACAAAAAAGTTGACAAACTGTGAACGATAGGGTAAAATAAGATATCTTTTTACATTTGAAAGGAGCAATTATGTTCAGAACCAAAAAGCTTTTGTGTTGCCTTCTGATCTTCGTTCTGCTTTCCACCGTGCTCGGTCTTTCCGTGTACGCCATGGATCAGGCCGCCGAAGAGGCTGCCCCCGCAGGCGGCTTTGAGGTGGACGGCACCGCATACAACTTCGAGGAATCCTTCACCGTCAGCGAGGAGAGCGAGATCACTCCCGATGCCTCTGCTCAGGAATATATCGACAATTATGCTGACAATATGCAGGCCGACCCCGAGTTTGAGAAGAATTCTCAGGCCGCCGTGGAAAAGATTCGGGAAACCACGCCCGCCTTTGCCACCTTCTGGTCTCTTTTGCCTCCCATTATCGCCATTGCGCTGGCCCTCATTACCAAAGAGGTATACTCCTCTCTGTTCGTGGGAATTCTGGCAGGCGGTCTCATTTGGTCGGGCTTTCATTTCGAAGGCACCGTGACCCACGTGTTCAGCGACGGCTTTGTTGCCTCTGCCGCCGATTCCTACAATATGGGTATCCTGATCTTCCTTGTGATGCTGGGTGCTCTGGTCTCCATGATGAATAAGGCGGGTGGCTCTGCCGCCTTCGGTCGCTGGGCCGCAAAGCATATCAAGAGCCGCACCGGCGCACAGATCGCCACCGTTATTCTGGGCTGCATGATCTTCATTGATGACTATTTCAACTGCCTCACCGTAGGCTCCGTCATGCGCTCCGTGTCCGATAAGCATAAGATCAGCCGTGCCAAGCTTGCTTACCTGATCGACGCCACCGCCGCTCCCGTTTGTATCATCGCTCCCATTTCCTCCTGGGCCGCCGCCGTGGCAGGCTTTGCACAGGGCGAGGGACCCATGAGCGGCATCTCCCTGTTCATTCAGGCCATTCCCTTTAACTTCTACGCCCTTCTCACCATTGTGATGATGCTGGTTCTGGCCTTCACCCGCTTTGACTACGGCCCCATGCTCACCCACGAGAAGAACGCCGTGGAAAAGGGGGATCTGTTCACCTCCGGCGCAGAAGAATTTTTGAACAGTGTCACCGAGGATAAGGATGCCAACCCCAAGGGCAGAGTGTACGACCTTGTGGTTCCGATCCTGTTCCTCATTGTAGCCTGTGTTATCGGTATGATCTATTCCGGCGGCTTCTTTGATGCCACCTCTGACGGCTACCGCAACTTCATCGTGGCCTTCTCCAATTCCGATGCCTCCGTCGGTCTGGTATACGGCTCCTTTATCACCGTGATCTTCGCCGTTATTTATTTCCTTGCCAGAAGAGTGCTTTCCTTTAAGTCTATTATGGAATCCGTTCCCGAGGGCTTCAAGGCCATGGTTCCCGCCATTATGATTCTGGTCTGCGCTTGGACTCTGAAGGCTATGACCGATTCCCTCGGTGCCAAGATCTTCATTTCCAATTTGGTGGAGGGTTCCGCCGCAGGCCTTGCCAACTTCCTGCCCGCCATCATCTTCCTGATCGCCGTGGGTCTCTCCTTTGCCACCGGTACCTCTTGGGGCACCTTCGGAATTCTCATTCCCATTGTGCTCTCCGTATTCGGCAGCACCGATAATGCCCTGACCGTTGTGGCCATTTCCGCTTGTATGGCAGGTGCCGTTTGCGGTGACCACTGCAGCCCCATTTCCGATACCACCATTATGGCCTCTGCAGGCAGCCAGTCCAATCACTTGAATCACGTATCCACCCAGCTTCCCTATGCCCTCACCGTGGCAGGGGTGTCCTTCGTGGCATACATCATTGCAGGCTTTGTTCCCAATGCCTTTATCACCCTTCCCATCGCCATTGTGATGATGATCGGTACCCTGCTTCTTATCCGTGCCTTTGCGGTGAAAAAGCAGTAAAAAAGCGAAAATGAAGCTTGAGAGGGATCCCTTTGTTAAAAAGCGGTCTCTCTCTTTTTTTCTTGCGGATCTGTGATCGGTATGATATAATAGAATGAAAAAACGAAAGGAAGAGATTATGGAAATCAAAGTCAAAAAGCTTTCTCCCGAAGCGAAATTACCCACCTACGGCTCCCCTTACAGCGCAGGGGCCGATCTGTATGCCCTCAGCGATAGCCCCGTTGTTATCGCCCCCGGCGAAACCGTTTTGATCCATACAGGCCTTGCCGTAGAGATCCCCGAGGGCTACGGCGGCTTTCTCTATGCCCGAAGCTCTCTTGCCGCAAAGCGCGGTCTTGCTCCCGCCAATAAGGTGGGGGTGGTGGATGCAGATTATCGGGGCGAGGTTATGGTGGCCCTTTACAATCAGTCCTCAGCTTTGCAGACCGTGGAATCGGGGGAGAGGATCGCACAGCTTGTGATCGCACCCTTTTTGAAGGCCGAATTTTCCGAGGCCAAGGAGCTTTCCGACACCGTGCGGGGAGAGGGAGGATTTGGCAGTACGGGTCGAAAATAAAGCCGAATTTGTTGGGATTTTTCACAAAAAAGATGCCGGTTTTATAGGCGAAAAAAACGAAATTTCTTCTGCTTTATGACAAAATTGTAAATTCCCCCGAAAGTCTCTCCCCATAAGCCCTGCTTTGTGGTAGAATACCATTAACCCTATCCGTTCGATTGGGAAATTATTAAAGGAGAAAAAAGAATGAAAGCAACCAGAATTCTCGCATTGATTTTGGCTGTTCTGATGCTCTCTACCTCCTTCCTCTTCGTCGCTTGCGACAAGGAAGAGGACGAAGGCGGCAAGGGTGGTAATGTTGCCATTAACACCGAGGCCGAGGATGAAAGCAAAAAGTACACCGCTGAGGTCAAAAACCTGAACGGTCACGTGTTCCACTTCTTGACCCGTGGTACCAACCCCTCCAGCCACCTGGCTACTCACGCCGTGTATGCGGAGACCACCACCGGTGATAAGGTGAACGACGCCGTTTACGCCCGCAATGCACAGCTTGCGGAGAAGTACAACTGCTCCATCACCGAGGAAAGATATTCCGACCCCGGTAAGTCCGCCCGTGAGTCCCTTATTGCAGGTGACTACATTGCAGACTTTATTATGGGTACCGTTAAGCAGACCAGAACCCTGGCTTCCGCAGGTCTTTTGGTAGACCTCAATACCCTGGAAAATGTTGACCTCACCAAGGCTTGGTGGGATCAGAACGCCATGGCAGGTATGAACGTTGGCGGTAAGATATTCTTCGTTACCGGCGATGCCGCTACCTTGGATGACAGAGCTTCCTGGATCATGTGGGTAAACCGCGACATCCTCGAGAAGTATGACTCCTCCCTCAATCTTTACGACGTAGTAAAGAAGGGCGAATGGACCCTCGAAATGATGGCCAAGCTCATGAATGAGACCGCCGCCGATATGGACGGTGACGGCCAGATCACCAAGATCGGTACCGACCTGTTCGGTTACACCGGTGAAAGAGCAAACAACTGGTTCCATGTAGCTGCCCAGAATGTGACCCTTTCCAAGATCTCTCCCTCCGGCGATTTCGAGATTCCCCCTCAGCCCTCCACTGAGCTTCTTACCGCTTGGGAGGCTGTAAAGCCCGTTATCACCTCTCCCTACCGTATCGTTTCTGACTCCTCCTCTTACTTCAAG
>JAZQMO010000048.1:0-6912 GCA_045543495.1 Eubacteriales bacterium | reverse complement strand
GTCTTAGAACAAACATCCAGAGCAGAGCGTTCCTTTGACATCTATTCAAGACTCTTAAACGACAGAATAATATTTCTTGCCGATGAGGTAAACGATGCTACCGCAACTCTTGTTGTAGCACAGCTTCTCTACCTTGAGGCGCAGGACCCCGATAAGGATATCAGCCTTTATATCAATAGCCCCGGCGGCTCAATCAGCGCAGGTATGGCAATATATGACACCATGAACTTCATTAAGTGCGATGTATCCACCATCTGTATCGGTATGGCGGCAAGTATGGGCGCATTTCTTCTTGCCGCAGGGGCAAAGGGAAAACGGATCGCTCTGCCTCACAGCGAAATTATGATCCATCAGCCCTTGGGCGGTATGAAAGGTCAGGCGAGTGATATAAAGATCCACTCCGATCATATTCTCCGCACCCGCGATACCTTAAATAAGATCCTCGCGGAGCGCACGGGAAAGCCGCTGGAGCAGATCGAAAAGGATACTGACCGCGATAACTTCCTGACCGCAGCCGAGGCTCTGGAATACGGACTGATCGACAAGGTGATCGAAAAGAGAGCCTGATTCTCTTTTGAGCCAAAAAAGTAGCCGGGTAAGTTTTGGCTTGCCCGGCTTTTCATTTTTATATACAAGGGAGTTACTATGGCAAATCAGAAAAATCCCCCCATCTGTTCCTTCTGTTCCAGAGGGGAAGGCCAAGTGAATATGCTGATCCCCGGCCCCAAGGGGGTCTATATCTGCGATCAGTGCGCCACCCTCTGCTACGATCTGGTGGAGCAGTATGTGGAAAAGGAAGAGACAAAGCAAAAGAAAAAGGATTTTCAGCCTGATTATCTTCCCCGCCCCACAGAGATCAAAAAGAAGCTGGATGAATATGTGGTGGGTCAGGATAAGGCGAAAATGGCCCTGTCCGTGGCGGTATACAACCACTACAAGCGCCTGATGCAAGCCTCGGAGGATGAGGTGGAGATCCAAAAGAGCAATGTGCTTCTCATTGGCGATACGGGCTGCGGCAAGACCTATCTTGCACAAACGCTGGCCAAGGCATTGGAGGTGCCCTTCGCCATTGCCGATGCCACCACCCTGACCGAAGCGGGCTATGTGGGCGAGGATGTGGAAAACATTTTGCTCCGCTTGATTCAGGCGGCTGATTTTGATGTGGAAAAGGCACAGCGAGGCATTATTTATATTGATGAGATCGACAAGATCGCCCGCAGGAGCGAGAATCGCTCCATCACCCGTGATGTATCGGGCGAGGGCGTTCAGCAGGCACTTTTGAAGATCTTGGAGGGAACGGTGGCCAATGTTCCCCCCCAAGGAGGAAGAAAGCATCCCAATCAGGAATTCATCCGCATTGATACCAAAAACATTCTCTTTATCTGCGGCGGCGCCTTTGACGGAATGGAAGAGATCATCCGCAGACGCCAAGGAAAGACGGTGATCGGATTCGGCGATCCCGCAGAAAAGAATGAGGGAGCGAAACAGGGAGAAAGCCTTGTGAGCAAGGTGATCCCTCACGATCTGGTGAAATTCGGTATCATTCCCGAATTGATCGGTCGAATTCCCGTGATCGTTCCTTTGGACTCCTTGGATGAGGAAAGTCTGGTTCGTATTCTCACCGAGCCCAAGAATGCTCTGGTGAAGCAGTATCAAAAGCTGTTTTCCTTTGACGAGATCGAATTGGAATTCAAGAAGGACGCCTACCTTGAAATTGCCAAAATGGCCAAGGAGCAAAATACGGGCGCCCGAGGCCTGCGCTCCATTATGGAGGGCTTTTTGCAGAATATGATGTATGAATTGCCCGATCGCAGAGATGTGAAAAAGGCTGTGATCTGCGCCGAGGTGGTGCGCGGAGAAAAGAGCCCGAGGCTGGTTTTAAGAAAAGAAACCAAGGATAAATAAAAGGAAGCTGACACCCGCTGAACATTCAGCGGGTGTTTTTCGTCAAATCAACCAATTATTTGTTTTTCATTTTTGGCAAAACACCATCTTGCAATCCAATGCCCGATTGTGTAAAATAGAATTGTAAAGATCCCTTCGGGGAGATTTGACATTAAAAATAAGGAGAAACTGCTTATGAAAAAATCTCTGCGATCCACTTTGAGTTTATTGCTTGCATTCGTAATGCTGGCAGTACTTCTTCCGGCAAATGCTTTTGCCCAGGAGTACCCTGTTTTGACCACGCAGTCCCCTGTTTTTGTATTTCCGGAAAATCTTGAACAGGACATTATGGTCTCCTTTACCCCGCAAGCCTCGGGCTATTACCGATTTGAATCCAGCTACGAGGAAATCTCCGGCCAACAAAATCCGGATCCCGTGCTCCACGATCTTTCCGGAGACGGGCACATTCCCGAGCTGATCGGCGGCAATACCGATGACTACCGCAGTTTAGACTTCAACGCTATTTTTGATCTGATCGGCGGAAAGACCTACATTCTCGCCCTCAGTTCCTACGGCACTCCGCAATACGGCTACACCGTTCGGGTATCGGAGGCCAGAGGTCTGGTGAAGGATCCCACGGAATACGATCCCTCTGTTGCGGTTTATCCTCCGGAGGACGTGGCATCCTATCAGTGGTATGAAGGCTATTGGAAGGACTATGACCTGACCGATACCAACGTTGCCGTAAAGAAGGGGCAGTACGATGCCCAAAGCGAAGCCTGGGTCGGCGGAAACACAAGCCACGATCAGGTGGAGATTTTCAGCGTTGCCCTGGAGCAGGATCAGACCATTTATTTCGATAACGTCGCTCTTTCTCAGGCTCCGCGGCTGGAAATCCGAGTGGAAGCAGAAGACTACTCTTATCAGAGAGAGCTGTTTTGGTACGATGAGACCACCAGCTTTTACACCGAGGAGGATGTAGTCCTCACACTGATCCTTACCTCCCCTGCCGAATATGCGCTGGAGTGCTATGCGGACTACTACGAATGGGTTCCCGCAGTAGGGCAGAATACCAACACTCTGACCGGTGCAAAGCACGACTATGCTTATTCCTGTGAAGTCACCATGAAGGACGGCACGGTTCAGCGCTCCGGCGAGGTTTATTTCAATTACGAGCTCTTAGACTCCTATGGCAACTTTGTAAATGTCTCCAGCCCCAAATTTGCTACCTTCCGCTGGTATGAGGCTACCCCCTCTTCCTCTCAGGTCATTACGGATCAAAACGCCTTCAAGTTCCCCGACGGAGAAGGAACCGCACAGTATGATGCGCAAAACGGCGTTTGGGTCTCTGACTTTGAGGAAGAAGAGGCATACGACGGCCGTCACTATTTATTCGGTGTTTACCTCGATAAAAACCAGCAGCTCCAATTGACCTCTTACGATGTTGATCCCTATTCCTTCCAGGTCATCGTTCCCGAAGAGAACCGCTGGTATTCTTACCACAGCTGCTTCGGCCATTGGGGCGACATCACGGTCTTTAACGCACCGGAGGACGGTGTTTACTATTTCTACTCCTACGATTACTATCAAGATGCGATCTTCACCGCAAAGAAGGTCAGCTACGACCTCGAGGCCATTCCCGGCGAAACCTACCAAAGCCTTTCCAATTACGCCAGCGACAAATACTACACCTGCAAGGTAAACTGGATTGACGGCACCGAAGCCTGGTCCCCCGCCCTTCCCATATTCCACAATGCGGGCGGCGGCTATGCGGATAATCCCATGGTGTATACCAACTATATGCACGAGGCAGAGTTCCAGTGGTATTCGGCGCCTGAGATCACCGCTCCCGTAACCGATACGGTGGCCACAAAGGCCGAAAACATCATTTACAACTCCGATTCCGATCTTTGGTGCGGCGAATACAAATCCAACGGATACGGTATGAAGGTGCTTGACATAGAATTGGAAGCAGGCGAGGTGATCGCCCTTACCAATTTCCCCTATGCAAACGGTTGCTACCTCAGCGACGGAATCGGCGCCATTGACTTTGTTTGGGACGAGGGCCAGCATATCTACATCTGCGAGATCTACGAGACCCGCTCCTACGCCCTTTACATCATCGGCGAGCAGGATCAGCCCTTCACCCTGCAGGTGATGACCGGCAACGGCGCAAAGAAGCTGGAGGGCCAGACCAATCCTTGGATCACCAATACCGTTCCCCAAAAGAGATACTGCTGTGAGATCAAGCTCAACAGCAGTCTTGCCGGAAACGGATCCCCCGTGATGCGCACCACCTCCTTTTTAGCAACACGCCTTACCTCCTTCTTCGGTCAGGTGATGGAAGCTGTTTACACAAGCTTTAGCCGCCAGACGCTTCTGGATCTTGTAAATAAGGGCAACGCCCTTTTGGAGGATCCGAATTTGTCCCCGGAGGAAAGGGCAAGCTTACAGGATGCGATCGCTCAGTACGAGGATATCGCCTCTCATTTCTCTGATTTTGTGGAAATGATGCTGGAAGAGGCGCTTCGCGATGACGAAGGGAACGTACACTTGACGGTGGACGATCTCTTTGATGCAACTCCTTATCTGAACGCACTGGGTACTCTGACCCCCGCAGAGCTGGAAAGCTTTGATCCCGAGGTTCTTTCCATGGTGGTAGAGGCCTCCCGCCAGCTTGTAAACCTGATGATTCCCTACGGTCAGTGGGTCACGGAGGGCGGTCAGTGGGTATACTATGTGGAAGGTATGAAGATCGTCAATTCCCTCGTTCCCGATTCCAAGGGCTGGTGCTATGTAGACGGAAACGGTCATATGCTCTACGATCAGTGGATCCACGACGGAATCGGCTGGAGATTTATCGGCCCTGACGGCTATATGGTAACAAACACCTGGAGACGTGACAGCGTGGGTTGGTGCTATGTGGGCGAGGACGGCTATATGATCACAAACGCTTGGGCCAAGGACAGCGCAGGTCTCTGCTATGTCGGAGCAGGCGGATATCTGGTAGAAAACACTTGGGTTTGGGACGGCTTCGGCTGGAAATACGCAGGTGCAGGCGGATATCTGGCAACCAATTCCTGGAGACGTGACAGCGTGGGCTGGTGTTATGTGGGTGAAGACGGCTACATGGCCGCCAACACTTGGGTACCCGACTCCAAGGGTCTTTGCTACATTGACGGAAACGGCTACTGCGTGACCAACACTTTTGCAAAGTATCAGGGTGTTTGGTGCTATCTGGACGGCGAAGGCAGTCAGGTGAAAAACGCTTGGGTTCTCAACGGAAGCGAATGGATCTATCTTAACGCCCGCGGATTTTCTCTCCTCGGTCAGTGGATGAACGATTCCGCCGGCTGGTGCTACCTTGGCGTGAACGGCTTTATGCAGAAAAACGCCTGGATCCCCGACAGCGTCGGTCTTTGCCGAGTAGACAGCAGCGGTTATATGGTCTATAACAGCTGGGTACACGACGGGATCGGCTGGAGATACGTGGATGCAAACGGCTATGTTCTTTGCAATGCTTGGCAGAAGGACTCTCAGGGCTGGTGCTATGTAGGCGAGGACGGCTATATGTACGCCGACCGTTGGCACTATGACTCTCAGGGTCTGTGCTACATCGGAGAGAGCGGATACTGCCTGACCAACACCTTTATGCAGTACGAAGACAAGTGGGTCTACCTGAATGAAAACGGCAGCCAAGCGAAGAATTCCTTGGTGGTCTTTGAAAGCAGCCTCTACTATGTAGATGCAAACGGCTTCAGAGTAGAAAATGAGACCGTAAACATCGGCGGCACAGACTACACCTTCGGCGCAGACGGCAAGCTGATCTACGAATAAAACGAAACAATGCCTCCGAAAGCAAATTGCTTTCGGAGGCATTCTCTTTTTTTGACGAGGAGAGATTTACTTTCTCTCTTCGTTCTTTTCTTTTGCTCTCTTCTTTTTCACTTTTGTAACACGGGTCAAAATCAAAACCACCGCAAGCACTGCGCCCAAGGGGAGGAAGAAGGGAATGGCACTGACAAAGAACACAAAAAGGTCAACAAGAGCTTCGCCCACGATCACGAAATTGTTTTTCAAATTGGTGCCGATCTCTTGCCATGCGCCCTGCTTTTCCACCACGGCGGTTCGCTCTACCTCACGGATGTGAAGCTCCAGCGTGGTATAGTCAATAAGGTCATCCCAAGTGCGAAGCTGAGATTCATAGGATTCGATCTGATAGATGACATCGGTCAATTTTTCCCGAATGGAGATGATATCCTGAACGGAAGCGGCATTTTTTAAGAGGGTTTCCAAGGCCTCCTTTTCCAGCCTCATAGCGGAAATGCGGCTTTCCATATCCACATAGCTGAGGGTCACATCCTCGGTGGTAACGCTACGGTTGATCACCACAGCCTTTTGGGAAACAAAATCCGAGAAGGACTCACTCTTTTCCGAGGGGATGCGAACGGTCATATTGGCCCAGCGCATGGAATCGGAATCCTCTTGTCTGCCGTTGACCTCTGCTTGCTGCACATAGCCGCCCAAGGCACTTACCTGAGCCTTCACATCGTCCATCAGGGCATCAAAGGTTTTGGTTTGAAGGCTGAGCCGGATGCGCTCAATGATCTTTCTGTTTTCCTTCAGGTCAACGGAAGATTGGTTCAGATCCGCTCCTTCCTCGGGAACCGAGACGGATTCTTCCATATCATCCTTCACCGCTCCTCCCTCTGCCGCACTGCAGGACAGTAAGCTGAAGAGGACAAGAAGCGTGGCCATAAAAAGTGCCGATAATCGAAGGGTTCGTTTCATTGTAATGCCTCCTTTGATGTGAACTTTTTTTCATTGTAACACATCTTGTTTTTAATTGCAATACCCAAATAAGAAAAACGGAGACCGCTTCTTTCCGTGATATGCACCCCAAAAGTTAGACACTTTTGGAGGTGCATATTTTTATGTGTAAAAAAGGTAGCAAAAATAAAGTTTATAGCGCAGAATTTAAAATAGGTGTTATAATGGACATGCGAGAGAACCGATTAGGGTATCGAG
>JAZQMO010000047.1:0-27460 GCA_045543495.1 Eubacteriales bacterium | reverse complement strand
ATTGGTTAGAGACAAAGAGGTGAATTTTTTTGAAATATGTAGGGGCCGACGTCCTCGACGGCCCGCAGGTTGTGGCTTTATCAACCTTCGCTTCTGCGCACGAAGCCGCCTCTTATTTGTAGGGACCGGCGTCCCGACGGTCCGTTGCACAAAAGAAAAAAGCAACAGGAAATCAATTCCTGTTGCCTTTTTATATTTTTTCACCCTGAAAGTTTTTGGGGGAGCAGGACCCTTTTTACAAAAAGGGTCTTGCATTTGTCTAAAAGCTTTTTTGCCTACCCGATGCTTTAACCTTCAAGCCTAAAAGTTTCTTTGCCTACTTTTTTCACGAAAAAAGTAGGGGTCAGGCTTCTTCTTGGTAGCGTTTGGCCTGCGTGGAAAAGAGGTGATGGTAGCGGCCCTTTAATTCCATCAGCTCACGGTGGTTGCCGCTCTCGGCGATCTTGCCGTTTTCCAGTACCAAGATCTGATCGGCTACGGTGGCGCTGGAAAGACGGTGGGACACGAAAATGGTGGTCTTGCCGCCGCGCAGCTCGTCAAACTGGCGGAAGATCTCCTGCTCCGCCAAGGGATCCAAGGATGCGGTGGGCTCATCCAAAATGAGAATATCGCTTTCCGCATAGAAGGCACGGGCAATGGCCAATTTCTGCCACTGACCGATGGAAAGCTCCGTTCCGTCAGGCTCAAAGTAGCGCATCAGCGGGGTGTCGTACCCCTTGGGCAGACGGGAAATATATTCCTCCGCCGCACTCTGCCGTGCCGCCTCTTGAATCCGCTCCCTGTCAGCGGGACGGTGAATATCCCCGAAGCGAATGTTCTCCTCCACCGTAACGGCGTACTTTCCGAAATCCTGGAAAATAATGCCGTAGGTCTCGTAAAGGCTCTTCAGATCGTATTCCCGAATGTCCCTTCCGTCCAGAAGGATCACACCCTCGGTGGGATCGTACAGACGGGTCAGAAGCTTAATGAGCGTGGTCTTTCCCGCACCGTTGAGGCCAACCAACACCACCGTCTGCCCCTTTTCGATCACAAGGTCAATGTTCTCCAAAACCTTGCACTTTGAGCCGGGATAGGAGAAGGAAACCCCGCGAAATTCAATGGTGTGCCCCTCGCCTCGCTCCACCGCCCTCGGCCTTTTAATAATGGGAGCAACCCGAGAGGGCTCGTTCATAAAGTCCATCAGGTTGTCCACAAACAGAGTTCCCTCGTAGACCGTTGCCGTGGTGGTAATGAGAGTGGCCACACAGGTGGATACCGAGAGAATGGCGCCGGTGTAAAAGCTGTAATCACCCAGCAAAAACTCTCCCGAAAGCACCCGCAGGGCAATGATGCAGTAGAATACCAGATTCAGGCCACGCTTGATCACCTGAATCCCAATGAGCCAAAGCTTTTCCGAAATGATCAGCTTCTGCAGCCCCGCAAAGTAGCGGTCAAACACCGAGCGGAACCGTGCAATGAAGCTGTCGGCCAGATCATACATTCGGATCTCCTTGATCAGATCCTTGTTTACCAAGGTCTCCGCACAGTAATTCATCTGACGGCGATCCTTGGAGCGATGGCGCATATAGTTGAAATTCTTTTTGCGGTAAATGAAGCTGATCACCGCCGAGGGAATGGAAACGAATACAATGAGCCAGGTCATCCATGAAAGCCCCGGTGCGGCCAGCAAAATGAGAAGATAGCTGATCAATTCAATGGAGGTGCTGAAAATATTGAAGGTCTCCGAAAGAATGTTCAGAGGACGGTGCCCCGCCTCCCGATTGGCGTTTTCCATTTTGGCGTAGAATTCGGGATCGTCAAAGGAAGCAAGATCCAGCTCACGGGATTTTTCCATCATCATCACCTTCACCTCCTTGACCACCTTTTCTCCCGCAATGCGGTTCAAGGCGGCGGAGACGTGGTTAATGGTCTGCACCAAAACGTGATACAAAAACGAAAGCAGCAAAAGCCCAAAGAGGGCGGAGTGGAAAAAGTCAGCCATAGCACCCTCGGTCACGCTGTTTTGCAGACCGTTGAGGATCCCACGGGTGATCTGACTTCCCAAAACAGGGGTAATGCCCTTGAACAGAGCCGTAAAGGCCAAGAGAAACAGGATCCATTTTCCCGTTCTCCAAACCAATTTTACCACGTAAAAGAAGCGGCGGAAAAAGCCCGATAACAGCTTCTTTAAGTAAGCGGGCACCTCACGAAGAGACCTCGGCTTTTCTATGGTTTTGTGTTGAAAGGGTAGGGGTGGCGGCATTTATCGGTCTCCTTTCTCTAAAATTTTATTCAATATGGCCTCCAAGGTCTTTTTTTCTTCCTCGGTCAAGGGCGAAAAGAGGGCTTCGGCTCGCTCCCTCCGCTCCACAGCGGCACGCTCCTTTGCCATTTTCCCCGCCTCGGATAGGGTCACAAGGCAGCTTCGTTTGTCCTGCGGGTCACTCTCCCGCACAATCTCGCCCCGCTTTTCCAAGTACAAGAGCGCCTCGGATACGGATTGGGGGCGAATCCCAAGCTCCTCGGCAAGCTCCCTTGGGCGCACGGGTCGGTCTGTATCCAAATGCTCCAAAATGCGCCCCGAGCCTCGGGGCACCTCGGGCTCCTTTCGCTTTCCCCGCCGCCCCAAGGCGTGGGTGCGGTGCAAAAGGGTCATCAAAATAAGATCCTGATTCATACAAGCCCTCCTTTTTATTCAGGTACCTGATTAAATTGTAGCATAGCTTTTCCTCTTTGTCAAGATAGTCAGGTACCTGAATAAAAAATCCCCTCCCTGCCCCGAGGGGCCGAGAGGGGAGAAAAAAGACCGAGCATTTCTGCTCGGTCACGATTCAGGAGCGATAGATGCGCTCGATTTGGGTGAAGCCCTCTTCCATCAGGCGGTCGATCTGGAATTTGGCATTTTTCTTTAAGGGAAGAACGGTGACGGTCTTGCCCTCGGCACGGAGAGCGGCGGCCTTTTCAAAGACCGAGGTCATAATCTCGGGAGAGGCGCCGTTTTCCACCAGAAGGGCAATGCCCTCGGTCTTTCCTGCCTCGTCGGCAGCCTGATCCTTCAAGATGGTGATAATGCGCTCGAAGCCGATGGAAAAGCCGCAGGCGGGGGTCTTCTGACCGGAGAATTTACCGATCATTTCATCGTATCTGCCGCCGCCGGCAATGGAGAAATTATATTCGTTCAGCTTGACCTCGAAAATGGTGCCGGTGTAGTAGCCCATGCCGCGAACCAAGGTGGGGTCAAATTTCAGGTTTGCCATCGGGGGCAGAGACTTTTTCACACAGGAAATAATGGTGTCAAGCCCCTCAGCGACCCCGTTTTCCAAAACGCCCTCGGGTAAGCCGGCGCAGAAGGCGGGCACGGATTCGGGCTCCGCTTCGAAATAGCGCAGGTACTGCGCTACCTTTTCCTCGGCAAGGCCCAGGGAAAGAAGCTCGGCCTTCACGCCCTCGGCTCCGATCTTATCCAGCTTGTCAAGAGAAATGAAGACGCTCTCCATCACATCCTCCCCAAAGCCGCAGGAGGCGGCCATGGCCTTTAAGATGCGGCGGTCGTTGATGTGAACCGTAAAGCCGGAAAGGCGGGTGTTTTCAAGAAGTGCGGCAAGCATTCCCGCCGTGGCGCTGACAAGCTCGATCTCCGCCAAGGGGGAGGAGTCTCCGAGAATGTCAATATCGCACTGGGTGAACTGACGGAATCTGCCCTTCTGAGGCTGATCCGCACGCCAAACCGAGCCGATCTGCAGAGCCTTGAAGGGGGCCGTGAGAGAGGCGGAATTGGCAGCGTAAAAGCGGGAAAGGGGGAGGGTCAGATCGTAGCGCATACCGGAGTCTGCCAGATCGTCTCCCTTCTCCAAGGCACGGGCAAGAGCCGCCCCGCGCTTTAATACCTTAAAAATGAGCTTTTCGTTTTCACCGCCCTGCTTGCCGGTGAGGTTTTCAATGTGCTCCATACAGGGAGTCTCGATCTCGGCAAAGCCGAAGGAGCGGTAGGTGGCACGGATCTTGGAGAGAACCTCCTGACGCAGTGCCATCTCACGGGGCAAAAAGTCATTCATTCCCTTCACGGGTGTTTTGATAAAAGCCATAGTATCCTCCGAATCAGACCGCAAGTCCGCTGAGGAGCTTGGCCACAGCAAAGACCACGGGTACAGTAATGATGGAAATTAAAGTGGAAATAAAGACAATACGGGAATTTTCCGTGGCATCGTGCCCCATGCTTTCGGGGAACACGATAATGTTCATCCCCGAGGGGAGACCCACCACGATAAAGGCCATGAAGAGGTACACGCCCCGAACCCCCAAAAGATACAGGGGAAGACCGATGATCAGGGGAATGGTGGCAATGCGCAGACACTCAATAAAATAGGGCCGAGCCTTAAACAGCAATTCCTTCAAGGGACGGGCCCCCATCACAAGACCGCCCAGAAGCATGGCGCAGGGACTCATACAGGCTCCCGCTCCGCTCAGGGCATTTTGCATAAAATCGGGAATGAAGCGATACAACCCCGTCAGCCCCAAAAAGGCGCTGATGTAGGTGGCGATAATGGGGGGAGAAAGGAGGCATTTTTTCACATTCAGCTTCTTATCCGAAGCGAAAATCCCCCAGCCGTAGCTGTGAATGGCAATGGAAACGGGCATGGTGAATACGATAAACTGCCCTAAAACCTCTTCTCCGAAGACCCCCTCCATGACGGGAAGTCCGAAATAGACCGTGTTGGAAAAGGCGAAGAGATAGGAAAAGGCCTTCTTTTCCATATCGTCCTTCCCCAAAAGCCTTGCGGCGAGCCTTCCCAGGAAAATGGCCACCAGAATGATGACGGTGGAAAAGCCCAAAAGTTTTGCGTTGGGAACAAGATTTTCCATGGTGAAGCTTTTGGGAAGCTTTGACAGGGTGTAGGCAGGCAGGAACAGGTGGGAGGTAAGAAGGGAAACGGTGTGGCAGGCCTCGTGCCCCAAAATATTCTTCCGACGGAGAAAATACCCCGTGAGAATAAAGATCTGGAGAAATGCCACGGTTTCCACGGTCAGGGTGAAGACGCTCATATCAAACATAGTGTGCCTCGCAAGTAAATCATACGGATCTATTATAAATTGGAAATGAGCGTTTGTAAAGGAAAAGGGACACAATTTTACAAAAAAGAAAAAAACAGGGTCTTTTCCCCGTAATTTCCGAGAAAGAGCCCTTGTTTTTTCACCTTTTTTGTTGACTTTCCGAGAAAAAAATGCTACCATAATGGATGTATAACGCTATGATGAAACCAAGTAAGCGGGAACGTGCCTCTCAGAGAGCTGTCGGCCGGTGCAAGACAGCGTGGTGCTTTTCGCCCAATTCCTTTCGGAGCGGCTTTCCTGAACAAGGCAGTAGGGAGAGACGGGTGCGCCCGATAAAGCGCCCAAAGGCCGCAGAAGCGGTAAATTTGAGGTGGTACCACGGCACTGTCGTCCTCTGCAAGGGCAGAGGGCTTTTTTATTTTTGTGGACCCAAAGGAGAAAACAATGCCCATTCTTGATTTTTTGGAACGAAACGCCCGCTATTTCGGGGAGGACGTGGCTCTGGTGGAGCTGAATCCTTCTCGGGAGAGGGACGAAAAGAAAAGCGATTGGCAGGAATTGAAGCTCATTGAAAACGCTACGGATTCCCCCTATCGCAGAGAGATCACCTGGAAGGATTTTGACCGCAGAGCCAACCGCTTTGCCAACCTCCTTCTGTCCCGAGGACTGACGAAGGGAACCAAGGTTGCCATTCTTCTTATGAACTGTATCGAGTGGCTTCCCCTGTATTTCGGTATTCTGAAGGCAGGGTGCATTGCCGTTCCCATGAACTATCGCTATTCCTCCGATGAGATTTTGTATTGCTTGGATCTTGCCGATGCCGAGGTTTTGATCTTCGGCCCTGAATTCACCTCCCGTATTGATGCGCTGGAGGGAAATCTCGGCCCTGTGAAAACGGTGTTCTTCGTAGGCAAGGACAAGCCCGAATATGCAGAGTGCTGTATGGATCTGATGCGCTACTGCTCCTCCTCCGCACCCCCTGTTTTCCTGACGGATGAGGATCTTGCCGCCATCTACTTTTCCTCCGGCACCACGGGCTTCCCCAAGGCCATTCTTCACAGCCACGGAGCGCTGGTCTCCTCCTGTCTGACGGAGCAGAAGCACCACAGTCAGAAGAAGGACGATGTGTTCCTTTGTATTCCTCCCCTGTATCACACCGGTGCCAAGATGCACTGGTTCGGCTCCCTTCTCTCCGGCTCCCGTGCGGTGCTTCTGCGCGGCATCAGCCCTGAGTGGATCCTGGAGGCGGTATCCGAGGAGAGATGCACCATCGTTTGGCTTCTGGTGCCGTGGGCACAGGATCTTTTGGATGCCATTGCCGAAGGAAAGGTCTCCCTTTCCGATTATGAATTGAAGCAGTGGAGACTGATGCACATCGGTGCTCAGCCTGTTCCCCCCAGCCTCATCCGTCGCTGGATGGAGGTATTCCCCGGTCATCAGTACGATACCAACTACGGTCTGTCCGAATCCGTCGGGCCGGGCTGTGTTCACCTTGGCGTGGAAAACGTTCACAAGGTGGGCGCCATCGGCAAGGCGGGCTATCTTTGGGAGACCCGCATCGTCACTCCCGAGGGGAAGGAGGTTCCCCGTGGCGAGGTGGGCGAATTGGCGGTCAAGGGACCGGGCGTGATGCTCTGCTACTACAAGAACCCCGAGGCCACCGCCGAGGTACTGCACGATGGCTGGCTCTTCACGGGCGATATGGCCAAGGAGGATGAAGAGGGCTACATTTATTTGGTAGACCGCAAGAAGGATGTGGTCATCTCCGGCGGAGAAAACATTTATCCCGTGCAGATCGAGGATCATCTGCGAGCCTTTGATAAGGTGAAGGATGTGGCGGTCATCGGTATTCCCGAGCCCCGTCTGGGCGAAATTTGTGCCGCCATTGTGGAGGTCAAGGAGGGGGTAGCGTGCACCGAGGAGGAGATCTGTGATTTCTGTGCAACCCTGCCCCGCTATAAGAGACCCCGCAAGATCATTTTCGATCGGGTGCCCCGTAACCCCACCGGAAAGATCGAAAAGCCCGTTCTGCGCCAAAAGTACTGCAAGGGAAGCCTTGTAGAAGCGCAGATCAAGGGATAAGACCTCCCTCGGGAGAAAGAAAAGGAGATTTGTTATGAGAAAATTGATGCTGGGAAACGCCGCCGTTGCCCGTGGCCTTTATGAGGCAGGCTGCAGCTTCGTTTCCAGTTACCCCGGAACCCCCAGCACCGAGATCACCGAGAGCGCCGCTCTTTATGACGAGATCTACGCTGAGTGGGCGCCCAATGAAAAGGTTGCCATGGAAACTGCCTTCGGTGCCAGCCTTGCAGGCAAGAGAAGCTTTTGCGGTATGAAGCACGTGGGCCTGAACGTGGCCGCCGACCCCCTGTTTACCATTTCCTATACCGGTGTCAATGCGGGCCTTGTGATCGGTGTGGCAGACGATGCGGGAATGCACTCCTCTCAGAATGAGCAGGATTCCCGTCACTATGCCCGTGCCGCCAAGATCCCCATGCTGGAGCCCAGCGATTCCGCCGAGGCCATTCGCCTGACCCGTGCCGCCTTTGAGATCAGCGAGCGATTTGATACTCCCGTGCTTCTGAAAATGTGCACCCGTGTGGCACACTCCCAGAGCGTGGTGGAGGAAGGGGAGCGAGTGGAGACCGAGAAGGAATATGAAAAGAACCCCGCCAAATATATTATGATGCCTGCCAACGCCAAGGCCCGCCACCCCTTCGTGGAGGAAAGAACCCTTCGCTTGGCAGAATTTGCCGATAGCTGGGAGGAGAACCGTCTGGAAGAGGGCGAGGATCACTCCGTGGGTATCATTACCTCCTCCACCTCCTATCAGTACGCCAAGGAGGTGTTCGGTGACCGTTACCCCGTTCTCAAGCTGGGTATGATCTGGCCCTTGCCCGAAAAAAAGATCCGTGCCTTGGCCGAGAAGGTGGAAAGACTTGTGGTCATAGAGGAGCTGGATGGCTTCGTAGAGGGCGAGATCTGCCGTATGGGCCTGAAGGTAGAGGGCAAGGAGAAATTCAGCCTCTTGGGTGAATTCAGTCAGAATTCGGTGGCCGAGGTTATGGGGGAAAAGGTGCCCTGCGGTACCGCTTTGGAGGAGAATATTCCCGCAAGACCTCCCGTGATGTGTGCAGGCTGTCCTCACAGAGGCCTGTTCTATACCTTGGCAAAGAATAAGATCACCGTTTTGGGGGATATCGGCTGCTATACCTTGGGTGCCGTACCTCCCTTGAAGGCGCTGGATACCACCATTTGTATGGGCGCCTCCGTTTCGGGTCTCCACGGCTTTGTGAAGGCTCTTTCCGGCAAGGCAGACGGCAAGACCGTGGGCGTTATCGGTGATTCCACCTTTATGCACTCGGGTATGACCGGCCTTGTGAACATTGCCTACAATGCGTCCAACGCCACCCTGATCATTCTGGATAACTCCATCACCGGTATGACCGGCCATCAGGAAAACCCCACCACGGGTAAGAACCTGAAGGGCGAGCCCGCACAGAAGGTGGATCTGGAGGCCCTTTGCCACGCTCTTGGCATCGCCCGAGTGAGAGTGGTGGATCCTTATAACCTTGCCGAGACCGAAGCGGCTGTGAAGGAGGAGCTTGCGGCCGAGGAGCCCTCGGTGATCATCTCCCGCCGACCCTGCGCACTTCTGAAATCCGTGAAGCATCCCGGCCCCATTGCGGTGAAGACCGATGCCTGCCGTGGCTGCAAGGCTTGTATGAAGGTGGGATGCCCCGCCATCAGCATTCAGGTCGGCAAGGCCGTCATTGACAATACCCTTTGCACCGGCTGCGGCGTTTGCGGCCAGCTGTGCAAATTCGGCGCACTGTGAAAGGGGGAGAAAAGATGGAAACAAAGAATGTAATGATCGTGGGCGTGGGAGGACAGGGCAGCCTTTTGGCAAGTAAGCTCCTGGGAAGACTCCTTCTGACCCGTGGCTATGATATTAAGGTGTCCGAGGTACACGGTATGAGCCAGCGTGGCGGTAGCGTGGTGACCTATGTGCGCTTCGGGGAAAAGGTATATTCCCCCATTATTGATAAGGGCGAGGCCGATTTTATCGTGTCCTTTGAGCTTTTGGAGGCCGCCCGCTGGACGGAGTACTTAAAGCCCGGCGGAAAGATCGTGGTCAATACCCAAAAGATCAATCCTATGCCCGTTATCATCGGCGCTGCGGAATATCCCGAGAATCTGGAAGAAAAAATGCGTGCCAAGGGCTTTGATCTGGAGGCCTTTGATGCACTGGCTCTTGCCGAAGAGGCAGGCAGCGCAAAAGCGGTAAACATTGCTCTTATGGGGAGACTCTCCCGTTTCTTTGACTTTACCGAGGAGGAGTGGCTTTCTGCCATTGCGGAAAGCGTGCCCGCCAAGTTTTTGGAATTGAATCAAAAGGCCTTCCGTCTCGGCAGACAGGCTTAAAGAAAGAAGGAATATTATGAGTCGCTATTATCAAAAGGAAATTGAAACCGCCTCCCGAGAGGAAATTCTCGCTCTCCAGAACGAGAGATTGGTGCAGCAGGTTCGGCACGTATGGGAAAACGTGCCCTATTACCGCAAGAAAATGGAGGAGAAGGGTTTGACCCCCGAGGACATCAAGTCGGTGGATGATCTGCACAAGCTCCCCTTTCTTACCAAGGCCGATCTGCGTGAGGCTTATCCCTACGGCCTGAAGGGCGTGCCGATGAAGGACTGCGTAAGAATTCAGTCCACCTCCGGCACCACGGGAAAGCGTGTGGTGGCCTTTTATACGCAGGAGGATATTGATCTTTGGGAGGATTGCTGTGCCAGAGCCGTGGTGGCCGTGGGCGGCACCCCCGAGGATGTTTGTCAGGTCTGCTACGGCTACGGTCTCTTTACCGGCGGCGCAGGTCTCCACGGCGGCTCTCACAAGGTGGGCTGTCTGACCCTGCCTATGTCCTCCGGTAACACGGAGCGTCAGCTTCAGTTTATGGTGGATCTGGAATCTACCATTCTCTGCTGCACTCCCTCCTACGCCGCTTATCTTGCGGAGAGCATCCACGAAAGAGGCCTGAGAGATAAGATCAAATTGAAGGCGGGCATCTTCGGTGCCGAGGCGTGGAGCGAGGAGATGCGCCGTGACATTGAAAAGCAGCTGGGCATCCGTGCTTACGATATTTACGGTCTGACCGAGATCTCCGGCCCCGGTGTTTCCTTTGAGTGCGAGGCGCAGACGGGTATGCACATCAATGAGGACCACTTCATTGCCGAGATCATTGATCCCGAAACGGGCGAGGTGTTGCCCGAGGGTGAAAAGGGCGAGCTTGTGTTCACCTGCATCACCAAAAAGGCCTTCCCCCTCATTCGTTACCGCACCCGTGATATCTGCGTTCTGACCCGTGAGCCCTGTCCCTGCGGCAGAACCCACGTGAAAATGTCCAAGCCCATGGGCAGAAGCGACGATATGCTCATCATCAAGGGAGTCAATGTATTCCCCAGCCAGATCGAGACCGTGCTTCTGGAAAAGGGCTATCAGGCCAACTATCAGATCATTGTAGACCGTGTGAACCACTCCGATACCTTGGAGGTTCAGGTGGAAATGACCCCCGAAAACTTTTCCGACTCCCTTTCCAAGATCAACGAAATGGAAAAGAGTCTGGTGGAGGCTCTGCATACCATGCTGGGTATTTTCGCCAAGGTCAAGCTGGTTTCTCCCAAGAGTATTGCCCGCAGTGAGGGCAAGGCAGTCCGTATCATCGATAAGAGAAAGATTTAAGGAGGAAGCAAGATGTCAGCAATTCATCAGATCAGTGTGTTTTTGGAAAACAGAAAGGGCTCTCTTTCTGAGATCACCGCTTTTCTGGCAGAAAGCGGGATCAACCTTCGTGCCCTGTCCATTGCCGAGAGCGCCGATTACGGTGTGCTTCGTATCATTGCCGATGATGCGAGCCGTGCCACCGAGGTTCTCCTGCAAAACGGCTGTATCCTTTCCATGACCCCCGTTACGGTCATTTCCGTTCCCGATGAGCCCGCAGGTCTTTCCAAGGTACTGGAGATCCTGGCCGACGGCGGCGTGGACATTGAGTATATGTATTCTCTGTTCACCCATCAGAACGAAAAGGCCTATATGGTCTTCCGTGTGGCCGAGGAAGAAGCCTTTGCCGAGATCGTAAAGGCACACAAGCTTTCCGTGGCCTCTGCCGCCGAGCTTGGCTTAAAATAAAAAAGCATCAAAGAGGATCCTCCCTTGAGGCACACTCCGTAAGGAAGCGTGCCTCAATGATATCCGTTCCTTGCGGAACGGGAGATATACCTTCGGTATGATATCGCTCTGTGAGCGATGATATATGCCTGCGGCATATTAAGGAGCGGATATTATATCATATTTTCACAAAGGGAAAATATATCATACGGCGAAGCCGTATATCATATCTCGTCGGAGATATATCATTATTTACGCACGAAGAAGAAATATTATTTTCGGCAAGTATAACCTTTCTTAAAGTATATAACCCACTATGACACTTTCATTTTTTGAAAGTGTCATTTTATCTTTGCACAGAAAAACGGAGACTACTTCTTTACGAAGTGTCTCCCTTGCGGAGGATCTTTTTTTGTGGGAAGGGCCCCCTTCGGCGCATTTCTACTTGTTTTTTTTTCGTGGGTGTGTTATATTGAAAGATAAAGAGAAAAGGGGGGAGAGGAGAATGGAATATCCCGCATTGTTTTGCGAGAGAATGAATGCCCTGCTGGGAGAAGAGGCTCCTCTCTTTTGGAAGGCCATGGAGTCCGAGCCAAGCCGTGCCCTTCGCTTTGACCCCCAAAAGGTAGGGGAAAATGAGCTTCGTGAGGCGCTGGGAGAGGGATATTTGGGCGAGATCCCTTTCGGGGAGTGCGCCTGCCGCTTTTTGTTTGACCACATCGGAAGCCACCCCCTGCATCACGGCGGAGCCCTGTATGTGCAGGAGCCTGCGGCCATGGCCCCCGTTTTTGCCTTGGAGAAAAAGCCCTGCGGAGCCATTCTTGATCTGTGCGCCGCCCCCGGTGGCAAGAGCCTGCAGGCCGCCTCGTATCTCCTGTCTCCCGACGGGGTCTTGTTTTCCAATGAGCCTGTCTCCGCCCGCCTTCGGGTTCTGATGCAGAATGTGGAGCGGCTTTCGGAAAAGCGGAGCGTTGTCACCTCCTTTGATGCGGCTTTTCTTCCGAGGGAATTGGAGCATCGCTTTGACCTTGTGATCTGCGATGTGCCCTGCTCCGGCGAGGGAATGATGCGAAAAAATGAAGATGCCGTTTGCGGCTGGAGCGAGGAGAAGGTTCGATCTCTTGCTCCGCTTCAGAGAAACATTTTGGAAAGCGCCTCCCGTGCCGTGAAGGCGGGCGGGGTGGTGCTGTATTCCACCTGTACCTGGTCCTTGGAGGAAAACGAAGGTGTGGTGGCCGATTTTCTTTCCCATCACTCCGAATTTTCCCTGTGCGAGGCCGCCGATGGGGTCAAAAGGGTTTCCCGCCCCGGCGCCACGGACGGGATGGAAAAGGCCCGCCGCTTCTACCCCCACGTGTTTTCGGGGGAGGGGCAGTTTTTGGCCATTTTGAAAAAAGAAGGGGAGACAGAATTGGCTCTTGGCCCCAAGAAGAAGGAAAAAAAGCAAAGGGAAGAAAAAAGGCCGCCCGAATATGAGGCCATCCAAAGCTTTTTGCGAGAGTGTCTGGAGGAAATCCCCGAGGGAAGGCTCCTTTTGAAGGAGGATGCGGCCTACCTTGTGCCAAAGGGCGCCGATCCCTTGCCCGAGGGCACCGTATCCCCCGGGGTGATGATCGGTCAGGTGAGAAAGGGAAGGGTCATTCCCCATCACCGCTTCTTTATGGCTTATTATAAGAATTTTCGCAGAACAGTCAGGCTCACGCCCCTTGAGGCCGAGGCGTACTTGCGAGGCGAGGAGCTTTCTTGTCAGGGGGAGAACGGCTGGGCCGTGGCCCTTTTGGGCTCCTGTCCCTTGGGCGGGGTGAAGATCGCTCAGGGGCGGGCCAAGAACCATTACCCCAAGGGCTTGAGAAAAGGAGAGAAATGTACGACGAATTAACCAAGGTGGATATTCAGAAAATGCAGGAGGAGATCGATTACCGCATTTCCCTGCGTCCCCAGCTCCGTGCCGATGTTCAGCAGGCAAGAGAATTGGGGGATCTGAGCGAAAACGATGAATACCGCACCGCCAAAAGAGAAAAGGGAAAGAACGATTCCCGCATCCGCTATTTGCAGAATATGATCGCCACCGCCAAGATCATTGACTCTGATTCAGGGGAGGATGAGGTGGGTCTTTTTGACAAGGTGACCCTTTACATTGAGGAGGATGACGAGGAAGAGACCTACCGCCTTGTGACCACGCTCCGAGAAAATGTTTTGGAGGGGTGCGTATCCAAGGAATCCCCTCTCGGCAAGGTGCTTTTGGGGAAAAAGGTGGGCGATCGGATCAAAATTTCCCCCACTCCCACCTATTCCTACTTTGCCGTGGTGAGAAACATTGAAAAAGGAGAGGATGACCCCTCTCTGCCCATAACTTCGTATTGAGAAGGTGATTTGTATGAAACGACTGTCTGTTTTGGCTTTGGCACTGATCTGTGCCCTGTGTCTGATGCCCGCCGCTTTTGCCGAGGAGAAGTGCCCCGTGGAGAGCATCGTGGTCAGCTGTGACCTGCCCGTTCAGGGAGAAAGCCCCTCCCGTCAGCCCCCCGAGGTGGAACTGCGCCTTCCCTCCGATCAGGAGGAATTGAAGGAGACCGATTGGGGCATTTTGGATGAAGAGACCGGATGGTATGACGATGCCACAGGCAAGGCCATCAAGCTGGATGAAAGAGATCTGTTTGTCAACGGCAGAGATTATTTAATCAAGGTCTCCTTTAAGATCTTCAAGGAAGGGGTCACCGTAGAGAATGACACTCAGATCTTCGTCAACGGAAAAAAGGCCTCTTTTGCCGTTTCGGGCTCAGGGGAGGATACGGAGTATGAGATCACCTGCCGCTTTGTTTGCACCCCCGCAAGGATCGCTCCCAAGGTGACCCTTCAGGTGGAGGGGAACGGAGAGACCGAAAGGGTCTTTGACGGAAAAAGCATTGTATTGAAGGCCGATGTGGAAGAGACCGACGGCATCAGCTATACCTATCAGTGGTACTGTGACGATGCGGCCGTGGCGGGGCAGAATGCCGACACCATCAAGCTCCGTGACGTGAGCCAGTCGGGAAAATACTACTGCAAGGTGGGCGCCTTTGTCACCACCGATGAAAACCGCACCACCGTGGAGACGGACAGCGCCTCTCAGACCGTCACCATCACCCCCATTCCCTGTGTGATCCGCATTGAAAATGCCGAGAAGAATCTGTTTGAAAAGGATCCCTCCTTCACCTATCGGGTGGAAGGGGAGATCTTGGATGAATTGCAAGGGGAGCCTGCCCGTGAAGCGGGAGAGGACATTGGCAAATACGCCATCGGTGCCGGCACCCTTTCCTTTGCTGCCGATAAAAAGGACAATTATAAATTAGAGATCGTTTCGGGGTACCTGACCATCCTAAAGCCCGATGAATTGCCCTTCTCCGCTGTTTCCAATGTGGCGGATCTGAGCTATATTACAGGTAAAAACGGAGCCAAGGTGCTGGTGAGTGCCAGCCGTGGCGCCCTCCCCGAGGGGGCCATGGTCACCCTGCGAATTTTAGAGGAGGGGGCGGCAGGAACCCTTGCCACCCTTTCCGCCAAGGAGATCCTCAAGGGAATTTCCCTTTCCGTGGTGGATGACAACGGCAAGCCCGTCACCCTTCCCAAGCACGCCACCCTTCGCCTTCAGATCCCCCTGACCGAGGAAGAGGAGGCGATGGAGGTCCTCACCATCGGAGCGGGCTTTGTGGGAGAGAGCAGCACCATTTTGTCCCCCACCGCCTCCGTTTCCGAGGACGGTGTGGTCTTTTTGACGGTGGAATTTGCGGGAGTGGGCTCTGTGGCCCTGTTCCGCGGAAGCCCCAAGGGAGCCGAGGGAGAGGCGCCCGCCGACCCTGTTCCCAAGGGGAATTTCACTCCCCTGATCTGGACCTTGATCATCCTCTTTGCCATCCTTGCCACAGGGGCCATTGTGTTCAGCGTGGTGTGGACCCGTAAAAATCGGGTATCTTCTCCCAAAAAGGCCAAGGAGAAAAAGCCCGAGGCCGAAAAGGAACCCGAAAAGGAGCCTGAAAAGGAAAAAGCCGAGGCCGCCCATCGGGAAAGGATCGAGCGCATCGCCGAGGAGATCAACGCCATGCCCCCCGTGCCCGAGGCCGAGGAGGAAAAGGCCAAGGAGAAAAAGGCCAAGACCCGTGTCATCTCCTTTGAGGATCTGGAGGGCTGAGTGGAAACCTATCTTGTATTTGATTTAGACGGCACTCTGGCCAAGGTGGGCAAGCCCACCCCGCCCGAGGAGGTCGCCCTTCTCAAACAATTGGAGCAGCGTGGCGCACGCCTTGTGCTCTCCAGCGGAAAGCCCACCTTCTACCTTTGCGGCTTTGCCCGCCAGCTGGGCCTTGAAAACCCCATTCTCATCGGAGAAAACGGCGGCGCCCTGCAGGTTGGAGTGGATCTGCCGCCCCCTCATTTTCAAAAGGCCCGCCTTCCCAAAAGAACTGCCGAGGGGCTGAAAATGCTGCGGGAAAAATTGGAGGAGGCCTTCCCCGACCGCATTTGGTATCAGCCCAATGAAACGGCCCTGACTCCCTTCCCCGCCTATGAGGAGGATTTTCCTCCCATCAAGGCTCTTTTAGAGGAAAATATCACCCCCGAAATGGAGCTTGTGATCTATTCTCACCCCGATTGCTTTGATGTGGTGTATTCCGCCCTGTCCAAGGGAGACGGGATTCGCCTTCTTTCCCGAGTCACAGGGGCAAGACCCGAGGATATGATCGCCATTGGGGATTGGACCAACGATTACCCTATGTTTGATGCCGTGGGGTATTCCGTGGGCATTGACCTGCCCGATCCCAAGAGAGCAAGCATCAATCTGCCCGATCTGAAAAGCGCACTGGAGCATCTTTTGCTTCGCTTGTCATAAAAAAAGACAACGATCCCTCGGGATCGTTGCCTTTTTTTGTTCTTTTGTTATGCCGTCAGAGTCTTTTCCAGAACCACATGCTTCTCGCCTGTGGAAATCTGCAGGGTCAGGGTGATCTTGTTTGCTCCGTTTGCCAAGGGACGGATCCCGTCCAAAACGGTCTTGTAATTTCCATCCTGTCCCATTTCCCATTTCGTATCGGTCACATTCAAGGTGATCTGACGGTCACGGGAGGTCAGAGAGCGGTAAATGTTCTGCTTCAGCACGTTGCCGCCCTGATCCGTCACGGTAACGAACAGATCGGAGATGGGATAGTTGGTACCGATGACAAGGCTCTGAAGCTGGGAGAAGGAAATGCTGTCACCAAGGTCGTTAAGATTTAAGAATACCTCGGATTTTTCCACACCCTCGCCGCAGAGCTCACGGAGTCTTTCCTCGGAGAAATTGAATTCGCTGTAAAGGCTCTTGGTGATTTCAAGGTTGTCCTTGATGTAGGTGTTGTAAAATTCAATGTGCTTCTGATCCAGCTCGTCCTCGGGATCCTGAAATTCACGGAAGGTGAAGGGGATATAGCCTTGATCCTCCAATTCATTCAGGAGGCGGGCCTCGGAAACACCGCCCTGTCTGAGCCAGGGAGTATCTCCCAGCTTTCCGCTTTTGGACCAAGCCTCGCCCTGATCGTGAATGGAAACATAGGAGCGGGTGTAGTTGACGGAGCCGTCACTCTTTCTCACGATTTTGACACCGCTTACCATCATGGTGTGGCCGCCGGAAACCAGACAGTCACCGGGCTTGCATTTCAGGTAGCAGTCCATCATCGCGGTCTTACCCTTTTCGTTCTTCACATACTCGATCACATCCTTGGTATCAAAGCCTGTGGGGTTTGAGTCCGTTTTGGTTCCGAATCTGTCGATCTTTTCCATATTGGGGTAGGTGTAGCCGCCCACGGGAATGAGGCCGCTGTATACATTCAGAACCGCCGTGCCGCCGAGATGAGCGGAGTTGATCACTCTGCCCCATCCCCAGAAGGATCCGATGGAGCATTGATTGAACAGAGCCATAAAGCTGCGGTAGCGCTTGTAGGTGGTATTGCCGCTTTCGTCCTCCTTCACCGTGGTAATGGCTGCGCCCTCACCGTAGCCGCCGTTTTCCTGAAGGGCACGCGCAAGATCCATCACCCCTGTTTCGGGATCGTAATACTCCAGCCAGCGGTACAGATTGCCCGTGCCTTGGCTCTGGTAGGGAATACCGCTGTAAAGATACTTCTGCGTCAGGGTCTTTTTCGTGTTTGCCGCATAGGTGGTGGGGTAATCGGTGACATTGAAATTGGTCTTCCAAAGGAAGGAAAGCTGCAATTCAAAGTAGTCCACCGCAAGCTGACGAAGCTGGGCGGGGGTCAGGTCATCAGAGGCAATGGGAAGCTTTGAGAGCTTCTCGGCGCTTAATTTCTCGGGATTCTTGGGGTCAAATTCCAAAAAGCGAGGGGTCTTTTCCTCTTCGGTTTTGCTCTCGGCCTCTTTGGTTTCCTTGTCCTCGGCGCCCGCCGTTTCGGTCAGGGTATTCTCGGCAGGCTCTGCACAGCCGCAGAAAACGGGCAGGCACAGAGTCAGGGCGAGAAGCAGTGCAATGAGTTTTTTCATGGTGGGGATCCTTTCTGTTTTGAATTTTTATGCGGTCAGGCCCTTTTCCAGAGCCACGATCTTTTCACCCGTGGAAAGCTGCAGGGTGATCGTAATTTTGTTTTCCCCGTTTGCCAAGGGGGCGATTCCGTCCAGAATGGTCTTATAATTCCCATCCTGTCCCATTTCCCATTTCGTTTCGGTCAGATCCATAGTGACCTGACGGGCACGGGAGGTGAGAGAGCGGTGGATGTTTTCTATCAGCTCTTTTCCGTTTTTGTCTTTTACGGTGACGAACACGTCGGAAATGGGATAGTTGGTACCGATGGCAAGGCTCTCAAGCTGGGAGAAGGAAATGCTTTCTCCCAAATCGCCTTGATTGAGAAATACCTCGGCCTTTTCCACACCACCGCCGCAAAGCTCCTTCAGCCTTTCCTCGGAAAGCTCGAATTTGCTGTAAAGGCTCTTGGCGATCTCGGTGTTGTTTTTGATGTAGGTGTCGTAAAATTCAATGTGCTTTTGATCCACGGGGTCCTCGGGATCCTGAAATTCACGGAAGGTGAAGGGCAGATAAGCGGCCTTTTCATAGTAGGAGAGGGGGTGGGTCTCCTCCACATTGCCCTGTCTGCGCCAAGGATTCTCTCCAAGGAAGCCGTCTATGCCCCAGCCCTCGCCCTGATCCATAATGGTAATGGAGGAACGGGCGTAGTCAATGGAGCCGTCCTTCTTTGTTACAATGTTGCTGCTTCGCACCATCATGGCGTGGCCGCCGGAAACGAGACAGTCCCCGGGCTTGACCTTGGCATAGCAGTCCAGCATGGCATTCTCGCCGTGCTCCTGTTTCATATAGGTAAAGACATCCTTGGTGTCAAAGGCGGTGGGATTCTGTGCCGTTTCGGTTCCGAAATGATCAAGCGTTTCCATATTGGGGTAGCTGTAGCAGCCCACGGGAATGAGACCGCTTCGCACATTCAAAACCGCCGTGCCGCCGAAGTGAGCGGAATTGACCACTCTGCCCCAGCCCCAAAAGGCGCCGATGGAGCACTGATTGAACATGGCCATAAAGCTGCGGTAGCGCTTGTAGGTGATGTTGCCGTTTTCATCTCTCTCCACCGTGGTAATGGCCGCACCCTCGCCGTAGCCGCCGTTTTCCTCAAAGGCACGCTTCAGATCCATTTCCCCTGTTTCGGCATTGTAATACTCCATCCAACGGTACAGATTGCCCGTTCCCTGACTTTGGTAGGGAATGCCGCTGTAAAGAAATTTCTGATCCAAGCTCTTTTTCATCTTGGAGGCGTAGGTGGTGGGGTAATCGGTCACATCCAAATTGTTCTTCCATAAAAAGGAAAGCTGAAATTCAAAGTAGTCCAGCGCAAGCTGACGAAGCTGGGCGGGAGTCAGGTCTTCGTTTGCGATGGGGAGCTTTGTGAGAAGCTCAGCCGACAGCCTTGGCGGATCGGTGGGATAAAGCTCCAAGAAGCGGGTAGATTCCTCTTCGGTGAGGCCTTCTGTTTCGGCCTTCGTTTCCGCTCCCGTGCCCTCGGGAAGGGTGGCACAGCCGCAGAAGAAGGGCAGGCACAGAAGAAGCGCAAGAAGCAGGGCAATGAGTTTTTTCATAATGGGATCCTTTCTGTTTTGAATTATTAGGCGGTCAGGCCCTTTTCCAGAGCCACGATCTTTTCACCCGTGGAAAGCTGCAGGGTGATCGTAATTTTGTTTTCCCCCGTGGCCAAGGGGGCGATGCCGTTCAGAACGGTCTTGTATTTTCCGTCCTCTCCCATTTCCCATTTCGTTTCGGTGGCGGTCATTTTCACCTGTCGGATCTGAGGGCTCAAGGCACGGTAAATATTTTGCTTCAATTCCTTGCCGGATTTATCCGTCACGGTCAAAAACAGGTCGGAGATGGGGTAGTTTGCCGCTACGGCAAGGCTCTCAAGCTGTGAGAAGGAAATGCTGTCACCAAGGTCGGTAAGATTGGTGAAGACAATGGCCTTTTCCACCCCCTCGCCGCTCAGCTCACGAAGCTCAGCGGAGGAGAAATCAAATTCGCTGTAACGCTTCGCCAATGCGGCGGTGTTGTTTTTGATGTAGGAATTGTAAAAGGCGATGTGCTTTTGATCTTCGGGATCCTCGGGATCCAAATATTCCCGACAGGTAAAGGGCAGATACCCCGCCTTCTCATAATAGGAGAGAGGGTGGGTCTCCTCTACATTGCCCTGTCTGCGCCAAGGGTTCTCCCCAAGGAAGCTGTCGATGCCCCAGCCCTCGCCCTGATCCATAATGGTAATGGAGGAGCGGGCGTAGTTAATGGAGCCGTCCTTGTTTCTTTCAATGTTACTGCTTCGCACCATCATGGCGTGGCCGCCGGAAACGAGGCAGTCCCCGGGCTTGACCTTGGCATAGCAGGCAAGCATACCCTGACTGCCGTTTTCGCTCTTCACGTGGGCAATGACATCCTTGGTGTCAAAGGCGGTGGGGTTTAAGTCGGTGGTCTCACCGAATTTGTCGATCTTTTGCATATCGGGGTAGGTGTAACAGCCCACGGGAATGAAGCCGTTGTACACCGTCATATCATAGGTCCAGCCGAAATTGGCGGAGTTGATCACTCGGCCCCAGCCCCAATAGGAGGCCACGGAGCACTGATTGAACAGGGTCATAAAGCTGCGGTAGCGCTTGTAGGTGATGTTGCCGCTTTCGTCCTTCTCCACGCTGGTCACGGCCGCCCCGTCCCCGTAGCCGCCGTTTTCCCGAAGGGCACGCGCAAGATCCATCACCCCTGTTTCGGGGTTGTAATACTCCATCCAGCGGTACAGATTGCCCGTGCCCTGACTCTGGTAGGGAATCCCGCTGTAAAGATATTTCTGCTCCAAGCTCTTTTTCATCTTGGAGGCGTAGGTGGTGGGGTAATCGAGAATATCCAGATTGGTCTTCCACAAAAAGGAAAGCTGCAATTCAAAATAGTCCAGCGCAAGCTGACGAAGCTGGGCGGGAGAAAGCTCCTCGGAGGCAATGGGGAGCTGATTCAGCTGCTCTGCCGAGAGCTTTTGCGGGTCGGTGGGATAAAGCTCCAAAAAGCGGGTGAATTCCTCCTCTTTCTTTTCCTCGCTTTTTTCCTCGGGCAAGGTTTTTTCCGTGGTCTCGGCGGGAAGGGAGGCACAGCCCGAACAGACGGGCAGGCAAAGAAGAAGGGCCAAAAGAAGGGCAAGAAGTTTTTTCATATCAGATCCTCTCTTATTTATAAAATATGGGGATTTGCCAATAAGCGCAGTAAGAATTCGGCTCCACGGTCGGCGGCCTTTTGGGCAAAGAGGGGATAATCCATTTCGTTTTTGCCCGAATAGGAATCGGAAATGGAGCGAATGACACAGAAGGGAACCTTGTTGGCCAGCGCCACCTGCGCAATGGCCGCCCCCTCCATTTCACAGGCAATGGGAGCAAAGCACGCTCGGATCCGCTCCTTTTGCTCCTTTCGTGCAATGAACTGATCCCCCGAGGCAATGGTGCCCGACAAAGCGGGGATCCCCGCTCGCTTTGCCTCGGCCAAAACCGTTTGCCAAAGGGTCTCTTCGGCAGGGAGCCTTACCAGCCCAAGCCCCGAAATGAGCCCCACGGGATCCCCCAAGGGGGAGGTGTCCATATCGTGCTGAACCAGATCCTCGGAAACCGCAAGGGATAAAATATCAAGCTCGTCCGTCAAGGACCCCGCCACGCCCGAATTGAGAATGGCCTCGGGCTCGAAGCGAAGGATCATGGTCTGGGCGCACATGGCGGCAAATACCTTGCCGATGCCGCACAGGGCCAAAATCACCTGACGGCTTCCCACGTTCCCGATCCAAAAGCGAAGGGTGCCAAGCTGTTCCTCTCGGACGTTTTCCATCCTTTCACGGATCCCCGCCGCTTCCTTTTCCATGGCGCAGATCACGCCGATCCTTTCATACCTCATACTGAAAATCAATCTTCCTTTTCATTAGTTCGTTTAAGTATCTTCGACATTCCGCCTTGCCCTTTTCCATGGAAAGGTTTCGGTAGTTTCCACATTCGATCTCGCTCCCTCCCGGCATAGGCCCGTCATAGAGAAGGATCTCTTGCAGAGCACGGAAAATCTCTTTCTTGACCTCCTCCTTTGCCAGATCCCGACAAATGAGGTAAAAGCCCGTTTGACAGCCCATAGGCCCAAAATACAGGATCTTGTCGGCGTGGGGGCCGTTCCGCAGGAAGGTGGCCATCAAATGCTCCACGGAGTGGAGGGTGGCGTTGTCCAAAAGATCCCCCGTGTTGGGCTTGCGACAACGCAGATCGTAGGTGACGGCGTCCCCGTCGGTACGGGAAATGTAAAGCCCGGGGAGAAGCTTGGTGTGATCCACGGTAAAGCTTTCAATTTTTTTCATTTTGGATTCCTTTCTCCAAAAAGGGTTCTACGGTAAAGTCCTCGCCAAAGGCCGTTTTCAGGGCAGAAATAAAGTCCTCGTGAAGGGGAGCGGTAATGGAAAGCTCCTTTCCCGAAACAGGGTGGGGAAAGGTCAGGCGCAGACAGTGAAGGGCCTGCCGCCCGATGATCTCGCTCTCCTTGCCGTAGAGCGTGTCCCCCGCAAGGGGAAAGCCCAAAGCGGAAAAGTGAGCCCGAAGCTGATGGGTGCGCCCCGTAATGGGGGAGGCCAAAAACAGGTGATAGGGGCCCTTGGAGACAAGGTGGCGAAAGTGGGTCAGGCTTTTCTGACTTTCGGGGGTATTCTCGTCCTCCTCAAAGCACACTCGCTTGATGTAGCTTTCCTCATCCCGCTTGATGGCAAGGGAAATCTCTCCCTTCTCGGGTGGCGTTTTTTCGCCTTGGCAAAGCAAAAGGTATTCCTTTCGGATCCCGTGGTTTTTGATCAGGGTAAAAAGCTTGGCGCTGACCACACGGTTCTTGGCGCTGACCACCACACCGCTGGTGTCCTTATCCAGCCGCCCCGCCGCACGGAATACCATAGGGTAGCGGTGATGGAGAATACGGCCTGCCAAGGTGTCATCCTGCAGCTTTTTGGAGGGGTGAACCGCCATATTGCTGGGCTTGTTCACCGCCAGAAGGGCATCGTCCTCATAGAGAATGTCAATTTCGCCCTCGCTTTCCCGAATCCGCTTGGAGGGGCTGATGTCCTCCAGCTGAAGGGACAGAGTATCCCCCGCCTGCAATATATAGCGAACGGTTTTGTGCTCTCCATCCACCAAAATTCCCTTTTCCTTTTGCTTGAGGCTTGTGACAGCCCCACGGGAAAAGCCAAGCTTGTTCAAGAGCACCTTTTTAATGGGCAGCCCGTGCCACTCTTCTCCGACGATCCACTCCACCTCGGCTCCTCCCTTCGTTTTTTTCAGTATATCATATTTTTTTCTCCATTTCCACACTTTCTTGAAAATCCCTTGACAAAGATTTGGATTTGTGGTATGATAACACCTGCGCAAAATAAGATTCATTAGCTCAGCCGGTAGAGCACTTGACTTTTAATCAAGGGGTCCGGAGTTCGAATCTCCGATGAATCACCAAAAAGAAAAGCCGCACATCAGTGTGGCTTTTCTTTTTGTACTCTTCATTCTTCTCTTTTCACTTTTCTCTCAATTTTGCGGCTACTTTGGCATAAAGCAAGCATCACGCAGAATGCGTGTATGGAATCACCCGCAGGGTGTATGCCTCGGATCGATTCCATCCAACACTGCGTGTTGATTCAAGTTAGATTGCCGGAAAAAAGAGCTTCTCGGCCTGTAACAACAATACCGCCTGCGGGCCAAAAACACAAGAGGGGAAAAAGAGGGAAAACCTATTGTGTTTTTCCATTGTTCCCGCTATAATGAAAAAAAGCGCAACGGGAGGAAGCGATATGGGAAAACTGAAGATCGGCTGGAGCAGTCGGGATGTATCCACGAATAAGGCTTTGAATATGCCGGGGCAATTTCATATGAGAATTGCCAAGGGAAGCCTTGATCCCCTGACGGTGACCTGCCTTGTCTTGGAGGACGGGGAAGATGTGGCCCTTTTTGTATCGGGAGATTTTATTGACATTCGCTGTCACCTTTTGGACGAGGTGCGGGAGCGGGTGGAGGCAAGCTGCCCTGCCATTCCCGTGGAAAAGATCCTCATGAGCGCTACCCACACCCACACGGGCGCCTCTCACTTAAACGGCATCGGTTCTATTTCCATTACCCCCGGAGAGGAATTTCCCATGGAGGGGATCCGAATTGATTCTGCCGAGGAATACCGCCACGAGCTTGCCGAGAAGATCGCCGACTGCGTGGTGGAGGCCTACGAAACCAGAAGCGAGGGCGGCTTTGCCTATGGCTACGGCTTTGCGGTGGTGGGCTTTCAGCGCCGAGTGGCTTATTTTGACGATCTGTCTCTGCGCCCCGGGGAAAAGAAGGATTCCACCCACGGGGTCAACGGCCACGTGAAAATGTACGGCAACACCAAGGACGAAATGTTCAGCCATTACGAAGGGGGAGCCGATCCCTTCGTCAATCTGATCTTCACCTTTGACAGGGAAGAGAATCTGACGGGTGCTGTGATCAATGTGCCCTGTCCCAGCCAGTGCAGTGAATCGGAGCTGTATTATTCCGCCGACTACTGGCATCAGATCCGAGAGCGGGTGCGGGAGAAATACGGCAATATTTTCATTTTGCCCCAGTGCGCCGCCGCAGGGGATATGGCCCCCCGTCAGCTCCATTATAAGGAGGCAAAAAGCCGCCGCTACCGCCTGAAATACGGCGAGGTGGAGACCTTGGCGGAGCAGAAGGAGAGATTTGCGGATCGCTTGGAGATCGCCGAGCGAGTGGCCGCCGCCTTTGATGAGGTGTATGCTTGGGCCAAAAAGGAGATCCTGTGGGAGGCAAAAATCTCCCATCGGGTGCTGACCCTGTCTCTCCCCCGCAGAAAAATCGACGAGGCCGCATACCGAGAGGCCAAGGCGGGTCTTGCCGAGGCACAAAAGCTGCCCTTTGTGACCGAGGGCTCCCCCGAGGAGAATTTTAAGGAAAATTCCCGAAGAATGTCGGCCCGCGGCCGCTACCGCAAGATCATTCATAAATATGAGGATTACAAGAAGGATCCCTTCCTGCCTATGGAGGCCCATGCGGTGGCGTTGGGGCCTGTGGCCTTTGCCTCCAATCAGTTTGAGCTGTTTCAGGATTTTCAGCACCGCTTGCAGGCTCGCAGTCCCTTTATTCAAACCTTTGTGGTACAGCTTGCCGCTCAGCCTCAGCGGGATAACGGCAGCTACCTTCCCACTGAGAGGGCCGTGGAGGGCAGGGGCTTTGGCGCCAGTATGTATGACAATCTGGTCACCCCCGAGGCAGGTCAGATCATAGTAAACGAAACCTTGAGGGCACTCAATGAAATAAAGGAGAAGAGCGATGAAGATCAATGAATCCATTTCCCGCTTGCAGCTGGAATACAAGGATATTTTTACCACCATTTACACCGTCAGAACCCCCGAGGGCGTTCTTGTTTTTGATGCCGCCACCACCCCCGAGGATATTACAGTCCGTCTGGCGGATTTCCTGCGGGAGGAGGGCATCGGAAAAGATGAGGTGAAGGGAGTATTTATTTCCCACAACCATCGGGATCACGCAGGGGGTCTTGAAACCTTTGCCGCCGAATATCCCGAGGCCAAGATCTATTCCCGCAGTGAAAAGCTGAAGGAAAAATACGGAGAGAGGGTCATTTCCCTTTCCGATGGGGAAGGTTTTATGGGAGTGCTGCAGCTGGTTGCCATTCCCGGCCACACCATTGATTCCGCAGGCGTTCTGGATACCCGCACCAAGACCCTTATCAGCGGAGACTGCTTGCAGCTTTACGGTATCTTCGGCTCGGGGGAGTGGTGCGCCAATATCAGCCGCCCCGATAAGCACATAAAAGCGCTGGAAAAGCTGGAAGCAATGGAGATCGAGCGAGTTCTCACCGCCCATGATTATCACCCCTGCGGCTGGGATTACAAGGGAAGAGAGGAGGTTCTCTTTGCCCTGAAGAATTGCCGAGAGCCCTTGGAGAAGGTAAAGAAACTGATCCTGGAGCACCCCGGTTGGAGCGATGAGGAGATTGCGGCAGAATTCAACCGCCCCACCCTCCCTCGCCTCGGCGCCCACGTGGCCACCAAGATCCGAGAATATTGGATGTAAGAAAAGCCTGTCAACAAAGGCGCACCTTTGAGGCGCACTCTGCAAGGAAGTGTGCCTCAGTTATATTCGCCTGACGGCGAGTGATATTGCTTCGCAGTTCTATTTGGCTTGCGCCAAGTGATATTGTCCTTCGGACAGTTTATGGGCGAATATAATATCACGAAAGCCGTAAGGCTTTCATATCACTTGACCGCAGGTCAAATATCACTGCAAACTCTTCGTTTGCAATATCACTTTACCTGCCGAAAATGATATTCTTTTTTTCGGCAAGTATATACTTTTTTTAAAGTATATAACCCACTATGACACTTTCAAAACTGAAAGTGTCTTTTTTCTTTATATAGAAAAACGGAGACTACTTCTTTACGAAGTGTCTCCTTTCGGTGCGCCTTTGTTTTTGAGAGGATAAAACAAGAGAGACCGCTTCTTTACGAAGGATCTCTCTTAGAATTCTTCTTTTGCTTCTCTTCTTTTTGTTCCTGATGATCCAAAGCATATTTACAGCATTGCAAAACAAGAAGATTAAAAGATATATCGTTTTCTGCTGCAGTTTTGTTTAATTGCTCGAAAAGAGACTCTGTAAACCGAATGGTTCGAGAAATATTAGCAGATTTAAATTCTCTATCAATTTTAAACATAATATCAACTCCCACTACAATATTATGCTGAAAAATCGGTTCGTTTATATAACCATTTATGGTTGCATTTTTAGCGGAATTAAAATATAATACTCCTTGAAGGGGTGAAAAAATGGAAATATATGTGATCATTGCAGGATGTAGAAACTATACAAATTATGAAGAGGCAAAAGACTATATTGTTGCTTGTCTCAGAGAATATGAAACATCGGATCGAATTATCGTTCTTTCGGGAGGGTGCAAAGGAGCAGATCTTTTGGGAGAGAGATTTGCAAAAGAAAACGGTTTTCCCGTTAAGCGATATTTACCGGATTGGAAACAATACGGAAAAGCTGCCGGGCCTGTAAGAAATAAACAAATGGTTGATGTATGCCACAAAGTGATTTGCTTTTGGGATGGAAAAAGCAAAGGAACCGAATCCTTGATCCGATATGCAAAAAAATCACAGAAAAAGGTAGAGATCAAACGGATTCCCCAAGCCAAAGGCTGATAAGGCCACGATTTGCGGGCCGTCGGGGGGAGCGATGGGAGCGCCGCCGGTGGCGGATGAAGCGACTTGAGCGAGTGGCCGTGGTCGCCAAGGCCCCCGAGGGTACGAGGGGAAGCCGTGGCGGGTACCACAACAGGACCGCCGGCCCCTACAAGAGAATGGAAAATCGAATTGTTGCACACAGGGGTTTTCTTTGATCAATAGAGAATTTTTTCTCGGGCTGTCGAGGACGTCAGCCCCTACCGATTGGTGAAGAATTTGTATTTTGCGGATCGGGATTTATTTGGTGTTGATTCTTTGCTTCGTCTTGCGGACCGTCGGTTCGGGGCAGAAAGAAAAGGTTTTGCACCATAGAGCCTCGCCCTACGGGAGAGGTGGCACGCTTGGCGTGACGGAGAGGGGGTTCTGTTGGAATAGATGGCCAAAGCCCCCTCTCACCGCCCATGGCGGAGCTCCCCCATCGGGGGAGCCTTATGTGGTGGGGATTACAATTTTGCATACAGAAATTTG
>JAZQMO010000046.1:0-11420 GCA_045543495.1 Eubacteriales bacterium | reverse complement strand
AGGCACCCGAGGGGTGCCTTCCTGGCGCGTTGTAAGGGACTCGAACCCCTGACCTACTGGTTCGTAGCCAGTCACTCTATCCAGCTGAGCTAACAACGCAGGTTCTCTCGAACATCGGTTATCTTATCACATTCGGATTTTTTTGTCAAGTGCAAACTTGAAGAAAAATCAATAAAAAAGGAAAAAATATGATGAAACTTCCCTTACCCGCAAAAGTAACGGAAGCGATGGCACGATTGGAAGAGGCAGGATTTGAGGCCTGGCTGGTGGGCGGCGTGCGGGATCTGATCCTGCACAGACCCGTTCACGATTGGGATATTACCACCTCCGCCACCCCCGAGGAGATCAAAAAGGTATTCAGCGATTGCAGGCTGAATCTGGTCGGGGAGAGATTTGGCACGGTGGTGGTGCATTTTGACTCCCTGTTTTTGGATATCACCACCTTTCGCAAAGAGGATGCCTACGAGGATCACCGCCATCCCTCCCGTATTCAGTTTACCAAAAACCTGTTTGACGATCTGAAACGCCGTGATTTTACCATCAACGCTATGGTATACAGCCCCGAGCGCGGGCTTCGTGATTTCTTCTGCGGCAAACGGGACTTGAAAAAGCGCCTGATCCGAGCCATTGGCGATGCGGATCAGAGATTCCGTCAGGATGCAGTTCGCATTTTGCGTGCTCTGCGCTTTGCTTCCACCTTGGGCTTCGATATGGAGGAAAAAACCAAAGAGGCCATTCACCGCTGCAAGGAGCTGGTGGGAAAAGTTGCCCCCGAACGGGCGTATCCCGAGATCATCCGTATGCTTTGCGGCAGAAACATTGAGTATGTTTTAACGGAATTTGCCGATGTATTGGGTGTTTTGATCCCCGAGATCCTCCCTGCCATCGGATTTTGCCAGCACTCCCCCTTTCATCAGTACGATGTATGGCAGCACACGGTCCACGCCGTGGCCGCCTCCGATGCGGTGCCTGAGATCCGCCTGACCCTTTTGTTCCACGATATTTCAAAGCCCGGCTGCCTGACGCTGGACTCTACGGGACGGGGACATTTTTACTCCCACCCGAAAAAGAGCGCCGTAATGGCACGGGAGATCATGCAAAGGCTGAAATTTCCCGTTGCCACCATTGAGCTTGTGTCCCTTCTGGTAGCACACCACGATTCTCACCCCGTCACCGATGCCGATGTGAAGCGGCTTTTGGGCGAGGTGGGCAAGGATCACTTCCCTCTGCTTTTACGGGTGATGGAGGCAGATACTCTGGCCCACAGCAGGTGGACGGTCAAACGAAGACTCCAGCACACACGGCAGATCCGAGAAAAGGCAAAGCGGATCCTGGAGGCGGGCGAATGCTATTCTCTGGCAGGGCTTGCCATTAACGGGAAGGATCTGGAGGAGAAGGGCTTTTCCGGCCCGAAGGTGGGAGAAATTCTCCGTTTTACCCTGCAAAAGGTCATTTCCGGTGAGTGGGAAAACCAAAAGAGCAGGATCCTTTTTGAGCTGGAGAAAAATAATTGGTAAATTTGAAGAAAAGCCATTGACAAAAAACGGCTTCGCAGTTATAATAAAATACTGTCGATACCTTGAGGAAAAGCAAAATGATGATAGAAACAGAGAACAATTTTCTTGATATTTCCAAGCTTCTTTCCGGAGAAATAAGGGAAATTCCCTTTGACTTGGAGTGGGGCGAAATGCCCTCGGAGGAAAATGGGATCCGAGTTTCTTCTCTTCGTTTTTCGGGCAGAGCGTTCGATCAATCGGGCTTTTTAAGACTTTATGGCACGGTTTCGGGAGTGTATCGAGCTCCTTGCGCCAGATGCCTTGCTCCGGTCCAAGAGCCTTTTTCCACGGAGCTTGATCTTCCCGTTCAGACGGGACAGAGCGATTCCAAGGAGGATTGTATTCTCGCCGAAGGTCAAAAGATCGATTTAGGTGTCATTTTCGAGGAAACGGTTTTGATGAATCTTCCCTTGCGGCTTTTATGTCGGGAGGATTGCAAAGGACTTTGCCCCAAGTGCGGCAAGGACTTAAACCTTGGCCCTTGCGAATGCCCGCAAAAGGAAATTGACCCCAGACTTGCGGGTTTGGCGGACTTTTTCAAAGAATAAATTAGCCGGAAACGGTGCAGAAAGAATTGGGAGGTGCTTACAATGGCAGTACCGAAGCGTAAAACATCTAAGGCAAGAAAGAACTCCAGACGTTCCAGCGTATGGAAGCTGGAGCAGCCCGCTCTGGAAAAGTGCCCCAACTGCGGCGCTTACAATCTCCATAACAGAGTTTGTTCCGAGTGTGGTCAGAAGGACGGCAAAGAGGTCATTCAGATCAAAGACTAATTTGCATTTGGCACGTATATCAGTCTCCGTCGAGGAATCGGCGGAGACTATCACTGTATATGCGGCACCATAAGATATGTCTTTGGCATAGCCGAAAGGCTTGTGTGCCTGAGATATATCTTTTTTCTTTATTTCGATAAATACACAAAAAAGGGGGTTCAAGCATGGTAAAAGTAACCGAGGTGGAAAAAGGGTCCTTGGCAGAAAAAGCAGGGATCCGAGCAGGAGATACGCTCCTTTCCATTGACTCCAATCCCATCCGAGATATTTTGGATTATCGCTTCTTTTTGACGGAATCGGTCATTGTTTTGGATCTCGAGCGGGAGGGCTCCCCTTTTCAGGTAAAAATCAAAAAAGGGCGCTACGATGACATCGGCCTTGATTTTGAGACCTTTTTGATGGACAAGAAGAGACGGTGCTCCAACCGCTGTATTTTCTGCTTCATTGATCAAAACCCCAAGGGAATGAGAGAGACCGTCTATTTCAAGGATGACGATACCAGACTCAGCTTTCTTATGGGCAATTACGTGACCCTGACCAACGTCAGCGACGAGGAATTGGGGCGTATTGTAAAGATGCGACTGAGCCCTGTGAACGTTTCCGTTCACACCACAAACCCCGAGCTTCGTGTCCGTATGCTGGGGAACAAAAAGGCCGAGCGCATTATGGATCAGCTTCGGATCTTAAAGGAGGGCGGGATCGACATCAACTGTCAGATCGTTTCCTGTCACGGCTTCAACGACGGAGCGGAGCTGGAGAGAACCATTACCGATCTGGAGGAGCTTTGCCCCAATTTGCGAAGCATCGCCGTGGTTCCCGTTGGCCTGACCGATCACCGTCAGGGCTTGACCGAGATTCCCCCTTATGATGAAACAAGTGCCGCCGATGTGGTGGACATTGTGGAGCGCTACGCCAAGATCTTTTATGAAAAGCACGGCTCTCGCCTTGTTTTTGCGGCAGATGAATTCTACCTTGCCGCAAATCGGGAGATGCCAACCCGTGAGGAGTACGAGGAATACCCTCAGCTGGACAACGGGGTTGGCCTTATCCGCAACGACGGAGACGAGATCGAGGATGAGATCGATTGGAGAAAAACAGAAGGCGAGTGGGACAAGCTTTGTAAGACTCCGCTTACCGTCACCGTAGCCACAGGTCTTGCGGCCGAGGGCTTTATCCGCAGCATTTGCCAAAGGATCACCGAGGCTCTGCCTCAGGTGCGCTTTGAGGTTCTTCCCATTGAAAACCGCTTCTTCGGAAAGCGGGTCACGGTGGCGGGCTTAATGTGCGGCGGCGACCTGATGGAAGCGATCCGAAACAAACAAATGCAAGCACTCTTCTTCCCGGCCGTGGCTCTGCGCCACGAGCGTGACCGTTTTCTGGACGATGTTACCGTGGAAGAAATCGAAAAGGCGGCAGGCTGTCCCGTATTCCCCGTGGAAAACGGTGCGGCAATTTTAGATGCCGTGGAAGCCCTGCTTCAAGGGAGGTAAATATGGCAAAACCCGTAATCGCCATCGTTGGCAGACCCAACGTGGGCAAAAGTACGTTTTTTAATAAGCTTTCGGGCCAACGGATCTCCATTGTGGACGATGTGCCGGGCGTGACCCGTGACCGCATCTATTACGAGACCGAGTGGTGTGCAAGAAAGCTGGTTCTCATTGACACGGGCGGTATTGAGCCCGGCAGCAACGACGAGATCTTATCTCACATTGAAACGCAGGCGCACCTTGCTATGGAAGCGGCCGACGTGATCATTTTTATGACCGAGATCCGCTCCGGAGTGACCGCCGCTGACCGAGAGATCGCTTCCCTTCTCAAGAGAAGCAAAAAGCCTGTCATTCTTGCCGTTAACAAGGTGGACTCCATCGGTGCTCTGCCTCCCGAGTTTTATGAATTCTACGAGCTTGGCATTGAGAACGGGCCCTTCGCCCTCTCCTCCATTCACGGCACCGGCTCGGGAGATATTTTGGACGAGGTGCTCCGCCTTCTCGGCCCTGAGACCGAGGAGGAGGAAGAGGAGGATGTGATCCACGTTGCGGTGATCGGAAAGCCCAATTCCGGCAAAAGCAGTCTCATCAACGCCGTTTTGGGAGAGAACCGAGTGATCGTATCCCCTGTGGCAGGCACCACACGGGACGCCATTGACACCCGAGTGGAAAACAGCCACGGCATTTTTAATTTCATTGACACGGCAGGCATTCGCAGAGCCTCCAAGATCGACGATCGCATTGAAAAATACAGCGTTCTGCGGGCCAAGCTTGCGGTGGAGCGAAGCGATGTTTGCGTCATGATGGTGGATGCCTACGAGGGCATTACCAGTCAGGATGCCACCATTGCGGGATTGGCTCACGAGGCGGGCAAGGCGTGCGTGGTTTGTATGAACAAGTGGGATCTGCCCGAGAAGGACAACGATTCCGTGAAAAATGCCACCAAGAAGGTGTTTGATATTCTCCCCTTTATGCAGTACGCTCCCGTACTGTTTATTTCCGCCAAAACGGGACTTCGCATTGACAAGGTGTTTGAGCACATCAAATACGTTCACATGCAGGCCTCCACCCGCATTTCCACGGGTATGCTCAACGATATGCTGGCCGATGCCACCACCCGTGTTCAGCCCCCCAGTGACAAGGGCAAGCGCCTGAAGATCTACTACATGACACAGGTGAGCGTAAAGCCTCCGAAATTTGTGATCTTCTGCAACAACGAAAAGCTTTTTCACTTCACTTATCTTCGCTACATTGAGAACTGCTTGAGAGACACCTTTGGATTCAAGGGAACCCCCATCCAATTTGTCATCAGAGAAAGGACGAAGGACGAGGTATGAGATATTTCTTTTCCGGCCCCCAAGTGGAATTCGGTATTTTGGGAGAATATTTGATCTCCCAAAAAGGCATTTCGGGCACGGCCTATTTGATCTACCTGATCGTGGCATTTCTTCTTTGTGCCATATCGGCCTATCTTTTGGGCAGCATCAACACGGCCATTCTCGTTTCCAAGAAATGCTATGGCTTTGACATTCGGGATTACGGCTCCGGCAATGCGGGAATGACCAATATGTTCCGTACCTTCGGCAAAAAGGCGGGCTTTCTCACCTTAGGCGGTGATGTGGCCAAGGCCATGGTGGCTCTGATCATCGGCTTTCTTTTGCTGGGCGGAGCGGGCCAGTATGTTGCGGGCTTCTTCTGCCTTTTGGGGCACGTATTTCCCGTATACTACCGCTTCAAGGGCGGCAAGGGCGTGATCGTCAGCGCCATTACGATCCTTTTGATCGATCCCTTGGTCTTTTTGGTTTTGGTGGGAATTTTCGCCCTGATGTTTGCGGCGACCCGGATCATTTCCGCCTCCAGCATTACGGCGGCCTTCTTTTACCCCTTGGTGGTGTACGCCTTCAATGTCAATCACCCCGGTATGCTCTACATTCTCTTTTCCCTGTTCATTTCCTTTATTGTGATCGCCATGCATCGGGAGAACATTCACCGACTTTTGAACAAAACGGAAAAGAAATTCACCATTAAAAAAGACAATAAAAAACAAAAATAATCCTTTGGGAGAGAATCTATGGCTCGGATTTGTCTGACCTCGTATGCCAAGATCAACCTGACCCTTTCCATTACGGGAAGGCGGGAGGACGGGTATCACCTGCTGGAAAGCATGATGCAGGAGATCTCCTTGGCAGATACCCTTGAAATGGAGGCCATCCCCCACGGGATCAGCCTTACCTGCACGGATCCCACCCTTCCCACCGATGAAAAGAACCTATGCTACCGTGCCGCCAAGCGGTATTTGGAGGCAGGGGGCTTCGAGGGCGGCGTTCGGATCCATTTAACCAAGATCATTCCCCACGGTGCGGGAATGGGCGGCGGCAGCTCCAATGCGGCGGCGGTGCTGAAGGGAATGAGTGCCCTGTACCCCGCAGTACTCCCCCTGGATCAGATCGCTCTCGGGCTTGGAGCAGACGTTCCCTTTTTCCTCCAAGGAAAAACAGGCTTTTGCAAGGGGATCGGTGAGGTGATCAGTCCCGTTTTGTTCCCCGGCAAAAAAGAAGTGTTTTGTGTGGTGGCAAAGAACTGCCCCGGACTTTCTACCCCCGCCATTTACAAGGCCTTTGATGAGGGCGGCTGTCCCGCAATCAAAAGACCTTCGGAGGAAGCGATCCGCAAAGCCCTTCTCTCCTCCCCCGAGGCTTTTTATCCCCTGATGCACAACGATCTGGAGGCGGCGGCCATGGCCCTTCGCCCCGAGATCGGAGAATTGAAGGGAAGAATCCTTTCACAGGGGGCAGATGCGGCCATGATGACAGGCTCGGGCAGTGCAGTCTTTGGTCTTTTTTCCCAAAAGGAAAAGGCAAGTGCTTGTGCCGAGGCCTTGAAGCAGGAAAAGATCCGCGCCGAGCTTTGCACCCTGATTTGATTAAAACGAGAAAATACCGTCCAAAATAGCTTCGCAGGCTTCTGCGAAGCTTATTTTTTTGGAAAGGATACATAATGATGAAAAAGGACACCATCAAAGCAGGAATTTATTTCGGCATCGCTTTTTTAATTCTGATCACCCTCATTCCCCTTGCCCGAGCGGAGAATCTATACGCCTCGGTGATCCGAATTCACGTGATCGCCAACTCCGACAGCAAGGAGGATCAAGAGGACAAATTGGCGGTGCGGGATCGGATCTTGGAATATGTCAAGGAAAATTTTTCCTCCACCGACTCCGTTTCGGTGGCCAAGAAGGAAATGGAAGCGAGCCTTGGTGCCTTGGAGCAGGTGGCAAGGGAGGAGCTTTCCCGCCGAGGCAAGAACGAGAGCGTTCGGATCTCCCTGACCAAGGAGGTCTACCCCACCCGCCACTACGATTCCTTTTCTCTGCCTGCGGGAGAATACTGCTCTCTGCAGATCAAGATCGGCTCGGCTACGGGGAAAAATTGGTGGTGCGTTCTCTTTCCTCCCATGTGCTTGGAATCCTCTCTTGCTCCCGAGGATGCTCTGGTGGAGGCGGGAATGGAGCGGGAGAATGCGAGGGTCGTAACAAGAGGAACCAAAAAGTACCGTGTGCGCTTCAAGATCATAGAGCTTTGGGCGCAAGCCAAAGAAAAAATAGAAGAGATTTTTTAAAACCCCTTTTCATTTGTCCGTCAAAATGGTATACTGAAAAAAGAAAGAAGAAAAAGGCGGATCGTATGAAAAAGCAAAAAGAGAAATCCCTGAAAAAAACAAAATATACCGCCCTTGTGGGACGGCTTCTGTTTGCCGGGGCGACCCTTGCCTTGGTGGCGGTGCTGATCCTTTGGGATATGGGATATGTAGACATTCCCTTTTTGGTTCGGATTGACAGAAGGGAGCCTGTCACGCAGGAGCCCACAGCGGAAGAAGAAACCGTGGAGGTGGAGAAAACCGATTTCAGTGCCTTGGCAAAAGGGGTGCTTAACCGTCTTTTCAAGGCGGAAATGGTGGAGGGCTTTGAGTCCGCTATCACCGTCCAAGGCTACGAAAAGGGCTACACCTCGCTGGTGAAATCCGCCCTTTACGGAGAATATGAATTGTGTGCCAACGGATTTTTGGCCGAAAAGAGCGGCACGATTCTGCGGGCCTCGGATCTGTATCGGATCCCCGAGAGTGAAGGCTATCTCTTGACGAAAAAGATCAATGCCGACGGCAAGGCCGTATTCCAAGGAAGAGAAGACGGAAAATACTATATTTTCAATGACACAAGCCTTGCCTTTGAAGAAACTGTGTTTGATCCCGCAAAGCCCGTCTTTTACGGCAAGGGACAGGAAAACACCCAAATGGTGGAAGAAAACGGCCTCTTTGGCTACAAGGGCAGTTATCAGGAAGGCAGACGGTGGAAAAACTTTACCGTTCCCGCAAGCTTTGCCATCGCTTTCCCCTTCAGTGAGAATTACGCCGTGGCCGCCGATGAAAGCGGCAAGATCTCCGTTTTTGACTATCACGGCAATCAGGTATTTGGTGCCTACAATCTGATCCTGCCTGATCTTACCCGAGAGGATGCAGAGAGCTTCTGTTATTTTAATAACGGCATTTTGCGGGTGATCTTTGCGCAGTACGATGAAAACGGCAAGATCATCGGCACACAGGAAAGTATGATCAATGCCAAGGGCGAGGAGGTCTCCCCTCCCGCAGGCTATTCCCTTGTCAGCTACCGCGAGGGCTTTATGATTTTGGAAAAGGAAGGCAAAAAAGGCTTCCTTTCCTACAACGGAGAATGGATCACCACTCCCACCTACCTTCAATGCGAGCCCTATTATGAGGGACTTGCCGTGGTGCAGGGAGAAAACGGAAAATTCGGCCTGCTCGACACCAAGGGGGACGAGGTTCTGCCCTGCTGTTTTGATCGGATCGATTCCCTTTCGGGGGGGCACTGCTTGGTGTACTCCGAAAACACGGGGTATTATCTTCTGTCCAAGGTGAAGGGCATTTATCCCAAGGATGAAAGCCTTGCACCCGATGCCACCACCGAAGCGCAAACCAAGGTGACCATTACCCGTGGCCCGCAGAACACCTTTGAGCACGAGGAAGATATTATCATTGAGACCCCTATTATTCCCGACAAAACCACCCGTGAGCCTCACAAGGAATACTGGCAGTAAAAAAAGGGCTTTCCCGAGGGAAAGCCTTTTTTCTTTTGGCATAGAATAGAAAGGACAAAAAAAGAAAAGAATTGACTTTCCCCTGCAAGAATGGTAAAATCACCATAAAGAAAAAAATATTTCGGAGGATGCTATGAACCGTTCCGAGCTTTTGAAGCACTATGATCAGGAGCACCTGCTCCGTTTTTACCCCGAGCTTTCCCAAAAGGAGCAAGAGAGCCTCTTGGAGCAGATCGACGATCTTGACTTTTCCCTTTTGGATGCCTTGAAGGAAAAGGATAAAAACAAGGTGGAGAAGGAGGGCGAGGGAAAGATTGCTCCCTTGGGCGCCTTGGAAATGGATGAGATTCTGAAAAAGAAGGAGCACTTTACCGAAATCGGCCTTCGTGCCATTCGTGAAAACAAGGTGGCCGCTCTCCTTTTGGGTGGCGGTATGGGAACCCGACTTGGCTTTGACGGACCAAAAGGCACCTATAACATTGGCGAAACGCGGGATTTTTATATTTTTCAGGCACAGATCCAAAATATGCTGGATGTATGCCTGGTGGCAGGCTGCCACTTCCCTCTTCTCATTATGACCTCGGATAAAAACGATGCCGAGACCCGCCGCTTCTTAAAGGAGCACGACTACTTCGGCTATCCCGAGGAGAAGATCCGCTTTTTCCGTCAGGATATGGCTCCCAGCTGTGATTTTAACGGCAAGATCTATTTGGAGGAAAAGGGCAAAATTTCCCTTTCTCCCAACGGAAACGGCGGCTGGTTCCACTCCTTGATGAAGGCAGGGCTGGACCGTGAAATGGCCAAAATGGGTGTGGAATGGATCAATGTCTTTTCCATGGACAATGTATTACAGAGAATTTGTGATCCCGTTTTTGTGGGCGCTACTCTGGAGGCAGGGGTCAACTGCGGTGCCAAGGTGGTCTCCAAGGCCTACGCCGGCGAAAAGGTCGGTGCCCTTTGCCTGAAGGATGATCTTCCCACCATTGTGGAGTATTATGAAATGGGCGAGGAATTGGCCGCCGAAACCGATGAAAACGGTGTTTTGAAATACCGCTTCGGTGTGATCCTCAATTATCTGTTCAGGATGGATCGGATGTACCAAATCGTGAACGGGAAGATGCCCCTTCACATTGTGGAAAAGAAGATCCCTTACATTGACGAAAACGGAGTCCCTCACAAGCCCGAAACGGAAAACGGATATAAATTTGAATACCTTGCCACGGATACCGTGCGGGATATGCTCACCTGTCTGCCCTTTGAGGTGGAAAGAGAAAAGGAATTTGCTCCCGTGAAAAACAAGGAAGGCAAGGATTCCGTGGAGAGCGCAAGAGAGCTGTTGAAGAAAAACGGCGTTTTGCTGTAATTGCTTTTTTTCAAACCCCAAGCCTGCGGCTTGGGGTTTTCTTTTGCAAGATAATCAATAAAATGTGCAATTTTATCAATGTACCTTGATAAAATATATGCTTTATAATAACATAGAATAGATTTAGACCACAGGGGGTTAAACCGATGAAACGATTTGTGGCTTGCCTATGCTGCTGTGATTGAAGCCTTCTTTGGACGCTTCAAAGATGTTATGTCATCACACTTCCGGTACTGGAAGCATGATGACATTCATTCCGTTATTGACCAAGCGATCTACTACTTTAATTACATCAGACCTGTTCGTAAACTTAACAGAAAACCACCAGTCCAATATCGCATTGAACTGGCGGCTTAACTTTTTTCTTTTTTGTGTCTACTAACTATTGACTAGTTCACACAAAGTGCAGCTGTTTTATTTTTTATCTGCATTGCCGATTTTTGGGACTTGTGAGAAAAAGAAAAATGTGATAAACTTCTTTCGAGAAAGGAGGGGAATATGGATTACAGTTTCGCAGAAAGAATTATTTTTTGGTTTGAAAAAAACGGGAGGATCTTGCCTTGGCGAGAGGGAAAAGACCCTTACCGCATATGGATCTCGGAAATTATGCTTCAGCAAACGCGCATTGAAGCGGTGATCCCCTATTACCACCGTTTTTTGGAACGGCTCCCCACCCCCGCCGAGCTTGCCTTATGTCCCGACGACGAATTGATGAAGCTTTGGGAGGGACTTGGCTATTATTCCAGAGCGCGAAATCTGAAAAAGGGCGCTCTTACCGTGATGGAAAAATTTGACGGAAAAATGCCCCGCACCGCGGAAGAACTGAGAAGCTTACCCGGTATTGGCGATTATACCGCAGGTGCCATTTCCTCCATTGCATTCGGAGAGGCCGAGCCTGCCGTGGACGGAAATGTCCTCCGCGTAGTAACCCGTTTTCTCGGAGACCGAAGCGACATTATGCAGGATAAAACGAAAAAGAAGATCACCGCACTTTTAAAAGAGATATATCCTCGAGGAAAGGACGCCGGAATGCTCACCGAGGGCATTATGGAACTGGGCGAAAGGATCTGCATTCCCAACGGTGTTCCCCTTTGCGAGGCTTGTCCCTTGAAAGATGACTGCGTGGCAAA
>JAZQMO010000045.1:0-66331 GCA_045543495.1 Eubacteriales bacterium | reverse complement strand
CCACCATTTAATACTATTTTTTATATTATAACATTTTTTGCAATTAAAATCAATGTGTTTTAATTTTCGAATTAATAAGCGGCAAAGATTTCTTTTCGCCGCTCTACATATTAAATATAAATCACTTCCTTGTTCACAACTTCTGTGGCTCTGCTAGTTCTGCTTCGTACTACGAGCCTGTGGATCAAGGTTTCCGTAATAGAATTCTTCAATAAACTTACCCATAAAAATAACCTCCTTTAAGTTTCTACAATAATTGTACTTAAAGAAGGCTCAACAGTCGAATGTACGGGTATATATTAGTAAAGAAGGGCAAGAAAAAAGAGAGAAGCCTAAACTTCTCTCAATTCTCTTGCCCTTCGCAATGCTCAGCGTTCCTATAAAACATAACTGTCCTTAGCAACCCTGCTCATTTGCAGGCAGTGTTTTTTTATCATTTTGTGGGATATTCTTTCAAAATGACTTGCGAAAAAACGCTTTTTGTGTTAAAATTCTAACAATTATTGTGAAAAGCCCAAGGAGCTTGGTATGTATCAGATTTTAAGCAAAAAAGAATTGAATCCCTATGTAACACAAATGGAGATCTGCGCACCTCTTGTTGCAAAAAAAGCAAAAGCGGGTCAGTTTATCATTCTTCGTGTCAATTCCGATGGAGAAAGAATTCCTCTCACCATTGCAGGCACGAACCCCGAAACCGGTGCGGTGAAGATCATTTTCCAGATCGTTGGGGAAACCACCTTCCTGTTAAATCAAAAGAAGGAAGGGGAGTATATTGAGGATTTTGTGGGGCCCCTTGGTATGCCCACTCATTTAGATGGGATCAAAAATGTTTGCATCGTGGGCGGCGGAGTCGGTTGTGCCATTGCCCTTCCCGTCGCAGAGGCTTTCAAAAAGAAGGGATGCAATGTCACCTCTATTGTGGGATTTCGTAATCGCGAGCTTGTGATCTTGGAGGAGGAATTCCGCGCTGCTTCCGACCGTTTTGTTATGATGACGGATGACGGCTCTTACGGGAAACAAGGAACTGTAACCTTGCCCTTAAAGGAAATGCTTGACGGGGGCGAAAAGTTTGATATGATCGTGACCATCGGTCCCCTGATCATGATGAAATTTGTGGTTCTTACCGCCAAGCCCTTCGGCACTCCCGTTACCGTTTCCATGAACCCCATTATGATCGATGGCACCGGAATGTGCGGCGGTTGCAGATTGACCTTACTGCGTGACGGGAAACGTATCACCAAGTTTGCCTGTGTTGACGGCCCCGATTTCAACGGTTATGAAATTGATTTTGACGAAGCGATGTCCCGCGGAAGAATGTATGCAGACTTTGAAAAGCATCGCTATGAAGATACCTGCAATTTGTTTCGGAAGGCTTAAGGAGGAGTTATGGCCATTGTAAAAACAAGACACGAAATGCCAACACAAAACGCCAAAGAAAGAGCTTCTAATTTTAATGAGGTGGCTCTCGGTTATCCTGTGGAGGTAGCTCTGGCTGAGGCTTCTCGCTGTCTCAACTGTAAGAATGCTCCTTGCATCAGCGGTTGTCCCGTAAATATTGATATTCCGGGCTTTATTTCAAGGCTTAAGGCCGGTGAGGTAGAGGAGGCCTTCTCCGTCATTTCCCGTTCCTCTTCATTGCCCGCAGTATGCGGCAGAGTGTGCCCTCAGGAAAATCAGTGCGAAAAGTACTGCACCCTCGGTGTGAAATTTGAGCCTGTTGCCATTGGCCGATTAGAACGCTTTGTGGCAGATTATCATAATGAAAACCGCAAGGAAACGGTGCAAGATATTGAAAAGTGCGGTCATAAGGTTGCCGTTGTCGGATCCGGACCTTCCGGTCTTACCTGCGCCGGTGATCTTGCTAAAATGGGATTTGATGTTACGGTGTTTGAAGCACTCCATACTCCGGGTGGCGTTTTGGTTTACGGAATTCCCGAATTTCGTTTGCCCAAGGCCATCGTTGCAAAAGAAGTGGAAGGCTTAAAGGAGATCGGTGTTCGGATTGAGACTAATGTTGTGATCGGAAAAACCCTCACCATTGAAGAGCTTTTTCAAGAAGGTTTTGAGGCTGTATTCATCGGCTCGGGGGCAGGCCTGCCCAATTTTATGGGAATTTCCGGTGAATCACTGAAAGGGGTATATTCTGCCAATGAATTCTTGACCCGCAGCAATTTAATGAAGGCCTACCGCAATGACTGCGCAACTCCCATACAGAAGGGTGGCCGTGTTGCCGTTGTCGGCGGCGGTAATGTTGCAATGGATGCGGCTCGCACGGCACTTCGTCTCGGAGCGGAAAAGGTCAGTATCGTTTACCGTCGCTCCTTGGAAGAACTTCCTGCCCGTAAGGAAGAGGTGGAGCATGCAATGGAAGAGGGAATTGAGTTTTCTCTTCTTTGCAATCCCGTCGAAATCCTCGGTTATGAAAATCCTTCTGATCCAAGAGATCCCAAAAACGGCACCGTTACCGGGATGCGGTGTATCAGAATGGAGCTCGGCGAACCGGATGAAAAGGGAAGACGGCGCCCCGTTGCCATTCCCGATTCTGAATTTGAAATGCCTGTGGATACGGTGATTATATCCATCGGCACCTCACCCAACCCTTTGATTAAGGATACCACAGAAGGTCTTGAGGTCAATTCCCGAGGCGGTATCGTGGTAACGGAAGAAGGCCTGACATCGATCAAGGGTCTTTATGCAGGTGGCGATGCCGTTACCGGAGCGGCCACCGTAATTTCAGCAATGGGTGCCGGAAAAACTGCCGCAGCGGCCATTGCAAAATATCTTTTTGACTAAAATGGAGAGCTTCGGCTCTCTTTTTTAGTAGACAAATCACTTTTATTATGATATAATCATTATAAATCTTGAATTTGAGGTTTTGATATGAAGATATATGAATCCGGAGAAATGTATCTGGAAAGCATTTTTTTATTAAAAAAGAAAAAAGCCAATATACGGTCTATTGATGTGGTTAACCACACAGGGTATTCCAAGCCCAGTGTTTCCAGAGCCATTGGCCTCTTGAAAGGCGCAGGCTTCATAACGGTGTCGGGGGAAGGTTATTTATCTTTAACCGAAGAAGGCCTTGCCATTGCAGAAAAAATGTATGAGAGACATTTGCTTTTAACGGAGTTTTTCATTCGACTCGGGGTGTGCGCAGAGGTGGCCTCCAATGATGCCTGCAAAATCGAGCATGTCATTAGCGAGGAGACCTTCGCTGCTTTGAAAGCCCATTCAAAAACATATTTGCAAGATAAATAAAGGTGCCTTTGCACCTTTATTTTTTGCCTGAATCCATGTTGACGGAAAAAGGCTTTTGTGGTAAAATAAAATAGATATTTCTGCGGAGTTTTTTATGGATAAGAGTTTTAAAATCGAACTCAATTACAAAGATAATTATAGCTATGGCATGCACCATTGCGGTTTCAGCCTGTTTGATTATCTTTACATTGAGAATTTGACCCAAGTGTCCTACCAATCAATCAAGATCCTCGTAACAGCGAAGCCCGACTTTATTGTATCGGGTCAGATCGGTGTTGATTTTGTTGCGCCCTTAGGGTTTAAGGCTCTTTCCTGTGATTTTGTTAGAATTGATCCTTTGTATCTGGCTCGTCTCCAAACGGTGGAAAATGCAAGTGTTGAAATCAGTGTTTTGGATGCGAATGATACGGTGCTGGATACCGCAGCCTTTTCCTGTAAGCTTTTGCCCTATCATTACTTCTCCGGTATGGGAGATAAGCCCGAATCCTTGGCGATGTTTGTGACTCCCGATGAGGAAGAATTGGATGAAATCGGGCCTATTTGTGCTTATACGGACGCATTAGATCTTTGTCATCAGATTTATCAGGGCATTAAAACGAAAAAAATCACCTATTCATCCGAGGATTTTTCCGGCTCTATTGCGCTTCCTCTTCGGTTGCCCGAGAGAGTTTTGAAAGAAAAGGTTGCCGCTCCCCTTGAGCTTGGGCTTTTGTTTGCATCCCTTTGTGAGAGAAACGGATTGTCTCCCGTTATGGCGTTTGCAGGGAAGAACAAAGTATACTCCGGCTTTTCCCTGCGTGAAAAGCCAATGAAGCTTTTATCCCTTTATCCCAAGGGTACGCTGAATTTAGATCAGCTGTACTTTATTGATTGTAATTATTTCGCCTTTGGCAGTGAGCTTCCCTTTGATCAAGCACTGTTTCACACCAAGAATTATTTGTCCTTGTCGGATGAAAAAATCACCGTTTTAGACATTTCTGCGGCGAGAGAAAACAGAATTCTTTCTTTGCCTAAGAGAATGAATGGAAACCTTCTCCTTTCCGAGCCGGATCAAGAATCAAAATCAGGCGGATTTTCCGACTATTATGATCTGCTCTGTAAGTATTCTGATGAGCCTGTTGTATCGGCAGTTTTGACGGGAAAGAGCATTCCCTGCGGCGGTCAGAAACAAGCCATTCACTACGATAACGATTTGGATGTCAATCAAAATAAGATCTTGGGAAAGATACTCTCGAATCCCTTCACCCTGATTCGTGCGCAAATGGGTTCAGGCGCCTCCACCTTGTTTGCCAAGGCTGCCTTATCGGCTCTCAAAAGCGGAAAGAGCGTTCTTTATATCACGGACCCTTTATATCATACCGATTCTTTTAAGAATATTTGCTCTGAGTATTTCGATAAAGCCTTCATTTTGGATCTTACCGAAGAGAGAAAACTGTTTTCCAAAGCCGATTTTGAAGGCATTTTTGAACCTCACGATGAAATCTTCCAAGTGAATGAGTCCATCAAAGATTGTCTTCGTGCGATGGATGCCTATTATTCCGATTTGGAAGGTGAGAAGAAAATTGTCTCCTCCTTCCTTGTAGCCTCCGACCGTTACCACCAGCTTCAGGATGCAACGGACGGCATTGTGTTTTCGCCCGAGCAGGTTGGTATGCTTTCGGATGAGATGGTGCAAAATTGGTTTACATCGGTAAATGATATCATAAAAATCGTCAGCGAGATCGGTTCTGTTTCGGATCATCCTTTGCTTCTTGTGAAGCAAAAGAATTTTTCTTATGAGTATAAATCCAAGCTGATTCGTCAGTTGGAGGAGATACTTCATTGTATGGAGAAAATTTCCATAATACGGGATCAGCTGGTTGTATTCTTTCCTTCTTTGGAGGATCTTCGTTCCTATAACGCTTTTTACGCCTTTCAGGACCTGGTTCGTCTGTTCTCGGAATTTGTGGTAGTCCCTGAATCCTTTTTTGCCAATCCTCACAGCGTGGAGGAGCATTTCAGGAATGTCACACAGTTGATTCAGGCAAAAAGAGAAAATGAATCCATTTTGGAAACCTTGCAGATCAGCTTTCAAAAAGAGATTTTCGAGCTGGATGCAAACGATCTTTTCTCTCGCTACAATCAGTTGAAATTTGACAAAAGCTTTAAAGCTATCACACAGAAGCATAGCATATTCAAAAGCGTAAAACGCTATTTGAAGCCAAATTGCGATGTGGAAAATGTGGAGTATATCCTGTCCCGTCTGGATGTATATCAAAAAAATCAAGCCCTGATCCGACAGGAGAAGGGAAAAGTGTTTTCTCTTCTTTCCGTTCGGGAGGATGATTCCGATTCTGCTTGGGATCGCTTGCAGGTGGCGGCGGATCTTTGCTATCAGGCGTATTCAGTCTTTCAAAATGCTTTTAGCATTGACCGTTTGCACGACTTTGCTTTAGATTTCAGAATGGCTTCGGAAACAGTTGGCGTAATGGATAAGCTTTGCCAGCTTCGGGATCTAAGTGAAGAGTATATTATGCAGAAGGAAAGATTGGAAACAATCCTTCTCAATCAACTGGATTTCTTCTATCCTGAGGCAAGCGCCAGAGGTAGCGACTATTTCGCAAGTCTTTACGAGAAGCTTCAAACCGCCTTTGCTTCCATGGATCACCTGAAATCCTGGTGCTCCTGGCTTTCCGTTCGGGAGGATGCTCTTCGCATTGGCTTGAAAAATGTTGTTATTATAGTGGAAGCCGGTAAAATTTCTATTGATGAATTGCGCAAAGGCTTTCTCAGGGCATTTTTCAAGGCTGTTTGCGAATTCAATTTTATTGCGCATCCCGAGCTTGTTCCCGGTCAGATCGATTTTGAAGAATTCACTCAAAGGTTTATCCGTCTTTCTCAAAAGCGCAATTTGCTCTTGAAAAAGGAAATGAATTCTGTTCTTTCTCATATCAGACTTGAAGCCTTTTCCGATATTGTTCCGGATGCATTTGATCCCACGGAGCTGATTTCCTCCAATCCGGATTCCTTTACATCGGCGTTTCCTCTTGTGATCGCAACCTTGCAGGAGGCCGAAAAGCTCTTTGGAAAGGAAAAAAAGATCTTTGATTTTGTATTGATTGAAAATCGGAACAAGCTTTCCCTGTCACGGCTGTTTTGGGCCTTTGCCGCAGGAAAGAAGGTAGCCTTTGCAGGTACTCTTTCTTCCTCTTATCATACCTTGGATTCGGCTTTTGATCTGTCCACGGCGGCTTTTGACTATTTTTGGAAGCATACGGAGGAAAAGTATTCTCTTTCCGCCATTTACAGCGGCAATTCCTCTATGAACGGCTTATGCGTTCAATATTCCAAGGCCCTTCGTACCGATTCCAGAGCTTATACCGCTCCCTCTCCCGAGGATTCTCGTCATTGGGAGTGGGTTCGTGTGTCAGGCTCCTTTGACACGGAATATGAAAATGCAAACTTTGCAGAAGCAGAGTATTGTATTGATTTTCTTGAGAGATTCATTCTTTCCGGCAAGCGTGAACGTATCGGTGTTGTTGCGGGGACCAATGAGCAAAAGAAACTGATTTTGCGTCTTTTTGCTCAGCGTTTGAGACAAAAGGAGGAGCTTGCCGCAGCCTTCCGAGCAGCGGAGCATATTCGAATTTTGTCCCTTCAGGAGGGGTTGGAAGCCTGCGATACCTTGTTGTATTGTGCTACCTATTCCACTGACCGCAGCTTGCATGGCTCGCGCCTGTCCTATCGGTCTATGGAGTTTGGCGGATCGGATCCCAAGAAAGCATTGCTTTCCATTCTTTCCTGCGCAAAAAAGAAGCTTTGTGTTGTAACGAGCTTTGGCTCGGAGGAGCTTCGGCATTCACCCTCTCTTCTTTCCACCAATTCGGCGTTTCACCTTTTGTTCCGTCTTTTGGATGCTCCCGAAGGGAATAATTCCTATGCGGAAAACGGTTCGGTTGAGAAATCTGCTGTCCTGTCAGATATTCGTTCTGTTTTGGAATCAAAAGGGTATCGGGTTTTGTGCGGAGTACAAAGCGGTCGTTACTACATTGACCTTGCCGTTTTGAAAAACGGTGTCTTTCAGCTTGGCATTATCTCAGATCAAACGGTTATGAACCAAAAGTCTAACCTTTCCTCCATTGAAATAGCCAACCGCATCTTTTATGAAAAGAATGGCTGGAGAATCTATCGCCTTCGATCTGCCAATGCATTTGACTCCTTTGAGGGGGTTATGGATTCCATTCTGTCTCTGTTAGGGGCAAATAATGAACAAGAGAATATGATTTAATCATTTTTGTATGAATCAGGCATATACTCCAAAAAAAGGAGTTTTTTATGAATACAAAAATGAAAACCAAGTTTTTTTCCTTAAAGGGGCTGCTTGTTAGCTTTTTTGTGACTGCAATTGCTTTTGTATTGCTCTCCCTTCTTTCAACTGCCCTTTTGAAAACGCTCACACAATTTGAACGGTTTTATTCCATTGCTGTGTATGCTGTTTTTGTCGTTCTCTCATTTGTGGTTGCGTTTGTCAATCGTCTCGGCGGGGGCGGTGTGTTGCAGTCTCTTTTGGTTTCTGCTGTGTTTTCTCTTGTGTTGATTGCAATTGGTCTAATTGCGGGAGATCATGTTGAATTTTTAGAACTTGTGATCCGCTATTTGCTTTTTGTACTGTTTTCGGTTTTGTTTTCATATTTTATTCAAACAAAAAAGAGAGGAAAATATAAAAAGAATCAATTTCCTTTCAAAAAATGAGGTAGTATGAACAAGGAAGTTAAAAAGAAGGCTCTGTTAAGTGTCGGTGCACTCATTTTGGTAGCAATTCTCGCCTTCGGAATTTGGTTTTTCTTTTTCAAGGGTTCCAAAGAGGAGCCCGACGACGGAATATTTTATTATCCCGCAAATTACGAAGAGGATATTTTCCAAAATGCCGCTTATATGAATTTTCGACGTGACCTGATGTATAGCTACATTGGTGTGGAACAGCTGTTTGTATATTCCGAGGATTATTCCTCCGCCACAGTTGAGTGCAAATTCTTTATGGATTACTTTCAAACCTTGATGAACGGCGATTTTGAGAAGATCTTGGATTTCTATGTAGAAGGATATTTTCCCGAGAAACCGCAGTTCACCATGCAAATGATCTATGAGCCCTATGTTTTGTATCATTCCAAAACATCGGAGGTGATCAACGGAGAAGATACAGAGCTTTACAATTTCCATGTCCGCTATGCTATTTTCAAAAACAACGGCACCTTCCGCAAAGGCGTTTCTTCCGGTGAGTCTGTCCCGCAGATCTATCAGCTTATAAAGAATGACGACGGCTCGTATCGCATTTACCGTATTTTAGAGGTAGAGTTCGAAAATGAAGCTTAATTGGAAAAGAATTGAGTCGGAGCTTGGGATTCGTGCTTTGCATTTTGACTCAATCGACTCCACAAGCCTCTATTTAAAGCGATTGATTCAAGAGGGAAAGAATCCTGCGGATCTTGTCTTGGCTGACGAGCAGACCAACGGGCAGGGGAGAGTAGGCAAAAGCTTTTATTCTCCTCGTAAAAGCGGCTTATATCTCACCTTCTGTATTTCGAAGGACTGTCTTGCGTGCGAGGATCTGACACCGAGAGTAGCCCTTGCGGTGTCTCAATCTATCAACCAGGTGTTTTCCATTACCACGGGAATTAAATGGGTCAATGATATTTATTTGAATGACCGAAAGATTTCCGGCGTTCTTTGTCAAAGCGTTGGTAATTTCTACTTGATCGGCATCGGTATCAATGTGGTAAGGCCTGAATATATCCCTCCCGAGCTTGAAGGAAGGCTTGGCTTTTGCGTTGAATCATCGAATGAAAAGCAATGTGAGGAACTTGTAATGCTTCTGTACCGATCCATTCTGAAATGGGCCAATACAGAAAAGAAAACGGTTCTTTCACAGTATCGTGAAAAATGCATTCATCTTTCAAAAAGAATAGCAATTACAAAGAACAATACCGAGGTTGTTGGAGAATGCATTGGTATTTCCGATCATTTTGGAATCCTTTTGTCTTGTAATGGCTTTGTTTCTCATTTTTCTTCCGGTGTTATGAGTATATTGGAATAAAAAATACCGCTTGCAAAAATTCGTGAAAAATTCGCAAGCGGTATTTTTTATGTGTTGCTATCAGGAAAACATTAAAGGCTGGATGAACAAGGTCAAAACAAAGAGAAGAGCAAGTACAATGGCCAAAATGCGAACCAGCCACTTTTTCACGTCTTTTTTCATAGGGATTCCTTTCTGTTATAAATTGTTCTGTAAATACTTGTTAAACATAATCTGATACTGCTCGTATAACGCCTCAAAATCGCCCTCAGAGGATATTGAACGATAAAGAAGGGTTTGGGTAGCGGCCGAGTAAGAGGACTCCATCAGACCAAAAAATTGAGCAGGATCGTAATAAGGGGAACGAAAAATTCGACTTAGCATCAAAGCGTCATCGGGGGCGCTCAAATACAAATTCAAATAGGTGTTGATGAAGGTATCCTCTTTGAAGACGTTGGTTGCTGCATAAAGCGCAGTTGTTACCATTCCTGACATTTCAAGATCGGGGGAGCCTTTGGTAAAGCCGGCAAGGCAATGATCGGTTCCTAAATAAGAATAAAAGCTGTTTTGGTTGATGTCTCGCTTCGGAAGGGGAACAACACCCCATTTTACCGCTTTTTCACTAAGCTCCTCGGCGGCCGATAGGGGAGCAATCAAAAACAGAAATTCGTTGTTTGAAAAGCGCTTGATGGCATTCTCGTGATCTGCTACGTAGGAGGAGGTGGAGAATAACAGATTTTTTACCTTGTCAATAAAGTCGTAGGTAGTATCATAATTGTAGTCAAGAGACGGCCAGGAGCCGTATTGATTGACCAAGAAGGGATCTCCCGAGGCTGCCCAAAAGGCATTGATCAAGGTCTCTGTGTCTGCCGTGGATATAAAACCGAAAACTCTTTGATCATTCACCTTTCCAAGGGAATAGACCTCCTCGGAGTAAAGAAGAAAATTCTCGAAATCCCATTGATTGTCATTGACAAGCTGATAAATATTGGGAAGGTTTGTGTTTCCCAAAAGCATTTTGTTGTAAAAAACTGCGTAAAGCTTTTCAGGCTGGTAGGAAAAGTCACCCGAGATGCCATAACTGAAATTAAATTGGGTTGTGGATGCGAGAGATTCGGGATGCATTCCTCTACCGCCCGTATCAAGATAGGGAACAGAGCGAACATTAACAAGGGATTGGCTGGCGGCAAGAGTTTGAAACTGAGTGGATTCGAGCACCACCAGATCGCAGTAATCGGTCCCTGCCAGAGCTTCTGTTTTAATTCGCTCTGTGATGGTGGGAAGTCCGCTTTCGTCTGTTAAGGTAAGCTTTATATTAAATTTTTCTTCAATTGCTTTGTTTCTCAGATAGATCTCTTTTCCTACTACGCTGTTAATATCGCCGGAAACCAATAAGGAAGGATTATCCGTGGCAATTCGGAATTTTTTACCACCAAAATCTTTAGCGGGAAGGGAAGCAATTTTTTCTGTGAAGGGATTGATCTCTTCCTCGGTTGTAACAATGGGTGGGGCTTCCTCAGTCAAAACGGCGGTCTGCTTATGAGCGCAGGAGGTGAAAAGCATAAGAAAAGCTACCATGAGTAAAATAATTTTTCTTTTCATATTACACCACTTTCTTATTTATTCTAACAAAAGAAGGCTTGAAAGTCAAGAGAATGTATATTATAATAAGAGTATAGAGAAAGGAGCACTGAGGTATGAATAAACTTGAGATTGCGGCCGTGAAGATCGGTCAATGCTTGAATCGGGCATTTCCCGGTTCCAAGACCTCGTTCTTTTCCAGTGCGATTGTAACCTGTGCGGGAAGCGGTACCCGAATGGGAGGCGTTTCCAAACAGTTGATAGACCTGAACGGTATGCCTTTATTTCTATATTCGCTTTTGGCATTTGAGCATTGCAATGAGATCTCCGAGATCATTGTTGTGGCCAAGGAGAATGAAATCGGTGTCATTCAAGATGCGTGTAAGCAATACTCCGTTACAAAGCTTCGCTGTGTGGTAAAGGGAGGCGCATCCAGACAGGAATCGGTTTATAACGGTTTTCTTGCTGTGGATCCCAAAAGCGAATTTGTTGCCATTCATGACGGAGCGCGCCCCTTGATTCGTCCCGAGGATGTTGCCCTTCTTTTGAAGGAAGCGAGGCGATTCGGTGCGGCTACCGCTGCTAAAAAAATGGTGGATACGGTAAAACGAAGCACGGCAGACGGTACTATTTTGGATACCGTGCCTCGTGAGGATCTCTATACCGTTCAGACCCCTCAGGTGTTTAAAACAGATCTGTATCGGGTTTCACTTGCCTTAAATGAAAAAAACGGCGGGAGTGTGACCGATGATTGCGCTTTGGCGGAAGCGGCAGGCTTTTCTGTGAAGCTTTGCGATCTTGGAATTAACAATTTAAAACTAACGCATCCCGAGGACCTACCCTTAATTGAAATGATTTTGAAGGAGAGAAATCATGGCTGATATCAGAATTGGAAACGGTTACGATGTTCATCGTCTTACAGAAAACCGTGATTTATATTTAGGTTGTGTGAAGATTCCCTATGACCGCGGCCTTTTGGGGCATTCCGATGCGGATGTATTGTGCCACGCAATCGCCGATGCTATGCTTGGAGCTTGTGCATTGGGGGATATCGGGGTTCATTTCCCCGATCACGATGATAGCTTTTCCGGTGTGAGCGGCGAGTTTATTTTAAAAAGAAGCCTTGCGCTTTGTAAGGATAAGGGATTTGAGATCGTCAATATCGATTCTATTATTGTGGCACAAAAGCCAAAGCTTGCTCCCTTCATTCCCCAAATGACCGAAAGAATTGCCGAGGCCCTGGGAATTCAGACTGATCAGATCAATGTAAAAGCAACAACAGAAGAAAAAATGGGCTTCACGGGACGAGAAGAAGGAATCTCTGCTCACGCCGTTTGCCTGATGAAAAAATAATAAGCAAAAAATAAGCCGTGAATTCACGGCTTATTTTTTATCTAATTTGCTTAATTGTTTTTGGTACTCAGAGCATGAGTGGCGAAATAATAGAACAGATAATAGAAAACGAAATTGGATACGGTATAAACGATCAAGGCCTTGGTCATAAAGGAGATCACGCCGAGGGGGAAGATCCAAAGAATCAAAGCGGCGAGGAAAACAAGACCATGAATCAAAATAACCTTGGTGTTAAACTTGTTCAAAAGGGACATGCCACCTTTCGCCTTACACTGAATGGCAAAGAGGAAAAGAACGGTAGAGAGAACGGCAAGAACGGCCATTTCAAGAAGGGTAGCAAGGTTCAGCATAAAGGATCCGTTTGCAAGAGCGGTTGCCATAACGGCGCCGTTGGCAATGATGGCTGCGGCGGCAAAGATTCCGCTTGCCTTGCCCTTGATGATCAAAACTACAACACAAGCAAGAACCAGGACTGCGCAAATGCTGTAAACTGCAATTCTTAAGCCTTCATTCATAGAAGGAGCCAAGGGCTCGGTCTTTGCGATCTCCATATCACTGGGCAATGCACCGTTATCCATAATGGCTGCGATCATAGCTGCAGGCTGATAATCTTGGAAATTACCGAAGAGGAAGGTTTTATCAACACCCCCTGCGGGAACAGAGGCAACTGCCATTAACTGACCGTCAATCATCAGATAGAAGGAAGAGGAGGAAATGGTGTAGGCGGCAGTATTGGTGTTAAATTTCTTAACTCCGTCCTCGGTGAAGGAGAGAGAAACGCTGTAACCGCCGCTGGTATTGGCTGCAACCTCTGCGGATTCGATCATAGAGGCATCGCAAAGGCTGTCATTCATATTGCTTCCAACGAAGCTCCATTCACCTGCTTTGCAAAGCTCGGTTACGATGGTGTCAATGTAGGTCTTTTGAGAAATGTTCACTAAAACCTGCTGATCTGCAGCCTTGGCATCGGCATCGGAATAACTCATTGCGACAAAACGCTCTTCAATGATCTTGGCGGCAATTTCGTAATCCTCTGCGGTTACATTGCCGTCTTCCTCGGAGGTAAATGCAAGGTAAACACTGGTTCCGCCGCCCAACTGTCTGTCGGTTAAAACTGCGTTTTCCTCAAAAACACTGGGGCTGTCATAAAAGCTGACGCCGAAGATCGGAACCATCAGCACACTGATAAATACAAGAGCAATAAAAATAAACTTCAATACGTTTTTGATCATTTGAGACCAACCTTTCCTATGCCAAGAGGCAATTTATTTATTCAGCAGCTTTTCCAGCGCTGCAAGCTTTGCACATACCGTGATGTACTCGGCAATGGGGGCGATGTTTTCCAGTGCAACATTACTGGGGGCAATTCTCAAGTTACAATCCTTGGGATCTTTTCCGTAAGGGAAGGTTGCGCCCACGTTGGTAAGCGTTACGCCCAATTCATTGGCAAGAGACCAGGTTCTTTTGGCGGTGCCTTCCATAACGTCAAGGCTGATGAAATAGCCACCCTTGGGATTGTGCCAATGAGCGATGCCGCTGTCGCCGAAAAATGCTTCGAAGGTTTTGACAACTGCTTCAAATTTCGGTCTTAAAATATCAGCGTGACGCTTCATGGTGTCGTATACACCCTGCGCATTTCGGAAGAAGCGGTAATGACGAAGCTGATTGACCTTGTCATACCCCAGTCCCTCAAGCGCAAGAGCGGAGGTAAGCCATTTGATGTTGGCCTTAGAGGAAGCAACGAAGCAAACGCCGCCGCCTGCCAAGGTGATCTTGGAGGTGGAGCAGAAGCTGAATACGATATCTTCGTTTCCGTATTTCTTTGCTTCTTCGTGAATATTTAAAAGCTGATCCTTTTCATCGTAAAGATCGTGAACCAAATAGGCATTATCCCAAAAGATCTTAAAATCCTTTGCCTTGGGCTTGAGCTTGGCAAATCGTGTAACGGTTTCATCGGAATAGGTGATTCCGGTGGGATTGGAGTACTTGGGAACACACCAAATTCCCTTGATGCTTTCATCTTCCTTTACGAGGCTCTCGACCATATCCATATCGGGGCCTGTGGGAAGCATGGGAATTGTGATCATTTCAATTCCGAGATGCTCACAGATGGAAAAGTGGCGATCATATCCGGGAGCAGGGCAGAGGAAGCGAACCTTATCACATTTTCCCCAGGGCTTGGGGGAATCGTGGAATCCAACGGCTACAGCATCAACAATGATATTATACATCAAATTAAGAGAGGAGTTGCCGCCGGTGAAGATCTCATCCTGTTCAACGCCCATGATCTCGGCAAAGATCTTCTTCAGTTCGGGAATACCGGTGGGGAGTCCGTAATTTCTGACATCAAAGCCGTCAATGTTTTTGCAATCATCGGCAGTTTTCAGAATATTTAAAATTTCAAGTGACAGATCAAGCTGGCCTTTTTCGGGCTTTCCTCTTGACATATCAAGCTTTAGATTTTTGTCTTTGATGGTTTGCCAAGCTTTTAGAACGAGATCGTACTCTGCGTTCAATTGTTCGGGGGTCATTGCATTATAGTTCATTTTATACCTCGAATAATAGTACTTAATTAACAATTATTATACTCTATTTTCATTGTAATTTCAATAGTGATTGGCAAAAAAATGCAAATTGATTGCTACTTTTTACCTTTTTCATGTAAAAAAGTAAAAAATTATAAAGAAAACCCCTTTTGCAGTTTTGCAAAAGGGGTTTTCCGTGGCGGAAAGACAGGGATTCGAACCCTGGAGTGGGTATTAGCCACTACACGATTTCCAGTCGTGCGCCTTAGACCAGCTCAGCCATCTTTCCAATTCGCTTTGCGGAACGCAAATTATAATAACACAAAGTAAAACAAAAATCAAGTCTTTTTTGAATTTTTTTGAAAAATATTGAAATTTTGAGGAAAAAGAAAAACGGAAGATCCATCTTTTACCGGATCTTCCGTTCTAATTCACTCAGTCTTCCGATTCTTCGGAGTTGGCGGGAATTTCCACTGCTCTGACAGCCCACTTAAAGATCTTCAGTTTGTTGCGATCTGAACCGGTTTCAATGGTAATCACATCATCCTTGATTTTTACGATACGGCCGAGAATTCCCCCGTTGGTGGAAATTTCATCACCGATCTGAAGATTGTCTCTCATATTGGTGGTTTCTTTTTCCTGCTTCTTTTGGGGACGGTAGATCATAAAGTAAAAAATTGCAACAAATGCAACGAGCATAATGATCATATACATATTGTTGCCGGCGGGTGCAGCTTCTGCAAAATAGTTGAATGTGAGCATTCCAATACCTCTTTCTCATTTGTTAATAGTATTATATACGAAAAGAAATTGAATTTCAATGCTTTTTTCATTTTTTGTTCGGTTGCAAAATAACTTTTTATTTGGTATAATAATAAAAATTAAATGTTAGGAGAAATCATGGTTACGTTAGGAATTGATTTCGGAGATAAAAGAATGGGGCTCGCCATTTGTGACCGAGAAGAACGCCTTGCGGTGAGTATTACGACAGTACAGGTGAGAGGGGCGAAGGATGCTGCAGAAAAAGCAGCCAAGAGTGCCCTGGAGCGAGGTGCGGAAAAGATCGTTGTGGGGATGCCGGAGCGAGCGGGAGGCTTCCGTGGGGAACGCTGCGAAAAAACAGAGGTCTTTCTTTCGTTTTTGAGGGAGCTTGTTTCAGTTCCCGTGGAGACCTTCGATGAGCGCTTTACAACGGTTCAGGCTCATACCCTGCTGTTTGAAACAGGTCTTGATTCACGGGCACACCGCAACTGCGTGGATGCTTTGTCTGCACAAATCATCTTGCAGTCCTATCTGGATCAGAATAAGTAAACAAAAAGAAGCACAACGTTTTGTGCTTCTTTTTGTTTGAACTAAATTCTTTCCATTTGATCAATGATCTTGCAAGCGGTGTCTTCCAATATGGTTGCAATATCATGTGCATACTTGCAGGTTGCGCTTTCATAACCGCCCTCCACGGAAAGTGCTTCCTTGGTGGGGAAGTATCCGTTGGAGCCGTTGGTGCAGCAGCTGCAAATGGTCATATCCATCTTGCTTCTGCTTTTCACACCAAGACCGATTTCACAGAAGGGCTCACCGGAAAATCCGATGAAGGCAAGGTTTCCGATCTGGAGACCGAAAAGATCAATTTGGAAGGTATCGGGATTTGACAAATTGGCAACGATTCTGTTTGCCTTGGGAACGCTCATCTTGGTTTCGGCACGAATGGCAAGAAGCTCGGGGTGATTGGAATCCTTCAACTCCTTGTATTTTTGGTTTACCATTTTAGCCAACGGAATTTCCTCGGGATCACAGGGATTTTTGCCCACAAGGGCAGTTTCTTTGAAGCCTTTGACAATTCCTTCCTTGATACCCTCACAGGAATCGTAAACCTTCAGCACCTCTCCTGCAATAATGCGTGCCATTCTCTTGGCTTTGTCAATGCCTTTGTTGGGGACATCCTGAGGCTTCATTTTGTTCCAGTGATTGGAGTTTCCTTGGCAGCCGTTGATCATAACGGCATTGACTTCTCCCTCAAAGGCACGGTTAACATATTCCACAACGTAGCCGGGCCAATCCGTAAAGAATCGCTTGCCGCCTAAAGTATCGGGGTGGGTACCGAAGTTGATGAGTAAAAGTTCTTTTGCGCCTTCTCTCTGAATACGAACCAGCTGCAAAGAATGATCCTGTGTTCCGTCGGGACGGAGAATGTTGGGATTTCCCCATGCAGGGTTCGTGACATAGGTGCCGTTCTTCATTTCATAACGGCGCATAAAGCCAACTCCCTTAGCTTCTCCGCGGCCGATGCTCATTTTGGCAGGTTTTAAATCCTCAAGAGCAAATCTTGCAAGATCGCAGAAGGTTCTGTGAAGTCTTGCATAATAAGCGTGGCTCAGAAGATTGTCATCCTTTCGCTCGGGAACGGAATGAATCCTTGCCGAGGTGTGAGTATGGGTGGCGTGGATAAAAATGTTTTCTTGCGGTATTCCAAACTCGTCATTGATTGTTTGAGAAATATTTTTGTATGCATCGTTAAAAACACTCAGGGCATCACAAGCAAAAAAGATCGCTCTTTCGCCACCGTTTTCAAAAGCTATGGCGTGGATCAAAAGATGATTGATGATACCTTCCGAAACACGGATTTTAAAGTATCCGGGAATATTTAAGCCAATGGGAGGGGTCATATCTCCCTTGGCATACCCGACTTTGAATTCAGGATTAAATTCTTCCATTTTGTGCTTTTCCTTTTTTTATTCTTCTACCGTCATTTTATCAATGATGGAAAGGCTGGTATCCACCAATACATTTGCCACATTGTGTGCAAATCGAGAGGATACGTTCTCATAACCGCCGATCACGGCAAAGGCTTCGGGGGTGGGGAAGTAGCCGTTTCCGCCGTTGGAGCAGCAGCTGCACATGGTCATTGCCATTTTGCTCTTTTCTTTTACGGCAATACCGATTTCGCAGAAGGGCTCACCGGAAAATCCGATAAAGGCGAGATTGCCGATCTGAAGACCGGAAATACCGATTTCAAAGTGATCGGGGCCGTTGAGGTTGGCGATGATTCTGTTGGCCTTGGGAACACTCATTCTGGTTTCTTTGCGGATGGCAATAATCTCGGGATGTTCTGATGTCTTGTATTCGCGGTAAAGTGCATTTACCTTCTTGGCAAGCTCGATCTCGTCAGGCTCGCAGGGGTTCTGACCGACGATGGCATACTCACGAATGCCCTTGATGGTGGTGCAGGGGATCTCTTCACAAGCGTCATAGATTTTGAGAACCTCACCTGCAATGATGCGGGCCATTCTCTTTGCCTTGTTGACGCCCTTCAAGGGAACATCCTGAGGCTTCATCTTGTTCCAATGGTTGGAGTTGCCTTGGCAGCCGTTGATCATAACTGCGTGGATCTCGTTGTCAAAGGTGCGGTTCAGATACTCCACAACATAAGCGGGCCAATCGCCCCAATACTTTCTGCCACCTAAGGTGTCGGGATGCGTTCCAAAGTTCACCAGAACGATCTCTTTTGCTTCTTCACGAATAATTCTGGCGATCTGAACCGATTCATCCTGTGTACCGGAGGGGCGAAGAATGTCGGGGTTGCCCCAAGCGGGGTTGGTACAGTAGGTACCGTCCTTCATTTCGTAGCGGCGGATAAAGCCAACTCCCTCGGCTTTGCCGCTTGCAATCATAATTTTGGCGGGAGCAAGATCCTCCAAAGCAAATCTGGCAACGTCGGAAATCTGTCTGTGCAGTCTTGCAGCGTAGGTGCGGGTCAGCTCCGTTCTATGTGCTCCGGGATCGTTGTAATCCATAATATAAGCGGTGGTGTGAGAGTGAGATGCGTGAATGATAATGTTTTCCTTCTTCACGCCGTGCTCCTCGGAAAGCATGGTTGTGATGGCTTCGTATCCCTGATTGGTTACGCCCTGCGCATCACAAGCGAAATAAAGAGCTTTTTCTTCTCCGTTATCAAAAGCGACACAACGGATGAGAATGTCATTGATAACCCCCTCCGAAAGTCTTACATTGAAATAGCCGGGAATGTGCATTCCCATAGGCGGAGTGAAGGCGATCTCGGCATAGCCTACTTTTAAAATCTTGGTTTCTTCCATAATATATCTCCTTTAGGATTCAATTTTCAACGCTTCCGCGTTCAATACAATTTAGGGCCTTGGCAACACGTAGGGCTGTGTTTTCCAATACTTCGGCAACCTCGGGGGAGTAACGGGAGGCCTCTCTTTCATAGCCTGCGGTAGCAAATGCCTCCGCGGTGGGAAAATATCCGTAAGAGCCGTTGGTGCAACAGGAGCAAACGGTAAGGGGGAAGGGGCTTTTTTCTTTGACCCCGATTCCGATTTCACAAAACGGCTCGCCCGGAAATCCGATGAAGGCGATCTTGCCGATCCGAAGCCCGTAAACGGGGATCTGAAATTGATCGGGGACTTTCATATTCTTTAAAATGCGGGCGGCTTTTGTACGACTCATGCCGTATCTTTCACAGATCTCCTTGCATTCCGGAGAGGAACTGCTTCCGGTTTTCAAATATACATCAAAGATCTCGCGGGCAAGGGGCTCTTCCTCGGGCTTGTGTTCGTTTTTGCCAACAAGAGCGGTCTCGCTATGCCCTTGGATCGTTGTGCCATCCAGCTCGACGGCTTCATCATAGATCTTTAAAACCTCGCCCGTTATGATTCTTGCCATTTTTTTCGATCGCAAAAGACTCTTTTTCGGCAAGCCGTCGTCAGCGATCATACGATTTCTTGCGGCGGCATTTCCTTGACAGCCGTTTAAGAAAATGACGTCCACGCCTTCACCGAAGGCTCTTTTAACGGTGTCAACCGTTACAGCGGGCCAATCAGGGTGATATTTCTTCCCGCCGATGGTGTCTGGGTGAGTACCGAAATTAACAAGAAGGATCTCCGTTTCGTCTTCCTTAACAAAGCGAACCAGCTGAACAGAATTGTCCATGGTGCCTGCAGGACACAAAATATTGGGATCTCCGGGGGTGGGGTTGGTTTTTGTGTTTCCGTCTTTTAGCTTGTAACGGCGCAGAAAGCCAACTCCCTCCGCAATTCCTCGGGATATGAGAACCTTGCAGGGCTGCAGATTCCCAAAAGCCTCTTCGGCACAGTCCTTGATGGCAAGTTGCTGCCAAGCCATATAATCCTTTTCACGCCCTTTGCAGGATTCTATACTGTCAATGGCAACGGCGGTATGGGTGTGGGTTGCGTGAATGTAAACACAATCAGGATCTACTTGAAGTGCATTTGAAAGAAGCTCCTGAAGCTCCTTGTAGGCTTTGTTGGAAACACGGATTGCATCGCACATAACGATCACAGCACGCTTCTCTTCATTTTCAATGGCAAGGATGCGTACAAAGAGTGGGGCAATGATCCCCTCGGAAATGCGGATCCTTTGCTGACCCGGGATTTCAATGCCCAGCGGGGGTGTAATGTTTTTCAGCGAATAGCCGACCTTGAGAACGGATGTGCTCATGGAAACCTCCTCGAAATATTATGTTGTTTCGGATGCTCTTTTGGGCATTTTAGCACGAAATACGGCGATTGTCATTGGTTTTTTGAAAAATGTTGATTTTGTCATTAAAAAGTGAAGAAGTGTGTAAATTGTTAATGTATTTTTTTAAAAATTACTTAACAAACGCAAAGTGTTGTGGTATAATGTTTTCATTAAAATTCAGAGGTGGAGCTATGAAACCGATTTTTAGAAATTCTATGTTTGGATTTCACAAGGAGGATGTTGCAAGGTTTATTGCATCTCAAAGTAAATCCCACGAAAAAGAATTGCTTGACTTGAGAAAAGAACAGGAAACGATTGTTTCTGATTATGAAAAAAGAATTCAAGTCATTTCCGACGATTTGGATAAAATGGAAGCGTTCCGTGTGCAAAGCGAAAAGCAGCAGATTGCATTTTCAAGGCTGAGCGAAGGCTCTGATCGGATCAAAGAATCCTTGGATAAGATCTTTGGTGAGTTATCGGAAAAGGAAAAACAAGCCAGGGTTGTCAACGAAACCCAATCTGAGCTTGAAAATAGACTGGAAAAGGCCATGACCCTGTGTGACAAGGCCAACCGCTTTGATCAGCTTGCCAGCGTTTTGAGCGGCATTGTGGCAGGGAAGGATCCCGTCTCCGCTCAACCCGAAGCGTTTTCTTTGGAGCCTGTTAACTCGGTGGAGCCTTTGGATTTGACTTCTTTGAGAGCCGCCATTGAGGAGCTTGCCGCTCTGTGCCGAGAGGCTTTGTCCTCTGTTGAAGAATTGAATCGGGAATGAAAACAGTATTGATTACCGGAGGCACCCGTGGCATCGGTCTTTGTATGGTAAGGCTTTTTTCCGAGCTTGGTTATCGGGTTGGCTTTTGCTATCACAGGTCCCACGATAAAGCCCGTGAGATTGTTGCCCAACTGAATCAAAAGGGCGGCGGTGCGGCATTTTGCTGTGATCTTGAGAATGACGATTCTGTGGATGCTCTCATCTCTGAAATTAACAAAACACTTGGTGGGATTGATATTTTAATCAACAACGCCGGTGTCTCCTCTTACGGTTTGTTTCAGAACTTTCCGAAGGAGGAGCTGGACCGTGTGCTCAACACCAATCTTCGTTCTGCCCTTCGCTTGACCCAAGCTCTGATCCCCTCCATGATTCAAAACAGCTGGGGCAGAGTGATCAATGTTTCTTCTGTTTGGGGCGAGACCGGTGGCTCCTGCGAGGTTTTATATTCCGCCGCCAAAGCGGCCCTGATCGGCTTTACCAAGGCTTTGGCAAAGGAGCTTGCGCCGAGCGGCGTGACAGTGAACTGCATTTCTCCCGGCGTGGTGGATACAGATATGATGGCTCGCTTCTCGAAAGATGAAATTGATTTGATCCAAGAAGAGATCCCTTGCGGACGTATGGCGAAGCCGGAAGAGATTGCTCAGGCGGCACTGTTTCTGTCTTCTGAAAATGCTTCCTATATCACGGGCCAGGTTCTTGGTATAAACGGAGGAATGTACTGTTGAATGAAATCATAAAGAATGCTGTTTCTTATTTTGAACAAGGAGACTTTGTTCGGGCGGAGAAATTTTGCTTGGAATATGTATCGTTTTGTCAAAATGAATTTATGGAGCAGCTTACTGTGAATACCGCCACCGATCTGATCGGCGGTATCGTTCTGCTTGGTCAAATCTATGCTTCGCTGAAAAAGCCGTGGAAAATCTTTCCTCATCTTGAAAATGCAAGTGGCTGTATTCGCTTTTTGTGCGATTTTATGCAAGACCGTGAAATGGTTTCCGAGGCCTGCAAGGCCTGTGCCGAGCTTTATTCTCACGGCGGTTATTATCCCGAAGCTGCCGATTTGTATGAACGTGCTGCCTTTGCTGCCACGGATGACAAGGCTTTGGAGGATCTGTGGTATTGTTCCTATCAGAATCGTCTTTTGGCAAAGGGAGAATTGGAGCCTTCTTTGAGAGAAAAAGCAAAGGCAATGCTTTCTAAGGAAAGGGAGGTGTCCCTTTATGAGGAGTCAAAACAGGATCTTTCATCTCGGATTCTGACAGACCCCGTGGAAAGGGAAGAGGAGTACCTGAAAATTCGCTTTGATATTGAGCGGGAAGTAGACGAGGCTCTTGCTTCTTTCAATGAATCCTCCGTACCCTTTTGTCTTTTGTATTGGCGCACCAAAAAAGATATCCTGCAAAATAAGTATGGGATCAAGTGGAAAAGCCCCGAGGAATGGAATCCTCAGATCCGTTTTTGCTGAAAAAAAGAGCACATCACCGATGTGCTCTATTTTTCGTTTAGAAGCAGTTTTGACAGTTTTGAGAAAACTTTTGCTTTGCTTGATCGATTTTGTTCTGCGGTGCGTCCTCGGTTTCATACCAACCGCGACTCTTCATATTCATAAAGACGTCGTGACCGATTTCGTGCTCTTCTTCCAAAATGGACATAAAAGCATTTTTAACGGTAGGCTCACTTGCCTCGTTGGCAACGGTGTTATAACCGCTTGTGATGAATTTTTGACTGGACAAAACATCGCCGATCATTTCCTTGTCGGTGAAAGATCCCTGATACATATTCTTCTCCTATCCTAAAAGCGAATAAAGCTTGTCGTAGTGCTGCTGATGCTTTTGGGCGATTTCCTCAAATTTTGTTTTCAGCGCTTCTTCCTGAACATTTTCTGCAAACATTTTGCACTTTTGGATCAGCGTTTCTTCGCCCTTGAGCTGATCTTCAATGCCGGAAAGCTCTTTGGTTGTTAAATTTGCCATAGCCAATTCCTTTCAAACAGAATCGTCGGTGAAACCGACATCAATATTGTTTGAAAAATGTATGACTAATATACAAAAAAGTAATGGTAAAAAGCTTTTATTCAATTGACAAAAGAAACAAAAAGTGTTATATTATAACAAGAGATGTGAATTTTAACATCTACTTTTTTGAAAGGAAGAGTTATGAATTATCCGAGAAAAGTACTTGTAAGGGAAATTTTGGTTTCAAAGCCCTTTACCTCTTTGAAGGAATTGGAAGAGCGCTTCCCGGATGTCTCAAGTATGACGCTTCGGCGCGACATTGAGTTTTTTGAACGCCAGGGAGATGTCATTAAGGTTCGCGGCGGTGCCCGCTCCATGAAGTTTATTACCACGACCATGGAAGAAAGCGTGTCCATGCGCTCCGGTGTGCATACCTTTTCCAAGCAAAAGATCGCTCAGGCGGCTTCCCGTTTTATTGAGACCGGCCGCAGCATTTTCTTTGATTCCGGTTCCACTGTGATGCAAATGGCTCCTTTGATGCCCAAAACTCGCTTAACGGTGAACACCACGGATCCCAATCTTGCCCTTGAGCTTGTGAAGCAGGATAAGATTATGGTCAATTTGGTCGGCGGTTTGTTGAGCCGTGACAATCTTTCTCTTTCCGGAATGCAATCCATTGACTTTATCAGCAAGGTCAATATTGATGTAGCATTTATCTCTCCTTCCGGATTTTCCCTGAAAAACGGATTTACCAGCGGTAATTACAATGAAAGCGAACTGAAAAACGCCATTGTAAAAAAGGCCGGCTGTGTGATCATGCTGCTCCATTCTTCCAAGATTGGAAACAGCCTCCCGTACACCTTCTGTCAGCTCCACGAGGTGCAGAAGATCGTAACGGATGAACCCCTTGATGCTGAGATCCTCGAAGCTTGCGCCCAGCGTAATATCGAAGTGATCATTGCAAAATAAATTTGTAAATTTTTATGGAGGTGTTGTTATGGCAACAGCAGTAATTATGCCGCGCCAGGGACAGAGCGTTGAAAGCTGTGTTATCACATCCTGGAGCAAAAAGGTCGGTGATGAGGTTAAGGTTGGCGACATCCTTTTCTCTTACGAGACCGATAAGTCTTCTTTTGACGAAGAAGCAACTGTGGAAGGTACTCTTCTTGCTATTTTCCACGAAGAGGGCGAGGATGTTCCTTGTCTTGAAAACGTTTGTGTAATCGGTGCCGCAGGCGAAGATTTTTCTGAGTTTGCACCCAAGGAGGAGGCTGCCGCCGCTGCTCCCGCAGAAGCTGCACCTGCTGCCGAGGCTTCCGCACCCGCTGCTGCTCCCGTTGCAGCTGCTGTTTCCACTGCCGAAGCAGGCGGAGAAAAGATCTCTCCTAGAGCTCGTGCATTGGCTGATAAGACTGATGTGGATCTTTCCAGAGTGATTCCTACCGGTCCCGAAGGTCGCATTATTGAAAGAGATGTTCAGGCTGCTTTGGATCAAGGCTTCCTGAAGGGCGCCGCTGCCGCTGCCACCGCTCCCGTAGCTGAGGCTGCCGCTGCCGCTCCCGTCAATGCTGCAGAGTTTGAGGATGTTAAGATCTCCAATGTGAGAAAAGTAATTGCTAAGTCTATGCACGCTTCTCTCTCCAATTCTGCTCAGCTTACTCTTAACGCTTCCTTTGATGCTACTAAGATCATGGCATTCCGTTCCAACCTGAAGGCCGGCGCAGAGGCTCTTGGTCTTACCAACATCACCTTGAACGATATTGTTCTTTATGCAGTGTCCAGAACCCTTCCTCAGCACAAGGATCTGAATGCTCACTTCCTGGATGATACCATGAGATACTTCAAGCACGTAAACCTGGGTATCGCAGTTGACACCGAAAGAGGACTTCTCGTTCCCACTCTGCCCGTTGCCGAAACTCTCAGCCTCAATGAACTCGCAACTCAGTCCAAGGCTTTGATCACCGAAGCACAGGGTGGTAAGATCAGCCCCGATAAGCTTTCCGGTGCAAGCTTCACCGTTACCAACCTCGGTTCTCTCGGAATTGAAAGCTTTACTCCCGTTATCAATCCTCCCCAGACCGGTATTCTTGGTGTATGTACCATTGTGAACAGAATCAAAAAGACTCCCGCCGGTGATGTTACTTATCCCGCTATGGGTCTTTCTCTCACCTTTGATCACAGAGCAATTGACGGTGCACCTGCAGCAAAATTCCTGAAGGATCTTTGCAACAATCTGGAGCACTTCGATCTGCTTCTCGCTAAATAAGGAGGCAAATGCAAATGTTTGATCTGATTGTTATCGGCGGTGGCCCTGCCGGCTACAATGCCGCAGAGCGTGCAGCTGAAAAAGGCTTCAAGACCTGTGTTATGGAAGAAAGAGCCCTTGGCGGCACCTGCTTGAACGAAGGCTGTATCCCCACCAAGACCCTTCTTTATTCCGCTAAAATTTATGACTACTCCAAGCACTCTTCTGAGTATGGAGTAGAATTTACCGGTGCCAGCATTGATCACGCTAAGATCATCGACCGCAAGGATAAGGTTGTAAAGACCTTGGTCGGCGGCGTTGGTATGAAGATGAAAAAGGGCGGTATTGAGGTTGTAACCTCTACTGCTAAGGTAGTAGGGAAGACCGCTGACGGCTTTCAGGTAGCCGCAGGCGATAAGACCTATGAAGCAAAGCGTCTTCTCATCTGCTCCGGCTCCGAAGCCACCCTTCCTCCCATTGACGGACTCAAGGATTCTCTTGCAAACGGCTTTGCACTGACCAACCGTGAGATTTTGGATATGAAGGAAGTTCCCGAAACTCTTCTGGTTGTAGGTGGCGGTGTTATCGGTCTTGAAATGGTCAGCTATTTCAACAGCATCGGAAGCAAGGTTGTTGTTCTTGAAATGATGGATCACATCGCAGGTCCTACCGACCGTGAAATTTCCGAAATGCTGAAGAAGGAATACGAGAAGCGTGGTGTTCAGTTCATTCTCGGTGCAAAGGTTACCTCCATTAAGGATGGTAAGATCACCTATGAACTGGATGGCAAGGTTCAGGAGATCTGTGGTGATAAGGCTCTGGTTTCCATCGGTCGTCGTGCCAGAACCGCAGGCCTCGGTCTGGAAGAGATCGGCGTTGTTATGAACCGTGGCGCTATCGTTACCGATGAATTCTGCAAGACCAGTGTTCCCGGTGTATGGGCCGCAGGTGATGTAAACGGCAAGATCATGCTCGCTCACACCGCTTACAGAGAAGGCGAGGTTGCCGTTGATAATATGTTCGGTGGTCACGACAAAGTTGATTACGATTCCATTCCTTCTGTAATTTATACAAATCCCGAGGTTGCGGCTGTTGGTGAAACCACGGAGTCTGCAAAGGCCAAGGGCTTGAATGTAGAAGTGAAGACTGTTCCTCTTTCTTACAGCGGCCGTTATTTGGCTGAAAACGAAGGCGGCAAGGGTATTATGAAGGTCATCGTTGACAAGGATCACAATAAGATCATCGGTTTCCATATGATCGGAACCTATGCATCTGAGTTGATCTTTGGTGCCGCTATGATGGTTGGTAAGGAAATGAGACTTTCTGAGATCCAGAAGTTTGTATTCCCCCATCCCACCGTTGGCGAAGTTATTCGTGAAGCAATTTTTTAATAATATAAAAGGAGATAATAAAAATGCCTAAGAGTCAATATGTCGATCCCGGTAAAGCGTTTGAGCCCGGTGTTATTCATTTTGAGGATATTCCCGTATGTCAGTACAATAAGACCCTGAAGGAAGAGCTCAAGATCTATACCAAAGAAGATATGATGCGTATTTACCGTGACATGGCCATCATTCGTGAGTTTGAAACCATGCTCAACGAGGTTAAAACCAAAAACGCATACAACGGCGTTGAGTACAACAACCCCGGCCCTGCTCACCTTTCCATCGGTCAGGAAGCAAGCGCTGTTGGTGAGGCTTACAATCTTGATATTGATGACCTTACCTTCGGTTCTCACAGAAGCCACGGTGAAATCCTGGCAAAGGGTCTTTCCTCCATCGAAAAGCTGGATGAGAAAGAGCTCTACGATATTATGAAGGAATTTTTGGACGGTGCCGTTCTCAATGTTGTAGAAAAGCATATGAATGCCGGCGGCAACATGAAAGAGCTTGCCATCAACTTCCTTCTCTACGGCGCACTTGCTGAAGTATTTGCCAGAACCACCGGCTTTAACCGTGGTCTCGGCGGATCCATGCACGCCTTCTTTATTCCCTTCGGTATTATGCCTAACAACGCTATCGTTGGTTCCGCTGCTCCCGTTGCTCTCGGTGCTGCTCTCTATAAGAGAAGCAACCACAAGAAGGGTATTGTTGTAGCAAACTTCGGTGATGGCGCTTGCGGCCGTGGCCCCGCATTGGAATCCTTTAACTTTGCTTCTATGGACCAGATCACCAAGCTCTGGAACGATGGCAAGGGCGAGGGAATGCCCATTCTCTTTAATGTATTTAACAACCACTACGGTATGGGCGGTCAGACCCGTGGCGAAACCATGGGCTTTGATATGGTTGCCCGTCTCGGTGCAGGCTTCAATCCCACTCAGATGCACGCAGAGCGTGTAAACGGTTACGATCCTCTGGCAGTGATCGATGCCGTTACCAGAAAGAAGCAGGTTCTCTTGGAAGGCAAGGGCCCCGCTCTGCTTGACGTTGTTACTTATCGTGTATCCGGTCACTCTCCCTCTGACTCCTCCACCTACAGAACTCCCGAGGAAATCAAGGCTTGGATCGCAGCTGATCCTATTCTTGCATTCAAGAATAAGCTGATTGCCGGCGGCGTTGCTAAGGAAGAAGAGTTTGCTTTGATCCACGAGCAGATCACCAACCGTATGACCGAGGTGATGAAGCTTGCGATCAACGACGAGATTTCTCCCAGAATGGATCTTGAGAAGAACCCCGATGCCATCTCCGGTATGATGTTCTCCAACCTCCACGTTCCCAATCTGGATCCCTCCAGAGAGCCCGAAATGCTCGTTCCCAAGGAAGAGTGCCCCCGTGTGAAGGAGATCAAGGGCAAGGTTCGTACTGCTACCGATGCAAACGGTAAGCCCGTTTCCAAGATGAAGCTGTACAACATTAAGGATGCTCTTGCTGAGCCGATCATCAACAAGTATTATGAGGATCCCACCCTGATCGCTTACGGTGAAGACAATCGTGACTGGGGCGGAGCATTCGGTGTTTATAAGAAGATGACCGAGGCTGTTCCTTATCACAGACTCTTCAACTCTCCCATTTCCGAATCCGCAATCGTCGGTTCTGCCGTAGGCTACGCAATGTGCGGCGGTCGTTGTATCGTTGAGTTGATGTATGCTGACTTTATCGGCTGTGCCGGTGATGAAATCTTCAACCAGATGGCAAAATGGCAGTCTATGAGTGCAGGTATTCTGAAGATGCCTATCATCCTCAGAGTTTCCGTTGGTTCCAAGTACGGTGCTCAGCATTCTCAGGATTGGACCGCCCTCACCGCTCACATTCCCGGTCTGAAGGTTGTATTCCCCTCCACTCCTTACGATGCTAAGGGTCTGATGGAGGCCGCTCTGAACGGAACCGACCCCGTTGTATTCTTTGAGTCTCAGAGAATTTACGATAAGGGCGAAGAGTTCCACGCCGGCGGTGTTCCCGAAGAAGCCTATGAGATCACCATGGGTGATCCCGATGTGAAGAAGGTTGGTAAGGATGTTACCATTCTCACCATCGGTGCCGTTCTTTACAGAGCTTTGGAGGCTGCTAAGATTCTGGAAGAGAAGTACGGTCTGTCTGCTGAAGTCATTGACACCCGTTCCATCGTTCCCTTCGATTACTCCAAGGTTATCGAGTCCGTTAAGAAGACCGGTAAGTGTGTCATCGTTGGTGACGCCGTTGAAAGAAACTCTGTGATGAGAGATATGGCTTCCAACATCACCGAAATGGCATTTGACTATCTGGATGGCCCTGTTACCGTCGTTGGTTCCAGAAACTGGATCACTCCTTGCTTCGAGCTGGATCATATGTTCTTCCCGCAGCCTGAGTGGATCGTAGATGCTATTCACGAAAAGATCATGCCTCTGCCCGGACACGTTGCAAAGAACAACTTTACTACCATTGAAAAGATCGAAAGATCTAAGAAGGGTATCTAAGCGATAAAGAAAAGAGCTGCTTCGGCAGCTCTTTTTTTCTCTTGAATTATTTGGCTTTATGGGGTATAATGGTGGGGTGAGGTAATGAATATGAAAAAATTATGCTTATTGCTATTGGCTCTTTGTTTGCTTTTGTCCTCCTGTGCAATGGAGGAGATGATCCCGCAGCAGACTGATACCTTCTCAATGTACCATTCCAATGCATCGCTTTACGGAGAGTGTGTTAAAGCAATCTCTGATCTTGGGTATCCCTGTCTCATTTCGAGAACCGATTATTTTGCACCAAGTGGCAGCGAGGATTACCTTGGACTTTATATTCAAAATATGCAGGATCAAAGCTTTGCTCCCTGCGAAATAGAATGTGTGAAAGTGCTGTTTGAAAGCTCGGACGTAAAGCTCATTGATCTTGTCTTTCACGATGATCTTGTGATTTGCTCCTTTGATATGTGTGTTCCCGGGCGCTCCTTTGATTACGGGATCTACTACACTTCAAAGGATCAGGAGATTTTCATTGGTGACCCCTCCGTTTCTTTGTTTGAAAACGGCAACGGTTTCTCCTATGAGGAAAAAGCTTCCTACGGCGTCAAGTTTTCATATTTTACCGAGAAGATTACCGATTATTATTACTATTACGAAATTATGTAAAAAAAGAGCTCAATTTTGAGCTCTTTTTTTACATAAAATATTTGGTGTATTTGGTGTCTTCGCTTAATAAAGCCAAAATTCCGCTGTAAATCTTTTCGGCTCTCTGATCAAAGCCGGTTTGCAAAAATTGTGCTTCCTCTTCGCTGTCCAGAAAAAGCTTCAGCTCCAAAAGGCTGAACTTTTTGTTTTTCAGGGAACAAGTCAGATTGTAACCGTCTTCTGTTTTTTCTAAGTTTGTGGTCACGTTGCTTCCGTCTTTTTTGAATGCAAGAAGGCGAGTGGCACTTCGCATAATTCTTTCTTTTACAAATTTTAAGAGAGTATCCTCCACCGCTTCAATGGAGATTCTTCCATTTTCGCTGATGCGGAACATCTCGACCCCCTCGGGAGACAAGAATTTTTCAATGGAACCGTTTTCCACCAATTGATTGAAGCAGTCGGTAAATACAAAATAATTGATAGAACTATCCCAAACAATGATTTCGGTTATGGTTTGAAAGTCATAGGAATCGTCCAACTCATTGAGCAGATATAAGATGATAAGCTTGATCTTATCGTCGTCATACAAACGATGGGGCATTTGATCCTCCAAGTAATTTTTTCTGCTTTTATTATATCATAAATCAGTGAAAAAAACAATGTATTTCCAAAAATTGTCAGTGATAACTTGTGAAATGCTTGCCATACTATTTGCGAGCCCAAAAAGCAATCTTTTATGGGCGAGAGCGTATGCTCAAATAATCAATAAGGAGAATTTAACCATGGCAAACAAGTCTCTTGTTCCTGAGGCTAAGGAAGCGCTCAATCGCTTTAAGATGGAAGCTGCTTCTGAGGTTGGCGTAAACCTGAAGCAGGGTTATAATGGCGACCTGACTGCAAAGCAGGCCGGTTCCATTGGCGGTCAGATGGTAAAGAAACTGATCGAAAACGCCGAAAATCAGATGAAGAACAGATAACTTAAAAAAGAACTGCTACTTGTTAGCAGTTCTTTTTTTGTCCTTTTGTCACCGAATGAAGATAGCTGATTTTGGTAATAATATGTTCAGGAGGTGGAGAATTGATAGGAAAAGTTGAGCTTTCGGGAATCAGTACTTCAAGCCTGAAGGTTTTATCTGAAAAAGAAAAAGAGGAGCTTTTAATCAAAGCAAAAAGCGGTGATATGAAGGCGAGAGATGAATTGATCTCGGGAAATCTTCGTCTTGTATTGAGCGTGATTCAAAAGTTTACCCGACGTTGTGACAGTCCCGACGATCTGTTTCAGGTTGGTTGTGTAGGACTAATTAAAGCGGTTGATAATTTTGATGTTACGCAAAACGTACGCTTTAGTACCTATGCGGTTCCCATGATCATTGGGGAGCTTCGTAGATACATTCGGGATAATAATATGATAAGAGTGAGTCGCTCGGTTCGCGATCTTGCATATAAGGCCTTGGCGGAACGAGAAAAGCTGACAACAAGATTAGGAAGGGAACCAACCGTTGACGAGATCACTCTTGCGGTCAATACTCGTTTGAAAGAAACTTCCGTGGAAGGAGAGGCAAGGCCTGCAGAGTATACCTCTAAGGAGATTTCAGCTGCTTTGGATGCCGTAGTGGATCCGATCTCTCTGTATGATCCGGTTTATACCGATGGTGGTGACTCCATCTTTCTGATTGATCAGATTTGCGACCACAAAATCGGAGAAGAGGGATGGGTAGAGAACATTGCTCTGATTGAGGCGATCAAAAAGCTTGAGAATCGGGAAAGAAATATTTTGAAAATGCGATATTATCGAGGAAAAACGCAAATGGAGGTAGCTGAGGAAATCGGGATTAGCCAAGCGCAGGTAAGCCGCTTGGAAAAGAATACCTTGATGAGAATCAGAAAACAAATGTAATGAAAAAGAAAACTATTGTTATCGCAATTATCGGATGCTTGATCTTGTCGTTTTCTATGATACTTTTGGATTATTACAGGCCGATTTTTGTAAGTCGTTCCCATCGGGAGAAGGAAGAATACGAAAGTGTGGCTGATGAAATGGAACCTGAAGAGATCAAGGAGAGTCGATACCGTTTTGCTGTTTTTGGTGACAATATGATCCACGAAAATGTTCTGAACTTTGCCAATATTCAGGCAGGTGGCATAGGAAAGAGGGAAGAGTATGAACTCGGATTTGATTTTCTCCCTTTATATGAGAACATTAAAAAATATGTGGATGAAGCAGATTATTCTGTGATTCATCAGGCATCCCTCGTAGGGGCCGATTCGGATTGGAGGACTCTTTCGGGATATCCGTTATTTCATTCTCCGAAAATCCTCGGTGATCATTTAATGCAAATCGGCTTTGATGCAGTAAACATTGCCAACAATCATATGCTGGATATGAAGGAAAAGGGATATTATAACTCTGTGAACTACTGGAAAGGGAAGAGCATTGATCTGGTCGGCGGTTATTTGAATCAAAAAGAATATGAGAATACAGAGGAAAAGATTAAGGTCTTTGGGGATCTTAGGATTGCTATGCTTTCTTATACCGCTACCACAAACGGATTATCGGCTTCCAAAAGCTGTCCCATTCCGTATTTTACAGTCAATGATACCGCTATTTTGAAAAAACAACTGACGGAAGATGTGATAAAGGCAAAGGAAAATTCAGATTTGGTTTTTGTTTTTATCAATTGGGGAAACTCGGCATCCTTTGAGCCGGATGAAACACAAAAGCAAACGGCTCGGATCCTCGCTGATGCGGGGGCCGATTTAATTCTGGGTACAGGGCCGAAGGTAATACAAAGGATCGAAGCTGTTTCGGCAAAGGATTCGGACCATCAGGCGATTTGTGTATATTCTCTCGGAAATATAATGGGCACAATGCAGTATATGGAAAATCTCTTAGGTGGCTTTGTCACCTTTGACATTGTAAAATTACAGGGGGATTGGGAAATACAAAGTCTTCTTTTTCATCCCACCGTGATTCACTATAATGAAGATTTTACAGAAATTGGTGTTTATCCGCTTTCCGACTATACGCAAGAACTGTATATGGAGCACGGCAGCAATAAAAAGAACGGTTATGGCTCATATCATTGGTTTCAAAATACAACGCAGGAATTGATCCCAACAGAATATCTGCTTTCTTAACAGTATAAAAAGGCACTGACGAGGGGCTGCAAAATTAGCGGAAAATGAATCAGCCACCACGGTTTTCGTGGTGGCTTTTGATATGCAGAAAACAAAGAAAAGCCCCGCGCGAGGCGGGGCGAGAATCATAACATGATCTCAGCAAATTCTTTTGGATAATGAATCTTATACCACATCAGCGTTGCCGCCAACTTCACATAGGTAACGCCGTGTGCTTTCGGGAATAAGTATTGAATCTTTTCGATTGAATCGATAAACCAATCCTCTATCTCAATATCTTTGAGTTGTTTTTTCATTTCATCCGAGACACCGCCTCTGAAATAAACACCTCTGCGTGTATCTTCCATGATCTTATAGGCATATCCGGTATTTGACATGCCTTTTCGTAACATATGCTTCTCTATATGGTTGAATACATCGTCGCGATATGCAATTACATTACTTACAGGAAGGCCTTGGTTTACCAATTCCTTTGCATTATTAATCCACACTCCCGTACCGTGAGATAATCCGGAAATCTGAATCAAATCGTAAAAAGACTTGGGCGATACCTCTTCTGCCATATCTTTATAGAAATCCGTGCTAAATTCCGGAATGCCATCAGTATTACCGAGTCTGAATTCGTTCAACACCTCGTTCTGCGAAAAGTTTACTCGCTCAAACGCTGTCCCCGTTGCTCGCTCCAAGGCTTGATACTGCTCAAACTCTGTGTCTGCTAAAAACGTAAAGGCACAAGCAGATTTATCAGATGTGACAGTATAAGTTATGATGCGGTTTTCTTCCCGTTCTGTAGCTGTCAGTTCGCAATCCTTGAAGTATTCTTTTATGACAGAGTTTGCTATACGCCAAAAATTTGGCGACATTGACACATCAAAACTTGTATTTCGGTGAACAACGTGACGATATGTTTCAAACGGAATATTGTGTCCATCCGTTTGCATTTCTTTTCCGCACGAGCAGATTTTCCCCGGAAGATCCCAACCGTCATCCACGCTGTCGACAAAAATAACCGTACTACATTCCGAACAGTAATAATGTGGCTTTAAGGGGTTGATCTCTGTTGCGCCCAAGAGATAAGCCACAAAGGATGCACCTGTTCCGCCTCTTACCCGAATATGCTCACCTTGATTTTTTGCTTCGCTTGCAAGTACAGGCAACAGATTGAAATATACGATCATATCCGTGTTCTGCATTTCCGCCTGCTCTGTCAGCAAACGGTTCATGATTTCGAGGGGTGCTGGGTTGCCATAGCGTTCACACATGGCATCAAAGGATTTGTTCCATAGCTTTTTTTTCATTGCAAATACTCCTTTAGTATCCTTCTTTTCAGAGGAATGATATTTGCAAGTCAGAAGCTCATCAACGCTGACTCCAAGTACATCGCTGAGTTTATATAAAATATTACTCTGCGGTTTGGAAGAGCCATTCTCCCATTTTGAAACCGCCTTGTCGGAAACGCCGACGAGCGCGCCGAGCTTATACTGCGTGAGGCCTCTACGCGATCTTAGCTCATGCAGAAAATTACCAAAACTATAGTCTCTCATAATATCCTCCGTCTGCTTGCTGATTATATTATAGTATGAAAAATGTAGTTCTTCAAGACGGAAGATATCTACCACAGGTAGAAATCCCAGACGCTTGCGTCTGGGGCAAGCATAGCTCGTGGCAGTCCGCCCACGATCGGGCAGAAGTCCGAACCCACTATCCGCAGGGGAATGACGCATATAAGGCTCCCTTGTGCAAAGGAAGGCTTTGGCAAGTTGTCGCTGATAATAAATATCACACCGGCTGAGCCGGTGGTTTTATAACAGCCCTAAAGGGCAGAATACTGGCTCACCCCTAAAGGGGTACGCCAAAAGCTAAAGCTACCAACCGCAAGGGGTACGTCATTCCTTAAATGGATCGTCGTACTCCTTCATTGTTAGTTGATCGTATATTTGATCTTCGTGTTCTTGCTCCCTTATATAGCGGGCTATTCCTTGTTTATTTCCGCCCACTGTACTCACATAGTATCCTCTACACCAAAAGTGGCGGTTCCCATATTTGTATTTCAAATTGGAAAAGCGCTCAAATATTATCATCGTGCTTTTCCCTTTCAAATACCCCATAAAATCGCTCACTCTTTGGTTTGGCGGTATCTCCACCAACATATGGATATGGTCAGGCATTGCATGGGCTTCTATGATGTTTACGTGTTTGCGCTCACACAGTTCTCTCAATATTGCTCCTATTTCTGCTTTCAACTTTCCATATATTGCTTTCCTTCGATATTTCGGCGCAAACACGATGTGATATTGACACTTCCAGCTCGTATGTGCTAAACTGTATGTGTCATTAGCTTTGTTCTGCACTGTTAATGTCCTCCATTCTGTTAAATTCGGTTGGTAGCCGTTTTTACTATAGCAGAATGGAGTTTTTTTGTCATCCCCACTTGACTCATCTGACACTAAAGTCCGTACATTCCACCTGCATAGCAGGTGGTTTTTTTATCCGAGATAAAAAAACACCACCAAAGAGATTTCCTTGGTGGTGTTCGTGCTTTCTCCGCTAAGAATGCAGACGCGAGGCAGTGCCTTTGTTTTAATGCATTAAGCCTTCCAAACGGCCTGAATTATATTACCGATTTTCGGTGAGGTTCCGTACATAAGGACACCGACACGGTAAATCTTGGCAGAAAGAATACCGATTCCAAAGGTTGATGCAACAAGAATTCCGATGGAAATTGCAATCTCATACCAAGGTACGGTGCTCATGGCAATTCTTGTAAACATTGCCATTGGTGAAGTGAACGGAATATAGGAGCAAATCTGCATCAGTATATTATCCACACTTCCGCTGCTCATTGAGAACATAACTACCATAAAACCAATAATGAACAAGAACGTTACCGGCTGAACGGCTGTGTTGATATCTTCCAGTTTTGAAACTGTAGAAGAAATTGCACCGTAAAGGAACGCATAAATGAGGAACCCAAGCAGGAAGAATACGAGCATATACGCAAACAGTTCGGGCGGAATATTAAAGATCGAGTCGATGATTCCGTTGTCTCCCCAATAGGACTTATTCACATTATAGAACACAAGTGCCGAGCCAAAGATGGCAACAAGCTGAACAAGACCTGCCATACAAGCCGCCAAAACCTTACCAAACATCATATTGATGGGCTTGGCGCTGGTGATAAGAAGTTCCATTGCACGAGAACTTTTTTCGGTGGCAACACTCATTGCCACCATCTGACCGTAAAGTAGAATGACCATATACAGAGCAAAAATCATAATATAGGTGTAGAAAAAGTTTTGCATCTGATCTTTCCCAAGGCTTTCCACTTCAGCATCAATCTGAATACTCATAACTCCTGCGGCATCTTCTTGAGACATACCGCCGCCTATCATAGCATTCATTTGATAGATCTGCTGCAGGACACCCATTGCGATATCGGGGTTCATATCGTACATAGAAAGATTATTAACGTAGTAGGTAAAAGAGGTTGCTCCGGTCATTACAAAAGCACACGCAACATCGCCGGAAGTGATTTTATCCTTGATTTCGCCGATCTCCTCATCTGTAATTTGCACATCATAGTCAGCAAAGGATGCGACAAAGGTTTCTTTTACCATATCTGCCCCAGTAGGATCATCTGCCTTTACAAGCATAACAGAAAGATCTGCGGTGGTATCAGAAGTATCATCTGATTCAAATAAGGCAGTAATGCGAGGGAAGAACATAACGATAGCGATAACTACCATCAAAAAGATCGTTACGCCGACAAATGCTTTGTTTTTAGCATAATTCTTAAGTTCAAATTTCAGTATTTTACCAAACTGTTTCATCGCTTAGACCTCCTTTGCTGCATCGCCTGCGAATTCTACAAAAATGTCGTTGAGGGAAGGCTCATAAACCTTTACCTCGTCAATATCATAGTTTTCAACAAGACGGGTCATAGCAGATTTTTTATCGGAGGGGGAGCCTAAGCGAATCATCAAATCACCGTTATCCATAACATTGCAGGAAGCGCCAAAATCAGCAATGATTGCATCGGGTGTTTCCGTTTTTACAACCAAGCGGTTGCGGGGATAATCACGCTTGATATGATGCAAATCACCGTGCAGAGCAACAGAACCACGATTAAGAATAGCAATGCTGTCGCAGAATTCTTCTATGTAGCTCATCTGATGGCTGGAGAATAGAACGATCTTTCCCTTGGCAATCTCTTCCTTGACCACATCCTTTAAGAGCATTGCATTGACAGGGTCCAGACCTGAAAAAGGCTCGTCAAGAATAATGATGTCGGGGCCGTGTGCAAGAGCGGTAATAAGCTGAATTTTCTGCTGATTTCCTTTAGAAAGGGTTTCAAGCTTTTTATTACGATACTCGCTCATACCAAGTCTGTTGAGCCAATAGTCGATGGATCGCACAGCAGCTTTATGACCCATTCCTTTCAGTTCGGCAAAATAAGTAAGCTGATCGATTATTACTTTTTTCGGGTACAGACCTCTTTCTTCCGGCAGATAGCCGATTCCGATTTTGTTGTAATCGATTGGCTGACCGTCCATCAGTACCTCACCGCTGTTTGCAGGAAAAACATCCATTAAAATTCGAATCGTAGTGGTTTTACCAGCACCGTTTCTGCCGAGCAGACCAAAGGCCTTGCCACCTTCTGCTTTGAATGAAACTCCGGTGAGAACTTTTTTCTCTCCAAAGGATTTTTCTATGTTTTTCAGTTCTAAAATCATTTTTCTTCGGGCTCCTTGAATTTCAAGTGAATGGTACCAACCCCACCGTTTATCTCAATTCTGTTTTTTTCGTTTCCTTGTTTCTTCATATTGGAAACATTTGTGCCATCAAGGGTAATATTACCGAGACCTTTTTCTATGTCAAGATTAAAATCATCCTTGTTGCCGATTATGGTAATGTTGGATTCTCCAACACCAAAATCAAAATCACATTCTCCTGTAAGAGCAGATGTCAGATTTAACTGACCGACACCCATATCCAAATCAAGGTTATGTAGCTCGCCACTTGATACCGAGATCCTTCCGGCTCCGCCATCAATGTCAATGCTTGAGGTGGCTACAAGAGTATCAATATTAACTTCACCGGCACCAAACTCAAAGTTCATGGTAGAGGCTGACAAAAGATCAGCGGAAAATCTACCTGCACCGGTTACAATGCTTGCTCTTTCAAACACCTTGTCTGCGGGGACATAAAGAGTCAATACAGCGCCGGTATAGGTGTGTACAAATTTTTTTGTCTCCTTGACTGTCAGGACACCGTTTTGATCTTCAACCAAAAGATGCTTCAAATTGCTTTCAACCATAAAGCTTTCGCCTTGTTTGATGGTAAAATCAGCGGCATTGATCTTTACATCGAGACTTTGTATTTCTGAGGATACAGAATAAGTTTTCAGATCATCGGTTATAGCATCGCCGCTGAAAAATCCGCTGAATAAGCCAAGCATACTTATAATTCCTCCGATAATACTAACTGCGAGAAAGATGGCGAATGCTATCGCGATATATTTTACTGTTTTTTGAAAATCGGTCATTTAATTTCGACACCTCCAAACATACAAGTACCGTTCATATAGATCGTAGGAGCATCTTTTTGCGCCGAGGTTTTGTTGGAAACGCCGCCGAAGATACAATTTGAATTTACTTTTACATTTACATGATCGGGAACAAAAATATCAATCCCGCCAAAGATTGCCGATGCCTGAATCGCACAGTCTTTTTCGATAATGGCGTTGCGAAGATCATATTCAATCCCGCCAAAAACAGCAGTTAATTCGGCTCCTTCAAATATTTCGTTATCATATTTTATGTCACAACCGGAGAAAACAGCGCAACTGACCTTCGGTTCACCACCGTTTTTCTTAAAATTTGCAATTATTTTATTTGCTTTGTTTCCAAATACGCCGCTTATAAGCATTTTTAATCCGATCATTACAATAATGGCGGGAACAAGAAGCTTCCAAAACATCGAGAAACTCAAAATATCTTGGCAACATAGCAGCAAGAATACACCAATTATAATACCGGTGATATTACCTGTTTTTTCTCGTTCGGTAAATAAACCTACGGAACAGGGCACAATTATAAACAGCGTCCACCATCCGTCAAAGAAGACATCTATGCTTGTTATGTTCAGCGCATTCAGCGCAAATATCGCACCTGCCGCTATCAGGATGATACCCCAAATTACACGACTGATCTTTTTCATTTTGTTTCTCCTTGTTGATTGAAATTTAATTTTCTATCTGCTATATTCATCAAATCTCTTTCTGACTCAATATCTTGCAAATAAGGGTAGGTCTTTGCAACCTTTTCAAATTCGTTTCTGATCTTTTCTGCTTTCTCAGCGTTATTATCATAAAGTAATGCCAGTGCATATTCGGTTCGAATCACAGAGGGAAACTGTTTCATTGCTTTCATAAACTTAATTTGCCTTTTGGTCAGTAGATCTTGAATTACTCCCCGACGGTTTTCACCGATCAACTGCAGATAAATCCGATCGCACAAAAGAAGATCGTGATATAGCCCTACAATGCCGCTTTCTATTTCAAGGAGATGAGAAATAAGTACATCCGCTTCCTCGAATCTTTCTTCATCCATAAGTCGGTTGCAAGTGTATACACCACGGGTAGCAACCATGCTGTTTTTCATCGCTTCATCTGTTGGGAATATGAACCATTCGTTTGGCATATCTTTAAGACGAATTCCGTTTGAACTTTCATCGCTGACTTTAAGTTGGATCCAAAAAGCCTCTAACGCTTCTTTGTTTTTGAATAAGGCAAGAGTATTGTATCCATCGTTATCAACCGTTCCCAAACGCATCGGGATACCATTCATCAAAGCGGTCATAAATCCAACTACTGAAAATATGAGGAGAAGCGGCGAAAACAAGGGAATGTCAGAGAAAAGTAAGTATCCGAATAATAACAGAAATCCAAAAATTATATTCATAAAGGAGCCGCCTAAATTATAGAACACAAACGGTATTTTTCCTTCCTTCATATCGGGAGGAATCATAAGACATTGGCCACCCGTTCCTGCTATCCTGAGCTTTTTAAGTTTAATTCTCCCGTTCTCCTTCAAAAACATAAAAGAAGAAATCCTGAAGGAGCGAAAACTATATCCGGTCAGCAAGCCAAATATAAGGTGTCCTGTTTCGTGCACGATCATATGGAAGAGTACAGCGGCATACATTCCAAGAAAAAGCCCAGCATAGGAGAGGAGGACTTGATGTATTGAGGATTCTTCCGGCATATTATCAAGATACAAACCGATCATAACACCGCAAATTGCTCCGATCAGCATCATAAACACCATTCCTGTATACTGCCGCCGATCAACTTTCTCTTTTTTGCAATTTTTTCTCATATTACACCTCGGTTTGATTTCATGCGACTTTTAATAATTATAACATAGTTCAAAAACAAAAATAAAGTAGTTTTCATAAATTGTACGATTAAAAAATGCACTAAAAAAAGCAGCACAGTCATATTGACTGTGCTGCTTTTTATCAAAATATTTGATTTTCAAATTACTTCAGGCTGATGGCCTTCTTTGCCTTCTCTACAATGAATCTTGCGGAAATACCGAATTCATCGATCAATTCAGCAGCCTTGCCGGATTTACCGAAGCAGTCGTTGATGCCCACTCTCAAAACGGGTACGGGGCACTCTTCTGCAAGTGCTTCGCAAACGGCACTGCCAAGACCGCCGATAATGCTGTGCTCTTCAGCGGTAACGATGCAACCGGTCTTCTTTGCGTTGGCTACCAGAATTTCCTTGTCGATGGGCTTAATGGTGTGAATGTTTACGATAGCGGCGCTGATGCCTTCCTTCTCCAGCTCTTCTGCGGCCTTGATGGCTTCTGCAGTGCAGATACCGGTAGAAACGATGGTAACATCCGTTCCTTCCTTCAGCTGCTGACCCTTACCGATTTCAAATTCGAAGGTCTCTTCATCGTTTACTACAGGAACAGCCAGTCTGCCAAAGCGGAGGTAAACAGGACCGTTGTATTTGATCGCTGCATAAACAGCGGCTCTTGCCTCAACTGCGTCGCCGGGGTTAATTACTACCATACCGGGGATGGTTCTCATAATGGAGATATCCTCGTTACACTGATGGGTAGCACCGTCCTCACCAACGGTAATACCTGCGTGGGTAGCACCGATCTTAACGTTCAGGTGGGGGTAACCAACAGAGTTGCGAACCTGCTCAAAAGCTCTGCCTGCGGCGAACATAGCAAAGGAGCTTGCAAATACGGTTTTGCCGGTGGTGGCAAGACCTGCGGCTACGCTTATCATATTTGCTTCTGCGATACCGCAGTTAATAAATCTTTCGGGGTAAACCTTCTTAAAGTTTGCGGTCTTGGTGGATTTGGAAAGGTCGGCATCCATTACCACGATATTTTCATCTGCACCAAACTCAGCGAGGGCGTCGCCGTATGCTTCTCTGGTAGCGATCTTCTGTCCGATTTCGTACTTTTTCTGAAGTTTCATTTTATTATCTCCTTCCTATCAGTTCAGGGAAGCAAGGTATGCTTCCAATTCGCTTTTTGCGGTCTCATACTGCTCTGCGTTGGGAGCATTGCCGTGCCAACCTGCTTCGTTTTCCATGAAGGAAACACCCTTGCCCTTGACACACTTGCAAACGATGGCAAAGGGCTTGTCGCTCTTTTCAGCCTGCATAACGGCATTCTCGATCTCTTCGAGGTTGTGACCGTCGATCACAGCTACATCCCAGCCGAAAGCGGCAAACTTTGCATCGATGGGGGTGGGGTTCATAACCTTGGTGATATCACCGTCGATCTGAAGACCGTTGAAGTCAATGAAAGCGCAGAGATTGTTCAGGCCGTAATGAGCAGCGAACATTGCTGCTTCCCAAACCTGACCCTCTTCCAACTCGCCGTCACCGAGGATGGCATAAACCTTATAATCCTTTTTGCTCAGCTTTGCGCTCAAAGCGATACCGCAAGCGGCAGAGATACCCTGACCCAAGGAACCGGAAGACATATCAACACCGGGAATGTGCTTCATATCGGGGTGACCCTGAAGAATGCTATCCTTGTTACGGAAGGTCTTGAGAAGCTCGGTGCTGAAGTAACCGCGATTTGCCAAAGCGGCATACAGTGCGGGAGCGGTGTGACCCTTGGAAAGAACCAATCTGTCACGGTCTGCCATATCGGGATCCTGGGGATTGATATTCATCTTTTCAAAGTACAGATAAGAAAAAATATCTGCAATTGAAAGAGATCCACCGGGGTGACCGGATGAAGCGCTGAAGATTTCTTCCAAAGCGCCGAGTCTGATTTTGGTTGCTATTTTTTGAAGTTCAACCTTTTTTTGCTTGTCCATAGTTTTTCCTCCGAAAAATTATTCTTTTATACTGGAATCCAGTTTATATATCAAATCTGCAATGCATCCGTCCCGGTGATGGCAGAGATGAAACGATGAAATGGCTTTAACCTCGTCAATGGCATTTTCGGGACAAGCGGCAATGTCGCAAGCCGAAAGCATATCCAGGTCATTTCCGTTATCGCCCACACAAATAATTTGGCGATGGGGGTAAATTGCTTTTAATTCTTTTAAGCCGCAAGCCTTTCCCGCATCCTTGGGAATGATCTCCACAAGGGTTTGGTGTGAGGTCGTTACTACGGCGTATTTTAACTGTAAATCTTCTAAATATCGGGTCAATTCCTTGATGGTGTCGGGCTTTCCCACGAATACCAGCTTATACCAAAGTATATCGCTGTGATTTTCCAAGGAATCTTGATACACGATGCTTTGAAAGGGAAGCATTTTTTCCTTGAAAGCATCCGGCATATGGGGACACAAAAAGCCCCGTTCTGAGCTGATCCTTTGACCAACATCGGGAAAGTGCTCTTTCACCTGTCGGATCACAAAAAGTGTCTCTTCCTGATTGAGTCCCAATTCGTTCTTTCTCGTTTTGGTTCTGAAATCAAAAAGGTAGGAACCGTTGGCAAGAATTGCGGGGCAGGAAATGAAATCAGAGGCATTTGGCATCATAATTTCAAGGACTCTGTCATCTCTTCCCGTGGCAATGGTAAAGACACCGCCGTTTTCTTCAAAATAACCGATTGCATCTAAATTCTTGTCCAAAAGAGAGGAAGCGGCTCCTAAAAAGGTACCGTCAAGATCCGATGCAATAAGATATTGATCAAATTTTCCCATATTGTTTCCTTAAAAGCTGTAAAGTGTTTTCAAAATAATCGGGAAGGGGAGCGGTGAAGGATAAAACCTCTTCCTTTGTCGGGTGCTTGAATTTAATGTGCTTTGCGTGGAGACACTGACCGCCGAGACCGAAATTTTTTCTTCCCGGTGCATACAAGGGGTCTGCTAAAACAGGAGAGGAAAGAGAGAGCATATGAACCCGAATTTGGTGGGTTCGCCCTGTTTCTAACGTAAGCTCTACACGAGTGTAACCGTCAAATCGCTCCAAGACCTTGAAATGGGTGACAGCATTTTTTGTGTTTGGGGTACCGTTCGGAAAGAAGGCCATCTTCTTGCGATCTTTTTTGCTTCGACCGATGGCGAGATCCACAATCCCTTCCTCGGCCTTCAAATTACCGTATACAATGGCTTCGTATTTTCTTACAAAATTATGGCTCTGAAACATTTCGGACAGAGCAGTGTGCGCCGTATTGGTCTTGGCTACGATCAGAAGGCCGCTGGTGTCCTTGTCAATACGATGAACAATCCCCGGACGAAGCTTTCCGTTAATTCCGGAAAGAGAACCTCGGCAGTGATAAAGGAGGGCATTGACCAGTGTACCGTCAGGATTTCCGGGGGCGGGATGAACCACCATTCCCTGCGCTTTGTTGACAACAATGATCTGTTCGTCCTCAAAAACGATATCCAGCGGAAGGTCTTGCGGAATGGTATCGATCTCTTCATCCTCGGGAATCATATACTCTACGCTATCACCGCAGGACAATTTATAATTCTTTGCTTTTTCTTTCCCGTTCACCAATACACCGCCGGATTCGATCAGTTCGGCAGCACGGGTTCTGGATAAGTCTGAAATTTGAGATAAATACAGATCCAATCGAACCTGATCTGCCTCGCAATCAATTTTTTTCCAATGCTCCATATCAATCGTTTTTTTGGCCGGGAGCCTTGTTTTTAAAATCCTTCACGGTTTCCACTGCAAGATATAGAAGCATTAAGACTGCGCCAACGGTAATAAAGCTATCGGCAACATTGAAAATGGGGAAGGAGATAAAGTCAAAATTCAGAAAATCAACAACATATCCCAAAAAGATGCGATCGATCATATTGCCGATTCCGCCGCCGCAGAAAAAGGCGAGAGAAATCATCAAAAGCTTCGGTTGCTTTTTCTTTCTTGTAACGATAAAAAAGGCTATGATTCCGACGATTGCCAAGGTGGAGGCGGTCATAAAGATCCATCTTTGATCCGCAAACATACCCCAAGCGGCCCCTTTGTTTTCGTGATATTGCAGGGATAAAAGATAGGGGATAAAGGGAACGTTACCGGCGCCCATAAGGCAGGAAACAGCGAAATATTTGCTGATTTGATCCAGGATCACAATGCCGATTATAATAAATGCTACTAACATAAATTATCCTAAATAACAACGAATAGGCCGCACCAAGGCGGCCTTTCATTATTTTTCTTCACTCAATTCTTTGGTCGTTTCAGCCGGAGCAAGAATGTCAAACTCCTTGCCATCCAATGCTTCAACCTTTGCCGATGCGAATTTTTCGTCTTCGTTGATTAAATTGTCAAGATCGGGAAGCTCATCGATCTTCATTTCTCGGATCATCTCAACGTGCTTGACATAATCCCCGTAAAGCTTGTGCTGAAAATCAAGAGCAAGCTTTCTGAGGGCCAGAATGCTTTCTTTTTCTTTCTCTACCTTTTCCTTTGCTTCTGCTACGATGGCATCACAGCGAGAAATCAGATCCTGTTCCTTGTCTTCTGCATCCTTCTTAGCATTGTTGACGATTGCTTCACCAAGCTTTTGTGCTTTTAAAATCGCAGAGCGGATGGATTCTTCTTCACCGGATAATTCGGAATACTTTGCTTCGATTTTATTTAACTTCTGTTCCAATTCGGACGCAGTTTTATACGCTTCGGTATATTTTTCAATCAAAAAATCAAAGTATTGGTCGACTTCAACGGGGTTGTAACCTCGAACGACCCGAGCAAATGTTTTGTTTTTCAACTCATGAGGTGCGATCATGTTAAAATCCTTTCCAGTCAGAATCGAATTGCAGGCAAGAGAGAATAAATTATGGTCAAAAGGATATATGCAACCATAAATGAAAGATCAATCGGAAAGCCTGCAAAAAAATCGCTTTTCTCTAAAAGTTTTCGAATTGGCAAAATAATCGGCTCGGTACAAATGGTCAAAAAACGAACCAAATTAGAATCTTCGTCAAAGGGAAGCCAGGAAGTGATTGCCCTTGCAACCATCAATAGCTGCAAAAGAAAGACGATCAGGGAAACGATTGATACGAAAATGTGAATGATGTATTCCAAAATTACTCTTGAACCAGATCGGCTTCCTGGGAAGCAGAAAGCTTTTCTCCGGAAAGCTCAACGTTGCTGGGAGTTACCACATAGGTATTGGTTGCAACCTTTCTCAGATCACCGTTGATGGCGTATGCAACACCGTTCAAAAAGTCGATAAGTCTGCGAGCGGTCTCCTTGTTGGTATCCTCAAGATTGAGGAGAATGGTTTTGCGATCCACGAGATAATCGGCAATCTGGGTTACGGTTTCCAGCTTTTCGGGCTTTACAACCACCATTTCGATGGAAGAACCGCTGCTGATACCAACACCGGAAGAAGCTTTGTTATCGTTAAAATTCATATCTCCTTCTTCGGCACCGAAAATGCCTTCTTCTTCGATTTCAGTAGCGGCGCCTTCGTCATAGCCGTTCTGATTTTCGTCTTCTCCATAAAGAAAATTGTTGAAAATGTTTTTAATTCCCATTCTTCAAATCCTCCAATAAATAATCATGTTCAATTTCTTTTACCGAATGCGGCTGTTCCGATGCGAACCAAAGTGGACCCGTTTTCAATGGCGAGCTCGTAATCGGAAGACATACCGATCGAAAGTATAGACATACTAATATTATCTATTTTTTTTGCCGATATGTCAATATATAAATTCATAATTTTTTGAAAATATTGTTTTTGTGTCGAAACGTCTTGGAATACAGGGGGAATTGCCATTAAACCGCAGACTCGAATATGCTTAAAATTTGCCATTTCCCGTAAAAAGTTTTCTACTTCCTCCGGTGCAAGTCCCGATTTGGATTCTTCCTGACCGATATTGACCTCGCACAAAACCTTCATTACGATTCCGTTTTTTTCGGCTTGGCGGTCTATTTCTTTCGCAAGAGACAAACGATCCAAGGAGTGGATCATGGAGACCTTGTCTATGATGTACTTTACTTTATTGGTTTGCAGTGCGCCGATAAAATGGATCTCGGCCTTTTCCCGATTCAGTTTTTCATACTTATCGCAAAGCTCCTGAACACGGTTCTCGCCAATCAAATTTGCTCCCAGAGAAATGGCGTAATTGATTTCGTCGGGGGTTCTTGTTTTGGTTGCCAACAGCAGGCGAGGGAATTGGCCATAGGGACTGTTTTGTGCTGCAATTTGCATCTTATTTTGAATTTCGTGGATGCAATCCTTGATTTCCTTTGCTTTTTCTGCAGTAAGCGAGGGAAAATCAGTCAAGTATTTTTCCGACATAAAGATCCTTTCCTTCCGTTATGACTCGGTCAAATCGGTTCAGGTGCTTTTTATACTCTGCATCTGTGGTTTTGTATTCTTTGGCAAAATAAGTGGATTCGGTGGTATTGATGATGTCAACTTCTTTAAAGCCCACCGCGTTGCCCGAGATTACATAGACCCCCTGCACTCCGTCAATGACACGGAGAGCAGAGCGAGGGAACCCGATACCCTCCACGGAGCTTTTGACAATACGGATGGTCTGGCTTCTGGTGTAGTCAAAATCCTCGGGAACCTCCTCAATTAAAAATTGAAGAACGACAGAATCGGCATCGGTTTGCGTGATCTTTCTTTGGAGTGTCGCTTTTAGCTTCTCTCCGGAAGAATAAAGAAAGGTGATAGGGTATTTGGATCCAACGATGAAATCCTCTGCATCCTTCACGGAAACCTCACATAGAGTATACCAATCAAAATCAGAGATGATTTTACCGAGTGCCAAAGCATCGTAATCTGCTTTTTGCTGCTGTGTCAGACTGTGGAAGGAATCAACCGTGAGAGTATTCAGCAATTTTGGGGTAAAATAGTTCTCATAACCGTCAAGCAGGGTGGAAAAATAACCAGCCTTGGGAGAAAAAACAGTGCAAAGAGGGGATTGGAATGAGGTGGTAAGCTGATTCTTTTCCTCTTGCAGAAGCTTGATTTGATCCTCAAAGCTGCCGGAGGAGGTTGTGATCAGGTGTCTTTTATTGAAGTTGACCACAAGATCGGATTTGTACTGCTGAGTAACGTAAATATCGTCATCGTTGACGGACTTTTTGATCTTCACAAGAGAATCATAGATCAGCGCATCGATCTTTGAAACATCGGAGGTGAGATAGCTATTGTCGATGGCGGATTTTTCCAGCACGGCAATTTTATTGTTGATCTTTTGAATCTTGTTTTGCACATCTACCCCTTCCAAATCGGAAAAAACGGTGGCAACCATTTGATTGGAACCGAGCTTTTGCGATTCGGAGACGGCATAGTTGATGATTCCGCTTTGTTCAGCATAGATCACAGTTTCGTTCCGAATAATATAGCCTGTGCTTTCAAGTGAGTTGTCAACATCCTGCACAGATACGTATTGATAGGCGACATCGGAGGTCAGGGTGGATACAAGCTGAATGATGATGTAAACAATAACAAAGCCCGATACGCAGAAAACCGCGAGACTTTTCAATAGTGATTTGGCTTTCATATTTGTCCATCCTTTAGGTATGATAAAGTGTGTATTTTTACGGTTTCATATGGATTTGGGTCTTCGTCCATAGGGATGGAGATAGCATCCTCGTACCGTTTGAACCAAGTAATTTGTCTTTTTGCATAGTTTCTTGTTTTTTGCTTTAAGAGCTCGGTACAGTTTTCAAGAGTTTCATTCCCTGTCAGATAGGGAATAAACTCTTTGTAGCCAATGGCCTGTGAAGCGGTGGTGTCACAAAATAAGCCATCTGCATAAAGCTCCTGTATTTCCTGCAAAAGGCCGCATTTTATCATTTCATCCACTCTTTGACCGATTCTGTCATAAAGCTTGGAGCGATCCTGATATACCAGATGAAATTTCAAAAAAGAAAAACGGCTTTTTTCTCTATGGGATTCTGCTTTGAATTCGGTTAAAGTCTTTCCCGTGGAATGATAGACCTCAAGAGCACGAATGATCCGTTTCAGATCCTTTTCGTGAAGCGGAGCGGCACAAACGGGATCGATTTGACGCAGCTCCTCCAAAAGATTGGCACCCTCTCCGTTTTCAGCACGAACGGTCAGTTTTTGGTGTACGGCAGGGTCAATTTCAAATTCTCCGAAATTGGTGTTGAAGAAAAGAGCATCCAAATAAAGGCCTGTTCCGCCTACAATAATTGGCAGTTTTCCCTGATTCAGGGTGTTTTCAATCTCTCTTTCTGCCATAACTTTATAGTCCCAAACGGAGAAGGAGTCCGTAAGATCGGCAATATCGATCATTTTGTGGGGCACTTGAGAGAGCTCATCTTCAGTCGGCTTGGCGGTTCCGATATTCATTCTACGGTAGATCTGCATGGAATCCGCGGAAATGATCACACCGTTTAACTCTTCGGCTAACCTTAAGGCAAGCGAGGATTTTCCGGAAGCGGTAGGGCCAAAAATACAAACACAACGCATCATCCGATAAACATGGCATCGCCGAAGGAAAAGAAGCGGTAACGGCTTTCAACGGCGTGGCGATAAGCATTCATGGTGTTATCATAACCCAGCAAAGCGGAAACCAGCATGATCAAAGTACTTTCAGGCAAATGAAAATTTGTGATCAGCGCATCTACGGCTTTGAATTGATACCCGGGGTAGATGAAGATATCAGTATTGCAATCGTTACGAATCAAATCGCCCGTTTCTCCGAAAGCACTTTCCAAAGTGCGACAGGAGGTAGTTCCGACCGCAATGACACGGCGGCCTTCCTTTTTGGCTCTTGAAATCGTATCGGCGCTTTCTTTCGGAATGTGAAAATATTCGCTGTGCATGGGGTGCTTTGTGATGTCCTCTTCCTTCACAGGACGAAATGTTCCGATGCCCACGTGCAAAACAACGGGAACGATCTGTACCCCCATATCCTGAATTGTTTTGAGAAGCTCGGGGGTAAAATGAAGACCCGCTGTAGGCGCGGCGGCGGAGCCGTCAAATTTTGCGTAAACGGTTTGATATCGATTTTTATCTTGAAGCTTTTCGGTGATATACGGCGGCAAGGGCATATTTCCGATTTCATCCAAAAGCTCCATAAAGCTGCGCCCTTTTTCGTAAGAAAAACGAATCAGTCGGTCGCCGTTCTCTTCTACGGAAATAATTTCAGCAGTTAAAAGACCGTCGCCCGTTACAAACTTTTTTCCGGGCTTCGCTTTTTTTCCGGGCTTAACCATACAGTACCAAAGATCAAGCTCTTTTTGCTTCAAAAGCAGGATTTCAAGCGGGGAGCCTGTGTGAATATCCTGAAAATAAAGTCTTGCGGGAATGACCTTGGATTGGTTTACAACCAAAACGTCCCCTTTTTTTAATAAAGAGGGGAGCGAAGAGAATATACTGTCTTGCAAGCGGCCGTCAAACCCTGCGATCAAGAGACGGGAAGCGTCTCTCGGTGTAACGGGGGTTTGAGCGATCAACTCCTGCGGCAGGTCATAAAAGTACGATTTTTTCAACAAAAGGTCTTTTGACATATTTTTTTCCTTAAAATATTTGACATCCGACCGATGGGATGTTATGATGTTAGAAACAGATTATTCTCTTTTATTATAAACGATAATCTGTTCTATTTCAACAGTTTTTAACTGAATTTATGAATTTTGTAAAGGGTACTGACATGGTCAAAGTATTGTTAATCGGCTGCGGCGGCAGAATGGGAAAGGTTGTTGCCGAGCTTTGTAAGAATCAAGAGGATATTTGTGTTTGTGCCGGTGTGGATCCTACCTTGCCTTCCTTTGATTTTCCTGTGTATGAGGAATGTAATTCGGTCAAGGAAAAGGCAGATGTAATGATTGATTTTTCATTCCACGCCGCCATTGGTCAAATTATGGCTTACGCAACTGCAAATCGGATTCCCGCCGTGATCGCCACCACGGGATTTACTCCTGAGGAGCTGGATATTATTTCCGAGGCGCAAAAGGTGATCCCTGTGTTCCGTTCCGCCAATATGTCCATCGGAGTAAACCTGATTTGTCAGCTTGCAAAACGAGCCGCCAAGTTTTTACCGGATTTTGATATTGAGATCATTGAAAAGCACCACAATCAAAAGGTGGATTCTCCCAGCGGCACCGCATTGATGATCGCCGATGAAATGAAATCCGTGCTTCCCGGTGATACCCAATATGTATTTGGCAGAGAAGGCATTTGCGGAAAGCGAACAAAGAGTGAGATCGGAATTCACGCCGTTCGTGGCGGAACCATTGTGGGAGAGCACGAGGTTTTGTTTGCGGGCTTGAATGAAACCGTTACCATTTCTCACACCGCGCTTTCCAGAGAAATTTTGGCAAACGGTGCTATTTGCGCCGCTCGCTTTTTGCTTGAAAAAGCCCCCGGTCTTTATTCCATGAGTGATATTTTCGGGGAGTAAGAAAAAATAGATAACGCATTTTGCGTTATCTATTTGTTTTCATTGTCGTATGCTTCTCTTACGGCAAGGGCTAATTGATCGGCGCAGGAGGTATTGCGAAAGCCGCAGGTGTTTCCCTTGAGCAGGGACTCGATTCTGTCGACCGTCATACCTTCCACAAGCTTTCCGATGGCCTTCAGGTTGCCGTTACAACCGCCGTAAAAGGATACGTTTTTCACCCTGTCTCCGTCAAGCTCAAATTGAATTGCTTGCGAGCAGGTACCTTTGGTTTTGTACTGATGCTTCATAAAACCCTCGCTTTTGACTATTCTTGAATTGATTATATCATATTTTGCCGATTAATCAAGAGTAAATAATTTTTCATTTTAGGTTGGATATGGAATTAAAGAAGAATCAAGTTTATCATACTAAAATTGTTGATATAAACATTCTCGGCTTCGGTATTGCCAAGATCGAAGGAATGGTCGTGTTTGTTCAAAACGGTGTAACGGGCGATGAGGCCAAGATCAAAATTATCAAGAGTGCCAAAAGCTATGCCATTGCCCGTATTGAGGAGCTGATCGTTTCCTCTGAAAAAAGAAATGATGTCGCTTGTCCTCATTTTAAGCGTTGCGGTGGCTGTGCTTTTCAGCATATTTCGTATGATTATGAGCTTGAAATCAAAAAACGTCACATTGAAGGATGCCTGATGAAGGAAAGAATTCCTTCCGTTTTGGTAAAAGATGTCTTGTCGACCCGTGAGATCACAGGGTATCGTAACAAAGCGCAGTATCCCGTTTCGTTGGATGAGAAAGGCAATGTTATCGCAGGCTTCTACGCCCCCAAGACCCATCGGGTTTGCCCTGTTGATCGCTGTGCCATTCAGGATGACAGGTTTCACGAAATCGTAAGCTTTGTGTGTCGATTTGCGTCGGAAAATGGCATTTTGCCCTACGACGAATTCAGTACCGAGGGACTGCTTCGCCACATTTTTTTGCGTGTGGCAAAGGGAACGGGCGAGGTGATGCTTTGCCTTGTTTTGAAGGAAGACCGTTTTCCCCACGAGAGCCTTTTTGTTTCCGAGATCTGCAAGGCGTTTCCCTTCATAAAAAGCATTGTATTCAATATTAACCCCGATCAAACCAATGTGATTCTCGGGAAGAGAAGCAGAACGGTTTGGGGCAAGGATAAGATTTGTGATGTGTTGTGTGAAGCAAGGCTTGAAATTTCACCCCTGTCCTTTTATCAGGTGAATCACGACGGTGCTGAGCTTTTGTATCGCACCGCATTTGAAATGGCTCGCCTGAAGGAGCACGATTATATGATTGATCTGTATTGCGGGATCGGTTCTATTTCTCTTTCGGCGGGAAATCAACACTCTGTTTTGGGGGTTGAGATCGTTCCCGATGCTGTGCGGGATGCCACATCAAACGCTGCTTTAAACGGTGCGGATCGGGCAAAATTTATTTGTGGTGATGCTGCGGATGCCTTCCAAAAAATCAAGGAAATACAGGCTGAAAACCCGCTTCTTGTTGTAGATCCTCCCAGAAAGGGTCTGGCAAAAGAACTGATTTTTGATATTGCAAAAAATTCCATCGGAAAGGTTCTTTATATTTCTTGCGGTCCCGATACTCTTGCTCGTGATTTGAAAGTGTTTATGGATCTTGGGTATTCTTGCGATTTTGTTCAGCCTGTGGATCTGTTTCCCAGAACAAGCCATGTGGAAAGTATTGCCCTTTTAAGTAGGGAAAAGGCCGATGATAATATTCATATGTCCGTTTAGACTAAGGGGTTACAAAGCAAGACAAATTTCGTTAAACCAAAGTTGTGATTCTTGTTATGTGAATATTTGTATTTGCTTTTGTGGAGGTTAAGAGATGAATAAAAATGAAAAGCAAGAAAGATATTTAAACAATTTATTGCTTAGAGGCATGGTCGATACTCGTAGATTGACAGGCATAGCCAACGCAAAAAAGCTTCCAAATGGTGAATTTGGTTTATGTCTTATATGTCTTAAAGATAATGTTTTATATCTTTATGATACTAATTTCAAACAAGAAATAGGCGAACTTTTATATTCAATTGATTTGAAAAAAGTAACAAATCTCAGGACAAGTTCTTTTGTGTTTCATAGTTATTTAAAATTCACATATGAAGGATTTAACTACAAATTAGTGGATTGCTCATTCAAAGCGCTTTATCAAGGAATTGAAGATGAAGTGTTCAAGAGTGCTATGGAGTAGACATGATTGTACTGAGCTACAAAAAGAATGAGGTATCACAATGAAAATTACCGAATTTCAAAAGAGAATTCAAAGCGGAGCTTTGAATGACTTTTTCTCTCGCCTATACAGCACCCAATACTCCAAGCAAATAGAGCGGTATCTCGCTGCGATTGATGCTTTTCAAACCTATTATTCCAATCGGGATGAGATCCGTATTTTTTCTGCATCGGGGAGAACAGAAATCGGCGGAAACCACACGGATCACCAGAAAGGATGCGTTCTCGGGGCAACGGTGGATCTTGACATTGTCGCCGTTGTTTCCTTGCATCAGGATGGTGTGATCCGAGTAAAGTCGGAGGGGTATCCCGCATTCCGGATCCGATTGGATTCGCTAGAGCCTCAAAAAGAGGATCATCCCAGCGCCGCCATGATCCGTGGGATCCTGTATTGCTTTTCAAAAATCGGTGTATCGGTAAGCGGTTTTGACCTGTACTGTACCTCTGCCGTTCCCGGCGGAAGCGGAGTGTCTTCCTCGGCCGCTTTTGAAATTTTAATTGCAACTGTTATCAATTCCTGCTATCACGGCGGAAAGGCAACTCCCATGGAACTTGCCAAAATGGGACAGTTCTCCGAAAATGTTTATTTTGGCAAAAAAAGCGGTCTTTTGGATCAAAGTGTTTGCTCGGTGGGCGGGCTTGTATCCATTGACTTTCAAGATTCGGAAAATCCCAAGGTTGACAGCTTTTCTTTTGACTTTGCCAAGGTCGGATATGATCTTTTTATCACCGATACCAAGGGCAGTCACGCGGATCTGACGGACAATTATGTTGCCATTCGTTACGAAATGGAGTCAGTAGCGAACCATTTTAATAAAAATGAGCTATCAAAGGTTTCGGAGCAAGAGTTTTATAACACGATTGCTGAGCTGAGAAACACCTGCAGTGACCGAGCGATTTTGAGAGCGATGCATTTCTTTGACGAAACGAGCCGTGCCAAAGAGGAAGTAAAGTGCTTGAAAAACTCGGATATAAAAGGATTTCTTCGGCTCGTAAACGAGTCCGGTCAATCATCGGAGCTTTTACTGCAAAATCTGTATTCAACCTCAAAGCCAACGGAACAGGCCCTTGGTCTTGCAATTCATTACAGCAAAAGAATTCTGCAGGGCAGGGGGGCGGTTCGGGTTCATGGCGGCGGCTTTGCCGGTACCATTCAAGCCTTTGTGCCACGAGAGCTTTCCGATTTCTACCAAAGCAAAATGGATCAGCTGTTTGGTGAAAATGCTTGTCATAAGGTTACCATTCGTCCTTGCGGCGGTATCGAGCTTGTATAAAAAAACCTCCTGCAAAAGCAGGAGGTTTTTTTAATACCATTTACAGTGCGTTGGTTGTGGTGTCGTCAATATAAATTTCTCTTACACCGTTAGTTTCCTTTGCGGGCTCTGCTGCCTTGGGGGCCTCTGCTTTACCGCTCAGGAACTTGGAAGCAACCTGAGGGAAGAGGGCATAGGAAAGCACATCCTCTTCGCATTTTGCAAGATCGCCGGCTTCTTCCTTGTATTTTTCCAGCTCGGGCGCTAAAAGATCTGCGGGGCGACAGGTGATCACTTCTGCATCACCGATTGCCTTCTTACGAACCTCTTCATTAACGGGGGCGGGAAGCTGACCGTATTCGCCACGAAGCATACCCTTGGTTTCCTTCGTGATCATCTTGTATCTCTCGCCGCAAAGTACGTTGAGCACTGCCTGAGTGCCGACGATCTGACTGGTGGGAGTAACAAGGGGAGGATATCCGCAGTCTTTTCTGACTCTGGGAATCTCTGCCAAAACATCGTAAAACTTATCTTCTGCATTTTGCTGCTTCAGCTGAGAGAGAAGATTGGAAAGCATACCGCCGGGAACCTGATAGATCAGGGTCTTGGTATCCACATTAAGAACCTTGGGATCCAGGATCTTTTCGGCCTTCAATTTATCAGCAACGCTACGGAAATGGGCGGCGGCCTTGCTCATCAGCTCCAGATCAAGACCGGTGTCTCTTTCGGTGCCCTTGAGGGTGGCTACCAAAGCCTCGGTTGCAGGCTGAGCGGTGCCGTTTGCCAAGGGAGAAAGCGCGCAGTCTACAATATCAACACCTGCCTGAGCGGCCATAAGGTTGGTCATATCACCGGTACCTGTGGTGTTGTGGGTGTGCAGATGAATGGGGCAAGAAACAGCAGATTTCAGCTTCTTTACAAGGGAATAAGCGTCGTAGGGGAGAAGAAGGTTTGCCATATCCTTAATACAAATGACATCAGCACCCATTTCTTCAATTCTCTTGGAAAGTTCAACAAAGTAGTCCTCGTTGTGAACGGGGCTTGTGGTGTAGCTGATGGCTACCTCGCAAATGCCGCCGTACTTTTTGGTGGAATCAACAGCCTGCTTTAAGTTTCTCAGGTCATTCAATGCGTCAAAAATTCTGACTACATCAATGCCGTTTTCAATGGATTTGCGGACAAAGGCATCGACCACATCATCTGCATAATGCTTGTAGCCGAGAATGTTCTGGCCACGGAACAGCATTTGAAGCTTGGTGTTGGGGAGAGCCTTTTTCAACTGGCGCAGTCTATCCCAAGGATCTTCATTCAAAAATCTCATACAGGAATCAAAGGTTGCACCGCCCCAGCACTCCAGGGACCAATAGCCGATCTTGTCCAGAATCTCACAAGCGGGAAGCATATCCTCCAGTCTCATTCTGGTTGCGGCCTGAGATTGGTGCGCATCACGAAGGATTGTATCTGTAATAAATAATTTATTCTGTGCCATTTTATACTCCTAATTAACCGAATAATGCGATCAAAACGCCTGCTGCAATGGCAGAGCCGATTACGCCCGCAACATTGGGGCCCATAGCGTGCATCAGAAGGAAGTTGGAAGGATTTTCCTTTTGGCCTACCGTCTGAGAAACTCTTGCAGCCATCGGAACGGCCGAAACACCGGCAGAGCCGATCAAGGGATTGATCTTGTTCTTGGAAAAGAGATTGATAAACTTTGCCAAAAGCACGCCGCCTGCGGTTCCAAAGCTGAATGCAACGATACCCATTGCCAAAATGCCAAGGGTCTTAAGGTTCAAAAATGCTTCCGCCGTTGCAGTAGCACCAACTGAAATTCCGAGGAAGATGGTAACAATGTTCATCAATTCGTTCTGCGCGGCTTTTGCAATTCTGTCCACAACACCGCTTTCACGCATGAGGTTACCAAGCATCAGGCATCCCACCAAGGGGGCAGCGGAGGGAACAAGAAGCGCAACGAAAATGGTTACGACGATAGGGAAGACGATCTTTTCTGTCTTGGAAACGGGGCGAAGCTCCTTCATTACAATGGCTCTTTCCTTCTTGGTGGTTAAAAGCTTCATAATGGGAGGCTGAATGAAGGGAACCAGTGCCATGTAAGAGTATGCTGCAACAGCGATGGGGCCAAGTAGCTCGGGAGCGAGCTTGGAAGCAACGAAAATCGCCGTAGGACCGTCTGCTCCTCCGATGATTCCGATGGAGGCAGCTTCAGAGGGCGTAAACTTAATGAGAGAAGCCCCGAAATAGGTCATAAAAATTCCGAGCTGAGCAGCTGCTCCGAGAAGTAAGCTTTTGGGGTTGGCAATCAAAGGACCGAAATCGGTCATGGCTCCAATGCCCAAGAAGATCAGGCAGGGGTAAATACCAAGCTTGATACCAAGGTACAAAAAGTCGATCAAGCCTGCACCGTTTGCCATCAGATCCCAATGAACGTGACCGTCTGCAAAGAACTCAGGGTGATACATTTCCGCACCGGGAAGATTGGTCAAAAGCATACCGAATGCGATGGGGAGGAGGAGCAGGGGCTCAAATTTCTTGACGATGGCAAGATAAATGAGTGCAAAGGAAATGCCAAGCATAATAAGGGCCTTCCAATTGTCCTTGATCATAGAAAAGCCGGTTTGCTTCAAAAAGTTCAGAATGACCTCAAGGTAAGAAAAACCGTTATCCTCTTTTAATATATCGGTAAATTCACATTCACCGAAGTTTTCATCGCTGTTGTTAGCTCCGGCGTGAACGGTCGTTCCTTTGTACTGGAAGGAGAAGCCAAGGTCAAGACGAGCGTGAGGGTCGGTGATACCGTCAAGCTGAAATAAAACGGTACCTTCTTCATCGGGCTTCAATTCAGCGATCACACCGACAGGAAGCCCAATGCTGGCATAAACGGCGGATTCGTTGAACACGATCTTCTCTTTATCATAATTGGTAACGACCATACAAACGTTATAAAGAGCGATATCGGAAGTGTTCTTTGCGGAAACTTTCAGATAAATACCGTCATCTGCCTTTTCGATCTGCGTAGATACAATTTGAATTGTCTCCTTATCCTCTTTAGCAAACGCAGGGGTTGCAAGAGAAGATAAAATGAGAAGAACGGAAACAATAATCAGCAAAAACTTCTTCATATTATTATGCAATGGTGCAAAGGCTCGCACCGGATTCCACGGTTGCGCCCTTGGTTACGGATACTGCAGCGATGGTTCCGTCACAGGGAGCCATAATCTCATTTTCCATTTTCATTGCTTCCAGAATGAAGAGAACGTCGCCCTTCTTAACGGCCTGTCCTGCGGTCACATTAACGGCAAGAATTGTGCCGGGCATAGGAGCAGATACGCTTTCTCCACCGGCGGGAGCGGCTACAGGAGCGGGTGCGGCTGCAGGAGCGGGTGCGGCAGGTGCCTGAGCTGCAGCAGGTGCCTGAGCTGCAGCAGCGTCGATCAATTCAATTTCAACCTCATATGCGGTTCCGTTTACATTTACACGATACTTTTTCATTTTATTTCTCCTTTTTTTAAATACGCTTGATTGATACGATGCGAATTCCGTTTGCATCAACACCGCATTCTTCTGCGATGACGGCGCCGATCGCTGCGATCAATTCTTGTCTGTTTTTGGTTGTGGTGGTGTTCTGGGGTGTACAGGGTGCAGGTGCGGGTTCAGCGGTCCGCTTCTGATCGACCTTTTGTTCAATGGAACAGACAGCGCTAAGCAATTTGCAGAGCAAAATGATTGACAAAAGACCTGCAAAAACTGTTCCCATGCCCATAAGAATGACGAACCAACCGGGAATAGTGACCATGGTAAACCTCCTTCTTTGTTAAAAAAATCACTAAATATCATAATACAATATTAATTGATAAATTTCAATCCTTTTTTAAGCATTTTTTTGCATTTTTTCGTTAAATATTAAACAGAATTAAAAAACGAATTTAAAACATAAAAAAATGTTGTTTATTTTTTTAAAATCAGTTGTGTATTTTATAAAGTTGTGATAAAATAAGCTATTAAATGCAAAAAAATCCTTTTGTTTTGTTTTGCAAATATGATTTTTCAGGTGATAAAATGGAAAAAGTACAGTTGTCAGCAGAAGAAAGAAATCTTCTTTGTGATCTTTTATTTCCCGATGTTGTTTTGACCTGTGATGAGATTGAAGAAAAATTTCCTCCCCGTCAATTAAAAGAAGGGGCCGTGGTCTCCCGTATGGCTCCCAGCCCCACAGGCTTTGTCCATCTCGGCAATTTGGTTCAGGGATTGACCTCTGAGAGAATGTGCCATCAGTCGGAGGGCGTTTTGTTTTTAAGAGTAGAGGATACCGATGCCAAAAGAGAGGTTCCGGGTGCTATTGAGACCTTGATCGAAACCCTCTCTCATTACGGTATTTCTTTCGATGAGGGTGCTTCTTTGGACGGTGATTTGGGAGAATACGGTCCCTACCGTCAGCGCCAAAGAAAAGAGATCTATCATGTGTTTGCCAAAAAGCTTTTGATGGAAGGTCTTGCATATCCTTGCTTTTGTACCGAGGAGGAATTGACCGCCATTCACGAGGCGCAAGAAAAAGAAAAGGCAAATTTCGGCTATTTCGGCAAATGGGCCAAGTGGAGAGATGCTTCTCTGACTGAAATTAAAGATGCCCTTAAACAGAATATGCCTTGGGTGCTTCGCTTCCGTTCTACCGGCTCCATTGAAAATAAGATTAAGTTTACAGATTTGATCAAGGGTCAGATGGAGATCACGGAAAACGATATTGACCACGTTCTCTTAAAGTCCGATGGCATCCCCACCTATCATTTTGCTCACGCAGTGGATGATCACCTGATGCACACGACTCACGTGGTCCGCGGCGATGAGTGGCTCTCTACCTTGCCCTTTCACCTGCAGCTATTCCGCGCCTTGGGATTTAAGGCCCCGAAGTACCTTCACATCGGGCCTTTGATGAAGATGGACGGAAACAGCAAAAGAAAGCTCTCCAAGAGAAAAGACCCGGAGCTTGCTCTCTCTTATTATAAGTCTGAAGGCTATCCCATTCGTTCTGTTTACGAATATATTTTGACCATTCTCAATTCCAATTTTGAGGATTGGAGAAGAGCCAACCCCGATGCACCAACCGATGCGTTCAAATTCTCTTATAAAAAGATGAATCCCGCAGGCAGCCTCTTTGATCCCTTGAAACTGATGGATGTTTCCAAAAATGTCATCAGCAAGATGACGGCCGAGGAAGTCTACCGTGAGGTGCTCTCCTGGACGAAGGAATATGACAGCGAACTTTATAAATGTCTTTCCTCCGATGAAAATAAGGCAATCGCCATTCTTTCCATCGGTCGTGGCGGCGCAAAGCCCCGTAAGGATATCGGCATTTGGAGCGAGCTTCGTTCTTATCTTGGATTTTTCTATGACGATTTGTTCACCACGGTGGATTCCATGCCCGAAAACGTTTCCAAGCAGGATATTGTTTCGGTTTTGGAGAAGTATCTTGAAATCTATTCCGAGACGGACGATTCCACCCTTTGGTTCGAGAAGATCACAGAGCTTGCCGTAAGCCTTGGCTTTGCGTCAAAGCCCAAGGAATACAAAGCAAATCCCGAGCAGTTCAAGGGTCACGTCGGAGATATCAGTATGATCCTTCGTATTGCGGTAACAGGCAAGAGCGCATCGCCCGATCTGTATTCTGTAATGCAGATTCTCGGAAAAGATGCTGTTTTTACAAGAATTCAGAATGCTTTGAAGTCAGTAAAATAAGGAGCGATTGATTATGGAAGAAATGATGAATACAAACTTTTTGCAGGAGATCATTGAAAAGGATCTTGCAGATGGCGTGATTGACCGTCTGCACACCCGTTTTCCGCCTGAGCCCAACGGTTATCTTCATATCGGAAGTGCCAAGGCGATTTATATCAATGCCATGTTTGCCAAAAAATATGACGGTCTTTTCAACCTTCGTTACGATGATACCAACCCCGCCAAGGAAGATGATGAATATGTACAAAGCATTTACGAGGATTTGAAGTGGCTTGGTGCAGAGCCCACCGGCGGTGTGTTCTACGGCTCTGACTATTTTGAAAAATGCTATGAATTTGCGCTTCAGCTGATACGCCAAGGGGATGCTTATGTTTGTGATCTCAATGCTGAGGAAATGAGAGAATACCGTGGCACGCTCACTGAGCCGGGCAAGGAAAGTCCTTATCGTAGCCGCAGCGTGGAAGAAAACCTCGATCTGTTCGAGAGAATGAAAAACGGTGAATTTCCCGATGGCTTTTGCACCCTCCGTGCCAAGATCGATATGGCTTCTCCCAATATGAACCTCAGAGACCCTGCGATCTATAGAATCGCCCATGTATCTCACCACCGTCAGAAGGATAAATGGTGTATCTACCCTTTGTATGATTTTGCTCACCCCATTCAGGATGCACTTGAAGGGATCACTCATTCCATGTGCTCCATTGAATTTGAAAACCACCGTCCCTTGTACGATTGGGTAGTGGATCATATCGGCTTTGAGAAAAAGCCACATCAGTATGAATTTGCCAGACTCAATGTGACCCATACCGTTATGAGTAAGCGTTATCTTCGCCAGTTGGTGGAGACCCAAACCGTTGACGGTTGGGACGATCCCCGTATGCCCACTCTTTGCGGTCTTCGCAGAAGAGGGTATACCCCTTCCGCTATTTTCGAGTTTGTAAGAAGAGCGGGTATTTCCAAGGCTTACAGCATTGTTGATATCGGCCTTTTGGAGCACTGTATTCGGGATGAATTGAATTTTAATGCGACCCGTCGCATTGCAGTATTGGATCCCATTAAGGTCGTCATTGAGAATTACCCTGAGGATAAGACCGAGTATTTTAATCAGAATAACAATCCCAATGATGAAAATGCAGGCTCTCGTCAGGTTCCCTTTACCCGTGAGATTTATATTGAAAGAGGAGACTTCCGCACCGAAAAGGTTCCGAAGTTCCATCGTCTTTATCCCGAGAACGAGGTTCGCTTAATGGGCGCCTACGTGATTAAGTGCACGGGCTACGAGACGGATGAAAATGGCGAGATCACTTTGATCCGCGCAACCGCCGATCTGGAAACAGGCGGCAAGAACCCTGCTGACGGAAGAAAGATCAAAGGAACCATTCACTGGCTGTCTGCCGAGCACTGCTTTGATGCCGATCTTTATAAATTCGGCCGTCTTTTCAGTGAGGAGAATCTCGTTGCGCTTCCCGAAGGAAAATCCTACGGTGATTATCTGAATCCCGACTCCAAGATTCTTTTGAAGAATTGTAAGCTTGAGCTTTCTTTGAAGGATGCTAAGCCCGGTGATCGTTTCCAGTTTGTGAGAAACGGTTATTATTGCAAGGATACCAAGTATGAAAATACCTTTAACAGCATCGTTGAATTAAAGGATAGCAAAGGAAAATAGTTTAATGAGGATTTGCCGGCGCTGCGTTGTCATTGAAAACGCAGCGCCGGCATTTCTCATAATTGCTGATTTAATTAAAAAGTAAAAGTGTATATTTTGGAAGAATAGACCGATTTGTTGACACAAGTTAAGAAAAATGATACAATAAATAAAATTTCTAAAGATTAGGAGAAGGTTTTATGAAAAAAAGAATAGCATCGCTTTTTGCTGTGCTTCTCTTTGTATGTTTGGTTGGAATGATCTTTTTGATTCCCTCCGTTCGTGCAGAGAGCTTTACGGCGACCTATGCGGTTGGCATTGCGAAAGATGATGCGGCTTGTCCCAATGATGCCATTGCCGTATCTACGATCGAAGAGGCATTTGCCGAAATTGAGAAGGAAACATGGGACCCTTCCGCAAAGGTACAGATCCTTTTGAAAAAAGATCCTGATACAGCTCTGTCCGGCGGCGCACAGAACGGGGTGCTGTTCGGTCAATCCACCATTTTCAGGTCGGATGATTCCAAGCTTCCCATCACCATGAAGGGGCTTTCTCCCAGTGCTTCAACCTTCATTTATCTGGATGGGGCAGGTGGCTGGTATGCTTGTGCCAATGACTATACCTTTGACAATCTTACTCTTTCCGTAGGAGAATGTCTTGAATCCAGTCCTATCAAATTTTTTGCAGGCTCCGGTAATGTTATCTTCAAGGATTGTTTATTCAAAAGCATTGATGAGAATGTCATTTCCTCCGTTTATAAAAGAACGAAGATGTATGAGTATTCCAAAGCTGCAGCTTTCGCTGTTGCGGCAAATTGCGCCGCCTTGAATCCACAGCTTGAATTGAACATTCTCCCTTGCGCCACAGCAAGAGAAAATGTTCGCTTTGATCCTGATTATGCCGCATACGCCCAATCCATCGGTATTGAAATTAAGACCGATGAAAACGGGGACACTTATATTGATATGGATGTAACGGGATCCAACGGTGACCGCTACGGTGACTACGGTCATTCCGGCAATACGGGTGGCGGTCAGTACCTCAATGCTTGCGTTTACTACGAGGTAATTTTGGGTCTTCCTTGCAAGGATAACCCTTGGCGTCCTGATTACAATTTGCCAGAAGAGCTGGTTACGATTTTGCAGGAGGCCGCTCATGATGCAGTTTTGGAACTTTATGGCGAAGAACACTTTGAGAATCGAACGCTTTCCAGCGCGGATATTGTGAATGCAAACGGGGAAGTTGGCTCTGATGGTATTGTCAATGTATTGATGATGGGTTCCAGCTCCTCATACTATATGCGTGATGAGCTTCACGAGATGGGCAAGGCCATCGGAATTACTCTGAATATTTATCATGCTTATTATTCAGGTATTACCATCAGCACTCAGTGGAGCTGGTATACCAAAAATAACGGTACATACACCTTCTATGAAGCTGCCAACGGCAAAGACGGTGCCATTGGCGATTCCAAATCATGGAAGTACAGCGATGTTATCAACTATAAGCCCTATGATGCTATCGTCGGATACCAGACCGCAGGCGCTTTCGACAATTACGGCTTTGATGAAACTCAGCAAACCTTGAATAAATGTATTGCCTCCTGCGAGAAAGCAGACGATTTGTTTGAGGCAATGCGTTCTTCCGGCAACCAAAATGCTCGATTCTTCTGGTTTATGGGCTGCAGCAGTCCCATTGCCATTTCAGAGTCAAGCGAGTCCTATGGCTTTTTGTATGGTGACAACTGCACGCTCGCCGTATATGATGGTTGGACCGAGGCTCAGATCGCAAAAGCAAAGGCAGACGGGAACGGAAAGATTGTTTCCTCCATCACTCTTGGCGATAACTGTGTGTATAGCAATGTGCGCTCCATCGGTTATCTTGCTCAGCCCAAAATTCCCTTTACCGATGCTACGGCCAAGGAGGTTCGGTTTATGGATGCCACCTCCAATTTTGAAGGGTACACTATGCCTGACATTCGCCCTTGGGAGACGCACGGACAAATCATCATCGACGGCAAGTACGCTTCCTCTAAATTCCCCTTGGTTCGGGGAGAAGCTTACTCACCCGCCGAAGCTACCTTCTGGCTCAAAAACGGTAGTGTGGAGAAGCTCAGAGTGGACATTGGAAGCAGTAAAACCGAATCTTATTGGGGAAGCACTCACTTGAAGTTCACCGGCGGTGAAGTTGATGAGCTTGACGGCTTGAATAAAGGCCATATCGTAGGCGATTATACCATTGAAGTGGGCGGAGACGTTGTATTTAACGGTATGCTGCGTTCATCTTTTAGTACCAACACTGTTTCCGGTAAATATGTATTTTCTATGACAGGTGGCACCCTGCTCGGTAATTTCTTCGGCGGAGCTGGAGCTGCTGGCGGCGTTTATAATACCATTACAGGCGGTACGATAAAGGGTGATTTCTGGGCAGTACGCTCGGGTGAGACTTCATCCCTTACCAACACCATTAAAAATGCCACGATTGAGGGGCAGTATTGTGGCGGTCATTGGGCCAATACCGTGATCGGTCCCATTCAGAACATTGTTGACGGTGCTACCTTTAAGGGCCTGTTTTACGGTGGACAGAAGACGACGGGAGAGATCAACGAAGGAACTGTTGTAATTGATGGAAAAAATGAAGTTCTTGATATTTATAACAGCATCAAAAATTCAAGTTTTGAAGCAGGCTTTATTGCGGGCAACAACGGAAAGATAACCCATCAGAAAATCCGCAATGATATTGTGAATTCCACCTTTGCAAACGGTTACAACTTCGGTAATGCCGAGGGCGGTTGCGATGTCATTGAAAATCATATTACCGATTGTTCGTTTGATACCTATTACGGCGGTATGCCTTCCGGCACTGTAGGCAGTATTGAAAACAATATTCAGGATGTCACAGTTAATACCTATTACGGCGGTATGCCTTCCGGTACCGTGGGATCCATTGTTAATAAAATTCAGAGTATCACCGTAAACAACAATTATTTCGGTGGCTCCAAGGGAGGAAAGGTAACCTCCGTTTACAACGAATTGGATTCCGGCATCGTAGCAGGGAACTATTATGGCGGATGTCAAGATGCGGCGGCAATTCTTGGAAATAAGAACAATGAATACGCCATCAAAAACGTGATTCATAACATTACCGTGAATGGTCTCTGGGGTGGCGCAAGCTATGTCGGAGTGGTAAACGGTAATGTGATCAATGAGATCAACGGTGGTTCGTTTGTGTATTTAAACGGCGCCTTCACATTGGAAGCAGATGATGTCATTTATGCTGTGGACGGTGATATCAGAAACACCGTAAAAGGCGATGTCACCATACATGAAGTGTATGCGGGTGTTACCAATGTTTCAAAACGTTACCGTGTTAATTACGTCACCGGTACGGTTTATAATACTTTCACAAAGGATGAGAGCGGTAAAGCACCGATAATTTCTCCTACGGAAGCAAGCATTTGCTACTATGGCGGCGGTTATTTTACCGAATTGCGTGGCGGTGTTGTTAACAACTTTGAAGCGGGCACCATTCAAAAGATATTTTTGGCAGGTAATTTTAAAACTTTGACCGGAGATACTTTTGGAGTTGTTTCGGAAAAAGATGCCATTGAAGGGGTTCGGTACAGCATCATCAATCGCATTACCGGCGGCGATTTTAAAGGAGATTATTTCTGGGGTGGCATTACCGCAGTTGAAGGTGGCACGGTTCTCGGCGGTTTTTATACCGAGGTTGAAAACGCAAGTTTTCAGGGATTATTTAGCGCTGGTTCCCGTGCATATACGGCGGGAGAAAGCAATCCTATTGTTTGCCACATTAAGAGCGGTGAATTTCGTGGAAATGTTTATATCAGCGGTTGCGGCTTAAACGATACCCAAAACAATATACATCCTGTTGCTAACGCTTTATGTAGCATCAGCGGCGGCACCTTCCGTCAGGGAGTTTACGGAGGAGGCCGTGGTAGTCAGCCCATTACATCGTCTACCATAAAGATTACGGGAGGGAACTTTGAAGGCCCTGTAGTTGCGGGCTCGGTTGGCGTTTTGGATGCAAGCGCTTGTGCTTTGGTTTTGCAGCCTGATGGTTCCGATATTAAGCTTTCTCAAGCTGTGCAAGCACGCAATGCTAACGAATCGATTCTCCTGATGGGTGGAGAAGGAAAGATCCTTTTGGATTCTGATGCCACGATTCAGGCTGATCGGTTTGATGGCAAAGCACTTACTGTGGAACAGACTGCTCATTGGGTTTCCGATACGGTGTATGTGACCGTTCCGGGAAATAATGTAAATAATATCGTCTTCACTAAGAGCGATGGCGTAACCGGCAATGTAAAACTTAGCGTAGCGGAGACTTCAACTCAGTGGATCGGCACTACCGATGAGCACGCTTACAGCGGCATCTGCGATGCAAGCTGTAACACCTGCGGTACTCTTCGTCCCGCTGAGGCACATTCGTTTGATAACGCTTGCGATGCGGAGTGCAACGGTTGCGGTGAGACCCGTCAGGTAGAGGATCACAAGTATGACAATGTTTGTGATGCCACTTGTAACGAGTGCGATGCAGAGCGTGCGGTGGAAGGCCACAAGTATGACAATGTTTGTGATGCCACTTGTAACGAGTGCGATGCAGAGCGTGCGGTGGAAGGCCACAAGTATGACAATGTTTGTGATGCCACCTGTAACAACTGCGGTGAAG
>JAZQMO010000044.1:0-1844 GCA_045543495.1 Eubacteriales bacterium | reverse complement strand
GGAGTGTATGGCACGCTTGGCGTGACGGAGAGGGGGTTCTGTTGGAATAGATGGCAAAGCCCCCTCTCACCGCCCATGGCGGAGCTCCCCCATCGGGGGAGCCTTATGTGGAGGGAATTACAATTTTGCATACAGAAATTTGCTTTGATCAAAAGAGAATTTTTTTGCGGGCCGTCGGGGACGTCGGCCCCTACCTATCGGTGCGAATTTCAAATTTTGGCAAACAGATATTTATTTTGCAAAAATGATGGTTTTATCTAAATTGGTTAGAGACAAAGAGATAAAAGTTTTTGCATTTTGTAGGGGCCGACGTCCCCGACGGCCCGTTGGAGGTTGTCTTTTTCGCAAAGCAAATTTCTGTAGATTTTGTTCTTTTCCCTTACCAAAAAGTTTCTTTGCCGGTTTTGTGTCTTCTCTTTCAAGTCAAAAAGTTTCTTTGCCTACTTTCTTTTCAAAGAAAGTAGGTCTTTTCAAAGAAAGTAGGGGGGGAATACTTTTTTTCAAATTCGGTTGCAAAAGGGGCTTCTTTTATGTATAATGGATGGTACGAAACAAAGGAGATATTGAAATATGAAGCTTGGTATCGTAGGACTTCCCAACGTGGGAAAGAGCACACTGTTTAATGCTATGACGGGGGGCGGCGCACAGGCGGCCAACTACCCCTTCTGCACCATTGAGCCCAATGTGGGTGTGGTGCCCGTGCCGGATGCAAGACTGGAAAAGCTTGCCGAACTGTACGACCCCGAAAAGATCACCCCTGCGGTGATCGAATTTGTGGATATTGCGGGCCTTGTGAAGGGCGCAAGTCAGGGCGAAGGTCTTGGAAACAAGTTCCTTTCCCACATTCGTGAGGTGGATGCCATCGTTCACGTGGTGCGCTGCTTTGAGGATGAGGATATTGTCCACGTAGACAAGGGAATCGACCCCGTGAGAGATGCGGATGTCATCAATATGGAATTGATCCTGTCGGATCTGGAAATTCTGGAGCGCAGAATGGACCGCGCCCAGAAGAAGCTGAAGGGCGACAAGAGCGCCAAGGCCGAGGTAGACCTGATCGCACGGCTGATGGCCTGCCTTGAGGACGGCAAGAGCCCCCGCGGCTTGGAATTTTCCGAGGCGGAGGAGGCCCTTTTGACCGAAATGCCCCTGCTCAGCATGAAGGCGCAGATCTTCGCCGCCAACGTATCCGAGGAGGATATCAAAAAGGGCGACGCGCTGGCCGACTCTAACCCCCTCTTTGCTTCCCTGAAGGCCTACGCCGAGGAAAGCGGCAACACTATCATCCCCATTTGCGCCAAGATCGAAGAGGAATTGGCCGAGCTCCCCCCCGAGGACAGAGCGCTGTTTTTGGAGGATCTCGGGCTGACGGGCGCAGGCCTTGACCGTTTGGTGACCGCAGGGTATGAGCTTCTCGGCCTCATCAGCTACCTGACCGCAGGCAAGCCCGAGGTGAGAGCCTGGACCATTCGCCGCGGCACCGCCGCTCCCCAGGCCGTCGGCAAGATCCACTCCGATTTTGAGAGAGGCTTCATCCGTGCCGAGGTGGTTTCCTATGATGATCTGATCCGTTTGGGCAGTATGACCGCCGTAAAGGAAAAGGGCCTGCTTCGCTCCGAGGGCAAGGAATACATCATGCAGGATGGCGACGTGGTTCTCTTCCGCTTCAATGTATAATCTGCAAAAAAAAGACTCACAAAATTTTTGTGAACTAGTCAATAGTTGGTAGACACAAAAAAAGAAAAAGTTAAGCCGCCAGTTCAATGCGAAATTGGACTGGTGGTTTTCTGTTAAGCTTACGAACAGGCCTGATGTAATTAAAGTAGTGGATCGCTTGATCAACAACG
>JAZQMO010000043.1:0-17191 GCA_045543495.1 Eubacteriales bacterium | reverse complement strand
GGCCGCCCTGATGGGCAAATACGGCTTCGGCTCCGAGAGATGGGTCAACGCCGTCATCACCCGCTCGGGCCTCGGAGAGACGGAAAAGATCCCCTTCACGGGAATTTCCTTCGGTGAGCTTGCCTTCACCTCCTCTCCCATCGAGCAGTTCGATGCCAACGCCAAGTGGGTCAGAGACAACTCTCCCTTTAAGATGACCTTCTCCCTTTCCCTGACCAACGGCTCCCACGGGTACGTGCCCACCATCGAGGCCGTTCCTCACGGGTCCTACGAGGTAGTGGTCAGCCGCTATGTTCCCGGCAGCGGGGAGGAATTTGCCACCGAGCAGCTTCGCCTTTTGAACGAGTGCTATAACGCTCAGTAAAGAAAAAGCAAGGGGCTTTGCCCTTTGTTCATAAAACCGTAAAAAACAGGCTCGTTTCGAGCCTGTTTTTGTGCATATTTTTCATTTTTCGGTTAAAATTTTGTTTTATTTGCGTCTTGCAAGAAAAAGGGAATATGTGTATAATAAAGGTAAGATTATCCGATAAGGAGTATAATATGAAAAAATTGTTTTGTGTGATCCTTGCGATCCTGATGATGTTGCCCTTGGTGGCTTGCTCTTCTCAGCTTTCCGCAGGCACCCCCGAGGAGGAAAAGACTACGGCAGAGGAAAATGCCACCGCAGAGGAAGAAGAGGAAGAAGAGGAAGAGGTTTCCACCAAGAGTGAGCTTAAGCTTCCCGAGGGCTTCTCGGCAGGCTATGCCAGAGTGGATATTACCCCCAAGGTAGAGCTTCCCATTTACGATGCCAGCGTTTCTGCTATGAATGATCCCCTGATGCTCACCTGCACCGCCGTGTCCGACGGAGAGAACGTTGCCCTTCTCATGTCTGCTGACTTAAAGGGCATCTCCTACACCACCGCAACGGGTGCCATGAAGCAGATCGAAAAGACCTTTGGAATTCCTCAGGAAATGATCGTGATCGGTGCCACCCATACCCACTCCGCTCCCACCGCAGGCGGCTCCTCCGATAATATGACCCGCTGGTTGAGTGTGTTCTATAAGCAGGCCGTTCTTTGTGCACAGAAGGCCCTGCAGGACCTTGCTCCCGCTGAGGCCTACGGCGGCGTTTCCCATACCGACAGCGTAAACTTCGTGCGCCGCTTTCTCTTGCAGAGCGGAAATTATCAGACCAACGCCAGCATCACGCAGGCCGATAAGCCCATCGCCCGTGAGTCTGAATCCGATAACGAGCTTCGCACCGTCCGCCTTGCCAGAGAAGGCAAGAAGGATATTCTGATGATGAACTTCCAGACCCACTACGGTCTGTACGTAGAGGCTTATTCCTCTGACTTTGTGGGTAGGCTGAGAGAGTATGCGGAAAAGGAAATGGATGTGAATTTCGTTTACTACTCCGGTGCCAGCGGAAACCTGAATATGGGTGCCAAACTGGAGGGAGAAAACAAGCACGGTGATACCGGAGGCCGAGTAAAGGCTATGTGGGAGACCGCCAAGGATGCCATCTCCAAGGAAGTGAAGCTCAATACCGGCAAGGTAGTGGGAGCTTCCAGCTTGTATGAGGCAAAGATCCTTCAGAATACCGAGGAAGAGATCCGCATTGCCAAGGAGATCGATAAGCTGAAGGACGGCACCGAGGAAAAGGCCGCCCTGATGGCAAAATACGGCATCACCTCCGGCCGCTGGGTGCAGGGTGTTATCACCCGTGCCGGCATCGGCCAGACGCAGAAGGTTCCCTTCTGGGGCATCTCCTTCGGTGATATTGCCTTCACCACCTCTCCCATCGAGCAGTTCGATGCCAACGCCAAGTGGGTGAGAGACAATTCCCCCTTCAAGATGACCTTCTCTATGTCCCTGACCAACGGCTCCTACGGATACGTTCCCACCGCAGAGGCATTCCCCCACGGAACCTACGAGGTCTTGGTCTGCCGCTACGCCCCCGGCAGCGGCGAGGAATTTGCCACCGAGCAGCTTCGTCTTTTGAACGAGTGCTATAACGCGCAGTAAGCATTGCAAAGCCCCTTTTCTCGGGAAGAGGGGCTTTTCTGCCTTTATCAACGCAGTAAACACTTAATTTTTTCAAACAGGAGAAAAACAACGATGAAAAGCAAAAAGAGCCTTCTTTCCGTCCTCCTGGCCGCCCTTCTTCTGGCGACCTGCGTGGCAGGTATGCTCATCTTCTCTGCCGGCGCTCAAGAGGGGGAGAGCCCCGCCACCCATGTCTATATCGTAAGGGGCAATTCGCAAGACCCAACGAAGTCTACCTGGACGGATGAAGATGAAGAGGCTGACACCGAAAATCTTGTATTTCAAACGGTGATCGGCGCTATGTACCATGCCCAGCAGCAGGGAGTTTGGGCGAACGGTACCAGCCTTGAGATCCAGCTGGATGTGCCCACCTTTACGGTCGAGCAAAGAAAAGCTAATAATCTTATTTTCACTTCAGCAATTCAGGCACCCAGAAGAGAGGACGGCTCTGTGCTGCCCGTTACCATTACAAAGCATGAGAACCAAGAGGGTCCCGTAACGATTCAGTGGAAAACTTGCGGGTGGTTATATAACGGAGCCAATTTAACCTTCAAGAATTTGATTCTTGATTTTTCTCCAGGAGGCAATCCGCAGATCTGCTGCGGCGGGCGGCTTGAATTTAACGATGTCGAAATCAAGGTAGATGAGACCGCATCAGGTACTCCTTTTATGCAGGCCTCAGCATTTACACCGGGCTGTTTCCCTTTCACTTTCACCAACAAGGCGGAATATAAAAAGCTTGCCGACGAGGATGAACGGTATACGGCCGAGATCGTTTTTTCCGGCAATACCGTGGTTCCTGAAAAGATGGAAATTCGAGGGGCGGGAAGGGCAAACACAGACACCAAGTATATACCGTCGACGATTACGTTTTCTGACGGCAGCACGCTTGCAAGAACCAAAATCGGAGGAAAGATCGTAGTCAAGGACGAGGCGGTCATAAAAGGCTCCATAAAAGGATTTGTGTACAACCATTTTGGCTTTTCCACCATTGAGCTTTTGGGCGGAACGGTCAAGGGAAGCGTTACCGGTGTGGGCTGTGCGATAACCTCAAGCAGAAAAACCGAGATCATCCTTGCCGGCACCACTGTGGAGCAGGAGATTTTGGGCAACGGCGGATACAGTATGGCCGCAGGGTGCAAATCAACGGTTTTGTATCGCTCCGGAAGCGCTTTAAAAGGGATCAAGGGAGCCGCCAATGCTTCTGCGATCAGCGGAACGGTTGAGGTCATCATTGAGGGAGATTGCAGCCAAAAGGTATATGGCTTTGGCGGATCGACTGATACCCAGATCTTAAATGGCGGCAAGGTCAACCTGATCGTGAACAGCGGTACGGTGACCGGAGCCTTCCGTTTGAACAGTGATAACCAATATGTTGTGCAAGCCGGCGGCGAGGCGGCGGCGTATTTCAACGGCGGAACCGTCGATTTCAATAATTATTCGGTATTATCCGGAGCCGGAAAAACGGTAAACTCCGGTTTTCAAGACGGAAGCGTACTTCGGGTTGAATGGAACGGTACCAATTTTGTCGATCACGGTGCAACGGAAACGGACAACAATTTCATTTACCCGATCTATGGGGCAACGCTGGCTTGTGACGTGCATTTTACGGTGACAAAGCTTAATGCTCCTCGGGAAAAGATGTTTATCCGTTATTTGAATGCTACGATCGTAAACGGAGATGTATATTTAACCCTTGATACCACAAAAGACGGCGCAGCGGGGCCTTCCGATGAGGTACCGGAAGGACAGGCAATTTTCATTGGGGGATGGTTTCAGGATTATTCCACTCAGGTCAACGGCAATTCTTATACCAAGATCAACGGCGGTGATTCTGAAAGCATTACCATTGCGAACCTGACGGTGCAGGCGGGCGAGGTGGTTGATAATGATATTTATAACTGTGTCATTACCAATGAGTTTGGTATCAACCGAAGCGGCGACGGAACATCAAGTCGAATTGTAAATGATTTCAAAAATGTAGATGCTTCTACTGCTATGGTGATCTGCGCCGCACAGCATTATTATGCATACCCTGTAACCGAGGCTGTAACCAGCAGCTTTGAAAACTGCAAGATCAAGCAGCTTTATGCTGATATTTATACCTTGGGAACAACTGTGACCGAGGAAGAGATCACAGCAAGCTTTTCGGCCAATCTGAAAGGATGCCAGATCGGTTCCATCGAGGGTGCTTTGGGAAGGGCAGAGATTACGCTGGAAGGACACAATGTGATTTCGGGCAGGATCGTGAAAAAAAGCCTTTTCTTGGAGACGGATTCCTACACCGAGATTTCCGGTGATTGCATCCTTTTGGCGGATGAAGCCGGAACAAACGTTACCGTTCACAAGGCGGATCCTTGGGATTCCTTTGATACGGTCTATGTATCGGCTCCCGCCTATTCTGACATTACCGTGACCGATGCAGAAGAGAACCGAGCCCCCTATATCATCGAAGAAAAATATGAGGTAAGAGGCTGGTATCCCACCGTTTACGCCACCTTTATTCTCGAGGATCGAATCTATGTAAAGCTTTCCGTGGACCCCGCTGTGGCAGAAAGCTTTGCCAAGGAGGCAGTCGGAGTTCCCTTTGAGGTCATCTACAGGGATGAAGATGGAAACGAGCTCAAACGTTTTACTCTGGAGCAATTGGGTGCGGAAGGCGGCTATCTGCTTGCTGCTGACGGCGCAGGGGAGTTTGACCATATCCTTTACTACGCCCTGAATGGGGAAGAGATCTTTACAACCACCCTTGTAGAGATGGCCGAAAGTGGTAAGACCTATTATGATCAGCAGAAGCTGACGGAGATCGCCAATCTCTTTTCCGCCATTGCAAGCTATGGCAAGGCTGCTTTGAATACCTCCTTTGATTTTGATGTAAACGATCTTTTGGCCATTCAGCGCTACGGCAACAACGAGGTCAATATCGACCCCGAGCAGTTCTCGGTAAGCCGCGAATCCCAAACCATCGATTTTGTTTCGATCCACCTTCTTATGGGCGATACCGTGGGCCTTCGCCTGAAGGTCAGCGAGGCGACCCAAGAAGCGCTGCAGGGCGCCAAGCTGTATCTTGTGGATGCCGGCGGAAACCGGAATGCTTTGGCGGCAGACCGTTATATCAAAAACAAGGACAGCTTGGATATTTTCATCCACGCCAAGGATTATGAGACCTTCGCTCACTTGATCGTAACGGATAAAAATGACGTGGTTTGTCTGGATCTGAACGCCTCCGTTTCCTACCTGATGTATGAAATGGTGAAGGGGAATGTAACGGCGCCGACAGATCCCAGTACTACGACTCTGCAGAACACTCAGCTGCGCGCTACGGCGCTCTTTATCGTCCGTACCAATGAATATCTGGATTATCTTGCAGAGCAGAATTATCAGCACCCCACTCCCCCCGAAATGGATCAGGAATATAGCTATGTAGGCTACGCCAGAAGGGATATTACCCCCTCCTATGCCATTATGATTTATAACGGCAAGGCCTATACGGCCAGAGATGCCATGATGATCACCTGCACCGCCGTTTCCGATGGAGAGAATATCGCTCTCATTATGTCCGCCGACCTGAAGGGCATTGAACAGGGTGTCGCCGATGCTGCCATTCAGCAGATTGAGAACGAATACGGAAAATACGGGATTTCCAGAGAAAGGATCATCATCAGCGCTACCCATACCCACTCCGCTCCCACCATAGACACAAGCTCGGGGCAGGCGAAGTGGAGAAGCTATTTCTACAGCCAGACCCTGAAGGCGGTGGGTGAGGCCCTTTCGGATCTTGCCCCTGTGGAGAAGGCCTTGGCAGGCAAGGGATACACCGAAAATGTCAACTTCGTGCGCCGCTTCCTCTTGCAGAGCGGAAATTATCAGACCAACGCCAGCACCACGCAGGCCGATAAGCCCATTGCCCACGAATCCGAGGCGGATAACGAGGTTCGTGTGATCCGCTTTGTGAGAGAGGGCAAAAAGGACGTTTTGATCATGAACTTCCAGACCCACTACGGTCTCTATGAGCAGACCTACTCTGCAGACTTTATTTATCTTCTGCGTAAGTGGGCCGAGCAGGATGAGGATCTTCACTTTGCCTATTACTCCGGTGCCAGCGGAAACCTGAATATGACTCCTAAGTTCTCCGGAGAAAGCGTGCATAACAAGTATGATAACGATTTTTCGAAGGGTGACACCGCCTATGGCCGAGTGGAGGAGATGTGGAGAGTAGCAAAGGCCGCCCTTGACGAGGCGACCGAGATTGAAATGGGCAAGGTGGTAGGAGCCACCCGCCTCTATCTGGCCGAGATCGGCTATGAAAGCGATGAACTCGTCGCTGCCGCAACGGTGCTTTATGCATTCGGGTCGGGGTCGGATGAGGAAACCATAAGCGCAAAGAGTGCAAAGCTTGCGGAGCAGCTTGAGAACTTTGAAGGAACGGATGCAGACAAAGCAATATTGCAACAAAACGGTATGTCCTACCGCTGGGCGCAGGGAGTAGAGAGGCGTGCCCGTCTCCGCACCGAGTTCGGTACTCATCAGCCCATTCCCTTTACCGCCATTGCGTTCGGTAAGATCGCCTTCACCTCCTCTCCCATTGAGCAGTTCGATGCCAACGCCAAGTGGGTGAGAGAGAATTCTCCCTTCTATTCTGCTTCCAACTATTCCACCGAGAAGAATGCTTATGTGGTAACGCCCGACGAGGATGATATACAAAGGCAGAATGATGCCTATGCGGTTACCAACTTCAATTCAAAAGGAGATCTTTTCTTTGGCGGTGAAACCTTAGAGGATCAGGGCTTTGTTAACGCCACAGGCGGGTACGAAGACGGTATGACCTTTACCATGTCTCTGGCAAACGGCTCCTGCGGCTATGTGCCTACCGCATTTGCCTTCCCCCACGGCACCTATGAGGTTCTCGTTTGCCGCTATGTGGCCGGCAGCGGCGAGGAATTTGCGCTGGCTCAGCTGGATCTTTTGAACCGTTGCTACAACGCACAGCAGCAGTAATCCCCGCAAAACCCCACAGGAATTCCTGCAAAACCCCTTTTCCTTGGAAGAGGGGTTTTCCTTTCAAGGGCTTTGGCACTGCCGAGGCTTACAAAATAACTCCATAGAGGAGAACGCTATGAAAAACAAAAAGATTGTATCCGGAGTGCTCTTGGCCGTGGTGCTGTTTTGCGCCGCCGTGGGCATTCTGATCCCGGGTGTCGGCGCCCAAGGAACCCACGAAAGCTACGTGGTGGACGGTGTGGGCGGCAAGGCGGGGTATTTTGCCACCGTTCGGGAGGCGCTTCTTGCCGCAGGGAAGGAGGCGCCCCGTTGGGCGGCAGGCTCCGACCTGACGATATCCCTGAAGGTGGATGAAAGGGTAGACAGCACCGAGAATGACATTCTTTTTGACGTTTCCACCATCTTCACCTCCGACGGCAAAAAGCTCCCCATTACCATCCGCTCCGCCAAGGAAGATGCTTCCCGAGCCGCTCTGATCCTTGCGGTGGAGGGCACCGTCACCCACGACAGCAATGCCTTCCCTATGGAGAATTGGCATTGCACCAACGACTACACCTTTTCGGGTCTTGCCATCCGGACCGACAAGGCGGGCTCCAAGACCTTTGCGGATCTGGTGTTTGCGGCGGGCTCGGGCAATGTGGTCTTTGATTCCGTGGTCTTCGGCACTACCGAGGGCGGGGAAGCAACCCTGTTTTTTGCCTGCGACAACAACTGCGGCTATTACGGAAACGCCGAACAGAAGCTGTACGATTCCTGGACGGCAGAGAATATCAGGGCGGAAAAGGCCCGCTACGAAACGGAAAGCGGGGGGCTCCTGCGCTCCTCCCTGACCTTCCGAAATACCACCTATGACCATATGCCATCCACCAACTGGCAAAGCCCCTCCATTATGGTGCGCAAAAACAAGGGAACCCCCTTCAACGGAAAAGACGGGGCCATCCTTTCCCCTGCCGAGACCGAGGCGAGGCTGATCGTTGAGGATGGGGCAAAGCTCGGCAGGCTTGCAGGCTTTTATTCCTCCAATTCCGAGGTTTCCATAGAAGGAAAGATCGTCATTGAAATGCGAGGCGGCACGGTGGAGGGCATTTCCGCAGACCCGGCCTGCTATCACGCCGCAAAGACGGCGGGGAAGAAAAAGCACGCCGTGGTGGATGTGATCCTCAAGGGCGGCACGGTAAATCCCCTGAAGCTTGCCGGTACGGCCTTTGCCGTTACGGGCGGCGCCCACTCCGATTACGATGAAACAAGCGAGATCAATCTTTTCGTGGAAGAAGGGGCCGTGATAGGCGGCAACCTTTGCGGCATCGGCGGCTTGGGAAGCCTTGCCTGCGAGGAAAAGCACACCCTTTCTCCCAAGGGCAAGGTCAATATTTACTTAAACGGTGGCACCGTGAATGGCAACGTTTACGGGGTCTATGGGGATGCGATCGCCCACAGGGTGGGAGGAGAAATCAACATTTACGCCAAGGGAAGCGCTCTTTCCGGCTCCCTTTACGGAATGGACAATAAGGGCAGCTTTTCCGGCAAGCTTCTCCTTGAGATCGGCACCGACTTTTCCGCCACCGCCTCCGCAATCAATGCGGGAACTCTTACCGAGGGGGCAAGGGCGGGAATTCAGGTCTCGGGCGGCACGGTGGCGGGCACGGTTTCCGCCGTCAGCGGAACTGCCACGGTGCAAAAAGGGGCCGAGGCGTACCTTGGGCTTTTGGGCGGCACCGTGAAAAAGCACTTTCTCATTACCGTGGGCAGTGCCTTTTCCGTGGAGGAGGGAGGCAAGGCTTCCGCTTACATTCACGGGGGCAATCTTCACTCTGCCAGAGTGGGATCTACCTCGGGCCGAGGCACGGTGTTTTCCTCCGTGGCGGCCGATCGCTACGCCGATGTGGAGAAGGCCTATACTAAAAACGGGGTCGTGACCTATCCCGATAACCTGAAAAAGGGAAGCCTTATTTATATTGAACTGGGGCAGGCGGAAAGCTACACCCCCGATGAGTATTGCGGCCTTGTGAACGGCGGTATGATCGGAGGCGATCTTACCATTAAATACCTCCCCGGCACCAAGCTTTCGGGCAGTAAAATGGAAACCCTGCGCAACCTTTACAGCGGTATTGTACTGGGGGACTACACCTTGGAGATCAATTCCGAGGGGAAAGAGCCCATTGACGCCACGGGAGTTGCCATTCAGGGAGAATGGAGCGGCAAGGTTTTGGGCAATGCCAAGGTGGTGGCAAAAAATCTTGACTGCTACAATTTCTTTACCGTTGCGGGAAGGAATACCGAAACCCGTCTGGATCACGTGAGAGCCTCCGGCCTCATTGGCTTTACCCGAGGTAGCTACAATGTGCAGCTTGATATGGTGAACGGGGAAGCTGTGGGCCGTATTGATACCGTTACGGGATATTATTCCAACTGCACGACGGTGGATTTCTACGGTATGGGCTACAATACCAGCTCCTACAAAATGGATGCCACCATTGTCAACAGCTTTGAAAACTGCACCGTGACGGGTAACTTCATCTGCGGCGGCTACCGCTTCCATACCGAAGGAAAAACCTATGCCACTCACCTTTTGGGCTCCCTGACCTCAAACTTTTTGGGAGGAAACCGCATTACGGGCCGTTTCTTCGGAGGAAGCGCCTCCGTTGGCGGTACCACCTGCTCCTCCGATGTGGTGAACGAAACGGGGGATATTATCCTCAATTTCAACGCTCCCGCCTCCAATCCCGATGAATTTCATACGGTTTGGGCGGGCAACGGCGTCATCGGAGATCCCCTTCCTTCCGAAAAGTATTATTTGGACGGCACCGTTCGCTCCCTGACTGTGAACGTGGGAGAATACACCACCTTCCACGGGGATGTGTTTACGGGAAGCCGTGGCGGAGCGGAGAGCCCCGATACCGTGTTTACCGTTCGGGGCGGTGATTTCAGAGGAAGGCTTGTGGGCAGCGGGGTCACCCTCTGCGGCGGTACCTTCCGAGATGCGGTGGAGGTGGACGGGCTTGTCTTGGCCGACGGGGCAAGGATCACCATTCGGGACCGTGGCTTTATCCACGCACAGGAGGTGAAGGGCAAGATCACCCTTCACAAGGCAGATCCCTGGGAGTCCTTTGACACGGTGTATCTAAGAGCCCCTGCCTCGGCCGCAGGGCTCATTACCGTCACCGATGAGGAGGATTACCGCTCTCCCCTTATCTTGACCGAGGATACGTTTGAGGTAAGAGGCTGGTATCCCACCCTTTACGCCACCCTTGTTTTGAAGGAACGGCTTTATTTGAAGCTTTCTTTGGATTCTGCGGTGGCAGAGAACTATTTGGATCTGGCAGACAAATTCAGCCTTTCCGTGACCTACGGGGGCGACTCTCTCGGCCTGACGGTGCAGGATCTTACGGGCGAGGGCTTCCTTCTTGCCACCCAAGGGGCCGCCGCCTTTGATCGCTTGATCTCTTATTCCGTCAACGGAGAAGAGGTGCTTTCCTCCTCGGTTCGGGAAATTGCGCTGAACGGAGCGTACCATTACGCCGAGGAAAAGGAGATCGCCAATCTCTTTTCCGCCATCGCTCGCTACGGGGATGCGGCCGCAGGCAGAGCCTTTGAATTTACCGTGAACGATGTTTTGGCCATTCAGCGCTACGGCAACGATGTAGCCAATATTGATCCCGCTGAGTTCGGCGTTTCCCGTGATGCGACCTGTGGGGTGGATTTCACCAATATTACCCTTCTGATGGGGGATACCGTCGGCATTCGCCTGAAGGTGAGCGACAGCACCAAGAGTGCGCTTTCGGGCGTGAAGCTGTATCAGGGCTCGGTTTCCTCTGCCAATCTTTTGCGGAACGATACCCACTATTTGCTGCAGGAAAACAGCATTGACCTGTTTATTCACGCCGAGGATTTTGAGACCGTGACCCATCTTATTGCAGTGGATGCCAAGGGCAAGGTCTGTCTGGATCTGAAAACCTCCGTTTCGTACCTGATGTATGAAATGGTCAAAAGCAATCTGACGGCTCCGAAGGAGCCTGTGAATACCACCCTTGTGGGCACCGATCTTCAGGCAACGGCGCTCTTCGTGGTTCGCACCAATGAATATCTGGATTATCTGGCGGAACAGAATTCTCCGCCCCCCGCCGTCACCCTTCCCAAGGGCACCAGCGTGGGCTATGCCAGAATCGACTGCACCCCCGCCGATGCCCTTAGCATTTACGATGCCACCTCCTACACGGCCCACGATCCGCTGATGATCACCTGCACCGCCTTCTCCGATGGAAAAAAGGCCGCTCTTGTGATGAGTGTGGATTTCAAGGGCATTTCCGCAAGTGTTTCCTCGCAGGCCGCAAAGCTTTTGGAGGAGGCTTACGGGATTTCCCCCGACTGTGTGATGTTTAGTGCTACCCATACCCACTCCGCTCCCACCATGAGCGGCTCCTCGGCCGCCATGACCCGCTGGATCGCTCTGTTCTACAAGCAGGTGGTGAAGGTGGCAGGTCAGGCTTTGGCAGATCTTTCTCCCGCCGAGGCTTTGGCGGGGAAGGGATACACCGATTGTGTCAATTTCGTGCGCCGCTATGAGCTCGCGAGCGGGGCCTACCAGACCAATCCCCAGCTCAATCAGGCCGACCCCCCCATTCGCCACGAATCCGAGGCGGATAACGAGGTTCGTGTGATCCGCTTTGTCAGAGAGGGCAAGAAGGACATTTTGATCATGAACTTCCAGACCCACTACGGTATGTATGTCGAGGCCTATTCCGCAGACTTTATTCATTATCTGCGGCAGTGGTCTGAAGAGGAAATGGATGTGCACTTTGCCTACTATTCCGGTGCCAGCGGAAACCTGAATATGGCCGCAAAGTTTCCAAACGAAAAGAAGTATAAGACAAAGACCGACATCGTGAAGGCCATGTGGCAGACTGCAAAGAAGGCCACCGAGGAGGCGGTTCCCATTGCCCTCGGCAAGGTCAGCGGCTACAAGAGCCTGTATTCTGCCAAGGTGCTCAAGGACAGCGAAACAAGGGTCGCGCAGGCAAGAGAGATCAATCGGGAGACCGATGAGACCAAGAAGGCAGAGCTGATGAAGAAATACGGCTTTGGCTCCTCTCGCTGGGTGCAGGGTGTGATCACCCGTGCGAGTCTCGGCGAGACGCAGGAAATTCCCTTCTCGGGAATTTCCTTCGGTTCCATTGCCTTCTCCTCCTCGCCCATTGAGCAGTTTGATGCCAACGCCAAGTGGGTGCGAGAGAATTCCCCCTTCCGAGATGATCCGTCCACATCGGGTAAGATGGAGGGAATGACCTTTACCCTGTCTCTCACCAACGGCTCCTACGGCTACGTGCCCACGGCTGAGGCCTTCCCCCACGGAGCGTATGAGGTGGCGGTGAGCCGCTATATTCCCGGCAGCGGCGAGGAATTTGCCGCCGAGCAGCTTCGCCTTTTGAATCTTTGCTATAACGAACAGTAAAAAAATGCCAAGTGCAACCGCACTTGGCATTTTTCTTGCGAAGGGGGTTTGGAGCGGGGGAGGGGGAAGAAAAAAGTCTCCTTTCTTTAAAAAAAAAGGAGCAAAGAAACTTTTGAGTAAGGGAAAAAGAAATTGTATAACAGAAATTTACCCTGATAAAAAGACAATTCTCCTCGGGCCGTCGGGGACGTCGGCCCCTACCTATCGGTGGGAATTTCAAATTTTGGCAAACAGATATTTATTTTGCAAAAAAGAAGATTTTATCAAGGTTGGTTTGAAAGATGAGGCGAAAATTTTAATATGGTAGGGGAGAGGCTCCAACCTCCCGTTTTTTCTTTGGAAAACGATGATTTTATCAGGGTTGGTTAGAAAGATGAGGAGAAAATTTTATGAGATTTGTAGGGGCCGACGTCCTCGACGGCCCGCAAAAAAATTCTCTTTTGATCAAAATAAATTTCTGTATGCAAAATTGTAATTCCCACCACATAAGGCTCCCCCGATGGGGGAGCTCCGCCATGGGCGGTGAGAGGGGGCTTTGGCCATCTATTCCAACAGAACCCCCTCTCCGTCACGCCAAGCGTGCCATACACTCCTTGATACCGTGATTCTGCCATCGCCATTCGGCTCGGCACAATCGGGTATCGGCGGTCGAAAACGCATCGAAAAAGACACCCCGTGTCTTTTTCTCGGTTTCCGCTCCCGTAGGGCGAGGCTCTATGGTGCGAAATCTTTTCTTTGTGCCACGAAGCAAAGGCGGCAAAGACCACAACCTGCGGGCCATCGCTCCCCCGACGGTCCGTTGCAAAAAAGAGAAAAGCAACGGGAAAATACATTCCTGTTGCTTTTCTATTTTATCCCTGAAAAGTTTTTGGGGGAGCAGGACCCGCTTTTCAAAAAGGGTCTTGCAATAAAACTTAAAACTTGGCGATGCCTGCGAAGAAGACCTCCTCGCCCGAAGCCAAGGCACGGGCGGCGAAATCGTGCATCTGCAAAACGGAGCACTTCACCTCAAAGCCCTCGCCCCAAGGCGCCTTGTCCAAGGCCGCAAAGAAGGGATCGGAGAGAGCGGTGGTGCGAACGAAATAGGAGTGAAGCTCCTTGTCGTTTGCCACGGGCATCTCCTCAAAGGCTTCATTGTAAAGACCGCCCAGCCCCAAAGCAATATCCACACAGTCCTGCGCCACGGCGTAGCCCGTGGGATAACGGCCCGCACCCGCACCGATAAAGTGGGTCTTGCCGATGTGGGAGCCGAAAAAGGAAATAATATTGTCACATCCGTGAATATTCCCCTCGGGGGTGTCCATGGGAACGAGGGTAGGCTCCACAAAAGCGGCCACCGCCTCCCCCACACGCTTTGCCTTGCCAATGAGCTTGATGCGATAGCCTCGCTCCTTGGCAGAATCCAGATCACTCTTCTTGATGTGGCGGATTCCGAAGGCGGAAACGGCTTCGTCCTCCAGCGCGACCCCAAAGGCAATGTTGGCCGAAAGGGTGGTCTTGTGACGGGTATCCAAAGCATCGATATCCGAGGAGGGATCGGCCTCGGCAAAGCCAAGCTCCTGCGCCTCCTTCAAGGCCTCGGCAAATTCCTTGCCGCAGGTGTCCATGGCATCGAGAATATAGTTGGTGGTACCGTTCATAATACCGCCAACCTCCTCCAAACGGCTGACACGGTGGGCTCTCTGCACATTCACAAGCCAAGGGATCCCGCCGCCCGCCGCTGCGGAAAAGCGGAAGGAAACGCCCTTCTCCACCGCAAGGGAAATAAGCTCCTTGTAGTGGTAGCTGACCATCAATTTGTTGGCCGTTACCACATTCTTTCCTGCCTGAAGGCTCTTTTTCACAAAATCGTAAGCGGGGTTCATACCGCCGATCAATTCGATCACCGTGTCCACCTCGGGATCCGACAGGATCTCATCCAGATCCTTGGTTACCTTGGCGGTGGTCACCTCAGGCAAGGGCCTGAGATCCAAAACATATTTTACCTTCGTCTCGGGATTCTCTGCAAGAATATCAAAAACACCCTTGCCGACGACCCCGAAGCCGATCAAACCGATCTTCATAACAAACCTCCGAGAAATGTACCCAAAAGAAAAACACTTGTTTTCCGTAGAAAAATAGACAAATTTTGAATTTTTCAAAAAGTGCTTGAATTTTAGGGAAAAATGGTATATTGTTATAGGTAACATAAATTGATGAAAATGTCAAGTAAATTTTTAGTGAAAGGGTATTTTTTTTATGATCTATCGCTCCACCCGTTCCCATATTCAAAAAAGCCCCTGTGAAGCAATTTTAGCGGGCATCGCCGAGGACGGCGGCCTGTTTCTCCCCGAGGAGTTTTCCTTCCCCGGCTTTTCTGCCGAGGCGGCGGTGAAAAAGGATTTCTACGGCATTGCCGAGGATGTCCTCTTTGCCCTGTTCCCCGAATTTACAAGAGAAGAGGTCAAGGCCCTCGTGAAGGCTGCCTATGAAGGAAAATTTGAGACCGAGGATCTGACTCCCACCGTGCCCGTTGGAGAAAACTATGTTTTGGAATTGTTCCGCGGCCCCACCTGCGCCTTTAAGGACGTTGCCCTTTCCGTGCTCCCTCACCTGATGGTCAAGAGCCGTGAAAAGTGCGGCGTGCAGGATGAGATCGTGATCCTCACCGCCACCAGCGGCGATACGGGCAAGGCCGCCCTGAAGGGCTTTCAGGATGTGGCAGGCACCAAGATTCTGGTGTTCTATCCCCACGGCGGCGTTTCCGCCGTTCAGCGTGCCCAAATGGTGACGCAGGAGGGAGAAAACACCTTTGTTTCCGCCATTGAAGGCAATTTTGACGATGCCCAGACCGGTGTGAAGAATATCTTTGCCCGCTTTGCCGAGGAGAATACCATGGCAGGCACCTCGGCCCGCCTTTCCAGCGCCAATTCCATTAACATCGGCCGTCTGGCACCCCAGATCGTGTATTATTTCAAGGCCTACGGCGACCTTTTGAGACAGGGCAAGATCGTGTTCGGGGACGAGGTGGATTTCGTGGTACCCACCGGTAACTTCGGTAACATTCTGGCAGGGTATTTTGCCCGCATTATGGGTCTGCCCGTCGGAAAGCTTGTGTGCGCCTCCAATAAAAATAAGATCCTGTGCGATTTTATCCGCACCGGTGTCTACGATAAGAGAAGAGAATTCTACCGCACCGATTCCCCCTCTATGGATATTTTGGTGTCCAGCAACTTAGAGCGCCTTCTGTTCCTTCTTTCCGAGGGGGACGATGCTGCCACCGCAGGCTGGATGAAGGCTCTGAACACGGAGGGTGTGTATACCGTGCCCGAAGCCCTTCAAAAGAAGCTCGGTGAGGTGTTCTGCGGCTACTGGTGCGACGATGAGACCGCAGGCAAGACCCTTGGCGAGGTTTACAAAAAGACAGGCTATGTCTGCGATCCCCACACCGCCGTGGCCTATTTTGCCGCCGAGGAATTCAGAAAGGATTACGGCAGAGAATGTCCCTTGGTGGTGCTTTCCACCGCATCCCCCTTTAAGTTCTCCGCTCCCGTTTTGCGTGCCATCGGAGAGGATGCCGAGGGGAATGAATTTGACCTTCTTGCCCGCCTGTCGGAGAAAACGGGCCTTGCCGTTCCCGCATCCCTTGCCAATTTGAGAAATATGCCCGAGCGCCACAAGAGCGTGATCGAAAAGGAGAAAATGGCAGAATTCGTGCTCTCCAAGCTATAAAGAAGCGTTTCCCGTAGCAAACTACTTGACGGAACCCCTTTTTTGGAATACAATAAAAAAGCGAAGAAATCATAACGGAGGATAATACCATGAGTGAAAAAGAAATGAATCTGCAAAACGAAAACGATTACGAGCCCGACCGTGTGACCCTGACCGATGAAGAGGGGGTAGAAAGAGAATTCGATATCATCGGAACCTTGGAGATGGACGGAAACGAGTATTTTGCTCTGGTTGCCGTTGACGGAAATGAGGATGAGTATATCGTTCTCAAGGTTGTGGAGGAAAACGGCGAGGAAGTGCTCATTACCATTGATGATGACGATGAATTCGACCGTGTGGCCGATGCCTTCGACAATGAAATGATGGAAGAGTACGATCTGGACGGATCCCAAGAGAAATAATATTTTCCTGCCCTTCTCGTGATGAAGGAGATAATAAACCTACACGTCGAAATTGGAGCCCGACTTCTCGAAGCGGCTGCAGACCTCCCCTGAATCGGGATGATGGGAGCACAGAAGTCAGAGAGGGGGCACCACCCTGAATCTTGCAGGGTTTTTCATTTCCCTTCACACGGCTGAGGCGGGGATTACAAAAAAGGCACTCCTTCGGGAGTGCCTTTTTTGAGTGATAAGTGATGGGTGATAAGTGATAAGTGATGGTAGGCTTTCCCTCGGGAAAGCCTATTTTGTTTTTAACCCTACTTTCTTTGAAAAGAAAGTAGGCAAAGAAACTTTTAAGTAAGGGAAGAAAAAAGAATACAACAGAGATTTGTTTTGATCAAAAGAGAATTTTGCTCGGGCCGTCGGGGGGAGCGATGGGAGCGCCGCTCACAGGGAGAGCCTCTTGTAGTGGAAATTTGAATTTTGCAATCAAAAATTTGCTTTGCAAAAAAGACAATTCCCCTCGGGCCGTCGGGGGGAGCGATGGGAGCGCCGCCGGGGGCGGATGAAGCGACTTGAGCGAGTGGCCGTGGTCGCCAAGGCCCCCGAGGGTACGAGGGGA
>JAZQMO010000042.1:0-24492 GCA_045543495.1 Eubacteriales bacterium | reverse complement strand
TTTAACTACGTTCGCACGGCCCTCGCCATTAAACTTAAAAATATAGTTAAATTCAGTGCTGAATTGAGTACAGTGGGGAATTAACAGTTTTTCTCCTCGGTACATAAAGTAATAATATTTATCGAGAAATTCTTTGGTGAACGCACAGAGGTCTAACTGTGAGATATCAAATTCCAAAGTGCTTATGTAGATATTGCGAGGCATCTCCTTTGCACAAACATAGTGGTCAAACGAGGGTTCCAGCGAATAGATGCGGGAATATTCGTCTGCAAATTCTTTGGGCGGGAATTGCCGACAAAAGCCGTCCACAAGATTTTCAAGATGCGAACTGCGCGCATCGGCACTGGTTGTCATTACCTTAGCTGTTTCATTAGTACTCTTTTTGCGCTGTTCAGAAAATTCGTGAGACATAGCATTGAGGGTTGTCAACATGGTATCCCATTCTAGTGCTATTTTTCTTTCTGTTTCATTGCAAATATTGAAATAAGAATTGTGGAGGCTGTCTTTGTTCTCTTGAATCGAGAAACGCAGTGATGTGATTTCGGTGTTTAAAATGCTCTTAGCATGCCTAACCATATTAAGAAGTTGCGAATACTTTTTATAGGCCTTTTTGTTTTTTCCGTTCCAACATGCATCCTTTATTTCATACGACAAATTTGCAAATGTATCTGAACTGGAAAGTATTTCTTCTAATGACATTGTTATATCAACTGGTTGATTCTGGTCGAGTTGTAATGGCTTTTTTTCCTCTTCGTCATCATCTGTTTCGACCAAAAAGTTAGTAATGCTTATTTCTACACTTGTGATAAATGCGAGAATTTCCTTGCATTTTTGCAAACGAGAGAGGCTCCAGCTTTTACTTGCTATGTCTTGAGATAGCATAGAATCGATCTTTCGTCTGTACTCATTAAGACGGTTAGTCTTTTTGGATTCAAAACTTCTGACCTGAGAGTCCATGCGTCCCCTTACATCAGACCATTCAATCTTTTCTCCTGCATCACGATCATTTACAACACGCTCAGAAACATCGAGAATGGTTCTGCACTCCTTGTCAAAAACAATGAGTTTTTTAAGAAATTCAACGAATAATTTCGATGTATATTCCATTTCTTTTTCCTCCTCTCATATAATGCCCGCTTCTGCAAATGCTGCAGTGAAGCGGTTCTCGCCAAGCAGATTTCGAGCGTCTGCAAAGCGATAAGTCATTACGGCCTTTAATGCATCCTTGTGACGATTTTCTATTCTCTCAATCTCAGAAACCGTAGACTGAACACGATTTTCATATGACTTGAGAGATGATAATTCACTGGTGATTTGGTTTACAAAGCTATCACGCTTAACAACCAATTCATTGTAGGTTGCCATCCAAAGATGCTGTTTTTTCATAGAATCAATAGAACTCTTAGCCTGCTCCGACTGGTGAAGCAGACCTTCAAACTGAGTCTGATATTTATGCAGTTTATCCTTAGGGCATTCTTCCATTTTATAAGTTTGGTTCTTCAGGGCTGTTGCTGTGCTGCTTGCACTGGTAAGTGCATCTTTGTGTTCCTGTACAAGCAAAAGGCAATCTTTCTCTATAGCAAGCATTTCGTGTTCGACTGTCTCAAGTTGCTTCCACAAATCGAAAAGCTTTGTTCGTCTAGTTTCAATTTCTGTTGGAAGTTCTGTCTGAAGTTGAACAATAGGAGTCGCTGACTTTTCAGAATACTCATGGTCGATAATTGCTGTTTTTAATGCTTTTTGAACTGCATCAATTTTTGCTGCAACAAGAGCATATACTTTCTTCTGTTCTTCATTTCCAAAAAGAACGGCATTGTGATAATCGGCACTTTCGGTCACTGAAAAGCCTTTTTTGATCAGTTCCTCATCTGATGTACAGCGGTTCTTTACCAATAATCTTGCCCAAAAAGCTTCAGCACAATTGGGAGTCCATTCTAAAATCTTCAGCGTGTCAGCTAATGCTTGATCAAATTTACCTGTTTGAACATTGTGTTCAAACCACATACCCTCTTCGCGGACATTTTCATGTATATGCATTACAGAAAGTACTTCTTCGAAATCATTTGTGTTTCCACAAGCGAAACATTTATCTGCCTTATGCAGAAACTCTCCACACTTATTACATTTCACAATAATCATTTAGATGCACCGCCCTTCGTTTTAGTATCATCAGCCATAGCATCCACTTTACCTTTGAGCTCAGCTGCGTTCGCAAGTTCATTAACAATTGCATCCATCTGTGGATCAGATTTATATGTTGCCGAAATAAGCGGTCTATACTCCTTGGAATTCTTTTCGCAGATGTTTGCTACGTAGAGCGCCTTCTGTTTTGCTTCTTCGGCCCACTCGATACGCTGTCTCTTTGCTTTCTCGGAATTTGCGGCTGCACGTCTGGCAGCTTCCTCATCACTGGCAACCTTCATCTTATAAATGCCATAGATAAGACCAATTACTGCGCCTGCGATTGTACAGAATAATAATACCGAAAGGAAAGAGACTCCATCCCACATAGCAGGTATAGCATCTCCGCCATCACAATCACACGTAATAATCTGACAGGCACAGTTAAGTAATTCGACACCGAATCCCAAAACATACAAAGCAAGTGCGACACCAGCACCAATGCCGGCACCTGCTAACATAGCTAAAAACGCAGTCATACACTAATCTCCTTTGATTTTCTTTTTTTCTTTAATATATGAGCAATGAAGATTCCCGCAAAAACAAATAAAGCAATTACCTGACTAAAGGAAACCCCATGTATTACTCCTCTTACTGTGTCTCCTCGGATAAATTCCAACAAAAATCTTCCGCAGCTATATAGTACGAGATATCTAACAAGAATACTTCTTTCTTCCCAATTATCTTTTTTTATTAGCGTGCATAAGTAGATGAATATACATATATTCAGCACCGCTTCCATTAGCTGAACTGGTACCCTGGAAGTGCAAAGTTCAGCACCATCTCTCAATATCGTATAATCTATTGCACAGAACCCGTGGTATTCAATACCATAACAACAACCCGCAAGGAAACATCCAATCCGGGCTATTGCGTGAAAAAGCGGGATGCTCACTGCCAATATATCTATCGATTTCCGCTCATCGGGACTAATCAGCTTAGTGCGTGTGCCAATGTAGTAAGACAGTAACAGCCCAAGCAACCCTCCATAGAACACAATTCCCGTATTTTTTATGGTTTCAAAAGTTATCGGCTCGTTTTCTCCTATCGCACGATAGATACCAGATAAGCAACCAAATAGTTTTGCAAATACAACCATGCTCAGAAGGGCAACTATCAAATTTCTCATATGCTTTGGAAGTGCATATTTCTTCGAAGAAACGAGAATAATATTTAAGCTTACAGCAACCACGAGACCTATAACTGCACAGAAAAAATAAGGAGGTATGCCAAAAAATGTGACTCCAACCGTATTAAACGACAACGCTTTCCTCCTTAAGTAACTGTTTGGAAATTGGAGAGGTGGTTTTACAGTTAAATTCATTCATAAGCGATTTCATTACAAACTCAAGCTGCGGCAGTATATAAGCCTTTTCACCAAAAATCATATAGTTAGTAACTGAGGTGATACACATATACAAATACGGCTTGATTTTAAAGACTTCGCAACCAATCATTTTCGCAAGTTGTTCAGCATAATGTTCATATCTATCGCACATTCTACTGAGCGCAGGTTCCATTTGCTCACGATATTTTTGAGTTGAACAAACTTGGGCTAAGAATTTCATCACCGGAGCCATTTCATCTGCCTTGCTCATAAGGTGCTCCATCATTCTTTCAGGATTCGGAACCTCCTTAACTGCAGGTATTATCAATTGGCTTTCCAATTGATAGGTTGCCTCTTCCGCACATGCAATGACCGCTTCATCTTTTGATTCAAAGTAGTAATACATGCCACCACTTTGGAGTTGCATGGCATTACTTAAATCACGAGACGTGGTACCTGATAGGCCGTTCACTATGAAAGTTTGTAAGCAAATCTCTATTACTTCTTTTTTCCTATTTACTGTGCCTTCCATTATTTCCTTCACCTTCATTCATCAAAACATAATTTCCCTTTATATCAAGCGCTCGCTTGGCACATACTTAAAAAAAAGAGTTTTATCGAATGGTCGGAACTTTTAGTTCTAACCATTCGCACATACTTAAACTAAGCATACATAACAAAACATATTGTACTATTTTTCGACTAAAAAGTCAATGTTGTTAGGGTGGATTATAGAACAAAACTATGTATTGTTTTATGGCATTTATTCTGTCCGTTGATTAGCCGACACGATTTTATGTGTTGTATGCCGGGGCCGGTGCTTTTTATTGCACTGCCAAAGGAGTGATTTTAGGGTGAAAATAGGCGTAGTTCTACGAAAAATTCTAATAGACTTTCTCGAAAATCCATTAGAACTCGGCAAAATCGAAGAAGACTTTTAGACCCTGCTTTTTATTGTGTTTTCAGATATAAAAATGATAAAACCCCTGAAAACATCGGGGTTTTCGGGGTTCTCACTATTGCCTTTATCTTCCGTTAAATTCCGCCAAGTTCGTTTTTTGACACTTGACTCGAAATCAGTTTGTGAGCAATCACACGTGGGTTCGAATCCCACTCTCTGCGCCAAGGACAACCGTAATCTTCGGATTGCGGTTGTTTTCATTTTGTAAAGTCCTTTTTATCGGACAGAAGGTGTGCTATAATTAAATTAAACAGATGAAAGAGGTGTTTGTATCGTGACAGAAAAATATGAACAGTTGTCTAGATTGCTTTCAAAAAAAGTTATTAACTGGGGCGAGGCAGAAGCGATAATAGAATCTTTTGGAAATCATATCAATGACAAATACAATGATAGTCCTTATGATGACGGCACCATACTTTCTGAATTATATATGGATTCTCACTCTTATGAGCGCGGAGAAATTTTAGTTGAACTCACAAGACTATTTCTCAAGTATGGATATGATGTCCACGCTAATAATGATTTTAATGGAGCAATCTGTCTGCACAATTTATGTTGGGCATCTTATGATAAATATGTTCTTCACGCTGCGGAATTGTTATTAAACGCCGGTGCGAATACTCATATTAAAATCGATGACGACGATGAAGACGGAATTTTAAATAGCATTTCTTGGAAACTCGGCTATTGGAATACCGGAGAGTACGATTCCGCGAATATGTTTGAAGCATACTATCAAATGATTCAAGCAGAACAGGCAGGAGAAGAATATCGTGGCATTCGTGACGTTTCCGACTGCTTGGATATGACCGTAACAAAAGTCGAATGCTTTAACGATCCTGATATCACAAACAACCGAATAACTTTTAACAACGCAATTGTTATATGGTTCGGCTCAATCCCCTTAGTAGTAGATAAAAGGGTGGAACTTGTTGTGAACCCAAGCAGAGTAAGCAAGGAATTGCAACGGGTTGATTTAACTGCCGAATTTTCAAAAATCATTGGACAGAAATTCATTAAGTACAACTATTCTGACGCAGGGTGTGTATCGTTGTTTTTTGAAAATGATATAAAATTGGTTTTGTCAAACAATTGGACAGGTGGCGAAAAGGATATTCTCGGATATTTAGACATTAAATCTAAATTTGCACCTAATAATTTAAATCGTTAATATTTTGGGCTACCATTTCGGTAGCCCTTTTTCATCCCAAAGCCGAACCAATTGCCATTTCCAAGGCGAATTCGGAACTTCTCCTGTCTTTTTCATCTTGGGATTGCGGTGGAGCGCATTTTGTGGTATACTGCATAGACGAAAGAAAGGGAGGGATAGAGTATGAAAATTCAACTGTCGGATCATTTTACCTATGGCAAGCTGCTGCGCTTTACCTTTCCTTCCATTGTGATGATGATCTTCACCTCGATCTACGGGGTGGTGGACGGCTTTTTCGTATCCAATTTTGCGGGAAAGACTCCCTTTGCCGCTGTGAATTTCATTATGCCCTTTTTGATGATTCTGGGCACCTTCGGCTTTATGTTCGGCACGGGCGGCAGTGCGCTGGTGTCCAAGACCATGGGCGAGGGAGATATGAAAAAGGCCAACAGTCTGTTTTCCATGATCACCTATATTTCCATCGGCGTGGGGATCGTGGTGGCTGTTTTGGGCATTGTGTTTCTCCGTCCCATTGCGTCCATCTTGGGAGCGGAAGGGGAAATGCTTGAGGAGTGTGTTCGCTATGGGCGCATCATTCTCATGGCCCTCCCGTTTTTTATGCTGCAAATGGAGTTTCAAACCTTTTTCGTGATGGCGGAAAAGCCCAAGCTTGGTCTTTGGTCTACTGTCTTGGCGGGGATTGCCAATATGGTGCTGGACGCCCTTTTCATTGCTGTCCTTCGGTGGGGCACTACGGGAGCGGCTCTGGCCACGGCATTGAGCCAAGTCGTCGGCGGCGTGATTCCGCTTGTTTATTTTGCCCGTCCCAACACAAGCCTTCTGCGATTTACTTCCTTTTCCTTTGACGGAAGGGCTCTTTTGAAAACCTGTACCAACGGCTCCTCGGAGCTTATGAGCAATGTTTCCATGTCTCTTGTGGGAATGCTCTATAATGTTCAGCTGATGCAGTATGCAGGGGAGAATGGGGTAGCCGCCTACGGGGTTCTGATGTATGTGAATATGATCTTCATTGGGGCCTTTATCGGGTATTCCATCGGCACGGCACCTGTTTTCAGCTATCATTACGGAGCGGAAAACCCGAACGAGCTGAAAAGCCTACTGAAAAAGAGTATGGTTTTGGTGGGGATCTTTTCCATTTGTATGCTCCTTTTGGGGGAGGTCTTGGCAAAGCCCCTGTCTCTTCTTTTCGTGGGCTACGACGAGGCCCTTTTGTCCATGACCCTGCGAGGCTTTGCCATCTTTTCCTTTTCCTTTTTGTTTGCGGGTCTTGCCATTTTCGGCTCGGGCTTTTTCACCGCCCTGAACAACGGCCTTGTTTCCGCCTTCATTTCCTTTTTGCGAACCCTTGTGTTTCAGGTGGCGGCGATCCTTTTGCTTCCCCTGATCTGGAAAACCGACGGGATCTGGGTCTCCGTTGTGGTAGCCGAGCTGATGGCCGCCGCTACCACGGGCATCTTCATCCACGCCATGAGCAAACGATACGGATATTGAAATGAAAAAAATCGGAGTGATCTCACTCCGATTTTTTTAATCCGTTTTACAGAGAAAAATACCAGCGATGCTTGATGCCAAACTTTGTTTTGATTTCCCGTATTTCTTTTTTCAGTCTGCCTTCCTTCTCCAATTGCCAGAGAATATCATACACCAGCCTTGCGTGCTGTACACAGGTGTGATCTCCATCCCAAAGGTCCCGCATGGTGCGGCCTACGGCGATTTCCAGATCGTCAAATTCCAACTGCTTTTCTCCCTGCAACAGCTCCTCAAAGCGCTTATAGCCTTCCTTGTAGGTGAAAGGGGTCATTTCGGCCACGGGTTCGCTCTGCATCTGAACCTGAGAAATTTCGATCCCATCACGACCGATGCCGCAGGGGTGAAAAAGAGGTAGCATAAAGGGGTCATTTTTCAGTTCATCGGGGAAAGCCCAGCGGCAGGTTGCCATATAGGTTTCGCCCTCTTCCATTGCCACGCAAGCGGGGCGGGTGGTGCGAAGAACAAAAAATCGATCGGGATCATCGGCGCTGAGAAAGGCGCTTACATTATCACTGTACATATGATCGCTTGTTTCGGCCAGCGCTTCAAAGGGGGAAAGGCCTTTTTTCAAATAGTAATCCACCAGATACGCTCTGGTTTCCACGGGGAATACCTTGTTGCCGTTTTTCAGAGAGGGGTAGGGCCCTGTCAAATCGGGAGATTCCGTGAGAAATTGATACCCCTCGTCACAAAGCATCTGACTTGCCTCGTCCCAAAGATGGGAGTATTGGGTTTTGGGCGTGGTGCCGTTGGTAATAAGTCCCAATCTTCCGTCGGGGGAGAGGAAGGGGTGATAGGGCATCTCACTCGGGTTTCCGCCGGGACGGGTGTGAGCAATGCCGATGGTGCCGGGGAGGGAGAGCGCATCCGTTTCGGCGATGAGCTTATCCACATCGCCCACGATCTTGCGACAGTAGAGCTTTCCTTCGTGAACGGTGGCAATGCCTGTGGACATATCTCCGTCAAAGGCTTGCTGACGGCGAAGCATTTCCAAGAGGATGGGAGCGGCTTGTCTTTTGCCTGCATACCCTGCGATGTTACACATATTTTTCTCCTTTTAAGCTTCGATCCAGAAATACCAGCGGTGTCTGATGCCCGTGCTTGTTTCTTGTGTACGCATCTCTCTCTTTAAGCGTCCTTCCTTTTCAAACTGCCAAAGGAGCTCGTAAAGAAGCCTTGCGTGCTGAACGTAAGTGTGATCTCCTTCCCAAAGGTCTCGCATTTTGTTGATGGCGCTTTCCAACTCATCAAAGAAAAGCTTTTCACCGCTCTTGAGCAATGCCTCCATTCTCTGATAGCCTTCCTTGTAAGTAAAGGGGCTCATTTCGGCAACCTGTTCGGTTTCAACACGGAAGGGAGTCATCAAAAAGCCCTTTTTGGTTACCTGACAAGCGTGGGTCAGAGGAAGGGAGATAGGGGTGGCTTTTAAGGTTTCGGGGAAGGCAAATCGGCAGGTGGCCATATAGGCTTCGCCGCCTTCAAAAATGACCTCCATAGGCCTTGTAACCCGAAGGGCAAAAATGGTATCGGGATAATTTTGGTTGATCACAACGGAAATGGCGTCGGTGAAAATATGCTCCATCGCCTTTGCCTGAGCTTCGGAAACGGAAAGACCCTTCTTTAAGTAATCCTCCATCATAAAGCAGCAAACCTCACCCGTGGGTGAAAATTCTCCCGTGCGGCTGATTTGGGGTGGAAAGCCTTTTTTGGAAAGCATACGGAAGGGATATCCCTTCTCGTCCAAATAATCGGCGGCCTTGTTTCGGATTTCTTGGTGCTGAGGCTTTGGGCGGGTGCCGTTCAACACCATTGCCATATCCTCTGCTGCCGAAATGAAGGGATGACGGGGCATCTCACTCGGGTTTCCGCCGGGACGGGTGTGAGCAATGCCGATGGTGCCGGGGAGGGAGAGCGCATCCGTTTCGGCGATGAGCTTATCTACATCGCCCACGATCTTGCGATAGTAGAGCTTTCCTTCGTGAACGGTGGCAATGCCAGTGGACATATCTTCGACAAAGGCGTGCTGACGGCGAAGCATTTCCAAGAGGATGGGAGCGGCCTGCTTTTCCCCGATATACCCTGCGATGTTACACATATTTTTCTCCTTTTAAACTTCGATCCAGAAATACCAGCGGCGGCGGGTGCCGTGGGTCAGGGTCTGCACGCGCATTTCCTTTTTCAGTCGGCCTTCCTTCTCAAATTGCCATAGGATGTCATAAAGCATTCTTGCGTGCTCCACGTAAACGGTGGGCTCGTTGAAGAACTCCCGCTTTTTGTTGAGGGCGGATTCCAATTCATCCAAAAAGAGGGGCGTGCCGCCCTGCAGCATTTCCTCGATAAAGGTGTAGGCCTCCTTATAGCTTTTGGGGGTTACGGGAGAGGTGCGGTCCTTTGTAATGCCGTAGGGGGTGATGCGAACGCCCTCTCGACCCAGCTCGCACACCTTCAGAAGGGGCAGATCAATGGCATCGTTTTTCAGCTCTTCGGGGAAGGCGAAGCGACAGGTGGCAAGATAGGTCTCGCCCTCCTCCATAATGGCTACGATGGAGCGGGTCTGCCGCAAAACGAAAATGGAATCGGGGCGATCCTTGTGAACGGCCACGTGCACGTGCTCGCCCAAAAGCTCATCGGCCTCTTTTGCCATAGCCTCCTCCAAGGAAAGGCCTTGGTGCATCAGGTAATCCATATAGTGGGCGATGATCTCTACTGCGGCAAGCCTTTCTCCCGTGCGGGGGATCTTGATGTGCATATCCTTGGGGTTGGGGTAGCGCACACGGAACTGATATCCCGCTTTGTCCAAAAGGTCTGCGATCTCATCCCATCGGGGCTGATGGACGGCATTGGGTCGGGTGCCGTTTGCCACTACTGCCAGGCTCTCGTCGGGGGAGAGAGAGGGCTGGTGAGATTCATAGTTGGGATTGATCCCGGGGTGGGTATGGGCGATGCCGATGGTGCCGGGGAGAGAGAGCACGTCCGTTTGCTTGATAAAGTCCTCGGCGGTGCCAAAAAATTTGCGGTAATGGATCTTGCCTTCGTAAATGGTGGCAATGCCCACGGCGGTGTCCCCGTCAAAGGGCTGCATTTTGCGGATCATTTCAAGCAAAATGGGAGCCGCCTGTTTTTTTCCTGCATATCCTGCGATGTTACACATATTTTATTCTCCTAACATTTTTCGTAATTCGTTTTCGTCAATGACGGGAATTCCCAGCTTTTGCGCCTTGGTAAGCTTGGAGCCTGCCGCTTCTCCCGCCACCACGAAGCCGGTTTTGGAGGAAACGGAGCCGGAGACCTTCCCGCCCTCCTTCTCGATCCTTTTGGCGGCCTCGTCCCGTTTTAAGGTGGGGAGGGTTCCCGTGAGTACGAAGGTGAGACCACGGAAGCGGTCGCCCTTCTTTTCTCCCGCATAGCGCATATTCACTCCCTTTTCCTTGAGAGCGGCAATGAGGGCTCGGTTCTTTTCGTGGGAGAAAAATTCCAAAATGCTGTCTGCCGTCACTTCGCCAATGTCATCCAGAGCACAAAGCTCCTCCCTCGTGGCCTCCATAAGGCCCTCCACGGTCTCGAAGTGCTCTGCCAAAGCCTGAGCGGTCTTTTCGCCGATGTTGCGGATGCCCAAAGCAAAGATCAAGCGGGAAAGACAGAGTGCTTTGCTGTTTTCCACCGCTGCCATCAGGTTTTGAATGCTCTTTTCCCCAAAGCCCTCAAGTCCTGCGGCTTTCTCGGCATCCAATTCATAAAGATCGGTGATCCCCTGTATGATCCCTCCCGACAGGAAGGCTTCCACCACAGCGGGTCCCAAGCCTTCAATATCCATAGCACCACGGGAGGCAAAATGCACAATGTTGCGGGCAAGCTGAGCGGGGCAGGCTGCATTGGTACAGCGAATGGCGGCCTGATCCTCGTCCTTTGTGACCTTCTCTCCGCAGGAGGGGCAGGTGTCGGGGAAGCGGTAGGGAACCGAATCCTCTTTGCGGTCTTCTGTCACCACCCGAAGGATCTCGGGAATGATCTCTCCCGCTTTTCGCACGATCACCGTATCGCCGATGCGAATGTCCTTTTGGAGGATGAAATCCTGATTGTGCAATGTGGCACGGGTCACGGTGGTGCCCGCCAAGCGCACAGGCTCAAGCTCTGCCGTGGGGGTGAGCACTCCCGTGCGGCCTACCTGAACGGTAATATCGTTAAGCCTTGTGGGCTTTTCCTCGGGAGGGTATTTGTAGGCCATGGCCCATTTGGGAGCGTGATCCAATTCTCCCACCTCTTCCCGATGGGCAAAGAGGTTGGTTTTGATCACGGCGCCGTCAATATCAAATTCCACCTGATCCCGATTTTCGCCGCGGGAAAGGATCTCGGCCATAATTTCTTCGTTTTGAGAAAGAAGGGCGTAGGGGGAAACCTTGAAGCCCAGAGTGGAAAGCCAATCCAGACTTTCCGAATGAGAGGAAAAGCTTTTCCCCTGCACGGACTGAATGTTGAAAATGAGAATATCAAGCCCTCGCTCGGCGGTGATCTTGCTGGAAAGCTGACGCAGGGAGCCTGCGGCGGCGTTTCTTGGGTTGGCAAACAGGCTCTCGCCCGCTTCCTCCCGCTTTCGGTTCAGGGCCTCAAACTTTTTCTTGGGCATAAAGACCTCGCCCCGCACCACAAGGTGCTCCACCGCCTCGCTCAATACGAGGGGGATGGAACGGATGGTCTTTAAATTCTCGGTGACATCCTCGCCCACCAAGCCGTCTCCTCGGGTGGCACCCCGTACGAAGCGGCCGTTTTCATATTCCAGTGCCACGGAAAGACCGTCGATCTTGTATTCCACGGCAAATTCGGGATGAGACACCGTTTTGCGGATCCCATCCAAAAAGGCAAACAGCTCTTCCTTGGAAAACACATTGGAAAGGCTCTTCAAGGGAACGGTGTGGTTCACCTTTTCAAATTTATCCAACGCCTTGCCGCCCACCCGATGGGTGGGGGAGAGGGGATCGTAAAGCTCGGGGTTCTCCGCCTCCAACCGCTCCAATTCCTTATAGAGCATATCGTATTCGTAATCGCTGATGACGGGGCGATCCAGTACGTAGTATTGGTGAGAATAGGTCTGAAGTTTCTGACGCAATTCCAAAATTCTGTCTTTTGCGTTCATTGTGCCCGATTCTCCTTTCTCCCGAGGGTTTTTGCCCCTCGCCTTTTTATCCTTTATTATAAACCATACCACCCAAAAGTCAATGTTTTTGAGTAAAATTAACCGAAAAAAATAGCAAAATTTCTCTTGACAGGAAAAAAATCTTGTGATATAGTAATAAACTGCGCTATCATGGCGGTACAATCGGGTTTTGAGAAAAGGTTTGTGAATTGACCGTTTCCAAATAAGAAATTTTTGTAAACTTTTTCTACACTCAATTGTAAAATTTCCCTTATTTTTTCCTTATATATAATGCACGGGTGTGAGAAAAAGAAATTTTTTCACGGGAAGGGAAAAGCCGTTTGATGATTTTGTAAAACGAAAGAAGGAGTGGTTTCTTTTATGATGACACATCCCCAGAAGTGCGGAACCGCAACTCGCTGGAGCTTCGCCAAGAATGACGAGCCTCTGGAGCTTCCGAATCTGATCGAGATTCAGAAGAAAAGCTTTGAGTGGTTCCTGAACGAAGGCCTTGTTGAGGTGCTTCGCGACATCTCCCCCATTGTGGACTATTCCGGCAATCTTCTCATCGACTTCGTGGATTACACGGTGGAGAAGACTCCCAAGTACACCATTGAGGAGTGCAAGGAGAGAGACGTAAACTATGCGGCTCCCCTTCGTGTAAAGGTGAGGCTGACCAATAAGCTCACCGGCGAGATCAAGGAGCAGGAAATCTTTATGGGCGATTTCCCCTTGATGACCGACAACGGCACCTTCCTGATCAACGGTGCCGAGCGAGTGATCGTATCTCAGATCGTTCGTTCCCCCGGTATCTACTACCAGAAGCTGCAGGAGAAGAGCGAAAAGGTGACCTATGCCACCACCGTGATCCCCTACCGTGGCGCTTGGCTGGAGTATGAGACCGATCAAAACGATATTTTCTATGTTCGCATTGATAAGAACCGCAAAATGCCCGTGACCATTCTGGTCCGTGCCCTCGGCGTTTCCACCGATGCGGAATTGAAGGAAATGTTCGGCGAGGATGATATGCTCCTTCTCACCATGGATAAGGACACCATCACCGCCGCTGCGGAAAACAATAACACCACCGCCTATGAGGAGGCTCTCAAGGAGCTTTACAGAAGACTTCGCCCCGGCGATCCGCCCTTGGTGGAAAGCGCCGAGATCTTGGTGAACAACCTGTTCTTCGATCCCAAGAGATACGATATTTCTGCCGTAGGTCGTTATAAATACAACAAAAAGCTTTCTCTTGCCCGCCGTGTGGCAGGCCTGACCCTTGCCGCTCCCGCCGTGTCCGAGCTGACGGGCGAGGTGATCTTTGAAAAGGGCACCGCCCTGACCCGTGAAATGGCAGAGAGTCTGGATGAAAACGGCGTTACCTGCCTGAAGGTGATTGCTGAGGACGGAAAAGAAGTGAAGGTCTTCTCCAACGGAATGGTTCCCATGAACAAGTTCCTGCCTCAGGAGGTCTGTGCCAAGACCGGCATTAAGGAAATGGTCAAGCTTTCCGTTCTGGGTGAGATCCTTTCGGAAACTCAGGATGAGGAAGAGAGAGTTCGTCTGATCGTGGAGAGAAAGGACGAATTGGTTCCCAAGCATATTACCCGTGAGGATATCTACTCCTCCGTGAACTACCTTCTGTGCCTGTCCCATAACATCGGCACGGATGACGATATCGACCATCTGGGCAACAGAAGACTGCGCTGCGTAGGCGAGCTACTTCAGAACCAGCTGCGCATCGGCTTTTCCAGAATGGATAAGATCGTCAAGGAGAGAATGACCATTCAGGATACGGAATCCGTTACCCCTCAGGTGCTGATCAACGTTCGTCCCGTGATCTCCGCCATTAAGGAGTTCTTCGGTTCTTCTCCCTTGTCTCAGTTTATGGATCAGAACAACCCCCTGTCCGAATTGACCCACAAGCGCCGTCTTTCCGCACTGGGTCCGGGCGGTCTGTCCCGTGACAGAGCCTCCTTCGAGGTTCGTGACGTACACTATACTCAGTACGGCAGAATGTGTCCCGTTGAGACCCCCGAAGGTCCCAACATCGGTCTGATCTCCTACCTTTCCACCTACGCCAAGATCAGCGAGTTCGGCTTCATAATGGCGCCCTACCGCAGAGTGGATAAGGAGACCGGCGTGGTCACCGGCGAGGTTCGCTATATGACCGCCGATGAAGAAGACGAATTTACCGTGGCTCAGGCAAACGAGCCCTTGGATGAAGAGCATAAGTTCATCAACAAGAAGGTTACCGCCCGCAGAAGAGAAGAGATCCTGGAGGTTCCCCGTGAGGAGATCGACTACATGGATGTTTCTCCTAAGATGGTGGTTTCCGTTTCCGCTTCTCACATTCCCTTCCTGGAGAATGACGATAACACCCGTGCACTCATGGGCTCCAACATGCAGAAGCAGGCCGTTCCTCTGATGGTCAGCGAGGCTCCCATGATCGGTACCGGTATTGAGTACAAGTCCGGTACGGACTCCGGCGTTTGCGTTCTTGCCAAGGAAGCAGGCTATGTGGAGTACGTTTCCGCTGACGAGATCCGTGTGAAGAACGATCAGGGTATGACCGATGCATACCATTTGGTGAAGTTCAAGAGAACCAACCAAGGCACCTGCATCAACCAGAGACCCTATGTTCAGAAGGATCAGAGAGTGGAAAAGGGTCAGGTATTGGCTGACGGCACCGCAACACAGGGCGGTGAAATGGCTCTGGGTAAGAATATGCTCATCGGCTTTATGACCTGGGAGGGTTATAACTACGAGGACGCTGTTCTTCTGAATGAAAGATTGGTTCGTGAGGATGTATACACCTCCATTCACATTGAGGAGTATTCCCACGAAGCAAGAGATACCAAGCTCGGTCCGGAAGAGATCACCCGTGATATCCCCTCCGTGGGTGAGGATGCTCTCAAGGATCTGAATGCAGACGGTGTCATCCGCAAGGGTGCCGAGGTCCACGCAGGAGATATTCTGGTGGGTAAGGTCACTCCCAAGGGTGAGACCGAATTGACCGCTGAGGAGAGACTGCTCCGTGCCATCTTCGGTGAGAAGGCAAGAGAGGTTCGTGATACCTCCCTGCGACTTCCCCACGGCGAAAGCGGTATTGTAGTAGACGTTCGCACCTTTACCCGTGAAAACGGCGATGAATTGCCCGCCGGTGTCAACAAGGTCGTCCGTGTATACATTGCTCAGAAGAGAAAGATCAGCGTGGGCGATAAGATGGCAGGCCGTCACGGTAACAAGGGTGTTATTTCCCGCATCCTTCCCTCTGAGGATATGCCCTTCCTGCCCGACGGTACTCCCTTGGATATCGTTCTGAACCCTCTGGGCGTACCTTCCCGAATGAACATCGGTCAGGTCTTGGAGGTGCATTTGGGACTTGCCGCCAAGAAGCTGGGTCTGAACTTTATGACCCCCGTATTCGACGGCGCCACCGAGAAGGACATTCAGGAGCTTCTCGTTCAGGCAGGCTGCGATCCCGACGGTAAGACCGTTCTGTATGACGGCCGTACCGGTGAGCCCTTTGACAACCGTGTTACCGTGGGCTATATGTACTACCTCAAGCTCCATCACCTGGTTGACGATAAGATCCACGCCCGTTCCACCGGTCCTTACTCTCTGGTAACGCAGCAGCCTCTGGGCGGTAAAGCTCAGTTCGGCGGTCAGAGATTCGGTGAAATGGAGGTTTGGGCACTGGAAGCATACGGTGCCGCTTACACCCTGCAGGAGATCCTCACCGTGAAGTCGGACGATGTGATCGGCCGTGTTAAGACCTTCGAGGCCATTGTGAAGGGTCTGAACATTCCCGCTCCCAGCGTGCCCGAATCCTTCAAGGTGCTCATTCGTGAGCTTCAGGCCCTCGGCTTGAATGTTGAGGTTCTGGATAAAGAGGACAATGTGGTGACCCTCAAGGAGATCAGCGAGGAAGAGAACACCGGTATTCAGACCATTGATGCTTCCGAATTGGGAGATCAGATCTACGATGCCGAGGATCCTCTCTTTGACGATGAAGAGGGCAGCACCGAGGACAGACCCGAACAGGAAGAAGACCTTTCCGATTATATGGGAAGTGCATCCGTCTATCAGTCTGATGACGGAATTGAAGAATAATAAAGGAGGAGAAGAAAATGGAACACGTAGATTTTGATAAAATTAGAATCGGTTTAGCTTCTCCCGATGCCATCAGAAAGTGGTCCTACGGCGAGGTGAAAAAGCCCGAGACCATCAACTACCGTACCTTGAAGCCCGAGCGTGACGGTATGTTCTGTGAGCGCATTTTCGGACCGACTAAGGACTGGGAATGTCACTGTGGTAAATATAAGAAGGTAAGATATGTCGGAAAGGTGTGCGAAAAGTGCGGCGTGGAGATCACCACCAGCAAGGTTCGCCGTGAGAGAATGGGCCATATCGAACTGGCCGCTCCCGTTTCCCACATTTGGTACTTCCGTGCCATTCCTTCCAAAATGGGTATCCTTTTGGATATCTCCCCCCGCCTTCTGGAGAAGGTGCTCTACTTTGCGCAGTACATCGTAACCGATCCCGGCTCCACGCCTCTTGCCAAGCAGCAGCTGCTCACCGAGCAGGAGTACCGTGCCGCAAGAGAAAAGTACGAAAACGATTTCGAAGCAGGAATGGGTGCAGAGGCTGTAAAAAAGCTTCTGGAGGAATTGGATCTGGAAAAGCTCTCTCAGGAGCTGCGTGAGGAAATGGATTCCTCCAACGGTCAGAAGAAGCTTCGTCTGGCCAAGCGTCTTGAGATCGTAGAGGACTTCCGTCTTTCCGGCAACAAGCCCGAATGGATGATCCTGGAGGTTCTCCCCGTGCTTCCTCCCGAGATCCGTCCCTTGGTACAGCTGGACGGCGGCAGATTTGCCACCTCCGATATCAACGATTTGTACCGCAGAGTGATCAACCGTAACAACCGTCTGAAGAGACTTATGGAGCTCCACGCTCCCGAGATCATCATTCGCAACGAGAAGAGAATGCTTCAGGAAGCCGTTGACGCTCTCATTGACAACGGCCGCCGCGGCAGACCCGTTACCGGCCCCAGCAACCGTCCCCTCAAGTCTCTGTCCGAAATGCTCCGCGGTAAGCAGGGTAGATTCCGTCAGAACCTTTTGGGTAAGCGTGTTGACTACTCCGGCCGTTCCGTAATCGTTGTCGGCCCCGAATTGAAGCTGTATCAGTGCGGTCTTCCCAAGGAAATGGCCATTGAGCTCTTCAAGCCCTTCGTGATGAAGAGACTGGTGGAGACCGGCAAGGCTACCAACATTAAGGACGCCAAGAAAAAGGTTGAGCGTATGAGCCACGAGGTTTGGGACGCTCTGGAATATGTCATCAAGGAGCATCCCGTTCTCCTGAACCGTGCTCCCACCCTGCACCGTCTTTCCATTCAGGCCTTTGAGCCCGTTCTGGTAGAGGGCAGAGCCATTAAGCTCCATCCTCTGGTATGTACGGCCTTCAACGCCGACTTTGACGGTGACCAGATGCCTGTTCACGTGCCCCTGTCTCCCGAGGCTCAGGCCGAAGCAAGATTCTTGATGCTTTCTGCCAACAACCTCTTGAAGCCCGTTTCCGGTAAGGCCGTTACGGTTCCCACCCAGGATATGGTGCTTGGCTCCTACTGGCTCACCTATGTTCGTGAGTTTGAGGATGAAGAACCCACCTTCCGCCCCGATGAGGTAGGCGAAGGCAAGATCTTCCGTGATTTTGACGAAGCTGTGATGGCTTATGAAAATAAGGATCTGGGAATTCACGCCCGCATCAAGGTCCGTCAGACCCGTGTGGTAGACGGAAAAGAGGTTTCTCAGCTGGTGGATACCACCTACGGCAGAATGATCTTCAACAGCGTCATTCCTCAGAAGCTTCATTTTGTGGACCGTGACGATCCCGCAAACCTCTTCAAGCCCGAGATCGATTTCGTGGTAACCGTGAAGGAGCTGGGCAAGATCATTGACCGTGCCATCAAGTACTGCGGCTCCACCGAAACCGTAGAAATGCTGGATAAGATCAAGGCGCTGGGTTATAAGTACTCCACCAAGGCCGCCCTGACCGTATCCGTATCCGATATGACCGTTCCTCCGGAAAAGCAGGATATCATCGCCGCCGCCGACAAGAAGGTGGACGAGGTGACCAAGCATTTCCGCCGCGGTTTGTTGACCGACGAGGAAAGATACCGCAGAGTCATTTCCATTTGGGAAGAGTGTACCAAGGATGTTACCACCGCCCTGCAGAAGAACCTGCGCAAGGACAACCCCATCAATATGATGGCAGTATCCGGTGCCCGTGGTTCTATGAAGCAGATGAGACAGCTGGCAGGTATGCGAGGCCTGATGGCAACCGCAACCGGCCGTACCGTGGAATTGCCTATTAAGGCAAACTTCCGTGAAGGTCTGAACATTTTGGAATACTTTATCGCTGCCCGTGGTTCCCGTAAGGGTCTGGCAGATATGGCTCTCCGTACCGCTGACTCCGGTTACCTGACCCGCCGTCTGGTAGACGTTGCACAGGATGTGATCATCCGTGAAGAGGATTGCGGCACCACCGAGGGTATCTGGGTAGAGGATATTATGGAAGGCAAGGAAATGATCGAAAAGCTTGCCGACCGTATTCTGGGCAGATTTGCCGCCGCCGATGTGGTTCATCCCGAGACCGGTGAGGTTCTGGTAGAAAACGGTCAGATGATCAACGAGTCTATGGTGGATGCCATTACCGAAGCCGGCATCAAGAAGGTTTATGTCAGAAGCGTACTGAACTGTAAGTGCCGTCACGGCGTTTGCGCTCATTGCTACGGTGCCGACCTTGCCAACGGCAAGAAGGTCAACATCGGTGAGGCTGTTGGTATCATCGCCGCTCAGTCCATCGGTGAGCCCGGTACTCAGCTGACCATGAGAACCTTCCATACCGGTGGTATCGCCGGAGGCGATATTACCCAGGGTCTGCCCCGTGTTGAGGAGCTCTTCGAGGCACGCAGCCCCAAGAAGCCTTCCATCCTGGCAGATTTCGACGGTATTGTCAAGATCGACGATACCAAGAAGAACCGCCACGTCATTGTGACCAGTGCTACCGATCCTTCCAATGAGAAGAGCTACCTGATCCCCTATGGCCTGAAGGTCATTGTGGAGGACGGTCAGGCCGTTCTCCGCGGACAGGCTCTTACCGAGGGTCTTCGCAAGCCTACCGATATCATCCGCATTGACGGTACCGATGCTGCTTACGAGTACATCGTAAAGGAGATCCAGAAGGTTTACCGTCTGCAGGCAGTAGAGATCAACGATAAGCACGTTGAGGTCATTGCCCGTCAGATGACCCGCAAGGTTCGCATCGAAAATCCCGGCTCCACCAAGCTCCTGCCCGGCGCTATGATTGAGGTCACCGAGTTTGAAGATGCCAATGCTGAGGTTCGTGCCAGAATCGCTCAGGGTGAAATGCTCACCGAAGCCACTGCTTCCGCACTGCTTCTGGGTATTACCAAGGCGGCTCTGTCCACCGAGTCCTTCCTGTCTGCCGCTTCCTTCCAGGAGACCACCAAGGTTCTCACGGAAGCCGCCATCAAGGGCAAGGTCGATCCCCTCATGGGTCTGAAGGAAAATGTTATCATCGGTAAGCTCATTCCTGCCGGTACCGGTATGGAAAAGTACCGCGGGATTAAGGTTCGTGATACCGAGGCCGATCCCGAAGAGAGCATTTTCGGATAATTTCGGGTAATTTTACACTATTTTAACCAAAGGTTTTATTCGCATTTTGTGCAAAATGCAGAAATGCATTTTGCACTTGGTGCGACCTGTTGCATTTTTTTTGAAAATGTGATACCATAAAACGAATATTGAAAAAGGAGGTGCAATATGCCGACATTCAACCAATTGGTAAGATTTGGTCGTGACCAGGTTACCTACAAGTCCAAGTCTCCCGCCCTGCAGCAGAGCATGAACTCTTTGAAAAAAGAGACCGTTGCCATCAGCTGTCCTCAGAAGCGTGGAGTTTGCACGAAGGTTTCCACCAAGACACCGAAGAAGCCGAACTCTGCTCTTCGTAAGATTGCAAGGGTCAGACTGACCAACGGTAACGAAGTGACCGCATACATTCCCGGTATCGGTCATAACCTGCAGGAGCACTCTGTCGTTATGATCAGAGGCGGAAGAGTCAAAGACCTTCCCGGTGTGCGTTACCACATCATCCGTGGTACTCTGGATACCCAGGGCGTAAACGGAAGAAACCAGGGTCGTTCCAAGTACGGAGCGAAGAGAGCCAAAGCTTCCAAGTAATTGGCTCAAAGGTTGTGCTTAGCATTTTGCATCATGAAATAGAATCTGATCAAAAGGCAAGCACTCACCGATGGGAAAGCCCCATCGGAGTACCGAAGATATCATTATAATATTATGAAGGAGGGAAGTTCTAGTGCCACGCAGAGGTCAGATTTCCAAAAGAGACGTCCTGCCGGATCCTATCTACGGTTCCAAGCTGGTTACCAAGCTGGTAAACAACATTATGCTGGACGGTAAAAAAGGTGTTGCACAGAAGATCGTTTACGATGCATTCGATATCGTGAAGGAAAAGACTGGCAACGATCCCCTTGAAACATTTCAGAAGGCCCTCGAGAACATCATGCCTGCTCTTGAAATCAAAGCAAGAAGAGTAGGTGGTGCTACCTATCAGGTACCGATCGATGTTCGGCCCGACAGAAAGCAGACCTTAGGTCTTCGCTGGCTCATCACTTATTCCAGAGCACGCAGCGAGAAGAACATGTGTGAGAGACTTGCAAACGAGATTATCGACGCTACCAACAATCTTGGCGGTGCCGTTAAGAAGAGAGAAGATACTCACAAGATGGCCGAAGCCAACAAGGCTTTTGCTCATTACAGATATTGATCCATTTTTTCCTTTGGCGGTATGAATTGCCGCCGAAGGGGAAGAATTTATTGAAAAGGAAACGGAGCTTACAATGCCGAGAGAGTATCCACTTGAAAGAACCAGAAACATCGGTATCATGGCTCATATCGACGCCGGTAAGACCACCACCACTGAGCGTATCCTGTACTACACGGGTAAAACGCACAAGCTGGGTGAGACTCACGACGGCGCCGCGACCATGGACTGGATGGAGCAGGAGCAGGAAAGAGGTATTACCATCACTTCCGCCGCTACCACCTGTTTCTGGAGAAACAACAGAATCAACATCATCGACACCCCCGGTCACGTTGACTTCACCGTTGAGGTGGAGCGTTCCCTGATGGTGCTGGACGGCGCAGTAGCTGTCTTCTGTGCCAAAGGCGGTGTCGAGCCCCAGTCTGAAACCGTATGGCGTCAGGCTACCAAGTACAACGTACCCAGACTTGCTTATGTCAACAAGATGGACATTGGCGGAGCAAACTTCTATCGAGTTGTTTCCCAGATCCACGAGAGACTGAAAGCAAATGCAGTACCGATCCAGCTCCCCATCGGAGCAGAGGATGAATTCCGCGGACTGGTTGACCTGGTCAAGATGCGCGCTTTCATCTACACCAATAACGACGGTACCGAAATTTTGGAGGAAGATATCCCCGCCGATCTGAAAGATAAGGCAGAGGAGTATCATACTCAGCTTCTGGAAGCCGTTGCCGAAAGCGATGACGAGCTCTTTGAGAAGTATCTCGAGGGCGAGGAGCTGACCGAGGAAGAAATTCACAAGGCAATCCGTGTTACCACCATTGCCGGTAAGATGATCCCCGTACTTTGCGGTACCTCTTACCGTAACAAGGGTGTTCAGAAACTTCTGGATGCCATTGTGGAGTACCTTCCCTCTCCCCTTGATATCCCCCCCATCACCGGAACCCTTCCGGATTCCGAGGAGCAGGAAGAGCGCCCCTCCAGCGAGGATGCACCCTTCGCCGCTCTGGCATTCAAGATTGCGACCGACCCCTTCGTGGGAAGACTTTGCTTTGTCCGTGTATATTCCGGCTCCGTTGCAACCGGTTCTACCGTTTACAACTCCGTGAAGGGCAAGAGAGAAAGACTTGGCCGTATCGTTTTGATGCATGCGAACCACAGAGAAGATGCCGATATGATCTACGCCGGCGATATCGCTGCCGTAATCGGTGTGAAATACACCACCACCGGTGATACCCTCTGTGATGAAAAGAACCCCATCATTCTCCAGTCTATGGACTTCCCGGATCCCGTTATCCGTGTTGCCATTGAGCCCAAGACCAAAGCAGGTCAGGAGAAAATGGGTATCGCCCTGCAGAAGCTTGCTGAGGAAGACCCCACCTTCAAGGTATCTACCGATGAAGAGACCGGTCAGACCATCATCGCAGGTATGGGCGAATTGCACCTTGAGATCATCGTTGACAGACTTCTCCGTGAGTTCCGTGTGGAAGCAAACGTTGGTAAGCCTCAGGTTGCATACCGTGAAACCATCCGCAAGGAAGCTACCGTTGATGTGAAGTACGCCCGTCAGTCCGGCGGTAAGGGTCAGTATGCTCACGTTAAGATGACCATCGAGCCCAACGAGCCCGGCAAGGGATACGAATTCATCAATAAGGTAGTCGGCGGTGCCATTCCCAAGGAATACCTCCCCGCAGTGGATGCCGGTATCCGTGGCGCAATGGAGAGCGGTGTTGTAGCAGGCTACAACGTTGTAGACACCAAGGTTACCGTGTTTGACGGTTCCTATCACGAAGTTGACTCTTCCGAAATGGCATTTAAGATCTGCGGATCTATGGCCTTCAAGGAAGCAATGAGAAAAGCAGATCCTACCATCACCGAGCCTATTATGAAGGTCGTTATCGTTACTCCCGATGATTACATGGGCGATGTTATCGGTAACATCAACCAGCGTCGTGGTAACGTTCTTGGTATGGAAGCTGTTGGCGGTGGCCAGCAGATCAACTGCGAGGTTCCTCTGGGCGAAATGTTCGGTTATGCCACCGACCTTCGTTCCAAGACTCAGGGCCGCGGTGTATACACCATGGAGCCTGATCACTATGCAGAGGTTCCCAAGAACATTCAGGAGCAGATCATTAAAAAGTCTGCCAACTAATCAGAACTAAAAAACTTTAAATAAACAATTTTTAGGAGGAAAACACAATGGCAAAGGCAAAATTCGAAAGAACTAAACCCCATGTAAACATTGGTACCATCGGTCACGTTGACCACGGTAAGACTACTCTTACCGCCGCTATCACCAAGACTCTCTCCCTCTGCGACGGCAAGGCTGAGTTCTTGGCTTACGATCAGATCGACAACGCTCCCGAAGAGAGAGCAAGAGGTATCACGATCAACACCAGACACGTTGAGTACGAGACTGACAACCGTCACTACGCTCACGTAGACTGCCCCGGCCACGCCGACTACGTTAAGAACATGATCACCGGTGCCGCTCAGATGGACGGTGCTATCCTCGTAGTTGCTGCTACCGACGGTCCTCTCCAGCAGACCCACGAGCACATCCTGCTCGCTCGTCAGGTAGGCGTTCCCGCAATCGTTGTATTCATGAACAAGTGCGACATGGTTGACGATGAAGAGCTCCTCGAGCTGGTTGAAATGGAGATCCGTGAGCTGCTCTCCAAGCACGACTTCCCCGGTGACGATATCCCGATCATCAAGGGTTCTGCAAGAGACGCTCTCGAGTCCACCAACACCGATTCTTCCGCTCCCGAGTACGCTCCCATCCTCGAGCTCATGGCAGCTGTTGACTCCTACATTCCCACTCCCGACCGTAAGGCTGATCAGGCATTCCTGATGCCCGTAGAGGACGTATTCTCCATCACCGGCCGTGGTACCGTTGCTACCGGTCGTGTTGAGAGAGGTCAGCTGAAGATGGGCGACGAAATCGAAATCGTTGGTCTGAAGGAAACCAAGAAGAGCGTTGTTACCGGTATCGAAATGTTCCGTAAGCTGCTCGACTATGCCGAAGCAGGCGACAACGTAGGTGTTCTGCTCCGTGGTATCGACAAGAAGGAGATCGAAAGAGGTCAGGTTCTTGCGAAACCCGGTTCCATCAATCCTCACACCAAGTTTGTTGGTCAGGTATACGTTCTCACCGAAAAAGAAGGTGGCCGTCATACTCCTTTCTTCAACAACTACAGACCTCAGTTCTACTTCAGAACTACCGACGTTACCGGCGTTATCAGCCTTCCCGCTGACGTTGAGATGTGCGCACCCGGCGACAACGTTGATATGAACGTTGAGCTGATCGCTCCCATCGCAAT
>JAZQMO010000041.1:0-37143 GCA_045543495.1 Eubacteriales bacterium | reverse complement strand
GATGAATTAAAAAAATATATTTATTATTACAACAACGAAAGAATTTCCTTAAAACTAAAAGGAATGAGCCCGGTGCAATACCGAACTCATTCACAAGCAATTTAATATTTAATTTTGTCTAAACTTTGGGGTTCACTTCACACTCCGCAAGTGTCCTTCTTTTTTTATTTGCTTATAAATGACTTATCCCAAAAATATTGAAATTTGATTTTTTATATGTTATACTAAATTTGCAACACAGGTGAATAATGCAGTTAAGTGGAGAAGTGTTTTGGCTTTTGTAAAAACGAATGCTTTCATTTTGATATTTACTTGTAGATTGCAAACTTGTGGGGCGCAGGCAGAGTTATGCTTTTTTCAGTGCGTGGCTTTGCTGCGCATTTTTTATTTGAAAGGAGAGGAATCATGAAAAAAATACGATCTCTTTGTTTGGGCATATTCTTTGCCTTGATGCTGTCTATTCTGTTGCTTCCCGGTGTTTTGGATATGCCTGTTTATGCGGCAACCAGCGGTATCACCGGCGATTGTACTTGGACTTTGGAGGGCACCACCCTGACCATTTCGGGAAATGGCGAAATGGAGAATTATGGCATGAACCACCTGGCGCCTTGGAGCACATCTTTTACGAATCTTGTGATTGAGGATGGTGTTACCTCCATCGGTGCTTCTGCTTTTCAGTTTTGCTCCGAACTTACCAATGTGACCATCCCGGATAGTGTCACGAGCATTGGCGACCATGCCTTTGCCTCTTGCTCAAGCCTTACCTCTATCACAATTCCGGATTCCGTCATAAACATAGGCAGAAGTGTTTTTAACTATTGCAGTGCGCTCACCTCCATCACAATCCCGGATAGTGTCATAAGCATGGGCCCTCATGTCTTCTTCTATTGTCAGGCACTTACCTCCATCGAACTCCCTGATAGTATTACGAGCATCGGCTTCAATACATTCTCCCATTGCATATCGCTCACCTCTATTATGCTCCCGGATCGTGTTACGAGCATTGAGGAAAGAGCCTTTGAAGAGTGCTCAAGCCTTACCTCCATCACGATCCCGGATTCCGTTACAAGCATTGGCGATTTTGCTTTTAGTGGCTGTGTTCAGCTTGCCTCTATCACAATTCCGGATTCCGTCACAAACATAGAATGTTACGCCTTTAACAATTGCAGGGTACTCACCTCCGTCACGATTCCAAATTCTGTCACAAGCATTGGTAAATATGCCTTTGCCTCTTGCTCAAGCCTTGCCTCTATCACGATCTCGGATCGTGTTACGAGCATTGAGGAAAGCGTCTTTGAGGGGTGCTCAAGCCTTATTTCCATCACAATTCCAAATTCTATCACCTCCATCCGCTCTCGTGCCTTTAAGGGGTGCTCAAGTCTTTCCTCCATCACGATTTCGAATCGTGTTACGATGATTTACCAAAGAGCCTTTGAGGGGTGTTCAAGTCTTTCCTCTATTATTATCCCAAATTCCGTCGAAAGTATTTTTGAATGTGCCTTTAAAGATTGCTCAAGCCTTACCTCCATCGCAATCCCGTATAGTATTACGTATATTGCTTCTTCTGCGTTCTATCAGTGCTCGGGGTTAAAAGACGTTTGGTATGAAGGCGAAACGAAGGAAGACATTAAGATCGTTGGAGAAGGAAACGAATTTTGCAATCAGGCCACGTGGCATTTTAATTCCTGTATGAAAAATTCGGATACTTATGAACATCGGTATGATTCTGATGTGGATATGGAGTGTAATGACTGCGGCCTTTCCCGTTCCGAAAAAATAGGATGGTGGTTTTATAACGGGAAGCGTGTTTATTACAAAGACGGAAAAAAACTCAAAAACTCCTGGATCCAAGATGAGAAGGGATGGTCGTATCTCGGATCTGACGGTTTCGCAGTGGTAGAGACTTGGGTTAAAGATGGCAAAGGTCTTTGCTATATCGGAAAAGACGGATACATTGAAGAAAACACCTGGGGAAAAGGTGCTCAAGGCTTGCGATATGCAGGCGAAGGCGGCTATCTTGTGACAGATGCCTGGATTCCGGATGAGAACGGCTGGCGATACGCAGACGAAAACGGCTATATGGTGGTCAATTCTTTTTTGATTGACACGCAAGGCGTTCGAGTTATGGATGAAAACGGTTATATGATGGTATCCTCTTGGATTTCCGATGAAACCGGATTTGCATATGTGAAAGATGATGGCTATATTGCCATTGATGAATGGGTTTATGATGGCTACGGTTGGAGTTATATTGATCTGTACGGATATATGGTGACATCCTCTTGGATGTCGGATTCCGCAGGCTGGTGCTACCTTGGGGAAGACGGCTATATGGTTACCAATGATTGGGTGCCGGATTCTCATGGGCTTTGCCGAGTTGATGCTGACGGATACATCGTTTATAACAAGTGGATCCTCGATGGTATTGGTTGGAGATATGTGGACGCCAATGGATATGTGCTATGCAATGCTTGGCAGAAGGATTCTCAAGGCTGGTGTTATGTGGGCCAAGACGGATATATGTACCATGATACTTGGCATTATGACTCCGTTGGCCTTTGCTACATTGGCTCGGGCGGCTACTGCGAAGTAAATACTTGGAAGCAGTACGAAGATAAATGGGTTTATTTGAATGGGGTCGGTAGCCAAACAAAGAATACTTGGATGCAGAAAGGAGAAGACTGGCTTTATCTCGGTGCTGACGGCTTTGCTCTTGCGGATCAGTGGATGTCGGATTCCGCAGGCTGGTGCTACCTTGGCTCCGACGGCGTGATGCTGAAAAATCAGTTTGTTCCTGATTCCTACGATCTTTGTTACGTAGATGCAAGCGGATATCTCAAGGAACACACCTGGGTTTTGGACGAGATCGGCTGGCGATATGCCGGTACAGGAGGATATCTGCTCCGCAATGCATGGCAGAAGGATTCTCAAGGCTGGTGTTATGTGGGCGAAGACGGATATATGTACCACGATACTTGGCATTATGACTCCGTTGGCCTGTGCTACATTGGCTCAGGCGGCTACTGTGAAACGAATACCTTCAAGCAGTATACCAATGGCAAGTGGGTTTATCTGAATGAGGTTGGCAGTCAGGTAAAAAACACTTGGGTTGAATTTGAGGGAAATCGTTATTTCATAGATGAAGAAGGCTTTCGTGCATGATGAAGTTTTTTTCTAAGCGGTAATATCAAAAAAGCAACAGGATTTTTTGTCCTGTTGCTTTTTTGTAAGCGTTTCTTTTTTATCTTCTCGTTTTCTTTTTATCCGTTTCCCAGGCCTTGGTTTTGTTCAGCTCCGTATAAAGCTGAACATAGCTTTCGTGGCGGCTCTTGGCAATGCTTCCCATTTCCACCTCTTCCAAAATTCGGCAGCCCTCCTCGGTACGGTGGGTGCATTTGGTGTATTTGCATTGCCCCAAAAGGGGTTCAAATTCGGGAAAGGCAAAGGCCAGATCCTCTTTTTCCATAAAGAAAAAGCGCTCAAAGTCAAGGAGGGAAAAGCCCGGGGTATCGGCTACGTATTTGGTACTGTCCGATCCGATCAGGTGAGAAATATCATACAGAGTGCTTTGGCGGGTGGTGTGCTTGCCACGCTGAGTCTTTTGGCTCAAAAGGCCCGTTTCGGCCTCCACCACGGGGAACAGGGTATTGATGAGCGTGGATTTTCCCACACCGCTTGCTCCTGCCATAGCACAAAGAGTCCCTTGAATTCTCGGGTACAGAAGCTTCTTTGCTTCTTCACCGTCAAGATTGGTCACCGCCACAGCGGGAAAGCCTGCCTTGCGGTAAAGGCTGACCAATTTCTCGGCCCGACAGGGATCCAATTCCTTTTTGGTGAAAACGGGAACGGCCTCGATCTCATTGTGTCTGGCAATGGCGCAAAGCTTATCCAGCGACAGGAGAACAGGCTCGGGATCCTTCACCGCCGTAACCAAAAACAGGGTATCCAAATTGGCAAGGGGAGGGCGGATCAGGGCGTTTTTGCGGGGCAGGATCTTGGTGATCAAACCTCTTGCTCCACGCCTTTTTTCCTTTTGATCCATATTTTCGTCTTGGGAGACCATAACAAGATCTCCCACCATGGGGCTGATATCCCCACGGCGAAAGGCGCCCTTGGCATAGCAAATCACCGTTTCCGAGGAGCACTTTACCGTGTAAAGCCCACCGGAAAGGCCAATGATTCTTCCTTTTTCTTCCATATATACTATTGCTTCGGGCCGAGGCTGACCACCAGATCCACGGGGGTGTGCTTCTGTGCCGTTGAGGTGTCGGGTGCGATGCTTTGGCTAATGACATTTCCCTCGGGCACAATATCGGAATAATCCTTGTAAATGGTGCCCACAAGGAAGTTGGCGTTCAAAAGCCGTCTCTTGGCTTCGCCTGCGTTAATGCCGCGCACATCGATCATCTTGGCGTAGGCCGTTTCCTGACCCAGAGATACAAGGAGGGTCACAGTGTCTCCGCTCTTGACCGTGCTTCCTGCCTCGGGGGTGGTGCCGATCACAAAGCCCGAGATCACATTGGCATCAAAGCGCTCTTCGATGGTCACCTTGGCGCCAAGATCTTCCAGAGCGATCCTGACCTTTCGGTATTCCTGATTGGCATAGTTTTCCAAGGTAAAGCTGCTCTTGCCCTTGGAAACCTCCACCTCCACCGTGACCATTCTGTCCTTGGAGGCGATCTTTCTTGTTTGTCCTGCGCTTGGCTCCTGCAGGGAGATCTGCCCTGCGGTGTAGTGGTCGTTGTTTACTTCCTTTATGTCAAGGACGATGTTTTGGGCTTCAAGACTTGCCTTTAAGGAATCGGTCAATTCCTGACCCACAAGGTTGGGGATCTTCACCACCACGGTGTGATCCTCGCTGGTCATGGAGATCAGGGAGGTCAAAAGAATGATACCCGTGATCAGTCCCACGATCATAAATGCCGTGGTAACACCCAAAATAACGGGGAACAGGGTACGGGGAGAGCCCTTTACTGCTTTTTTCTTGGGCTCCTCCTTCTTGGGAGCGGCGGGTGCGGCCTTTGCAGGCTTCTTCGGCTCCTCAAATACCACGGTCTTGTCTCTCTTTATAATATCCAGAGCACGAAGCATGCTCTTGGCAGAACGGAAGCGATCCTCGGGGGCCTTGTTAATGGCTCTTAAAATGATCTGCTCCAGCCCCTGAGGGATCTTGGGATTGATCTTACGGGGACGGGTGGGGGTGGAATTGACCTGCATCATGGCGATGGAAAGGGGAGTGTCCCCCTCAAAGGGAAGCTTTCCCGTTGCCATTTCATACAGCATAATACCCACGGAATAAATATCGGAGGAGAAGGTGGTGGTCTTGCCGCTTGCCTGCTCGGGGGAAATATAATACACCGTTCCCATGGCAACGCCGGAGCTGCTTTGGTTGGTATCGCTGATCTGTGCAATGCCGAAATCCGTCACCTTCAATTTGCCGTTTGCTTGCACCATAATGTTCTGAGGCTTAATATCCCTGTGAACCACGCCCTTTTCGTGTGCGTGCTGCAAGGCCGAGAGGATCTGCATGGTCAGATCAAGGCTTTTCTCAATTCCCAAGGGAGCGTTTCGCTTCATATACTCACGGAGGGTAATGCCGTCAATATATTCCATCACAAGATATTTGTTTTTTCCTGTGAAGGCCACATCGTAAATATCCACAATGTGATCGTTGGAGAGGAGAGCGATGGCTCGGGACTCATTGACAAAGCGGCGCACGGAGGCCGAATCGCCGGCGTGCTTTTCATTGAGCATTTTAATGGCCACAATGCGGTTCTTCTGCAAGTCCTTGGCCTTGAGAACCACCGCCATACCGCCGATCCCCTTGACCTGGAGAACCTCGTACCGTTCATCGATCACTTTTCCCACCAAATGGGCGTATTTGTTTTCGCTTTCTTGCATGATTTTCTCCTTTCTCCTAAAGCTTGATCACAACGGCGGTGATGTTATCTGCTCCGCCGCAGCAGTTTGCATATTCCACCAAAAGGGAGGCCTTTTCCTTGCAGCTGCGCTTGCTTTCCAAGGTTTGCAAAAAGAAATCCTCGTCAAAATAATTGGAAAGACCGTCACTGCACAAAAGAAGGGTTCCTTCGGTAATGGGATGCGTGGTAATATCCGCTTCCACCTTTTCGTCCACCCCAAGCGCCCGCAGGATGATGTTGCGGTTGGGGTGATGGAGGGCTTCCTTCTCGGAGATCTTGCCCTCATCCACAAGGCTTTGCACCAAGGAGTGATCCTTGGTCAAAAGGGAGATCTTGCCTTCCGATACATAGTAGATGCGACTGTCCCCAATGTTGGCGGTCACCACCCCTGTGGGGGTCACGATACAGCTGGTGAGCGTGGTCCCCATTCCCGAAAGGGAGGGATCCCGCTCCGCCGCAGAAAATACCTCGGCATTGGCAACCTCCACAGACTTGGTAATGAAATCCCCCAGTCTGAGGTCGGGAAAGCTCTCGCAGGGAACACCGAATTCGGGAATGTCTCCCAAATAAACGAAGCTCAATGCGGCGTTGATGTATTTCGTGAGCTTCTTCGTGTAGGTCTCAACGCCCAAGGCGCTGGCTATGTTCCCGCCGTTGGCACCGCCCATCCCGTCACAAACGGCGGCGATGAGCAAATTGCCGGCGATCTTGATCCGAAAGGCATCCTGATTGCTGCTTCTGCGGATCCCTTGATCGGTGGAACCGTAATATTGCATTCTTATCTCCTTTGGTTTTGGTGCTGTTGTTTTTCCCGTCTCAATTGGCCGCAGGCCGCTTCAATATCGGCCCCCAAGGTGCGACGGACGGTGGCATTGACACCGCTTTTTTGTAAAACACGGGCAAATTCCTCGATCTTTTTTCGGTCGCCCGGCTTAAAATCGGTTTCCTTTGTGGGGTTTACGGGGATCAGGTTCAGGTGATTGAGCCATCCGCCCAAAAGGCCGATCAGCTCCCGAGCCCGCTCGGGACTGTCGTTTACGCCTGCAATGACGGCGTATTCGAAGGAAATGCGCCGCCCCGTTGTTTCGGTGTAGACCTTGCAAGCCTCCATCAATTCCTTCAAGGGATAGCGAAGGTTAATGGGCATCAATTCCGAGCGCAAGCGGGAATTGGAGGCGTGCAGGGAAATGGATAGGGTAATGGGAAGCTCCTCTTGCATCAGGCGGTAGATCTGGGGGATCAGGCCGCAGGTGGAAAGGGAAATATTCCGATAGCCGATGCCGAACAGATCCTTGTGATTGCAAAGCCTTAAAAAGCGGATCACATTGTCGTAATTGTCAAGCGGCTCGCCGATTCCCATCAAAACCACGTGGCCGATGCGAAAGGCGGGATCCTGCTTTCTTTTGTCGCGGGTGATCTCCACCATTTGCAGTAGGATCTCGCCCGCCGTTAAGTGGCGGCAAAAGCCCGCCTTGGTGGAGGCGCAGAATTTGCACCCCATCTTACATCCCACCTGTGTGGAAAGGCAAACACTGTATCCGTGCTTGTAGGAAAGCAGTACGCTTTCCACATACTCTCCGTCAGGCAGGGTAAAAAGGTATTTGGTGGTGCCGTCGATCTTCGAGACCAAATGCTCCGCCTCTCGCATATTGTCAATGCGGAAGAGTTCGGAGAGCTTTTCTCTGGTGGCCTTGGAAAGATTGGTCATCTCCTCAAAGGAAAAAAACCCTTTCCCAAGCCAGGACACGATCTGGGCAGCACGGTAGCCTTCTATTTTGTTGTCCAGTAAAATCTGTTTGATCTCTTCGGGATAAAGAGAGCGTAGATCCTTTTGCATCTTATTGTTCTTTCCTTAATAAATCACAGAAGAAACCGTCATTCTCCCCGCCCACGGGGAAAATGGTTTCCGCTTCTCCCACACGGCAAAAGTCTTTGTGCTCGGCCAAAAAGGCATCGGTCACTCCTTCGTTTTCCGCAGGGTTCAGGGTGCAGGTGGAATACAGGATCACACCGCCCGCCTTCACCGCATCTGCGGCGCTTTCCAAAATGGCTCGCTGAAGCCGGGGCAGTTCTTCTGCTTCCTCCTTTTTCTTATGGCGAATATCGGGCTTCTTGGCAATGGTGCCCCAACCGGAGCAGGGAACATCGCAAATGACCCGATCAAATCTCCCCCTAAGCTCCGGTCTTGGCAGAGACGAATCGTTTTGCTCTGCCGAAAGGATCCGGATCCCAAGTCGCCTTGCCCCCTCCAAGATCAAGGGCAATCGGTTTTCGTGAAGCTCGAAGGAAAGAATTTCTCCCTCGCCCTCCATATCCAAGGCCGCACCATAGCTTTTCCCTCCGGGAGCGGCACAAAGATCCAGCACCCGCTCTCCCTTTTTGGCACCGAGGCGATCGGTGGCGTGGGCAGCGGCGGCATCCTGGACGAAAAAGAGTCCCTCCTCCCAGCCGGGAAGGCTTGTGGGATTTGTATGCTCCTCTAAGGAAAGGGCATTTTGACAAAGTGGATTTTTATGGTGTGAAATTCCGTTCTCCTGCAAAAGGGCAGAAAGAGAGGAAAGATCGGTCTTTAAGGTGTTTACCCGAAGGGTCAAAGCCGCTCGCTTGTTTTGGGCGGCAAGGATCGCTTCGCATGTTTCTTTTCCGTAGGCCTCTTGCCAAAGCCCCACAAGATAGCGGGGGTAGCCGTAGCGCAGAGCAAGGCCCTTTTTGCCGGGCAGATCAAGATACGCCAAAGTCTCGCTTTTTTCACGGGAAAGCCTGCGCAAAACCGCATTGATCAGAGAAAGGGAAGCGGGCGTAAATTCCTTTGCCAATTCTCCTGCTTCAAAAATGGCCGCACGGTCGGGGATCCCATCCGAAAACAGGATCTGAAAGGCACCCAGCTCCAAATTGCAAAGCACCTCAAGGGAAACCTTGTTCAAGGGGGTATCACAAAGGCGGGACAGAAGATAATCCAAGGTGATCTTTCTCTCCACCACCCCGAAATACAGGTGACGGTACAGGGATCGATCCTCCCCCGTTAAGGCCTCGGATTTCATAACGAAATTTGCTTCGAGATTGGCGAAAGCGCCTTCCCTTGTGCTTTTCACAAGAGACAGATAGGCCTTTCTTCGAGCCTTGTTCATATAAGCCTGTCTCCCTGTGCGATCTTTCTTCCGTTGACTGCATCCTTGGCATCCATTCGTCCCTTGCCCTCAGGCTGAACCTGAGAGAGCGAAATGGCGCCGTCACAGGTTTTGATTACCACATAGGGCTTTACGCTGACCACCTCACCGGCCTTTCCTTCGAAGATCCCCTCGGCCCGACGTGCCCCGTAGATCTTCAGGATCTTGCCATCCCGTTCGGTGCGGCAAATGGCACCGGGAATGGGGGAGAGAGCCCGAATACGGCAAAGGATCCGATCCGTTGTCTCTTCCCACAAAATGGCCTGATCCTCGGCCGTCAGCTTGGAGGCATAGGTGGATTGCTCGTGGTTCTGAGGTACGGGAGTCAATTTTCTGTCGTATACATCGGGCAGGATCGCAAGGAGCATATCCCGACCCAAAAGGGCAAGTCTCTCAAAGAGCTCTCCTGCCGTTTCCTCTTCTCCGATGGGGGTTTCTTCCACGGCGATCATATCCCCCGTATCCAGCCCCTCATCCATTTGCATCAGGGTCACACCCGTCATCTTTTCTCCGTCCAGAACAGCACGGTTGATGGGAGCGGCACCTCGGTATTTGGGGAGAAGGGAAGCGTGAATGTTGATACAGCCGAATGTGGGTGCGTGGATCACATAAGAGGGGAGGATCAGTCCGTAAGAGGCCACGATCACAAGATCTGCCTCCAAGGCCAAAAATTCCTCCTTGGCCGCCTCCTCCTTCAGGGAGTGAGGCTGATAAAGCGCAAGGCCGTTTTCACGGGCAAAGGCGGCCACGCAGCCGTCCTTTTCCTTCATACCGCGGCCTGCTTTTTTTGCTTCCTTGGTGTAAACAGAAAGGCTGTCCCCCTCCTCCAAATGGGCAAAAAGCCCTTCCAGAGCCGTGAGTGCAAAGGGGCCTGTCCCCATAAAGATCAGTTTCTTATTCATATTCCTTCAGTTCCTCGGGAGAGAGCATTCTCACTGCTTCATCGTAAAACAGCTTGCCCTCCAAATGGTCCATTTCGTGGCAAATGGCCTTGGCCAAAAAGCCCTCGGCCTTCTTTTTTACCTTTTTTCCCTCACGGGTCAGGGTCTCTACCTCCACCTTCAAGGGCCTTCTGGTAATGCCCCATTGATTGGGGCAGGAAAGACAGCCCTCCAGGCTCTCCTGACTGCCGCTTTTTTTCAGCATCACGGGATTGATCAATTCCAGCTGATCCTCTCCCGTATCAATGACGATGACCTTTTTTAATTTTCCCACCTGCACGGCGGCAAGGCCAACGCCGCCCGCCTTTGCCATGGTCTCCTTCATATCCTCCAAAAGGGTCAGAAGGCGGTTGTCGATCTCGGTTACCTCACGGCTCTTTTTTCTCAAAATCTCGTCGCCGTCTTTTACAATGTTTAAAATTGCCATAATACTCCTTAGATCACCCCGGGGCCGATATCCGCCGTCACACGGGCGCCGCTGTATTTCGGATCGGAAAACCGAGTCAACAGGCGCTCAAACAAAAGGCGGCTTCGGGGGGTGTTTTTGTATTTTATAATAAAGCGTTTGCGGTAAATGTTTTTCAGCCGATAAACGGGGGCTTCAAAGGGACCGTAAACGATCATTTTCACATCTTGAAACTCTCCCTTTAATAGGGAACGGATCTCCTCTTCCATTTCTCGTGAGGAAAGGAGAACCTTCTCTTCCTTTTCGTCTGCCAGAGTCAAAAGAGCAAGCTGGCAAAAGGGCGGGAACTGAAAGGCACGCCGTAGGGCAATTTCCCCTTCAAAGAAGGAGTCGTAATCCTGTTCGGCCGCCAAGGAGAATACATTGTGTGCAGGGTTGAGGGTCTGAATGAGGGCGCGCCCTTTTTTTTGCGCCCGACCCGCTCTGCCGATGACCTGAGTCAGAAGGGAGAAGGAATGCTCCGCCGCTCTGAAATCGCTCATATACAGAGAGGAGTCTGCCATTACGATGCCCACCAGGGTCACATCGGGGAAATTGTGCCCCTTGGCCACCATCTGCGTTCCGATGAGAATGTCGGCCTCCTTGTTGCGAAAGGCGGTGAGGAGCTTTTCGTGGGACCCCTTTCCCGAGAGAGAATCGGAGTCCATTCTCAAGACTCTTGCCTTGGGGAAAACCTCGGCCAATTCCTCCTCCAATTGTTGGATCCCGTATCCGTGAGGCACGAGATGCTCCGAGCCGCAGGAGGGGCATTTGTCAGGGAGAGGGATGGCGTAGCCGCAGTAGTGACAGCTCAGGCGCTTTCGTTCTCCGTTATGCAAGGTCATGGAAACACTGCAATGGGGGCAGCGAATGACCTCGCCGCAAGCGGTACAGGACACAAACCTGCGATAGCCACGGCGGTTCATCAGAAGAATGGTCTGATCGCCTCGCTCCAGATTTTCACCGATCTCTCGGCGCAATCTTCGCCCCATAAGGATCCCGGGATTTTTCCGAAGATCGGGTCTCAGATCCACGATCTCCACCTCGGGAAGGCAGGCCGAGCCGAAGCGAGTTGTCATACTCACCAGCTTATAAATCCCTTCCTTCGCCTTGTGGAAGGACTCCACGCTGGGAGTTGCAGAGGCAAGCAAAAGCATGGCATCGTTTTTCGCACAGCGAAAACGGGCCACATCTCTTGCGTGGTATTTGAGTTGTGTGTCGGATTTGTAGCTTTGATCCTGCTCCTCGTCGATCACAATAAGGCCAAGATCGGAAAGGGGAGCGAAAACAGCACTACGGGTTCCCAGTACAATGGGCTTTTCTCCCGAGCGGATGGATACATAGGCATCTCGCCTCTCGCCCTCCGACAGAGCGGAGTGAATGAGGGCGACCCGATCTCCGTACCGCTGAAAGAGAAGCTTGGCGCTTTGCCCCGTCAGGGCAATTTCGGGCACCAAAAAGATCACGGTCTTATTCTTTTTCAGAACGTGGTCGCATAAGGCCAGCATCACCTCGGTTTTTCCGCTCCCCGTGATGCCGTAAAGAAGCGCCGCTCCTGCCTTGCCGCAATCGCTGACTTCTTTTAATTCCTCTAGTGCTCTTTTTTGGTCATGAGAGAGGGTGTGCTCCTTTTCGTTGGATTTTTCCAATCCCTCCAAGGGGTTTCGGGCACGCTCCTTTTCCCAAATTCGCAAAAGTCCCTTCTTTTCCAAGAGGGAAAAGGATGCCCCATCCAAATCAAAGAGATCTCGGCAGGTCTTCTCCGCCACCTCGCCTGTTAAAGACAGATAGCGAAGCACCTCCAAATACTTTTCCTTGTTCTTACCCCGAAAGCTCACAAGGGCGTTTTCGGGATCCACTCCCTCCGAAAGAGACAGAAAGCGAACGCTTCTTGCGCTCTTTTGATACACAGGGGCGGGAAGGATCGCCTTTGCGGCCTCCCCGAAGGTGCAGAAGATCTGCTCCTTCAAGTGATCGCACAGGGAGAGAAGCTCCTCGGTCAGGCCTGCCTTTTCATCCACCACCTCAAGAATACTTTTACATTCTCGTTCCGGCTTTTTGTTTGTCACGGCACAGACCACGCCAAAGCGAACTCGGTTCCCCTTGCCAAAGGGGATTTTGACTACGGAACCCCGCGTGGGCGTCACAAAATCGGGACAAAGATAATCAAATTCTCTGTCCGTAGCCTTCGTAGCGGAGAGCAGACGCACCTTCACGATTTGTTTTTGTTCCATAGCCGATCCTTATTTTTATTCTTCCTCGGAGAGAACGATCTTATATTCTCTGGTATAAAGCTTCTCAATGGCTTCCTTCACGGGCTTTTCGTTGGGGATGGCCTTCTTGGAGCTGTAGCTTGCAAACTTGTCGTCCTTCGCTTCAGCCTGAGCCTGCGCCTTTTCGATCTGCTCGTCGGTAATTCTTCTTGCGCACTTGGCGGTGGCAATGGAAAGGGCGTAGCGGTTTACTCCTTCATCGGAAAGATCGCTGATAGACGGATAAATCATGGTATTTTCCTCCTTTAGAAAATGAAAAATTATATTTTTTATTGAATGACAAAATCAGCCTTGGAATTGTTCCAAGAATTTGGTGCGGTCCTGCACCAGAACATCACGCTCGGTGCTTCCTGTCTCCACAAGATCCACAAGAGCCTCGGCGGCCTCTTCGGCTCTGCCGTCGGGATTGATCAAAAGAAATTCATACCGTTCGGAGCGGCAGAGAACCTCCTCCTTGGCGGCAGAAAGGCGCCTGGAGATGGCATCCTCCGTTTCCGTTCCTCTTCCTCTCAGCCTTGCCTCCAGAGTGGTGTAATCGGGAGGGGAGAGAAAGACGGATAAATAGCGCTCCAGCTTTTCCATCACCTGACCTGCGCCGTCGGTCTCAATTTCCAAAACGGGAACAAAGCCATCCTCGATCATTTGGAAAAACTGCTTTTTGGGGGTTCCGTAGAAATTGCCGCAGTATTCGGTGTGCTCCAAAAAGCCATCCTCTTCTAAGGTCTGCAAGAACTCCTCACGGGTCACGAAATAATACTCACGACCGTTTATTTCTCCCGGTCTCGGGGCACGGGTGGTCATGGAAACGCTCAGCTTCAATTTCGGGTTTCTTTCACGGGCGATCTTCAAAACGGTTCCTTTACCGCTTCCTGCGGCACCGGAATAGATTACAATGTCATATTTCATCTTCGATCTCGTCCCTTTCTTCCTCTCCCGCCAGTCGCTTCTGAATGGATTTTGTGTTCAGTGCGGAAAGGATCACGTGGCCGCTGTCGGTGAGGATCACCGATTGAGTCTTTCTGCCGCAGGTCACATCCACGGCAATGCCTGCATCCTTGGCATCCTGAACCAGCCTTTTGATGGGGGCGGAATCGGGGCCCGCCACCGCCACCACACGGCTTTTGGAAACAAAGTTTCCGAATCCGATGTTGGTCATGCTGCCCTCCTATTCAATGTTTTGGATCTGCTCGCGGATCCGTTCGATCTCGTTTTTGGCATCGATCACCAGCTGGGTGACCTCAAGCTGAGAGCACTTGGAGCCGATGGTGTTCACCTCTCGGTTCAATTCCTGAGTCAAAAAGTCCATGGTTCTGCCGGAGGGGGCATCCTGTCGGATCAGGCCGCGAAACTGGTTGATGTGGCTGGCAAGCCTTGTCATTTCCTCGCCTGTGTCGATCTTGTCGGCAATGATCCCCACCTCGGTCAAAAGGCGGCTCTCGTCGATCTGATGATCCTGCAGATACTCTCTGAGCTTTTCTTCCATTCTCTGACGGTACTCATCCAAGGCCGTGGCGGAATGGGTGCGGATCTTCCCAAGGATCTCTTCCATCTTGTCCAGTCTTGCATCCAGATCACGAAAGAGGCTTTCTCCCTCTCGGGTCCTCATTTCCAAAAAGGCATCCAGCGCCTTTTCTACCACGATCTCCACCTTCTGCCAAACGGCATCGGCATCGTCCTCCTTCACCTTTTTGGTGAAAATGTCGGAGAAGCGAGCCACGGAGGAAACGGAAATGTCATCCCGCAGACCGTGATTTTCGGCAATGGTGCGAAGTGCCTTGACATACTGCGCCGCCAGCGCCTCATCCAGTGCGATCTCGGTGCTTTCACCCGCAGGGCGCTCCACCGTCAGAAACGCATCGATCTTGCCTCTTGCCGCTTTTTTCTGAATGGCCTTTTTGATCTTTTCTTCCAGATAGCCGTAAACACGGGGAAGACGAATGTTGGTGTCCAGGTATCGGTTGTTGACCGAGCGGATCTCAAAGGTAATGTCAAATCCGTCGATACAGTCCGAAAATCTGCCGTAGCCGGTCATACTTTTCAGCATAAATATCAATTCCTTCTTCTTTAAAATTATCAATATATAAAAGTAATCAATATAATATAGCAAAAAAATACCGAAAAGTCAAGGTCTTACCTTCCAAACCCCTGATTTTCTCTTGTGTTTTTTTCTGCTTGGTTAAGAAAAAGAGTTTTTTGAAATGTTTTTGATTTTTCTTTCTCAAAATCGTTGCTTTTTCGAAAATTCGTGCTAAAATTTCAAAGGAGAGATTGTATCCGCTTTACTAAGGGAGGTATTTCGATGGCAAACGTTCGTTCCATGGACCTGACTCGGGGTCCGGTGTTGAAAAAACTGATCGTTTTTGCGATCCCCATCTTTCTTTCGGGGCTGTTGCAGCAGCTTTATCACTCGGCAGACGTTGTGGTAGTCGGTAATTTTGCGCGGGATTCCAAAACTGCCCTTGCCGCCGTAGGCTCCACCGGTGCCATTACCAACCTGATCCTGAATCTCTTTTTGGGCCTTTCCGTGGGTGCCAATGTGGTGTGCGCCAACCTTTACGGCGCAAGGGAGAGGGAAAAGCTGGATCGGGCGATGCACACCGCTCTTATCATTGCCGTCATCAGCGGCATTTTTGTAGCCGTGGTGGGCTTTGTGTTTGCCAAGCCCTTCCTCCTTTTGATGGGCTCTCCCGAAACGGTTATCGATCAGGCGGCCCTTTATATGAAGATCATTTTTCTGGGTCAGCCGGGCGCTCTCGTTTACAATTTCGGTGCCGCTATTTTGCGCTCCTACGGTGACACCAAAAGACCGATGTATATCCTCACCCTGTCGGGCATTGTCAATGTGGTTTTGAATCTTGTCTTTGTGGCCGTATTCCATTGGGATGCCGCCGGTGTTGCTGCCGCCACCATCATTTCCAATTATGTTTCTGCCGTGATGGTGCTGGGAATCCTGTTCCACCCCACCGGCGAACAGGGAATGAGCCTTGCCCGAATGAAATTTGATCCCGAGCAGTTCAAGCGGCTGGTGAAGATCGGCGTTCCCAGCGGACTGAACGGAATGCTTTACAGTGCATCCAACGTGGTCATTATGTCTGCCATCAATTCCTTTGGTGATGTGTTCGTGGCGGCCAATTCCGCCTCTGCCAATATTGAGGCCATCATTTTTCAGGGGCTCAATGCTACCTTTACCGCCTGCACCAGCTTCTCGGGGCAAAACTACGGGGCAAGAAATCTCAAGCGCATCGACAAACTGTTTGGCGCGGGCATCCTTCTTTGCACTGCCGTTTCAGGCGTTATGATTCTTGGCGTGGCTTTGTTCCCTTCGTTCTTCTTGGGGCTTTTTACCTCCGATCTGGAGGTGATCCAAACGGGAATTCCCAGGCTTCTGATCGTCGGCGTAGGCTACTTGATCTACATTCCGGCAGAGATCAGCGTGGGATGTACCCGTGGAATGGGCAAGAGCGTGGTCCCTATGCTCCTGAATATTTTTTGCGTGGTGCTCTGTCGTATTTTTTGGATTCTATTCGTGTTCCCCTTGTATAACACGTATTTTAGTTTGCTCCTTTGTTATCCGCTTTCGTGGATTTTGGTTTCCTCCTTCCAGACGGTCTGCTATTTTGTTTATCGCAGCAGGGAAGCAAAGCGCTTTGCCGCCCTTGAGGAGAGGGAAGCTTTGGCGGCCCGGTAGGCAAGAGAAGAGAGAGTTGTCTTTTTTGACACTCTCTTTTTTTCGTTCTTCCGTGGGAATATGAGCGTTTCGGAAAGGAAAAATGTGAAATTTGATGAGAAATAAAATCGAAAAAACTGTTGGAATTACCTTGACTTTTTCCCTTTTTTGTAATATAATGAACCACGATACGTAATTTGGGAGTTTATATGTGCTTGTATGATCGTTTGGTTCGGTTTTTCAGACCGCTCATCCGTTTTTTCTTTCCGGTCCGCCTTATCAATGCACCCCAGACCCTGCCGGAGGAAGGCCTGATCGTCTGTCCCAACCACATTTCATTTTTTGATCCCCTGTACCTTGCCATCTTTCTTCCCGGAAGAATGACCTTTATGGCCAAGGAGGAGCTCTTCTCCCGTCCCATCATCGGAAAATGGGTCAAGGAGTGCGGTGTCATTCCGCTCTCCCGCAACGGCGGCGATGCGGCAAAGCTTCGTATGGCAGTGCGGGAATTAAAGGCCGGAGCCATCTTATCGGTATTTCCCCAAGGTACCCGTTGCCGCTACCCTTTGAAGAAAGAGGATTTCAAGGGCGGCGCAGGAATGATGGCGACCCTTTCGGGCGTTCGCATTCTCCCTGTCGGCATCTACTCCAAGAATTATAAAGTTACCCTGTTCCGCCGCACCTATCTTTGCTTCGGTGAGCCGGAATGGTTTGAAGCCCCCGAGGAGATGGGAAAGAAGGAGCAGTCCATGTATGTTACCGAGAAGCTTTTTGAGCGGATCGCAGAGCTGGAGGAAAAGGCTCGAGAGGCTGCCAAGTGAAGATCCTTCTCAGTGAGCACGCAGGCTTTTGCTTCGGCGTCCGCCGTGCGGTGGAGCTTTTGGAGCAGGAGATCGCAAAAAATGAAAAAACGATCTATACCTTAGGTCATATCATTCATAACGAGGATTTCAATTCCGATCTGGAAAAGCGCGGTGTGGTCAATTTGGACTGTGCCGATCTGGACGGAGTGGATCGGGAAAACGCCTTGGTGTTTATCCGAACCCACGGAGTCCCATCCTCTGTGGTCAAGGCCTTGGAGGAAAAGAAGATCCCTTATGTGGATGCCACCTGTCCCTTTGTGAAGAAGATCCACAGCATCGTTACCCGAGAAGAGGCAGAGGCCTTGAAAAACGGGGAAGAGATCGTGTTTGTTTTGCTGGGAGATGCCACTCACCCCGAGGTCTTGGGTATCGTCAGCTGTGCCGAGCATTTTCCCGTGGTGGTCATATCCACCGCTTCGGAGCTTGGCGAGTATGAAAAAAAGGCCCCCACTCACCTGCGGCACATTTTCCTGTCGCAAACCACCCATAGCGTGGCGGTTTGGGAGGAGTGCTGTGAGCGGGCAAGGAAGGCCTTTCCCAAATTGAGCTTTTTTGACACCATTTGCAATGTAACGGGAATCCGTCAAAAGGATGTTCGCACCATTGCAGAGCAAAGTGACCTTGTGGTCATCGTCGGAGGAAAAGAAAGCAGTAACACCAAAAAGCTGGTTTCGGTCAGCGAAGAGATTTGCAAGACCGTTCATATCAGAAATGCGGCTGAATTGCCGCAAAATCTATTAAAAAAGAATATGACTGTGGGAGTTTCGGCGGGAGCCTCGACTCCGGACAGTGTGATCAAGGAGGTAATACAAACCATGTCGGAAATCAAAAACGACGAAATGAGCTTTGAGGAAATGCTCAACCAATCTTTCAAAACCATCAGAACAGGAGAAGAAGTTACAGGCATCGTTACGAGTGTCTTTACCAATGAGGTACATGTGGATCTGGGTATCAAGCATACCGGTATCCTTCCTTCCGGCGAAGTAGCAGACAGCGAATCCAATCTCCCCGCCAGCTTCAAGGTAGGCGATGAGATCACCGTTTTGGTGCAGAAGTTCAACGATCCCGAAGGAACCGTTCAGGTTTCCAAGAAGAGAGTGGACTCCCGTGCAGGCTGGGCTAAGACTCAGGAAGCCTATGAAAATGCAGTAACCCTTTCCGGAAAGGTAAGCGCTGTGATCAAGGGCGGCATCCTCGTTTCCGACGAGCTGCAGAGCTACTTTGTTCCCGCATCCCTCACCGGTTCTCCCAAGGGCGCAAATCTGGATAACATGCTGGGTCAGGAGGTTGCCTTCAAGATCGTTGAGATCGATCCTGCCAGAAAGAGAGCGATCGCTTCCATCCGTGAGGTTCTCCGTGAAGAGAGAAAGGCTCTGGAGGAAAAGTTCTGGGCACAGGTTGCTGTGGATCAGGTATATACCGGTAAGGTAAAATCCATCACCTCTTACGGTGCATTTGTGGATCTTGGCGGTGTGGACGGTATGGTTCACATTACCGAGCTCTCCTGGAAGAAGCTGAAGAGCCCTGCTGAGGTAGTCAGCATCGGCGATGAGATTACCGTTTTCGTGAAGGAGATCAATCCCGAGACCCGCAAGATCAGCCTTGGCTACAAGACCGAGGAGACCAATCCCTGGAACCTGATTCAGGATCAGTATCAGGCAGGAGATGTGGCAACCGTAAAGATCGTCAGCCTCACCACCTTCGGTGCTTTCGCTGAATTGATCCCCGGTATTGACGGTCTCATTCACATTTCTCAGATCGCCGATCACAAGATCGCAAATCCCGCCGAGGTTCTCAAGGTTGGTGACGAGGTTCAGGTAGAGGTGGTTGACATCAACTACGAGACCCACAGAGTCAGCCTGTCCATGCGTTCTCTCATTGAGAAGGCAAAAGAGGAAGCCGAGGAAGAGATCCTTCAGGAAAATGCAGAGTATGTTGCTCCCGCTGAGGAAGCCGCTCCTGCAGAGGAAGCCGCTCCTGCAGAGGAAGCTCAGAACTAATTGATATGAATCATAAAATTTTGCCGAAAGCGTAAGTTTTCGGCAAAATTTTTCTCTCTTTGTCAAAGGTTTTGCTCCTCTCCCGTTCTGCTTCGGAAAAAGAGCTTTCTTGCAGCCTTGGGATCAAAGGGGAAGAGGGGATACAGATAGTGTTTCCCCGCAATGCTCTTGGTGCTGATCAATACCAAAAGCCAAAATAGGGTTCCGCCCACCAGTCCCCAAATTCCGAAAAACTCCACCAATAGGATCAGGCTGATGCGAATGAATTTGAAGCTGTACCCCAATTCATAATTGGTGGGAACGTAATTGGCAATTCCCGTAAAGGCGGAATAGAGAATGGTCTGGGGAACAAACCAGCCGCTTTTCACCGCAAATTCTCCCAAAAGGAGCCCTCCGATGACGGAAAAGGAATTGGAAAGTGTGTTGGGGGTGTTGAGGGAGGCCATCTTCAAGCCGTCCAGCGCCAGCTCAATAATGAGAAATTGGAGAAAAAGGGGAACGGCGTAGTCCCCCTCCGTGAGAATGAAGCTGAAGGTTTGGGGAACGAAATTTGCATATTTTACCACCAAAAGCCAAATGGGAATGAGAAATACCGAGGAGAGAAATACAAAGCCTCGCACAAGGCGCAAATAGCTTGCGGTAAACGGGGGAAAATAGTAATCATCCGCCTCTTCAAAAAAGTCAAATATACACTCGGGCAACAAAATGACCGAGGGGGAGTTGTCGCACAGAATGGCGATCTTTCCCTCCGTAATGGTGGCGGCGGCCACATCGGGTCTTTCGGTGTAGCGCACCTTGGGAAAGGGATTGAGCAGTCCCATCCCTTTTTGGGGAAACAATAGATTCACAAGGCTTTCCTGTGTCATGGAAAGGGTGGGGACCTTGGCGTTTTTCAGAGTCTTATCAAGGTAGGATAAGAGCTTTTTGTCTGCCTTTCCCTCCAAAGAGAGGATCGCCACCTCCGTTCTGATGGTCTCTCCCAAAAGGTATCGCCTTGTTTCCAGACGGCTCGTTCTCAAATACCGCCTGATCTGAATCATATTTTCAATCAGGCTTTCGTTCAGACCGATGTGGGGGCCTCGGAGCGTGCGGTCCTTTTCCGGCTCCTGCGTGCTTCTCGTGGCAAAACGCCTGACATCGCAAACAAGGGGCTTTTCCATTCCGTCAAATACAAAAACCGTGCTTCCTCGAAGGATCTCCTCTGCGGCGGCCTCGGCCGAGGGAGCAATTTCTGCGGAAGCAAAGGGCAAAAACCGCTCCATCAGCTCTTCTTCGCTTTCGGGTCCCTCATCCCGAGGGATTTTTTGCAGGGAATCGAGGATCTGACTTAAATATAAAAGATCCGCATACCCGATGATGTAGTAGCATACCGCCTCAAGGCCTCCTGCCGTAAAGCAGCGTTTTTTCAGATCAAATATACTGCCCGCTTGCAGTGCTTGTTCGATTTTGTTGCAAACGGTATTGAGGTTCACCTTCAAGAAAGATCCTCCTTGGATTTTTCTTTACTGTTCCCCGTTCTCATAGGGGATATTCCAAAAAACAGAAAGGATTTTGTTCTTATGAAAAACAGGCTCCGCTCATGTTTTCTTGTTCCGATCACTTTGATCCTGATACTATCCTTTTCCCTGTGTGTCAGCGCAGAGGAAAATAAAACCGCCTTTTCCCTGACCTTTTCCCCCTCGGGAAAGGGAAGCATCTCTTGTACCGTTTCGGATCAGGCGATTCCCGCCTCTCCTGCCACGGTGGAAGCAGGCAAAAAGGTCACCCTTCAGGCCACACCCGACAAGGGGCAGCTGTTTGTCTCCTGGGAAGTAAGTGGCAAATTGGAAAATTCCGCTTTGGATCTTCTGACCCCCTCCATTACCTTTACAATGCCGAGTGAGGATGTTACCGTTACCGCAAAGTTCAAGGAAGCCCCCAGCTTCACCCTTACCGTGGAGCAGGATACCATCGGCGGTCAGGGCTTTATCCCCGGAGAAAGAAACCTGTTTGTGCAAGGGGAGACCGTTTCGGTGGAGGCCCTTCCTTATGAAGGCTTCCGTTTTGTGGAATGGGTGGAAAATGCCCCCTCTCTGGAATTGACCCCCGAGCAAAAGACCAATCCCAAGCTCAGCTTCACCATGCCGGGTGAGAATGTGAGCCTGCAGATGAGATTTGAATTTATCACCTATTATTTCACTGTAAAAACACAGGGAAAGGGTGAGGTGGTCGTAGAGGATAAGACCAAAAACAGCGCAGGAAAATACGAGTGCCACGTGGGAGAGGAGATCATCCTCCGTGCTACGGCGGCAGAGGAATATATCTTCCTGAATTGGAGTGCCGTCAACGGAGCCTTCTTCTCCGAGTACGACAAGGATGAGGTGACCTTGACCTGCCCCGCATCGGATTTTACCGTCACCGCCAATTTTGCCTCCTCCGTTCGCAATCTCACCCTCTCTGCCACCGAGGGCGGTGCCATTCTGCCCGAGATCGGGGTCATGAAGGCAGGGGTGGATCACGTGATCAATCTGACCGCCAGCCCCACGGCAGGCTTTGCCTTCTCCCATTGGGAGTGCAGCAGTGCCAAGGGCAAATTTGAAAATGATAAAAAGGAAAATACCACCTTTACCATGCCCGATGAGGATTGCACCGTTCACGCAGTCTTTGTCAAGGGCGGCTATGTGCTGAAATTGGTCGCCGGTGTGGGCGGCAGTATTTCGGGAAAGGCGGGCACCTATGAAATGGGTGTTACCGTTCCCATTGGTGCCACCGCCGCCGAGGGCTATGCCTTCTCCCGCTGGGAGTGCAGTGTAGACGGAGCCGTGGTGGATCCCGCCTCTGCCGAAACCACCGTGATCCTTCCCGGAAGGGATGTGACCGTTACGGCCATTTTCGTTTTGACCACCGCCTTCGGAGAAGGGGTGGATCCCGCCGATCCCTATGCGGCCGACGGCTTCCCTTGGGGAGCCATCGTGGTGATCTTCCTTCTTTCCTTGGCGGCCATCGCTCTTGTGATCGTGAAGGAGCGCTATCAGCTCTCCTACGGTTACCTGATCAAAAAGTGGTTCCGAGGGCTCTTCGGTAAGTCTTAAAGCAAAAGATTAGCGCAGTAGTGAAAAGCTACTGCGCTTTCTTTACAGCTTGATCTCCTTGCCTTCCAAAAAATGCGGATCGTGGGTCACACAGATCACAAGAGCGTTTTCCGACAGCCTTTTTGCCAAAGCAATGACCCGATCCCGATTTTCGGGGTCCAATTCCTTGGTTGGCTCATCCCAAAGGTAAATGTCACCGCCGTAAAACAGGCTTCTTGCAATGGCCCCTCGCAGTCTCATACCGCCTGAGAGCTCGTGAGGAAATTTGTGCTCCGCTCCCGTAAGGGAAAGAGATTCCAAAATAGAAAGAGCCGCCTTTTTATTGGCCTTTTCCCCCACCAGCATTACATTTTCCAGAAGCGTCAGGTGAGGCACCAGCCTTGCCTCCTGAAAGACAAAGGAGAGCTTTGTTCCCTCGGGGAATCGGATCCGGCCTCCATCGGGCTTTTCCAGCCCTGCCACAAGGCGCAGGAGGGTGGTCTTGCCACAGCCGCTTTCCCCTCGGATCAGATACAGCCCCCTTTCGGGAAAGGTGAGAGAAAGCTCGGTTAAAACAGGCTTTTCATAAGCCTTGGAAACCTTATCTAAGGTAAGCATAGCCCGACCTCCTTTCTTTCAAAAGGAAAAAGAACAGCTTTTCAAAGAGAACGCTGAACAGAATAATGGCAATGGTCCAAGCGTAAAGCTCCTCCATTTCTAAATACATCTTGGCATTGTAGATCATGTATCCTACCGATTCCTTGGGCAGAGCCAAAACCTCGGCGGCAACGCCCGCCTTCCAGGCAAGCCCAAGGCCTGCCTTTCCCGCTCCGATGACAAAGCCCATCACCTGCGGAAGATCCATGTGAAAAAAGGTTTTGATCCTGCCGAGATTGAATACCTTGGCCATTTCCGAAAGGCCTCGGTCTCTCTTTTCCAGCCCCAAAACCGTGTTCTGCCACACAATGGGGAGCACCATCAAAAGGCTGATAAAGGTGGGAACGCTCTCCTTTTCCATCCAAAAGAGCACCACCAAAATAAAGGAGGCTACGGGGGTGGCGCGAACAATGGCCATCAGGGGAGAGACAAGGGCTTTGACGGGAGAGAGATAATAGGTCAAAAATCCCAAGGCAAAGCCCAGCACCATACCGCCCAAAAAGCCCAGGGTCACGTGCCAAAAGGAGCGAAGCAGTACGGCGTAAAACTCACCCGTTCCCATAAGCCCGAGAAGAGCGGGGAATACCTTTCTCGGAGAAGGAAGCACCAAGGGGAGGGAGACCTTTTCTGCCACAAAAAACCAAATAAGGATCCAAAAAAGGAGGGCGGCGACTGTGATCGCCGCCCTTTTGAAGATCTTTTTCATCGTTTATCGAGCGTAGTAGATATCATCGGCGGGAAGTGCGCCGCCAACGGAGGCTGAATTGGCCTCAAACAAAACCTTCAAGCACTTGGAGACCGCACTCTTCATCTTTTCCCCCTCCATGAAGGTGATGTTGCTTCCGGGAATGGCCTTCTTGGCAAGAGGCTCCTTGGGAATGATCCCTGCCTCTACCACAAGCTTTGCACCCTCGTCAACATTTTCGTTGACCGCCTTTTGGCTGGCGTTGTAGTCATCCAGAAAAGCGGCAACAAGAGCGGGATGCTCCTTAACAAACTCTGCTCTGGCAACAAAGACACCCTGCACCAAGGTGTTTTTCTCTCCTGCAACCTTGTTCCATTCCTCGGTCATATCAAGGGCCTTTTTGAAGGAGGTGCTTTGGGTCAGAAAAGCGGAAAGCTTGGGCTCAGGCAGCATACCGACAGCGCCGGGGGTGGCGGAAAGCTTGGCAGCAACCTCATCGCCGCCGGTGAGAAATTCCAGCGTCACATCCTTGTCGGGATCAATGCCGTTTTCCTTCAATACATAACGAAGCACATATTCGGGGGTGGAGCCGGGGTTGGGGGCATAAATGGTCTTCCCCTTCAGATCGGCCACGGATTTGACGGTGTCCCCGTCCTCCACAATGTGAAGCACACCCAAGGTGTTGGCGGCGAGAATACGGATCTTGCCTTCGGTTTTCTTATACAGAGTAGAAGCCAGATTGATGGGCACTGCGGCAATGTCGATCTGATCGCCCGAAATGGGGGCCACCACCTTGTCGGGGGAGGCGACCAATTCGATCTCGTAATCGCACTTGTTGCCGCTCTCGGCCTTGTCATTGGCAATGAGCTTGGCAAGTCCCATTCCCGTGGGGCCTGTCATGGCCATCATACGAATGGTGGTGTCGTCCGTCAGGGTAGCGTCCTCGGTTTTTGTACCTTCTTCGGTCCCCTTCGGTTCCTCTGCCGTTTCGGTAACGGGCTGTGCCGAGCAAGCCGCAAGGCTGAAAATCAAGCCAAGGGCCAAAAGAAGACTGAACAATCGTTTCATTTTTTCTACCTCATTTCTGTTTTTCTTTGGAGATCATCCATATTTTTTTGCCATCCTTGCGAATGACCCCTTCCTCCTCCAGACTTTGCATGGCCCGATACAGGCTTGCTCTGCCAAGGTTTGTTGCCCGTGCCAATTCGGCATAGGAGCGGAAGGTGGAAACAAGACCCGTTTCATCGGCATTTTGCTCCAGATATCGGCGAAGCTTTCCGTCGGATAGGGGAGCGGTGAAGGAGGAGATCTTTTCCGTGAGAAAACGGATCCTTCCCGAAAGAAAGCGAATCAAATTTTCTCGGATCCTTTTGTTCTCCAAAAGCACCTCAAGGCTTTCTCGCTCCAAAAAGAGAAACAGCGTGTCTGTTTCCGCTATCACTCGGGTGTCGGCATCCTCGTCGGCATACAGGGAAGCCACGCCGAAAACCGATCCGGGGCGCAAGCGATTGAGAAGAGTGCTCTCCTTTCCGATGGAATAAACCCCTGCTCTTCCTCCAAGGCAGATTCCCACCCGAGCCTCGTTTTCCTTTCGGCAAGGGATCAGATCCTTTTGGGAGAAGGCCTCCTCGTAGGCTCCCGCACGCTTCATTTCTTCATAGATCGCTTGGGGATCACAGCCCGTCAGTAAGGGACATTCCGTCAGAGCTTTGAGATTATCTTTTTTCACAAATACCTCCAAAACTGTCTCATTTGACACAGTAATTTTAGCATACTGGAAAAAGCCTGTCAATAGATTGCGGAAAAAATGTAAAAATATTACGATTTTCACTTGTATTTTTTGGTTGTTGGAGGTATAGTATAAAAAGCAACCGAAAAGGAGATTGAATATGGCTATGAAATTGAATACGGAGTTTTTCAAAAGCTTCGTGAAGGAGAATGAATATCTTGCTCTTTTGCCCGAGGCAAAAAAGGCGTATGAGCGTGTTTTGGCCGAGCGGGAAAAAGGGGAGCAGCCCTTGGGCTGGTACACTCTGCCCGAGGATTATGACAGAGAAGAATTTGAGCGTGTAAAGGCCGCCGCAGAAAAGATCCGCAAGACCTGTCAGGTCTTTGTGGTCATCGGCATCGGAGGCTCTTATCTCGGCGCTCGCTCCGCCATTGAATTTTTGCAGGGCAATTTTCACAATTCCCTTCGTCAAAACGGCCCCGAGATCTATTTTGCAGGGGTTGGTCTTGACGGGGATCACTTAAACGATCTGGTCCGTCTTTGCGAGGGCAAGGAGCTTTGTGTCAATGTGATCTCAAAATCCGGCACCACCACCGAGCCCGCCATCGCCTTCCGTGTGTTCCGTGAGCTTCTGGAGAAAAAATACGGTGCCGAGGGCGCCCGTGAGCGTATTTTCGTCACTACCGATGCAAGAGTGAAAAAGGGCACCCTGAAGGAGTTTGCCGTCTCTCAGGGCTATGAGTGCTTCACCGTCCCCGGAAACATCGGCGGTCGCTTCTCCGTTCTCACCTCCGTGGGTCTTCTTCCCATTGCCGTCAGCGGTGCGGATATTGAAAAAATGATGCAGGGCGCCGCCAAGGCCAAGAAGGAGTTTGATTCCACCCCCGCCGAGGACAATATCTGTCTGCGCTATGCCGCCCTGAGAAACTATTTCTATCGAAACGGCAAGGCCCTTGAGATCTATGCCTCCTATCACACCCGTATGGAGCAGATGGGCGAATGGCTCAAGCAGCTTTACGGTGAGTCCGAAGGAAAGGATGGTAAGGGCCTTTTCCCCGCCTCCGTGATCTACTCCCGTGACCTTCATTCCTTGGGTCAGTATGTGCAGGACGGCGAGAGAATGATGTTCGAGACCGTTTTGGGTCTGGAGGAGCCCCGAGAGAGTTTTATCATTCCCGAAACCGAAAGCGATATGGACGGCATTGCCTATCTGCAGGGCAAGAGCCTTGATTTTGTTAACCAAAATGCAGTCCGCGGCACCGCTCTTGCTCATAACGACGGCGGCGTAGCCTCTCTGCTTCTCACCTTGGAAAAGGCCGACGAGGAAAACTATGGCTATATGGTCTATTTCTTCGAGCTTGCCTGTGCCGTCAGCGGCTATATGCTGGGGGTCAATCCCTTTGATCAACCCGGTGTTGAGGCCTATAAAACCAACCTTTTCCGCCTTTTGGAGAAGCCCGGCTATACAAAACTGTAAAAAATCATCCCTTCTCCTTGTAAATTTTCACGAAATTTTACTATTTTTTGAAAATGCTTGAAATTCCTATTGCATCTTTGTTCAAAATATGGTAATATATTGGCAAGAAAAAGAGCCTTTCGGCTTGGAAAGGAATGGTTATTTACTATGTTGAAATTGATCATCGGTTTAAAGGGCAGCGGCAAGACGAAGCATCTGATCGAGCTTGCAAACAAAGCAGTGGAGGTTTCTCCCGGTCACGTGGTTTGTGTTGAAAAGTCCAATAAGCTTATTTTTGATGTAAATCATAAGGTTCGTCTGGTGGATACCGAGGCGTATGATGTGAAAAATGCTGCCGAGCTTTACGGTCTCGTTTGCGGCATTCTCGCCACCAATTATGATGTGAAGGATCTGTTTATTGATTCCTCCCTCAAGATCTGCAAGGATGAGATCCCCGCTTGGGTTGAGTTCCTCGGCAGACTGGAGAAGATCTGTGAGAAGTATGAGGTTCAGTGTATCACCACCTCCTCCATCGATCAGGCTGATCTTCCCAAGGAACTTGAGAAGTACGTGTTCTGATATGGATTACATCGAGCTTTCGTTCTCGATGCCGCAAGAAAAGGTCGATCTTGTATCGACCTTTCTTGTTGCAGGGGGATATGACACCTTTGAGATCTGCGACCTGTCGGATCTTGTGGAAAATGCAGGCGCTATGTTCTGCGATTATATTGAGGATGCGCTTCTGGAGCAGCAAAATGCACCGCCCGCCATCAAGTTTTATCTGGAGCGGGAGGAGAGAGGGCGTGCGGAGGAGATCCGTGATTTTCTCTTGGGCGTTTGCCAAAAGCTTGGTTGGAGCGATGTGAGCGCAAGCATTGTTCTGGTGGAAAACAGCGATTGGGATGTGCGCTGGAAACAGTATTTTTACCCCTTCCCCGTGGGAGAAAAGCTTTTCATTCAGCCCAGCTGGGAGAAGGTTCCCCCCGAGGCGGAGGGGAGAGAGATCCTTTATATTGATCCTGCCGCCGCCTTCGGCAGCGGAACCCACGCCACCACCCGCCTTTGTCTGGAAGCCATGGAGCCCATCCTGAAGCGGGGTGACCGAGTGCTGGATATGGGCTGCGGCTCGGGGATTCTCGCCATCGGCGCCAAAAAATTGGGCTCGGGGGAGACTGTTGCGGTGGATATTGATGAAGCCGCTGTTCGCACCACCCGTGAAAATTTTGAGAAAAACGAAATTGATGCCTCCGACCTGACCCTCATTTGCGGCAATGTACTGGAAAGCGAGGAGGATCGGGAGAAAATGGGGCAGGGCTTTGACCTGATCTTTGCCAATATCGTGGCGCAGATCATCAAGGAAATGGCCCCCATACTTTACCGTGCCCTGAAGGAGGGCGGCACCCTTTTGGCATCGGGGATTTTGACCACCCGTGAAAAAGAGGTGAAAGAGGCCCTTCTGGAAGCGGGCTTTGTGTACCGCACCACCCATTCCGATCAGGAGTGGGTCTGTATGGAATGGACCAAATAAAGAGAAAAACTCGGGAAACCGAGTTTTTTTCGTTCTTGACACTGATTTGCGTCGACCACAGAACCCAAAAGCCTTCCGTGGAGCTTTCCTCCGAAAGACAAAATGTATTTGTAAACAATGTGTAACCGCAAGTTTGAAAAAACGAGTATTTGAGAGAAAACGGAAGAAAACGAGAGGAAAGAAAATAAAAAATCTTTTTTTTCGCAAAAATGCTTGACAGTTCTTGCCCGAGAGGGTATAATGACACTTGCAAATTAAGAAATTTGGAGGAAATGCAATGTCCACTTTTATGGCAAAAGCCGAAACCATTGAGCGCAAATGGTATGTTCTCGACGCGCAGGGCAAGCCTCTCGGAAAGGTTGCAGCAGCCGCTGCCAACATTCTCCGTGGTAAGAACCGCCCCGAATTCACTCCCCATGTAGATTGCGGCGAGTATGTTATCGTGATCAATGCAGATAAGGCAATTCTCACCGGCAAGAAGCTGGAGCAGAAGAAGTACAGATACCACACCGGTTACATCGGCGGTCTCAAGGAGATCGGTTACAAGGAACTGATGTCCAAGAATCCCGAAAAGGCAATTTTCCTTGCAGTGAAGGGAATGCTTCCTAAGAACACCATCGGCAGAAAGAGCCTGACCCGCTTGAAAGTTTATGCCGGCGAAGCTCACCAGCACGCTGCACAGCAGCCCCAGAGCTTTGAGTTCTGATTAAGAAGAAAGGAAGAAAACCATGAATTACACTAGTGCAAAACCTTATTTCTACGGCACCGGCAGAAGAAAGCACTCCATCGCCCGTGTTCGTGTATACCCCGGTACCGGCGTGATCACCATCAACAAGAGAGATATTGATGATTACTTTGGTCTTGAGACTCTCAAGCTCATCGTTCGTCAGCCCCTGGAGCTCACCGGCAATATGGGCAAGTTTGACATCGTTTGCAACGTCGTAGGCGGCGGGGTATCCGGTCAGGCAGGCGCCATCCGTCACGGTATCTCCAGAGCCCTTCTTCAGGCAGATGCTGAGACCTACCGTCCCACTCTCAAGAAGGCCGGCCTTCTCACCCGTGACCCCAGAATGAAGGAAAGAAAGAAGTACGGTCTCAAAGCCGCACGTCGTGCTTCCCAGTTCTCCAAGAGATAAGTTATTATCTTCACAAAAAAGCTCTGTATCAAACAGAGCTTTTTTCTTTTGCAAAAAAATCCCCGAAGCCGAGGCTTCGGGGGAGTGGGGCTTATATTAAAAGAATGAGGAAATGAAGATCTCAAGACCAATGAAAATCAGGATCACACCGCCGAGAATGGAGGCCTTGTTTGAAAGCTTGGTGCCAAAGGTCTTTCCCAGAATCACACCGCCAAGGCAGATCACAAAGGTCACTGCGGCAATGATGGCCACCGCCAAAAGCGCCGCCTTCAGATCGTATTCCGCAATGGTAAAGCCAACGGAAAGAGCATCAATGGAGGTGGCAACGCCTTGCACCAAAAGGGCAGAGAGGCGAAGCTTTCTTTTTTCAATGCAGCAGGTATCACCGTCCTGACAGGGATGCAGACCCTCCCACAGCATTTTCCCGCCGATGTATCCGAGAAGCGCCAAAGCGATCCAAGGAATAAAGGGCTCAAAGGCCTTGAAATGCTCCACAAAGCTGTGCACACAGATCCAACCGATCAGGGGCATCAGCCCTTGAAAAACGGCAAAGAGAAGGGCAATGAAGGCCATCTTCCCCTTTTTCATTTTCGGTTCCGTCAAGCCGTCGGCAAGGGAAACGGAAAAGGCATCCATGGCAAGACCGATGCCAAGGAGAAGATTGGTGGTGATAAATACAAAATCAATCATATTCAGATTCCTTTCTCGGGAGCAATAAAAAAGACCCATGCATAGCTATTCTATGCATGAGTCTCGCAATTTAAAGTTAGCCAGGTTAAAAAAACCAATGTGTTGACTACCTGCGCGAAGCGCCTGCTACTCCCTCAACCTCTTCATTATACCAAAGAGGGGAGAGTTTGTCAAGGCGAGGTTATTCTGCCTTTTCCAGAGTCAGCCCCTCGGTTCTTATAAGATCCACCGGCCCCTCAGTGAGCATCAGGAAGGTGGGCTTATCGTAGTTCTCGAAAGTGACATCCTCCAGCGTGATGTTTTCAAAATTGGCGCAAGTTAAAATGGCCGCATCGGAAAACTCGGGATTTGCGGTAATGCGGCAACGGCGCAGGGTGAAGTTTACTTTTTCGTCCTTGTCGCCGTAGAGCGTGCCGGGCTTCTCCAAATTCAAAAACTCGCAATCCTCAAAGGTAATGTCGTGCAAGGAGCGGTTGCAGCACCATTTGTGCTCCCCGTCAAACTGCAAGCGGAACATTTCTTTGATGTTGTCAAAGGAGCAATTACGAACCACAATGTTGCCGGGGGTTTTGCGGATCACCGCTCTGAAATCGCAGTAATAGCTGAATGCGGGCAGGGCAATGTGGCGGCAATTCTCGTCCGTCCAGCGACAGGCTTGGCGGTCTTCCTCGGAAAGATTCTTGCGGAAGCCAAAGGCACCGGGAGCGGTAGAGTTGCAGTTTTCAATGAGAATGTTGTTTCCACCCAAGCGGAAGATCTGACAGGCGGTCTGAAAATCGCAGTTGCGAACGATCACGTCGTGATTGTCAAAGCCTGCCACGCAGTCGTCACCCGTGTGCATCAAGCAGTCCTCAATGAGCACATTGTCACAGGTGCGGATATCCACTCCGTCGTGCCCGCCGTAAATGGAAAGCTTGCGCACGGTAATGTTTTGACTTTGGAAAATGGCGTGGCACCAGTTGGCGCTGTGCAGGAAGGTGTACCCCTCGAAGTGAAGATTCTTGCATCTCCAAGCAGAAATGCCGTGGGGTCCGCGGTAGCGCTCCTCCCCCTGCGGATCAAAGGTGTTGGAGCCGTCAATATAAGAGCCCTTTTCTCCCACAATGGAAACATTTTCTGCATCCAGAATACGGATCAAGCCGTTGCACCAACGACTGGTGGCGGTAGAGGAGCGACCGGTGAGAGGAGTCTTTCCGATCTCTTCCATGGTCACAGGCTCTACGGTATCGTGGATAAAATCAAGGTAATCATCGGGATTTTGGCTTCCCTTCAAAATAGCGCCGGACTCCAAATACAGCTGAACATTGGAGCGAAGGCGAAGACCGCCTGTCAGGAAGAGACCGCAGGGGATCACGACCCTGCCGCCACCTGCCAGAAAGCAGTCGTCAATGGCTTTTTGAATTTGCTTGGTTTGAGGCACGTCACAGGTTCTGGCGCCGTAGTCCAGTATGGAAAAGGTTTTCATTCTGACCTCCGATAATAATGTTTTATTCATTGTAACGAAAAAATGTAAAAAATGCAAGATTTTTAACTAAAAAAACATAATTTACAATAGAAAAGAAGGCCTTTTGTGAAAAAACGAAAAAAAGAACAAATTCTCGTTGACTTTTCCTCTTTTTGTTGATAGAATGAAACCGAAAAGCGATCAAACGGATAAAAATGCACTATAATTTCAGGTAAAAGGAGTTATTATGAAAAAGAAATGGTGGCAAGAAGCGGTAGTGTATCAGATCTACTGCAAAAGCTTTTGTGATACAGATGGGGACGGTATCGGTGACCTCCGTGGCGTTATGTCCAAACTGGATGATTTGAAGGAACTGGGGATCAACTGTATTTGGTTCAATCCTCTTTATAAGTCCCCTCAGGTGGATAACGGCTACGACATTTCCGATTATCAGGATATTGACCCCGCCTACGGTACCCTGGAGGATTTCAAGGAGCTTCTGGATAAGGCTCATTCCATGGGGATCCGTGTGGTAATGGATCTGGTGTTGAACCACACCTCCGATGAGCACAAGTGGTTCCAAGAATCCCGCAAATCCAAGGATAACCCCTACCGTAATTACTATGTGTGGCGTGCTCCCAAAAACGGTAAGGAGCCCAATAACTGGGGCAACTATTTCTACGAGGGCAGAGGCTCCGCTTGGCAGTATGATGAATTGACAGGGGAGTATTACCTCCACAATTATTCCTGGAAAATGCCCGATGTAAACTGGGAGTATGAGCCCCTGCGTCAGGAAATGTATAAAATGATGCGCTGGTGGCTGGATCTCGGGGTGGACGGCTTCCGTTTGGATGCCATCAACCGGCTCAAAAAGCCCGCAGGCCTGCCCGATTCCAAAATGCCCCCCGCTCCTCCCGTTGGCATTCACGGCTATGTGGTTGACCGTGCTATTTGTACCAACGTTCCCGGAATTCACGAGCTTCTCCGTGATATCAATAAGAACGTTTGGAAGGATTACGATATGATGACCGTTGGCGAAACGGGTAACCTTTCCTCCGACGGCGCCTTGGATTATATCTGCCAGAGCCACAATGAGATCGATATGGTCTTCCATTTCGAGATCGGTAAAAACCCCAATATCATTACGGTCAATGAATATAAGGAGACCCAGCAGAGATGGATCGATCTGATGAAGCAGAATGCGTGGATCTCTCAGTTTATGACCAATCACGATTCCGCCCGTCAGGTATCCCGCTTCGGTAACGATAAGGAATACCGTGTTCCTTCCGCAAAGCTTTTGGCCACCCTCATTCATACCATGCCCGGCACCCCCTTTGTGTATCAGGGCGAGGAGATCGGTATGACCAATGTGTATTTTGATACCATTGATGATTACAACGAGCGCTATACCGTAGGCAAATACAATACGATGGTAGAAGCAGGTGTAGACCCCGAGGAGGCCCTGTCCAAGCTTCGTGAAACCAGCCGTGACAATGCCCGTACCCCCTATCAGTGGGACGATTCCGAGAATGCCGGCTTTACCACGGGCAAGCCCTGGATCAAGGTCAACCCCCGCTATACCGAGGTCAACTATGCCGCTGACCGCAAGTCTCCCGATTCCATCTTCAATTACTATAAGGCCCTGATCGCTTTGCGCCGTGAGCACCCTGCCGTGATCGACGGTGAATTTGAATTCCTGATGATGGATCACCCTCAAATGGTCATCTATCAGAGAAAGTGCGCCAGAGAAAATATGCTGGTGATCTGTAACTTCTCCGATGATAAGGTGAAGGTAGAGCTTCCCGAGTGTGTCACCTCCTCCAAGTGGGAGAGAGTGCTCACCAACTACCGTGATACTGCCCCCTCCGTGGAAGGAAGAGGCGAGTGGCTCCCCTGGGAGGCCGAGATCTATACCTTGGCAAAATAAAGGACGAAAAGAAGAAATTGTTTTTTCACCAAAAAAACAATTTCTTCTTCTCTTTATTTTTTCTTCTTTCGGTTGACAAATGAAAGAAAACCCGATATAATATACAAGTTCATATAGGGATGTAGCCAAGCGGTTAAGGCACCAGACTTTGACTCTGGCATTTCGTGAGTTCAAATCTCGCCATCCCTGCCAAAAAATTCGACAAGTTTCAACTTGTCGAATTTTTTTATCCAAGCCGCAGGCTTGGCATATCATCACCGCGCGAAGCGTGGTGCATATCATCAGCCCTTTTGGGGCTGTATCTCATCACGCTTCAGCGTGTATCTTCCTGCGGCTTGATGATATACAAAACTTCGTTTTGATGATATGCAATTCCTGCGGAATTGATGATATACACGGCTTTCGCCGTGATTTATGCGAGAGTTCGAATTCATACGCAAAAACTGCAAAAATATCTTTTTTGTAGCCCATAGACAGAAAAAAGCACGCGCAAGCGTGCTTTTTTCTATCCAATCCGAAGGATTGGTATGTAATCACGCCGTAGGCGTGTATGGAATCGCCGCAGGCGTATGGCATCACGCTTCAGCGTGTATCTCCCTTCGGATTGATGCCATGCATCACTTCGTGATGATTCCATACCGCAACAAGTTGTGGATTCCATGCAAGGCTTTGCCTTGATTTCATACACGCCTGCGGCATGATTAAGGGCTGATCGTTTTGTTGAATCAAGGCAATCGTTTGGGGGATGTCTTGGCCAATACCAAGGTGGTCAAAGCACCAAAAAAATAAGAAAAAAGTCTCCGTCAGGAGACTTTTTTTATGGCTTCGTATCGCTCTTTTGTAATGGTATAGGTCAGGATCCTCTGCTTTTTTCCTCGCTTGAAGAAATGCTCGTTTTCCTTGCTGTTTTCTTGAAAGCCCAGTCTTTCTAAAACCTTTCGGCTTGCCAGATTATCCTCCATAAAGCGGCCCGACAGGGAGCTGAGCCCCAAGCGGGCAAAGCCATATTCCATAATCTTGGCAAGGGCTTCGGGAGCAAAGCCTTGGCGGTGATACTTGGGGGAGATTACATAGCCCACCTCGGCTCGCTTTTCCTTTTCGTAGATTTCGGTAAAGCCGCAGGTGCCGATCATTTTTCCCGTTTTCTTTTCCACCAGCGCCCAATCAAAGAAGCGGGCCTCGTGGTACAGCTTTTGCAGATAGCGAATGTGTGCACGGGTGTATTCGATACTGCGGTGAGGCTCCCACAAAAGATACAGGCTGGTTTCGGGATCACGGGAGTATTCGTACATATCCTCCTCGTCAGCGGGGAGAATCTTCCGCAGGATCAAGCGATCCGTTTCAAACTGCGGAATTTCCCGAAAGCTTTTGCGGATGGGGCCGGAAAACCAATATCGCATTATACGAGCTTGAAGGTGCCGAAGCGGTCGGGGCGGTGAAAGTCCATAGCATCACGCTGCATGGGAGCCCAGGTCAGATAATGGGGCTCGTCCGTCAGATCACCGCATTTGAAGGCATTTCCCGTGAAGGTGTAGCCGGGAACAAAATCAATTTCTCCGTATTCGTGGAAAATGGTCTCGTTGGGGATAAACAGGGTAACGCTCCATTCCTCCTCGGTGACCTCTGCCTTCACCGTGGGCATTACGGGGCAATCCAGATCCTTTCTTTCGTAGCGATCCTTTCCCGTACCAAACAGGTAAGCACCTGCCGCATTCATTTCAAAATTGATATAGGAATCGGTTTTTTGGGGAGCAAAATTGAGAAAGATCTCAAGGCAGCTGTCCTCGCAGATCTCTCCGCCGGGCTCAAGATAGGTAATGCGGGGGTTCGTTTCCATTGCCCTCAGGCGAAAGAGAAATCCTTTGTCTTTCACATAAACTCCCTTGAAGCGGCAATCGGGGGTATAGGTGCTGCCCCAGGGCACGTCGGCAATTTTTTCTTCCTTGGCATTTTCCAGAGCGGCTTCGTTTGCGCAAATTACATCATAGTTCATATTGGCCTCCTAATATGTATGTAGATTTATTATATCGGCTTTGCCTTTTTTTTGCAAGGAAAAATGCAAAAAACTATGGAAAACGCCAAAGTCTTCGTGTATAATAGGAATATGATATAAAGGAGTAGTGTTCGTGCTTGGATATATACGCTGTGATGAGGGAGAATTAAAGGGGAAGCATCTGGCCCTTTACCGTGCCGTGTATTGCGGCCTGTGCCATTGCGTTCGGGTCAATAGGGCCTATGCCTTGTTGCCCTTTTTCAGCTACGATTTTGTCTTTCTTGCCCTTGTGAAAATGCTGATCAAAAAGGAAGAAATGGCAATAGAGCGGGATTTTTGCCTTCTGCATCCCTTTCGGAAAAAGAAAAAGCGCCTGAAAAACAATAAAACCCTTGAGGAATGTGTTTTCTCAGCCCTTGTTTTAACGGCAGAAAAAATGAAGGATGATCTTGCCGATCCCGATTCTTCTTGGCGTCGCAGGCTTTTGATCCGCCTTCTGTTGCCCTTCTTTGAGAGAAGCAAAACACGAATGAAGCGAGGGGAGAGCGCTCGGTGTGAGCTTGAGACCGAGGTGGCCGCAAAGCTTCGCCAAGGCCTCGAGGGGGAGAAGCGGGGAGCAACATTAGATGAAATGTGCTCCTTCTTTGCAGAGGCTATGTCCCTTGTGTTTGCCTATGGCCACGAGGGGGCAGACCGCAGATTGATGGAAGGCCTCGGAGATAAAATCGGGCGCTTTCTCTATACCGTGGATGCGCTGGACGACCTTTCCTCCGATTTGGAAAGCGGCTCCTTCAATCCCTTGATTTCTAAGGGGAAAATGCCCGACCGAAAAGAGCTTTCAAGGCTTGATATGGTTCTGTCCTTCTATGTGGATGAAATGAAAAAGATCCTTTTTCTGATGGAAGGAGACGGGAACCTGTTTGCCCTGTGTGAGAATGTCATTTGCTGTGGACTTCCTGCGGCAATGGCCAAAGCTTTAAAACCTGAAAACGGAGAAATGAAATGAGAGATCCCTATACCGTGCTTGGGGTCTCCCGTCAGGCAAGTGACGAGGAGATCAAAAAAGCATACCGTGAGTTAGCAAAAAAATATCACCCCGATAATTACGCCAATACGGAATTTTCCGATATTGCAGGGGAGAAAATGAAGGAGATCAACGAGGCGTACGACCGCATAAAGAACGGCAACACATCATCTTCTTCAAATGAAGGTTATGGCTACGGCGGATATTACAGCGGTGCAAATCAAAACAGCTGGCAGCAGCGGTTTGACAATACCGAGCTTAATGCTGCATATAATTATATCCGTGCGCGGCACTTCAAAGAAGCCTTGCATATTCTCAGCACCATATCCGACCGCAACGCCGATTGGTACTATCTCAGTGCAGTGGCAAACGCCGGTATAGGCAACAGAGTCACAGCCCTGGAGCATGCAAAACGTGCAGCACAAATGGATCCCGCAAACGACGAGTATGTTGCTTTGGCGGACAGGCTGGAATACGGCGGAAGAATGTATCGGGAACACAGCACGCAGTATGCGCAGGGCGGCGGCATAAGCTGCGGCAGTTTGTG
>JAZQMO010000040.1:0-35987 GCA_045543495.1 Eubacteriales bacterium | reverse complement strand
CGTTGTTGATCAAGCGATCCACTACTTTAATTACATCAGGCCTGTTCGTAAGCTTAACAGAAAACCACCAGTCCAATTTCGCATTGAACTGGCGGCTTAACTTTTTCTTTTTTTGTGTCTACCAACTATTGACTAGTTCACCGAAGCAAGTCTTTTTGTTTGGCTATGGGCTACAAAAAAGATATTTTTGCCGTTTTTGCGTATGAATTCGAACTCTCGCATAAATGAAAGCCGTCCTTATCTCCCGACGAAGTCGGATTTCATCACGCCGCAGGCGTGTATACCATCAATGCGAAGCATTGTATATCATCCGCAACTTGTTGCGGTATATCATCAACACGAAGTGTTGTATATCATCAAGCCGCAGGAAAATGCACGCTGGCGCGTGATGAGATACAAGGGCGCATTGCGCCCTTGATGATATACACCACGCTTCGCGCGGTGATGATATGCCAAGCCTGCGGCTTGGATAAACAAAAAGAGAACTTTTGGTAGACAAAAGTTCTCTTTTTGTTGGTGGGGGAAGGTGGATTCGGACCACCGAAGTCAGTGACAACAGATTTACAGTCTGCCCCCTTTGGCCGCTCGGGAATTCCCCCATATATTCACTTTTCGTCGCTTTGGAGCTGGTGAAGGGACTTGAACCCCCAACCTGCTGATTACAAATCAGCTGCTCTGCCAATTGAGCTACACCAGCGTAACTCACCGGCGACGGCTATTATCCTAACACATTCGAACTCATTTGTCAAGTGATTTTTTCAAAAAAATATGAAAACTGTATTTTCTCTTTTCTTTTCATTTGGCTTGAAAAGAAGTATGGTCTATGTTATAATGATAAGAATAAGAAAAATAAGAAAAATAAGAAAAAAGATAGAAGAGACAAAAAATTAAAAAGGAGGAGAGGAATGAAAAGAGACGATTACTGGTCCATTGATAAGCTTTTACCAAAAATTCATACCGCCCCTTCTTTTCCCGTCGGTTCCAACAACGGCATATCCATTTCACTGCTTGACGAGGAGGATAACGGCCCAAGTTTCGGAGAAGCAATTATTCCAAAAAAATCAAGGTGTATTCTCTCTTACCGTCTGTCGGATGAGGTGATGCCAAAATCCGATCTTATTTTACATTGTGATCTGTATTCAGAATCTCTTTCACCTCTTTTTCAGCCGTGCAGTGCTTTTTCTCCTTCCCTTCTTTCCCTCAGTGATGCTCAAAGAAAATACTTTTTCTACTTTTTGAACTGCATAAAAGAAAAAAAGGCAGTAGAAGCAAGCTACCCCTACCTGCAGCTGTTTCTTTGCAGAATGATCCGTATTCCCCTGTGGCAAAAAGAGGATTACAATACCATTCTTTGGGTTTGGAGCACCTACAGACGGCAATTTCCTTTAACTGATAAGCTCTTTTCCGATGTGATAAGCGACTATTGCTTTTACCGCAGAATCGAGCCCGATTATGAAGCCCTCTCCCCTATTTTGACCAGAGAGGATATGACAAGTCGCCCCTTTTTGATCACTCCCTTTTTATTTGACTATCTTTTCTCCGAGGAGCACAAATTCAGCCCCGAAGAAATGAATTTTGTTCTGCGCACCGTGACCCTGCAAAGCTTTCGAAAATCCAAGGCCTACCGTGTGAACAAGACCTTTGCCGCCGCTTCGGAAAGCGTGATCAAAAAGGCCTTCGATGCAGGGCTTTACAACCGAGCGGATCTGAACCGTTCTCTGTATAACATTCAGATCCCCTCCAAGCTCAATACCAAAAGAAAGCTTTTTGCCCTCCTTCCCAAGGAGGAGGTTCCTGATCTTGAAATTGATTTATCTCACATCCCCTTCCTTCACGATGAAAACATTCGTGACCGCTGTGATGAATTGATCCGTTATTTGGAAAACAGAATTCGTAAAATTCTGAAAATGAAAAATACCCTCTCCCGAATTCATATTTCCGCCGAACACCGTGCTTTTTTGGAAGGCCTATTGTTAGAATACGAAGCATTGGCTCCAAGGCCGACAGAGGAAGAGACTGTGGGCGGAGATAATGTCCCCTCTCTCCCGCCGAGAGAATTGGAGGTGGATCTTTCCCTTGCCTCCCAAATCGAAGAGGATTCCTGGGTCATCACCGCATCTCTTACGGAAAGCTATACCAAAAACGGTGAAGAGAGTATTCTCATCGGGGGAGAAGAAAAGGATTCGGAATTTGATCAGGCGTATGCCCATCAGATCCGTGAGCTTGAAAAGGTCGCTCCCGCAGATCTCGGGGAGTTTTGGGAGTTCGCATCCCTTCTTGAGGAGACGGAGGATGAATTTATCCGCACCGCACTTCACGAAGGCCCCCAAAAAGCCCGCCTTTTTGCTCAAGGAAAGGGAATGTTTTTCGATGCGCTGATCCTTTCCTGTAACAGAAAAGCCGAAGAGAGCGTGGCCGATGCGATCTTTGACCCCACAGGACAGATCTACCCCGACTACAAAGAAGCCCTACAAGACGTTTTTCCCCCTTTGAAAGGAGAATGATATGGCAGAGAACAAAAACATTAAAATCCCCAAAAGAATCCTTGGAAACCTATTGAATTCAATGGGTGCGGGTGTTGTGCCCCGCCATGGTCTGGAATACATTGCCATTGGCCGTGAAAAGGAGATCAGTGCCTTGGTACGGGATCTTGATAACATTTCCCTCGGTATGGGAGCATTTCGCTTTATTGTGGGAAAATACGGCAGCGGAAAAAGCTTTTTAATGGGACTGATCCGTGCCAATGCTCAGGAGAAGGGATTTGTGACCGCAGATTCCGACCTGACTCCCGAGCGGAGATTCCACGGTACAGGAGGTCAGGGACTCGCAACCTTCCGAGAATTGATGAGAAATCTCTCCTGCAAGACCATGTCAGACGGAAACGCTCTTCCCGCCATTCTCACCTCTTGGTTCTCCACCCTTCAAATAAAGGCCATTACCGAAGAGGGCCTTTCTCCCGATGATCCCCGGATCCGAAGCTTTGTTCAAAAGGAGATCTTCAAGACCTGTCAGGTTCTGCAAGGGAATGTAAACGGCTTTGACTTTACCAAAGCCCTCTACTCCTATTATAACGGTTACGTCACGGGGAACGATGCGCTCTCTACCGATGCCCTTCGCTGGCTGAGAGGTGAATTTTCGGGAAAGCTCCAATCCCGCAATTCCGCTGTGGGATTAAATTCTGTTATTGACGATCACAACTGGTACGACTACTTAAAGCTCTACGCCCTCTTTTTCCGTCTCATCGGATATCAGGGCTTTTTGGTGCTTTTGGATGAGTGCGTCAATCTCTACAAAATCCCCAACCGAGTATCCCGTGAGAACAATTACGAAAAGATCCTTGCCATGTTTAACGATACCATGCAGGGGAAGGCCGAGGGTCTTGGGATTATTTTAGGGGCAACCCCTCAGCTGGTGGAGGATACCAGACGGGGACTATTTAGTTATGAAGCTCTGAGAAGCCGCTTGATCTCGGGCAATTTCATTTCCACCGCAAAGCAGAATCTACTCTCCCCTCTCATCTATTTGGAGAGATTGAGCGACAATGAAATTTTCGCCTTGTGCAAAAGGCTGATCCTGCTTCATTCCTCCTACTACGGATACAGCCCGAAAATCGGTGACCGGGAGATCCTTGCATTTTTAAAGCTTGCCCTGAGCCGTATGGGAGCGGATGAAATGATCACTCCAAGAGAGGTGACCCGTGATTTCTTAAATGTTTTGGATATCCTGTTTACCAATCCCGAAACGGAATTTGAAACGCTTTTAGGGAATGTAACGCTTCAAGCAACCGAAGAAAAGGAAGCAGAAAACGATGATTTCTTTGACTTTGGAGAAATCAAATTATGAACGAGACCTTAAATGAAAAAGCAAAGGCGGCATTTCGCCGTTTTTCGCCCTTTATTCGTGACTATATTTACCGCAAAGGGTGGAATACCCTCCGTACCGTCCAAATTGAAGCGGCTGATCTGATTTTCAATACAGAAACAAATCTTTTGATTTCCTCCGATACCGCCTCGGGAAAAACAGAGGCGGCCATGTTCCCCCTCCTTTCCATGATGGAGCAGGAATCGCCGGATTATTTTCAGGTGCTTTACATTTCTCCCTTAAAATCTCTCATTAACGATCAGTATGAGAGAATGAGCGAGCTTTTGCAGGAAAGCGGCATGCCCGTTTTTCGTTGGCACGGGGATGTAAACCAAAGTAAAAAGCAGGCTTGGCTCAAGGAGCCCAAGGGACTCATTCAAATTACTCCCGAATCTTTAGAGAGTATACTGTGTCGCAGGAGCAATGATATCCCTCGCCTCTTTGCCAACTTAAAATTTGTGATCATTGACGAGGTACACGCTCTTATGGGCTCTGACCGAGGCAATCAGATCATTTGTCAGCTTCAGAGAATTGCAAGGCTGATTTCATACGATCCCCGTCGCATTGCGCTCTCTGCCACCATCGGCGACAAACAAAAAGCAGAAAAATGGCTTTCGGGCGGAAGTGATCGGGCGGTCAAAACCATACAGATCCCTTCCGACAACACGGTATGGAAGCTTGCCCTGGAGCACTTTTATATCACCGATCCTTCCGCTACCAAGGGAGTAGACCCCGCCACTGACTTTATTTATGAGGCAACGAAGAAGGACAAATGCGTGGTGTTCTCCAATTCACGAGAGGAAACAGAGGATATTTGCGCTTCCCTTCGCTCGGTTGGCAAGAAAAAGGGAGAACTTGACCGATTCTATATTCACCACGGGAACCTTTCTGCCTCCATTCGGGAGGAAGCAGAGGAGGTAATGAAACAGGAGGAGCGAGCCATTACCGCCTGTGCTACGGCAACTCTGGAGCTTGGCATTGACATCGGAAAGCTTCGGCGCATTATAAACCAAGAGGCGCCAACCTCTGTTTCCGCCTTTCTTCAAAGACTTGGCCGAAGCGGACGAAGGGGGCTGCCTCCTGAAATGCTGATGATCTTTCGCAGTGAGGAGCCTCTCCCCAATGCTCCGATCCCCCAACTGATCCCTTGGAGCCTATTGCAGGGGATCGCCATTGTAGAGCTTTACCGCAAGGAAAAATGGATCGAGCCCTCGGGAGAAAAGCCTCTGCCCTTGAGCCTTCTCTTTCATCAAACCCTGTCAACCCTTGCCGCCGCAGGCTCCCTGAAGGCTGCCGCCCTTGCGGAAAGAGTTCTGACTCTGGCACCGTTTTCCAAGGTATCCAAGGAGGATTACAAGCAGATTTTGATCCACCTGATCCAAAACGATTATATGCAGCTCACAGAGGAAAAGGAGCTGATCGTGGGCTTGCGGGGAGAAAAAATACTCCAAAGCTTCAAATTCTTTGCCGTGTTTAAGGACAGCGACGATTTTACCGTTCGTTCGGGCTCCGAGGAGATCGGCACCATTACCGCCTCGCCGCCTGTGGGAGAGCATTTTGCGCTGGCAGGTCGGGTCTGGGAGGTGGAGGAGATCGATGCGGTTCGCCGCCTTGTTTTTTGTAAAAAGGTAGACGGTAAGATGAAGGTTTCGTGGCCCGGTGAGGGTGGGATCATTCACACCCGAATCCTTCAAAAAATGAAAGAAGTTCTGTGTAGCACCGAGGAATACCCCTACTTACTTGAGGGTGCAAGAAAGCGCCTTGCAGAAGCAAGACGCTCGGCACAAAACACGGGGCTGATTCAAAGAAACATTTTACCCCTCGGAGGAAACAGCTACGCTTATTTTCCGTGGCTGGGAACTCGAGGCTTTCAAGCGCTGAAAAGAATCATAAAATATTCCAAAGCATCCACAAAGCTGTATGACATTCAAAGCGGTGGCTGTTACTTTATCACCTTTAAAAGCGATGAGAAAGCCATTTCGGAAATCAAAAATTCCTTAAAGGATTTGGGACAGAGCCTTCCTGAAAATCCAAAGCTCGTACCCGAAACGGAATACCCCGCCTTTGATAAATACGACGCCTGTCTCCCGAGAGAAAAGCTTGTTTTAGCCTACATGGAAAACAGATTGGATCTCAAAGAGGCAAAAGAAGCACTATTGATGCTGTAAAAAAAGCCGAAGAAAATTTCGGCTTTTTTTCTTTACAGAGTCGTATCTCCGCCATAGCTGACGGCACTTGCATTCATAACACCGTCAATCAAGGAAAGAGAATCAACCAGAGAGAGCGTTTCGGGGGTAAAACGGGCTTCCACACAGAGCTCTGCAACTCCTGCAGAAACGGTTTTGGATTTCACCTTCAGCTTTTTCAAGCTTCCAAGAGCTGCCTCCACCGCATCCTTTTTCTCCAATTCATAGCGAATCACAACAAGATACGGAGCGTTTTTGAATTTGCGGGTGAGATAATAGTACACGAGATACAAAAGGCCCAGAGAAAGGTTCGTAATGAGGGTGATATACACAAGCCCCGCACCTGCCATAATGCCTGCGCTGATGGCCCAAAACATAAACACGGTATCGGAAGGGTCCTTCACCGCAGTACGGAAGCGGACGATGCTGAGAGCGCCCACCATTCCCAAAGAAAGGGTGAGGTTTGTGGTAACGGTCATAATGACCATGGAGGTCACCATAGACAGAAGAACAAGAGAAAACAGATAGCTGCGATTGATGGCAACGCCTTGATAGGTAACCCGATAGACCAAAAGAATGAAAAGGGTGACGAAAAAGGAAACGAGAAGTCCCGTGGCAATACGGTCTCCCGTCATTGTGGTCTGAAATTCATTGAGAAAGGTATCTTTGAAAAAATCTAAAATAATATTCATAAAAGCTCCTACAAAAAGATTTCTCTGCACTTGGCGAATTTAGAAATGGCACAATTGACCTTGGGAATATCCTCAAACAAAGCCGAAATAAAGGGCGGTAGAATGGAATCGTATTTGATCTCCAAAATGATCTCATCCTCCGAAAGGACGGGAACAAGCGGATGAAAGGACTCGGGAAAAGAGCCTGAATAGCGCTGTGCTTTCAGCTGATAATCCAAGGTAACTCTCACGTTTCCTGCGGGAAACAGAAAGGGCTTTCTCATATAATCCACGAAAATGCACGGACGGTACCGTTCCTTCAACACCAAATAAGAAAGCTCCCGCAAGGGCTCCGATTCCTTCAAACAAGAAGAAGCATCGGCAGAGAGCAAGCGTTTTACCTGAAAATCGGAAAGAGAAGTCGAGGTCTTTTGGCTCAAGGCACCCACCTTTTCTTTTTTTTCAAGGCGAAGATAATCGGTGTTACCGTTATAAAAACGGATCCTGAATTTGCTTCTTTTCTCCAGCCCGTTGACCTTATCCAAAAGGGCCTCGGAGAGAGGGTTATCAAAATACAGACTGGTTACTCGGTATGCATTTTTTTCGGTTGTGTGAGAATCAAAAAACAATACCTTGGAAAGACGATGCTCCAAAATGGCAGCAGAGGGGGCGGAAATATAGAATTTCAATTCATTTCGATACGCCATACTCCCCTCTCCTTTCTCGGCATATTCTTTACAAAAAAGCATACACTTTCAATAAATTATTGTAACAAACCCAAACCCATTTGTCAACCGGAGGAAAACAGATGAAAAAAAGACTGTTTCTTGTCATATTGATGCTTCTTGTGATTATGCCTTTCGCGGGATGCAGAAAAAAATCCGACGAAGATCAAATTATTTGGAAGAGAGATGAGCCCCTCGCGGTGGGACTCAAGATCGACACTTGGGAAACAAAAGGACTCTTATCCATTGGAGAGAAAGACATTTCTTTTACACACCAAAGCCCTGCAAGTCCTCTTTACGGTTTAACGGAGCGGGTCAGCGAAGAAGGATACGAAAGCGAATACCGCGGCATCCTTTGGCAAAGCCGTGAGGTGGATCTGCCGATGGGAAGCATCCTTCAATTGATCCGATTCACAGAGGAATCGCATCTTTGGAAAAAAACGCAAGACTCTCTCGGCGGCATTCCCGTTACAAAAATAGAGACCACGGAAAATCAAAACACAGTAACGGTATATCTGTCAGAGAAAAGCACCCCTCTTCGTTTGTTGGGAACGGTGGATTCCCAGCGGATCGAAATCAATTTTTCTTTGGAAGAAGAAGCATTTTCCTTTGCGCTCGCATAAAATACAAAGGACGGAATAAAAGGAAAAACGCATGGTAACAATAGTAATACGAGAAACAAAATGCGTTTGGAGTGAGATGATTGACTGTAAAAAGAGGCGATATTTATTATGCGGATCTGAGCCCTGTGGTGGGCTCGGAGCAAGGCGGAGTTCGTCCTGTGGTGATCGTACAAAACGATGTGGGCAACAAGCACAGTCCCACGGTGATTGCGGCGGCCATTACAAGCCGTACCACAAAAGCAAAATTGCCGACACATATTGAGGTTTTTGCATCGGATGATTGCCTGAACAAAAACTCGGTGATATTGCTGGAGCAGATACGTACGATCGATAAAAAACGGTTGAAAGAAAAAATGGGCCATCTGAAGGATGAAACCATGGAAAAGGTCAACGAAGCCATTAACATCAGCTTTGGGCTGATATAAAAGAGCACCCGAGACGATCTCGGGTGCTTTTTCAGTATAAGATGATCCCTCTCTCCAAAAAGGCTTTGCGGTAAGACAAAACGGCTTTATCACCAAGTCCTGAATGATCAAAATCCAAAAGAACCCCTTTGCAATTTTCAAAATTAGAAAGATACTCGGCAAGGGCGGCGCCTTGCGTGGTATTGACACCGTTTATAACGGGAATACGAACCCGATAGGAGAAGGAATGACGATCCAAATAGTGCAGATTTTCCCTCACAAGACTGTGGTCATACTCGGGGTAAGGGGAATACAGGTGTCCCGCCAAGGTGAAGAAATTGACCACAAAGGGATCCACAAGGCCAAACATCATATCCAAGTAATAAGAGGGATAAGAGGCACAGGTGGTGATCTGAAGATTCATTCCCAAATCCCGCAGTCCGAGAGCGACCTTTCGGCAAAACTCAGGGTGATTCATAGGCTCCTTGCCCAAAAAGGAGATGCCGAGGCTTTTGGTATAGCAAAGAACCTTCTCCTCCTTCAAATACGCAATCATTTCCTCGGCGGTATATTCCGTTTTTTCGGGAGTATCGGAAAAATAATCGTGCCTTTTCAAGGGAACAAAAGAAGCGCAAAGCCCGGGGCACTCCCCTTGACAGGAGGAAAAAACCACGGCACTTCTGGTGCCGTCTCCCAAATCATTGCGATAATGCAAAAAGCCTTTGATTCTGACCTGTTCCATACATTTCCTCCGTTTTCTGTATTGTAGCAAAAACACGGAAAAAAGTAAATATGCTTTCGGAAGAATGTTTTTTTCTTATCCGTCATACAATCTACAAACCCAATTACAAAGGAGCAGAACGATGGAAGCATACGGGAGCATTTATAAGGATATTGCAACAAGAACGAACGGAGACATTTACATTGGGGTGGTCGGGCCTGTGAGAACAGGCAAATCCACCTTTATCAAACGCTTTATGGAAGAAATGGTACTGCCTCAAATGGAGGAAGGAGCCGCCAAGGAAAGAGCAAAGGATGAAATGCCCCAAAGCGGCTCGGGTAAAAACGTTATGACAACGGAGCCCAAGTTTGTTCCGGATGAAGCGGTGCGGATCCAGCTTGAGCAGGATTTCGGATTTCGGGTCAAGCTCATTGACTGTGTGGGCTTTGTGGTTCCTGAAGCTCAGGGGCTTTTTGAGGAAGGGCAGGACAGAATGGTCAACACACCTTGGTCCGAATCTCCTCTCCCCTTTCGTGAGGCAGCCAAGCTCGGTACCCAAAAGGTCATTTCCGAGCACGCTACCTTAGGGATCGTGGTAACAACGGACGGCAGTATTTGCGATCTTGATCGGGAGAGCTACGTTGAAGCCGAAGAGGAGATCCTACGGGAAATGAAGAAAAGCGCAAAGCCCTTCGTTGTGCTTTTGAATTCTCAATATCCCCAGCAGGAGGAGACCAAAGCCCTTGCCGCAAGTCTATCGGAAAAATACAAGGTTCCCGTACTTTGTGAAAACCTATATAACCTCAAAGAAGACGGTATCCAAAGAATTCTCCAATCAATGGTATTGGAATTTCCGACAAAATCGGTTACGGTAAAGCTCCCCGGCTGGATCCTGTCACTCCCTGATGAAAAAAGCATCAAGGGAGAGATGGTGGATATGCTGACAGAGGAATTTTTACATTTGCGGAAAACGGGAGAAGTGGAGGATGCCATCAAACGGATTCTTGAAGATGACAGATTCGAAGCGATCACCCCTCTTTCCTCCGATCTTGGAAAGGGCGAGATCGTCCTGAAGGTCAAAACGAATGAGCATCTCTTTTGGGATATACTCTCGGAAGCAGGCGGACAGGAGATCCGAAGCGAGGAAGAATTGATGGCCGAATACCAAAAGCTCTGCCGGAAGAGAAACCATTATGAGAAGATTTCAGCCGCTCTTCGGGAGGTTGAGGAAAACGGCTACGGCATTGTTACACCAACCATTGACGAAATGAAATTGGAGGAGCCCGAGATCGTGAAGCAATCGGGCGGATACGGGGTCAAGCTGAAGGCCAGCGCACCCTCCATTCACCTGATCCGTGCCAATATTCAGGCAGAGATCTCCCCCATTGTGGGAAGCGAGCGGCAATCGGAAGATATTGCAAAATATCTTTTGGAGGAATTCAAGGAGGATCCCGCCAAGATCTGGCAATCCAATCTGTTTGGGAAAAGCCTGTATGAATTGGTGAACGAAAGCCTGAATACCAAACTCAACCACATGCCAAAGGAAGCCAGAACCAAAATCGGGGAGACCCTGCAAAAGGTCATCAACGAAGGCAGCGGAGGTCTCATTTGTATCATACTGTAAAGAAAACAGGGGCGTGCCCCTGTTTTCTTTTGCAAAATTATTGAATTTTATAAAAAAGAATGTTATAATATTATGAGTGATTATAAAGTGCTGCAAACAAGAGAAAAATACCCTCTGGGATGCTTGCAGACAGGGCAAATGTCAGGCGCCTTGGAAGAGGTATGACGGTATCCGCAGTTTTGGCAGATCCACCGGGCTTCCATTCCCTTGTCAAAGACGGAATTGTTTTCTACCTGACACAGAAGCTTTCGAAAAATATCCTCGTGGTTCTTTTCGATCTCGGCTACCATTTCAAAGGTTTTGGCAACCTCCTCCAAGCCCTCCTCTCGGGCTTTCTGTGCAAACTCGGGGTACATGATGCTGTGCTCATGAAGCTCGGTCTCAGCGCTGGATAAAAGGTTTTTATCCGTGGTTGAAATGCAGGAGAGCAGCTCCAGATAGATCTTGGCGTGGGCCTTTTCATTGGTTGAGATCTCCTGAAAGATCCGTGCGATCTCCTCAAAGCCGTCCTTTTTGGCTCGTCTTGCAAAAATGTCGTAAAGAAGAGCGGCCTGCGCTTCCCCGCTGATGGCACTTCTTACATTGTTTTCCGTTTGTTTTCCCTTAATATTCATTTTATCCTCCTGTCTTTTTCCCTATGTTGCCCCTCAGGAGGAAAAATATGCAAAGGAATTGATATGAATCTGTATTCTTCCAAGGAAATGACGATGCTTTTGGAGCGTCACAAATTCTTTTTCAAAAAGAATTTGGGTCAGAACTTTCTCATGAGCGAAGCCATTGCTCAGCGTATCGCACAGGCCTCTTTCGAGACCTTAGAGCAAGGCAAAAAGACCCTTGCGGTAGAGATCGGCCCCGGCGCAGGATCGCTGACCTATCAGCTTTCTCAGCTGTTTGACAAGGTGCTTGCCATCGAGATCGACCCGCACCTGATCGGAGTTTTGGAAGAGAGCCTAAAGGAAAAAGAGAATGTTACGGTTGTCAACACCGATGCCCTTCTCTTTGATTACAAAGGCCTTGCAAAGGATTATCCCGAGTACCGGATCGCCGTTTGCTCCAACCTTCCCTATTACATTACGAGCGAAGTGATCATGCGTCTTTTGGAAAGCGCTCTTCCGCTCTCCTCCGTTACGGTTCTCATTCAAAAGGAAGCGTGCAATCGCTTGATCTCAAAGCCCGGCAGCCCTGATTTCGGTGCCATTACGGCCTCCGTTTCGTATTATGCCAAAGCCGAAAAGCTTTTTACCGTCGGCCCCGGCAATTTCATTCCTCGCCCCAAGGTGGATTCTGCAGTGCTTCGCCTCATGCCCCACAAAGAAAAGCCTGTTCAGGTTCAGGATCAAACACTCTTTTTCCGCCTGATCCGAGCCGCCTTCTCCGCCAGAAGGAAAACGCTCCTGAATGCCTTGTCCTCACAATTTGCAGACAAGCTTTCCAAGGACGAAATACAAGAGATCTTATTGACCTGCGGCATAGACCCTAACCGCCGCGGAGAAACCCTCAATTTGGAAGAATTTGCAAATATATCGGATACCATAAGCCAAAAAGGATGATGAAAATGAAAAAAACAATCGTTACTCTGTTCCTGATCCTTTGCATTTTGATTATGGCAGTTCCCGCCTCTGCCGTAGAGACCCTGAGCGACTTAAAGAAGATCCACAACAATCTGACCCAGTATCTTTACACCCCCTTCTTTGAAAACTCCGAGTATTACGAGGCATACAAGGCAGAATTGGATGCCGTGGGAGAGCTGATTGAGCAGGACACCATTACCCAAAACGATATTGATACCTATTACGCCCGCATCCGCTCAGCTTATTCCCACATGATGCGTGACATTTTCGATTATTCCTCTCTGAATCTTCTCCTTGAGGATTTTGAGATTTTGAATGAAGAAAGGTTCACTCCCGAATCCTGGAAAAAGATCCAAAGCGTAGTGGACAATGTAAAAAACGAGCTTGAGGCTCCGACTCTTTTTCAAAAAAGCAAAAATATGACCTTTGAGGATTACAAAGCCATTACCGTAAAGCACATTGCCACCTTTACCAGTGATTTTTACTATGCTTATAACGCTCTGGAGCTTATTCCCGCAGAGGGCGGCACCACAAAGGATCGCTTGAGCTTTTATTTGGATTACTGCGGTGCAAGTGTCCGTGAGGATCTTATGGGAAAAAGCGCCTATTGGAAGCCGTATTTGGATGCGGTCAAGGAGGCCAATGCCTGTCTTAATGCCGGAAACCCCCGACAGACGAGACTGGATGCGGCAGAAAGCAGCTTGATTTCCGCTTATGAGAAGCTGTGCGAAAACACGCTGGATTATACTCCCGTCAAGGAACAGCAACAGCATTTTTCCTCTCTCAACTCCTCGGAATATTCCCGTGCAAGCTGGAAACGCTATAAGGAAGCCGTAGAAAATATGAATCTCGCCGCAGATCGGATTCCTTTCGTATATCTTCCCTCTGAATTGGATTCGGAGCAGAGCAAGCTTCACATTCAGTATTATTTTGATCATATTGCACTGGAAGCAAAGACCGCCTTTGAAAACCTGGTCTCTCAGGAGATGTATGAAACACTTTCCGATCTGTGTCAGGACAATCAGAATCCCGTGGCATCGGAAGGTCTTGAAATCAAAGCGAACCGCCTTATCACAAGAGTTCACGAGGGCATTGCCGTATTAAACAACGAGGAAGCGATTCCCAAGGATTTTAAAACTGCAATCAAAAATTTGGAAACCGCAAAGAATGATCTCGATCTTTCCGAAGCCTTTTTGGAAAAGGAAAAAAATTCCGTAGTGAAGCAGGATACCGAGACCATTCAGCTCATTGTGATCTTTTCTACTCTTTCCATCGCTCTTTCTTTGGTGTTCGCCCTGATCGTAAGCAAACGGGCTTGCGGCAAGATCAACTGGAAAAAGTGATGAAGCAGTACGAAGTTGCAGAGCTTGTGGTGCAAATGGAGCCCGCACACCAGCCTCTTTTATCCCGCAGTATTCCATACGAGACAGAATCTCCTCTCCCTGCTCTGGCAGATCTTACCACCACGGAGGAGACTTATCTTTGGTTTGAAAAGCAGTATCAAACCTTTGATCGGGGCCTCATTGAATACATGGCAACGGGAGCCGCCTTTTATGAAATGCTCATCTCCCATTCCGGTTTACTTCTCCACTCCTCTGCCGTTGAATATGAAGGAAAAGCCTATTTATTCTCTGCCCCCAGCGGAACGGGAAAATCCACTCATACTTCTCTTTGGCTGAAGGAGCATCCGGGGTCTGCGATCCTCAATGACGATAAGCCCGCCATTCGCATATTGCCCGACGGCATTTATGTATACGGCACCCCTTGGAGCGGCAAAACCGATCTGAATTGCAATCGTAAGGTGAAGCTTTGCGGTATTACCTTTCTGTCAAGAGGAAGCGAAAATACCATTGAAAAAGCCGATCCTCTCTTTTCCATTCGTGCCATTCTGGAGCAGACCGTTCGCCCCAAGGGGAAGGAAAAGGTAGTAGAATTGATGGATCTGATCGACCGAATCGTGCGAGAGGTTCCCATCTATAAAATGGCCTGTAATATGGATCCCGAAGCGGCTTGGGTTTCCTACCGGGCGATGTCAAAAGGAGACAAATAATGAAAATCAAGGACGGATATTTGCTGCGAGAGGTTGCAGGAAACAGCGTTGTGGTTCCCGTGGGCAATCTGGATTTTGACGGAATGATCACCCTCAACGAAACGGGGGCTTGGATCTGGAAAAATCTGGAGGAGGAAAAGAGCTTTGAGGAGCTTCTTTCTGCCTTTTTGGAGGAATACGAGGTAGAACAAGAGAAGGCCGAGAAGGATCTCACCCTCTTCCTTCAAACGCTTCGTGAGTCCAATTTGATCGATGGCTGAAAAAGTATCGTTTCAGGAGCTTTATCCTCTGATCCAAGAGAGCATCGCTCGGGGAGACTCCTTCACCTTCACTGCCTTCGGAAGCAGTATGCTCCCAACCATCAAGGGCGGCATTGATCGGGTTCGCCTTTCGCCTGCAAGCCATCCCCTTCGAAAATTCGATGTTATATTTTACAAAAGAGATAACGGGATGTTTGTCCTGCACCGCATTGTAGGGGTCCGAAAGGATCACCTCATCCTCTGCGGGGACAATCAATTTACCTTGGAAAGAGGGGTTAAAAAGGAGCAAGTGATCGCTGTTTTGGATCAGGTGGAACGAAACGGTGAGATCCGATCCCCACATCGTTTGAGTCACCGAATTTGGTGCCGCTTTTTATTTCTTCATAGATTTTTTCTGCATGTGAAGTCCTACATATCAAGGAAGTTTATTTAATTTCATTTTTTTGAGGGATTCTATGCACATCATAAAAACTGAGAATGCCGCAAAGAAATCTTCCTTTTCCGATTTCTTGCGGCATATTTACAGAAGCCATGCTTTTGAAAGCTCGGCCACCCTATCCTATTATTTTCTTTTCAGCATTTTCCCCTTGGCCATTTTTATCAGTGCGGCATTTTCCACCCTTTCCGTTTCAGGGGAAAGCCTTTCTTTTCTCGCAAACTTTGTTCCGGAGCGGGTGCTAACCATTTTGGAAGGGTATCTTCAGGAAATCAGTTTGGGTAACACTGCCTCTCTGATCCTGATCGGCATTGGTTTGACCGTGTATTCCATGGGGAAGGTTGTGCAGACCATGAAAAGAAAATTCAGGCTTTCCTACGGAATCACGAAAAAAAGCAAGGGAGCTTATGACTTTCTCGTATCCTTGGTTTTCGTTTTGCTCATTATGATCTCTTTTTATGGGATGCTTTTGGTCATTGTGGTGGGAAATCGGGTGTTTGAATGGTTTGCGAGCTATCTTCCTGCGATCAGAGCCGTGGAAGGAGCCTTTCAATTTTTAAGACTCACCTTTATTACCTGCTACCTGTTTTTTGTGCTCCTTGGCATTTATTGGCTTCTGCCGGGATTCAAGCAAAAAAAGCGGGATGTTCTGCCCGGCACAGTCTTTGCTCTGTTTTCTTGGGTCGTGATGTCCTATCTGTTCTCCTTCTATATGGATCACTTTAGCAATATTACCACTCTATACGGGTCATTAAGCACCATTATTGTGCTGCTCACTTGGCTATACCTTGTCAATCTGATCCTTTTGATCGGTTGTCACATCAATTCATATCTCTATTTAACGAAACGGAACACGCTATGATCAACACCTCTCTTTGTTATCCCGAACAGGACGGAAAATACCTGATGATGCACCGCATCAAAAAGAAAAACGATGTCAATCACGACAAATGGATCGGCCTTGGCGGCAAGTTTGAGGACGGGGAAAGCCCTGAGGAATGTGTGTGCAGAGAGGTTTTGGAGGAGTCAGGACTTGTGCTGCATCACCCTGAATACCGAGGGATCGTAACTTTTGTGTGCCCTCCCTACCCCACGGAATGGATGCATCTGTTCACCTGCCGTGATTTTTCGGGAGAGATCGGAGAATGCAACGAAGGGTGCTTGGAATGGGTGGAAAAGGAGAAGATCCGGGACCTTCCCATTTGGGAGGGGGACAAGATCTTTTTTGATCTTTTGGATCAAAACGTACCCTTCTTTTCCTTAAAGCTTGTCTACGAAGATGGTAACCTAAAGGATGCGTACTTAAACGGAGAAAAAATTCAATGAAAGAGAAGATCCTGATCAGCGCCTGCCTTTTGGGAAGGCCTTGCCGATATGACGGAAAGAGCAAGCCCTGTGCCGAGGTGATCGCACTCGGGGAAGCGTTTGATCTGATCCCCGTTTGTCCCGAGACGGACGGAGGACTGTCTACACCACGGCTCCCTTGTGAAATCCAAAAAAATCGGGTGATACGAAGTGACGGGGAGGATCTGACAACGCCCTACTTAAAGGGAGCAAATCACGCACTGGCAAAAGCAAGAGAAAACGGCTGTAAAATCGCCGTTTTGAAGGAGAAAAGCCCTTCCTGCGGAACCCATTTTCGCTATGACGGCTCCTTTCAGGGGATCCTGATGGAAGGAAGCGGCCTGACCGCAAAGCTTCTAAAAGAAAACGGAATTAGAGTCTATTCCGAAAACGAGATCGACAACATAAAACAGATCCGATGAAATCGGATCTGTTATTTTTAAGCTTCATGTTTGCGAGCAACGAAATCGTCGTAGCAGCCGTCAAAATCGGTGATCTTGCCGTTTTCGATCTCAATGATTCGATTGGCCACCGTATTAACCATTTCAAAGTCCTTACAGGAAAGAAGAACATTGCCCTTGAAATGATCGAGGCCTTTATTGACCGCAGTAATGGATTCCAGATCCAAATGGTCGGTGGGCTGATCCAACACCAAAACATTGGAGCCGAAGAGCATCATACGGGAGAACATACAGCGAACCTTTTCACCGCCCGAGAGCACATTCACAGGCTTGAATACACTGTCTCCCGAAAAGAGCATTCTGCCCAAAAAGCCACGGAGATAGGTTTCGGTCTGATCCTTGGAATAGGCTCTCATCCAATCCAAAATGCTTTCGGTATGTCCCTCAAAGAAGGCAGTGTTATCGTGAGGGAAATAGCTTCTTGTGGTACTGATACCCCATTTGAAGGAACCGCTGTCGGGCTCCATTTCCTCATTGAGAATGGAAAAGAGGGTGGTAATGGCGATCTCATCCCCAACGAAGGCGATCTTATCCCCCTTGCGGCAGGTGAAGGAGATGTGATCCAGAACCTTGACGCCATTGACGGTTTTGGAAAGAGAATCCACGGTCAGAATATCCTTCCCCGCTTCCCTCTCCATTTCAAATCCAATGAAGGGATAGCGGCGGCTGGAGGCGGGAAGCTCCTCAATGGTCAGCTTTTCCAAAAGCTTACGACGGCTGGTGGCCTGTCTTGACTTGGACTTATTGGCCGAGAAGCGGGCAATAAAGGACTGCAATTCCTGAATCTTCTCTTCATTTTTACGGTTCTGCTGCTTGATCATACGCTGGATCAATTGGCTTGATTCATACCAAAACTCGTAGTTACCCACATACATTTTGATCTCGGAATAGTCAATATCCACAATTCCGGTACAAACGTTATTCAAGAAATGACGGTCGTGGGACACGACAAGAACCGTACCGAAATAGTCAGCAAGAAAATCCTCCAGCCAAGCGGTTGCGGCAAGATCAAGACCGTTGGTGGGCTCATCCAGCAAAATGATCTCGGGATTTCCGAAGAGCGCCTGAGCAAGAAGGATCTTCACCTTTTCGCTCTCCTTCAATTCCTTCATGGTGCGCTCTAAAATCTCCTCGGAAAAGCCAAGTCCCTGAACAAGGCGGGAGGCATCGGATTCGGCTTCCCATCCGTTCATCTCCGCAAACTTATACTCAAGCTCCGAGGCCTTGATGCCGTCTTCATCGGTAAATTCTTCCTTGGCGTAGATGGCATCCTTTTCCTTCATAATGCGGTAAAGCTCAGCATTGCCCATAATGACCGTATCCAAAACGGTGAATTCATCAAAGGCAAAGTGGTTCTGCTTGAGAACGCTCATTCTCGTTTCCGCAGGGATCGTAATGCTTCCGCCCGTTGGCTCAAGCTCGCCGCAAAGAAGCTTTAGGAAGGTGGATTTTCCCGCACCGTTGGCACCGATGATGCCGTAGCAGTTTCCGGGAGTAAATTTCAGTTCAACATTCTTAAACAAAAGCTGACCGCCAAACTGAAAGCTTAAATTATTCACCTGTATCATTTTAATAGTCCTTCCATCAATTCATAGTAAAGCTCGGGCTGATTGCAAGCAAAAATGCCACGGCTCTGAAAGCTGTATTCTTCTCCTTCAAGTCCACGGACAAAGGCGCCCGCTTCCTTTGCCAGCAGATACCCCGGGGCAATATCCCACTTGTTTTGGGTCATTAAAAGAACCCCCTCGGTTCGGCCTGAGGCAAGAAAAGCAAAATCAAAGCAGGCGGCACCGAACATTCTCATTTTCGCAATTTTCTCCTGCGCCGTCAGCATAATCCTTTGCTGCAATCGGGTGTCATCGGGTCTTGCGTGAGGCATATCGCCGAAGGCAAAAACGCTCAGAGGCACCTCTCTTTTGCTGACAAAAAGTCTTTTTCCGTTACATTTTGCTCCAAACCCACGCTTTGCCTCATAAAACTCCGAAAGACAGGGCAAATAGATTGCACTGATCTGAAGCTCTCCTTGATCCCAAAAGGCGGCCTGCAAGCCAAACAAGGGAGAACCTGCAGCAAAGTTAAAGGTTCCGTCAATGGGATCAAAGATCCAGGTGCGATCCCGAAGGGAAACCTCCTTATGAAATTCCTCGGAATGAAGAATATCCTCGGGGAAGGTCTTTTTTACCTCCCTGGAAAAATAGGTCTCGATGGCCTTATCCACATTGGTCACAATGTCAAAGGCCGCCTTTTCCGATACCGTAATAGATTCCTCGCAGTAGATCTCATAGGCCTTTTTCAAGGTCGTTCTTAAAAATTCCTGTTCTCTTTCGTACATTCTCATACCTCAAAGATTCAATTCACGCTATTGTATCACAGATCGTAAAAAAAATCCACCGCTTTTTGGCAGAATACAGGATTTCTTTTATTCATATACTCCACTATAAGCCAAAGGGAAAAGGAATCTTGTATGAAAAGCGTAAAAAAACTGTTTTTAACCACCGTTGCTCTGACCATGACCAGTTTTTTGATGAAGACGGTCGCCGTATGGTTCAATGTATATTTAACCGGTCTTGTGGGGACGGTGGGCATTGGCATTTTCCAATTGATCATGAGCGTATACGCCCTCTCAAAAACCGTGGCCTACGGGGGAATGAATCTTGCGGGGACACGGCTGTGCATTGATGATTACGAGAAGAGACGGTACCTGATGAAGCGGGTGCTCTGGATTGCTTTGCTGCTTGGGGGAGCGGCAATGCTGATCCTTTATAGCTTCTCGGATATCATCGCTAAGGGGTGGATCATAGAGCCGAGCGCGGGTTCCGCCCTTCGGATCCTATCCCTCTCCCTCCCCTTCATTTCCCTTTCGGCGGCACTGAACGGGTATATGACGGCCTCCCGCAGAATGAGCCGTTATTCCGTAATCCAGCTTTTGGAGCAGGTCGCCAAGATCGGACTGACCGTTTTGTTTGCAGGGCATCTGTATGCCAAAAGTGACAGCAGTATTGATCTGGTCTGCCTTGCTATTACATTCAGCGAGGTATTTTCCTTCTCCTTGGCCTTTCTTTTCTTTTGTATAGACCTGAAGCGGGACAGGGCGCCAAAGGCGAAGGGAAAGCATTTTCTAAGAAAAATGGCTCGGCTCGCCCTGCCCGATGCCTTCGGCTCCTGGATCCGCTCGGGGCTCAATACCTTGGAGCATCTTTTGATTCCCCACGGCATCCGCAAATCAGGAGCTTCGGTGGACAAGGCATTTTCAGACTATGGCATTGTGCAGGGAATGGCGCTACCCGTAGTTCTGTACCCTTCTTCGATTCTCGGGGTGATATCAGGTCTTTTGGTGCCCGAAATTGCGGAGTGTAAGATCAAAAACAACAAAATTCAGGTCAATTACATCATCAACCGAGTGCTTCACGTCTCTCTGATCTTTTCCTTTCTGATTATGTCCTTTATGCTGTGCTTTGCCAAGGAAATCAGCCTCGGAGTTTATCATAATACGGGAGCGGAGAGTTTTATCCGACTCATCGCTCCCCTCATTCCCATTATGTATTTGGATATGACAACAGACGGAATGCTCAAGGGTCTTGATATGCAGCTTGATATCATGAAGATCAATGTGATCGATTCGGTTTTATGCGTAGCGCTGGTTGCGCTTCTGGTGCCCAGGGTCGCAGTAGAGGGCTATATTATTACCATTTATGTGGCAGAGATCATCAACTTTATTCTAAGCTTTCACAGACTCAATCGCTCGGCAGGTCTTTTGTTCTCCCTGAGACGCAATTTCTTCGGCCCACTGTTTTCATCGACCTTGGCAATGATGTGCGCAAAAAAAGCAGCGGTCCTGATAAAAGAGACGACACCGGGGCTGTTTTTCGCCGCCGGTGTCGGTATCGCTATGTATTATATTCTCCTTCGGATCACGGGATCCGTTAGCAAGGAAGATTCCAAATGGTTTCTCGGTCTGATCAGGCCGGAGAAGCAATCCTAAAATCAGCCTTCCTGTGCAGCAAGCTTTGCTTCGTAGGCAATACGGTCCTTCTTTGCCGCTCTGAATACAAACTGAATTACAATGAGATTGATGGCAAGGATCACGCCGAGGATCTCGAAGATGGTCTTGTAGGTACCGGTAATATCATAGCAAAGATTTACTACAATGGCGCCCAGCGCATAGCCGAGGGTATTCAAGCCCAAGAAGTAACCCATGATCTTGGAATAGCACTTCTTACCGAAGATCTCGGAAACGAGAAGGGGGATCATAATGGTTTCCAAGGGAAGTGCCACGGAGGAAATGATGCTGTAGATCCAAGGCGCGATAACACTCTCGGGCGTGAGAGAAGCAAGGGCTGCCAAGGAAACGATGGCGGCAACGGAGCAGTAACCAAAGGTAAAGCGAATTCCGAAGCGGTCAAAGGAAGCACCTGCCATGATTTTGGCAAGGGTCAAAACGATGGAGTGGGCACTGAACACCATGATCACGTAGTTCTGAGTAAAGCCAACGTCAGACATATGAGGCTTAGCGTTTCCGTTAAAGGAATTCAATACAAAGCCGGTGATGAAAACGCAAACGGCGGCAATGTAAAAATACTTTTTCTTTTTGATGTCGCTCATTTCAAAGCCGACCCAATCGGCACCGCGCTTCTTCTTGGCAACGGCATTCTTACCCAAGGGCTCAATTCCCTTTTCCTCGGGCGTATTGCGAATAAGGGTAACGGCGAGAAGGCCTACGCAAACCATAATGCAAGCGGTCACAACGTAAGCCAAGCGCCAACGGTCATCTACGATACCGGTTGCGGGATTGACACCGTTTACCTTATCGGCACCAAACACAATGGGGGTGATGATCCACTCTGCCGCAAAGCCACCGAGGCCGTTTGCCGCAAGAATGATACCCATAATAGAGCCCTTGGAATTGGTAAACCATTTTTCTACCAAGACACCCACGATGGTGGTGGTGGACCAAGCAAGGCCACAGCCGAAGAAAATATTGGCAATGTAGAAATGATACAGCTCGGAGCCGCAGGCGGAAATCAGGCAGTACAGAGAAAGACAGGTAAAGCCTGCGCCGATCAGCTTTCTGGTACCGAATTTTGCAACCAAGGTACCGAACACCATATTCAAAAGAGCAGTGGAAATGTAACGAATGGAGGAGCCGACCTCATAAGCGGCACGGTCCCAGCCCTTTTCGCCGGTGATGGATTTCAGATAGGTGGATTTGATGCTGGAATTGAATCCGAGCGCAAAAAACACCATTATAAAGCCAATGGCAAAAATGATCCAATGGTATGAAAACTTCTTTGTTTGCTTTTCCATAATGACCTCCTAAAATCATATCAGTCAAGCTAAATACTACAACCAATTTATTATACTATCCGACTATGAATAATTATGATGTCAATTATTGACAAAATATGAACTTTTGCACAGAAAAAGGTCGCACGGGGTGCGACCTTTTTATAACGGTATATCAATTAAAACATAGAAAGCTGATTGGACTCGGGAAGACTGGATAGTACTCCGTTCGCACGCAGAGTCTCCAGCACTCCTTTGCCGATCCCGCACTTATCCTTAAATTCCTCAATGGAGAAAATGCTTTCGTTCTTCGCGGTTTCGGCAATGTGCTCTGCGGCACTTTCCCCGAGGCCGGGAATGGAAATAAAGGGAAGGCGGATCTTGCCGTCCTCAGGCAAGAAGAGCTTGGCATCGGATTTGAAGAGATCGACAGGTAAGATCTCAATTCCTCGGGAGAAGATCTCGAAGGCGATCTGCATGGCATCGGAGGTGGCCTTTTCCTTTTGGGTCAGCTTGGCACCCGTATTCTCCAATTTATCAAGCTCCGCCTTGCAGCCCTCCTTGCCGTTCATCAAAAGGGTCATATCCATTCCCTCGGGAGCGGCAGAAAAGTAAGCGCAGTAAAACTCTACGGGATGGTACACCTTGAACCAAGCAAGGCGGATGGCAGAGATGACATAGGCGGCGGCGTGAGCCTTGGGGAACATATATTTGATCTTTTTACAGGAGGATATGTACCAATCGGGTACATCGTGCTTGCGCATCTCCTCTTCCCACTCAGGCGTAAGACCCTTTCCCTTTCTGACCTTTTCCATAATATCAAAGCTCATTTTCTTATCCATATTATGGTAGATCAGGTAGGTCATAATATTGTCACGGGTTCCGATCACCTCGGAAATGGTACAGGTTCCGTCCTTGATCAGATCCTGCGCATTGCCGAGCCATACATTGGTACCGTGAGAAAGGCCTGAGATCTGAAGAAGATCCGCAAAGGTCTTTGGCTTTGTATCCTTGAGCATCTGACGGACGAACTTGGTACCGAATTCAGGCAGACAAAGGGTTCCCGTTTCCACACCGATCTCGGTCAGATCACAGCCCAATGCCTCGGAGGAATCAAAGAGACTCATCACCTTTTCATCCCGCATAGGAACGGTGAGAACATTGATTCCCGTGTACTTTTCCAGCATTTTATACTTGGTGGGTACATCATGGCCGAGAATGTCAAGCTTCAGCACCGTATCGTGCAAATAGGAGAAGGCAAAGTGGGTGGTAACGGTTTCGGTTCCCTGCCCGTCTGCAGGGTGCTGAACGGGGGTGAAATCATATACATCACGGTCACGGGGGATAACGATGATGCCGCCCGGGTGCTGACCCGTGGTCTTCTTGACGCCGGTACAGCCGCTGACCAAAAGATTTTCGGCGGCACGATTGACTACCTTACCGTTTTCCTCCAAATACTTTTTCACATAACCGTAAGCATTCTTTTCGGCCAAGGTACCGATGGTTCCTGCTCGGAACACATTGCCCTCTCCGAAGAGAACCTCGGTGTACTTATGGGCATCGGCCTGCACATCACCCGAGAAGTTCAAGTCAATATCAGGGGACTTATCACCGAAGAAGCCAAGGAAGGTTTCAAAGGGAATGTCGTGCCCGTCGCTGATCATCAGGGTTTGACACTTGGGGCAGTGCTTCGGCTCCAGATCAAAGCCCGAGCCAACGGAGCCATCCTCAATGAATTCCGAATGCTTACACTCGGGATTGGGACAGCGATAGTGCGGAACGAGGGGATTTACCTCGGATATACTTGCCATGGTAGCAACGAAGGAGGAGCCAACGGAACCACGGGAGCCCACAAGATACCCCTTATCCTCGCTGTTTTTCACAAGACGCTTGGCAATAACATAGAGCACCGAGAAGCCGTGCTTTTCAATGGCTCCCAATTCTCTTCCCAAGCGGTCGGCCACAAGCTGCGGCAAGGGATCGCCGTACATTTCCTTGGCCTTTTCATAGCAGGCGTTATTCAGCTCCTCCACCGCTCCTTCCAGGGAAGGCGGATAGGAGCCCTTGGGAATGGGGCGAACCTCCTCAATCATATCACAGATCTGATTGGGGTTTTCAATAACGATCTGACGGGCCACCTCCTCGGGAAGATAGTCAAACTCCCGAAGCATCTCATTGGTGGTACGCATATAGAGGGGCACGTGAGAGGTGGCATCGGAAAATTTCATACCCGAAAGGAGGATCTGACGGTAGATCTCATCCTGCGGGCGCATAAAGTGAACGTCACCCGTGGCAACCACAAGCTTATTCTTTTTCTTGGCAAGATCCAGAATGGTGCGGTTGATCTTCTTTAAGGGCCCTTCATCGGGAAACTTTCCGTCCCGAATGAGGTAATGGTTGTTGCCAAGAGGCTGAACCTCAAGGTAATCGTAAAACTCGGTGATGCGAAGCAGATCCCCGAAGCCCTTGCCCTCTGCAATGGCACTGTAAAGCTCGCCCTCGGAGCAGGCGGAGCCCACCAAAAGGCCCTCTCGGTGCTCCTGCAAAAGAGTCTTGGGAATACGGGGGCGGCGGGCATAATAATCCAGATAAGAGCGGGAAACCAGCTGATAGAGATTTTTCAGGCCCACCTGATTTTTTACAAGAAGAATGATGTGGTAGGTCTTCAGCTTTTTGGGGTCACAGGAGGCGGCCATACCATTCATCATAGCATCAAGGCTTGTCATACCCTCCTGCTCCATTTTTTTGACCATACAATCAAAGATCTGACCCAAGACCTCCGCATCCTCAAAGGCTCTGTGGTGGTTAAACTCGGGCAGACCGAAATATTCCTGAAGGGTATCCAGCTTATGCTTTTTTAAGTCCGTATTGAGAAAACGGGAGAGAGCGAGGGTATCAAGATAGGCATTCTTTAAGGGAATTCCGTAATCCTCACAGGCTTTTTTAATAAAGCCCATATCAAAATTGGCGTTATGAGCAATGAGAGTGCGATCCCCGCAGAAGGCAAGGAAGGAGCGAACCGCTTCCTCGGGAGTGGGGGCACCCTTTACCATATCGTCGGTAATACCGGTCAATTCCACAATGTTTTGCGGAATGCTCTGACCCGGATCCACAAAGGTGGAAAAGCGATCCAAAACCTCGCCGTTGCGGTACAAAACGCCGCCGATCTCGGTGATCTGGCAGGTCAAGGGAGAAAGACCCGTGGTCTCAATATCAAAAATAACAAACTCGGTTTCGGAAAACTCCCCGTGTGCCTCTCCAAAAAGGGCACGGGCGGTATCATCCACAAAATAGCCCTCCATTCCGTAGATGACCTTCATACCGAGTTTTTCTGCCGTAAGCATGGCATCGGGGAAGCCCTGAAGGTTTCCGTGGTCTGTGATGGCAACGGCTCTATGACCCCAGGAATGGGCAAGCTTTACAATGTCTGCCGTTTCGATGGTGGCATCCATGGTGCTCATTTTGGTATGTAAATGAAGCTCAATTCTCTTTTCGGGAGCATCATCCGTCAAGGGGATCTCGGAAATAACGGAAATAGAGCGGGGCTTGATGATAAATTCATTTTCAAAGGTATCAAACTGCAGGTTACCCACTACGAAAAGGCAGGTTCCCGGCTTGGCATCCATCAGGGGCTTGACCTTATCGGTGTTGCCCGAGGCCTTCAGGGTAATGCTGGAGGCGCCGTCGGAAATATGAACCTTGACACGGAAACCGTCTCCACCGCGGATCTCCTTATCCTCGGTCATAATGACACAGCCGCAGAAGGTGACGGGGCGGGGCTCGCTTGTCAGATCCCGAAGGGGTACGAGAGTGTTAAAATCATCGTCATTGATCTTGCGGCCGTAGATCACCTCGGGGCACGAAAGATCAAAGGTATGGTAGCCCGCACGAACGGTCTTTTTCTCGGGATCAAATTCAAACACGGTGTCATCGGAAAGTGAGTTTTGAATTTTGGAAGCTTCGCTTCTCTCTTCCCTCTCAAAGCCCGTGGACGGCGCGGTTTTCACCACATCGTCAAAGAGCATGGTAAAATTGCACTTTTTGTTGTAGGCTTCCATATCAAATTCTTCGGAAACGAGCTTGACCTCAAGCTGCAGGCCGAATTCCGCAAAAATGATATCGGACAGAAGCTTCTCACACTCCCCGATCTGCGGCAGATGAGAATACCCGGGCTTCATTTGAAAGGTAAGGGTCTTCCCCTCCAGAGTGGCCACGGCATCGTCAAAAAAGCCCTTGGCCAAAAGGGTGTTTCGGGAGAGCTCCAAAATCAGCTCATCCTGATAGCTTACATCAAAAAAGGAGGCATCATATTTTGGGAAAATAAAGCAGCTCTTCAGCTGATAGGCCTCCAACAAGCCTTTTTCAAGATTATAAAGCCTGAATTTTGGAACCAATCGAGAAAGATAAAAATCAATTCGGATCTCTCGGGTTTCCTTATTCAAACGGTATGTATAATCGTCAAGCGCCTCCAAAACCTCAAGATCATCGGAACTTGGGGTGTATTTGAAAAAAAGCTCAGTAAAGAGCTTTTTATTCGGGTCCTTCATACTTTAATCCTCTGCTACCTTTTTAATCTCGTCGATCAAAACATCAATGATATGTTCTTCTTCAATTTTGCGAACCACCTCGCCCTTGCGGAACAGGATGGCTTCACTTCGGCCACCTGCAATGCCCACATCGGCTTCTCTTGCCTCTCCGGGGCCATTGACCACACAGCCCATAACGGCAACCTTCAGATTTCTGCGAGGCTTTAGATTCAGCTCCGTTAAGCGGCGATCCAATTCATCGGCAATTCCCACAAGATTGATCTTGGTTCTGCCGCAGGTGGGGCAGGAAACCACATCAATGGTATGCTCCGAAAGGCCGCAGGAGGCAAGAATGGTTCTTGCGGCACGGACCTCCTCAGTCAGGTCACGGGCTGTCAGGGATACACGGACGGTGTCCCCGATGCCGTCACACAATAGTGAACCGATCCCAACGGAGGATTTCACAAGGCCACGGTAGCTGGTGCCCGCCTCCGTAACCCCCAAATGCAAGGGATAATCACAGCGCTGAGACAGAAGGCGGTTGGTGGCGATCATATTGGCCACATTGCTGGATTTAACGGAAACCACAATATCGGTAAAATCATACTTTTCCAGCATCCGCACCTTATCCAAGGCGCTTTCGCAAAGGGCCTCGGGAGTAGGGCCGCCGTACTGATCCAAAAAATGTCGCTCCAGCGAGCCGGAATTGACGCCGACACGAATGGGGATCCCTCTCTCTCTGCAAGCCTTGGCAACGGCACGGACATTCTCTTCCCCGCCGATGTTACCGGGATTGATGCGGATCTTATCCACACCGGCCACAGCCGCTTCAATGGCCAAGCGGTAATCAAAATGAATATCGGCAACCAAGGGAATATGGGAGTTTTCTTTGAATCTTGCAATGTTGCGAACGGCATCGTGATCGGGCACGGTAAAGCGCACCACATCACAGCCTGCCGCCTCAAGCTGCAGGATCTGACGAATGGTTTTATCAAAATCGGTGGTGGGGGTATTGGTCATAGACTGCACCAAAATGGGCATTCCCCCGCCAAGGGTCAGATTGCCGAGCTTTATGGCTTTGGTGATTTTTCGGTTGGATGCCATAAGACCTCCTGATCAGATTAACTTCATTACATCAAATACGGTAATAACGGCCATAAAGCCGAGAAGAAGGATCATTCCCGCAAGATGCACATACCCTTCCAATTTCGGGTTTAAGGGGCGGCGAATGACACACTCCACCAAGGTGAACAGAATTCTTCCACCGTCCAATGCAGGCAGAGGCAAAAGGTTCATAACGCCAAGGTTGAGACTGATAAATACAAAAAGATACAAAAGAGTGGAAAAGCCGCTTGTGGCCGCCTTGGAGATGACCGAAACCGTACCTACGGGCCCCGAAACTCCGCTTAATCCGAAACGGCCCGTGATCAGATCTACCAGGGTTTTATAGATCATTTTCACTGTAGAGAAGGACTGGGTCACGGTTTGCTTACAAAGAGTTCCAAAGGAGGGCTTTACGCCACGGAACACAAAATCCAAAACACCCATTTCAACGCCCTCTTGTGTGGCGGTGGCAAATTCCACATCCTCCAAAAGGATCCGCTTACCGTCACGCACCACCTCAAAATCCAAGGGATGAACGCCATCCAAAATAATGGTGTTGGCAATATCGGTATAATCCACGACCTCCTTGCCCTCAATGGAAACGATCTCATCCCCCACCTTCAGCCATTGAGAGGAGACACAGTTTTCGGCGGCAAAGGAATGGATCACGGTAGAGCCCACAAGGCCGGTCATGGAAAGATAGATGAACATGGCGATAACGCCGGAAAGAATATTCATAAGGGAGCCGGCAAACAAAACGATCAGCTTTTGCCAGCGGGGACGGTTCACCAGTGCATGGGGATCCTCATCCTCCCCGTCCTCCCCTTGCATGGCGGTAAAGCCGCCGATGGGAAGCAAACGGACGGAATAGATGATGCCGCTTTTTTTCGAGGTATAGGAAAACAGCTTCGGTCCCATACCAACGGCAAATTCAAGAACCTTTACCTGACAGGCTCTTGCCGCAAGGTAATGTCCCAATTCGTGAAGAAAAATCATAATGCCAAATACAAAAATGGCAACAATGATTCCGATAATGGTTTGCATACGAAACTATCCTTTCTGACTTTGGTTCTAAGATAGTCTTATTTTTGCTTGGAATGACGATTTAATGCGACCACTTTTCCAAAACACGCTGTTTTACTTCTCGGTCAAGAGATAAAATGCTCTCCACCGAGGAGTCTAGCAAGGGTGTGTGAAGCGCAACCTCCTCCTCCACAATGCGAAAAATATCCAAAAAGGAAATCGTTTCATCGAGAAAGAGAGAAACTGCCGATTCGTTGGCGGCATTGAGAACAGTGGTATAGGTCTTGCCGAGAGCAGCCGCCTTTCGTGCCGTACGAAGGAGGGTGAAGGTATCCTCATCGGCACCGCAAAAGGTCAGGTGCATTTCCTTGGTAAAATCAAGGCTTTGGCAAAGGCCCTCGGTGCGATCGGGATAGGTCAAGGCAAATTGAATGCAGTGGCGCATATCGGGGTGCCCCATTTGAGCAATGGTGGAGCCATCCACAAAGGTGACCATGGAATGGACGATGGACTGACGGTGCACCGTAATTTCCACTTGATTGGCAGGGGTACCGAAGAGACGGACCGCCTCGATCAATTCAAGGCCTTTATTTAACAGGGTCGCCGAATCAATGGAGATCTTCTTTCCCATATTCCAAACGGGATGGGCAAGAGCCATCCGGGGAGTAACCGTCTCCAAAAAGGCACGGTCCTTCCCAAAGAACGGGCCGCCCGAGGCGGTCAGAACCAGCTTTTGAATAAAGCGGTGGGCATTAAACTCACCGGAAAGACACTGAAAAATAGCGGAATGCTCACTATCCACAGGCAAAATTTTAGCACCTGTTTTTTCTGCTTCCCGTAAAATGATCTCACCCGCCGCAACAATGGGCTCCTTATTTGCCATAGCGATATGCTTTCCTTGGCGCAACAGCTCCAGCGTGGGAAGGATCCCGTTGGAGCCGAGAATGGAGTTTTCCGTAATGTCGGCAGGGCAAGCTCTGCAAAGCTCCAAAATTCCATCTTCTCCCGACAAAACGGTGGTATCCGTATCGGCAACGGCAATTTTCAATTCCTTGGCTGCCTCTTCGTCCCGCACGGCGCAGTACAGGGGGTGAAACTCTCGGATCTGATCCTCAAGAAGCTTAATGTTACGATCCGCACAAATTCCCGTGAGACGAAAGCCTCGCTCTCTTACAACTTCAATGGCCTGAGTTCCAACAGAACCCGTAGAGCCTAAAATACAAACCTTCTTTTCCATATCAGCGCATTAAAAAGCCTGCTCCGAAGGCGGCGTAGACCATCAGCATCACAATGGCAATGGCAAGGGTGGAGTCAAAGCGATCCATCACACCGCCGTGGCCGGGAAAGAGCTTTCCATAGTCCTTCACGCCGTAGTGGCGCTTGATGGCAGAGGCGAAAAGGTCACCGAACTGCCCCACGGCAGAAAACAGTGCGCCCAAAATGGCAAAGAAAGCAAGGTTTGCGGGGATGTTGAAGAAATGATCCAAAACAAAGCCGTACCCTGCAAAAGTAATCATATTCGCCACCACACCGCCAATAGAACCTTCCACGGTCTTTTTAGGGGAAATGGCGGGACAAAGCTTGTGCTTACCGATGGCCATACCCGTAAAATACGCGAAGGTATCGCTCATCCAGCCGCCAAAGAGCACCAGAAGATAGACATACTTTCCCTCCTCTGCCAAATCGTCAATAAATCGGATGACGAAAATTGCCGTAAAGGCAACAACGGCATATAAAACAAGGGCAATGAAGCTGTAAAGCTTTGCGGTGGAAAGCTTATTGTCATAAAAAATGCCGATGATCTGCTCCGAAAGGAAAAACAGAGCGGAAAACAGAAAGATGGCACGAAAGACATCCATAACGGGGAAAAGCTCTGTTAATAGCCAAGTTGCCATAGGCAACAGGCCAAACAGAGCGGCAGGCCAAACAAATCTCTTTTCCTCTCGCATTCCGACACAGGAGGCAATCTCCAAAACGGCGATCACCGCAAAAAACGACAAAATCAGCGGCCAGAAAAAAGTATGTGATAAAAAGCAAGCGGGAATCAAAATTAGGATTCCCACTGCTCCGGTGATGATTCGAGTCATAGATTATTTCCTTTCGATCACGCCGCCGAATCGTCTTTCACGGTTGGCAAAATAGGAAATGGCATCGTCAATATCGGCATTTGAAATATCCGGCCAAAGACGGTCCGTAAAATAAAACTCGGCATACGCTGATTGAAACAGGAGAAAATTGGAAAGTCTCATTTCCCCTCCCGTTCGAATGATCAGATCCACATCGGGTTGATCGCAGGTGTATAGATGGGAAGAAATGTCCTCGGGGGTGATGGTCTCCTTCCCTTCCTTGGCAAGGAGGGTGAAGGCACGGGCCAATTCATCCCGAGAGCCGTAATTGAGAGCAAGGTTTAACTGATTGGGGTATTTGGCTGATTCCATCTCTACCTTATCCATCAGGTCACGCACCTTTTGGCTGAAAGCGGAGCGGTCCCCGATAAAGCGAAAGTGCATATTCTTATCCTTTCGCATGGTGAGCCACTCCTCCAAATAATCCACCAGAAGAGACATAATGTTATCCACCTCTTCCTTGGGTCTTTTCCAATTTTCGGTGGAAAAGGCGTAAAAGGTGGCAACGGGAATATCCAGATCTACCAAATATTCGGCAATGCGCTTGAAATTCTCCGCCCCTTCACGGTGACCCGCAAGGCGAGGAAGTCCTCTCTTTTTGGCCCAACGCCCGTTGCCGTCCATAATGATACCGATATGGCGGGGCTTTGCGAGCAAGGGAGTTTCCTTCTCATTCTTGTGACCGAAGAGTGCCATTAGACGCTCATGATCTCCTTGGATTTTTCAGCTGCCATAGCGTCCAGACTCTTGACGTACTTATCGGCAAGCTCCTGAACCTCCTTCTCGCTGATCTTCTGCTCATCCTCGGTCATTTCGTTGTTCTTCTTCATGGCCTTGATCTTATCCATAGCATCTCTTCTCACATTACGGACGGCAACCTTGCCCTCCTCTGCAAGACGGGAAACCTGCTTGGTCAATTCCTTTCTTCTCTCCTCGGTGGGCTGAGGGAAGTTCAGGCGGATGTTCTTGCCGTCATTTTGAGGGGTCAGCCCCAGATCGGATGCAAGAATGGCTTTTTCGATCTCCTTGGTGCAAGAAGTATCCCAGGGAGTAATGAGAAGGCTTCTGGCGTCGGGAGTAGCGATCTGTGCCAGCTGATTGATGGGGGTGGGGGTACCGTAGTAATCTACAGTAATGCGATCCAGAATGGTTGCATTGGCTCTGCCTGCTCTGACGGAGGAGAATTCTCTCTCGGTAGCGGCAAGGCATTTCTTCATTTTTTCTTCAAAATCACGGATTTCCAATTTCATAATAACAATTCCTTTCAGACAATAAATTTACGCTTTGACAATGGTGCCGAGCTTTTCGCCCATAACGGCACGAATAATGTTTTGAGGATCACTCAAACCAAACACAAGCACGGGAAGAGAGTTTTCCATAGAAAAGCTGGTTGCGGTGGTATCCATTACCGCAAGATTGTTTTTCAATACATCGATATAACGGATATCATCCAAACGCTTGGCGGAAGGATCCTTTCTGGGATCGGCGGTATATACCGCATCGATATTCTTTGCGAGAAGGACGATGTCAGCATCGATCTCCTTGGCACGAAGTACTGCCGCCGTATCGGTTGAAAAATAGGGGCTTCCGATGCCGCAGGCGAAGATCACAACCTTGCCGTGATTCAGATGGGAAACGGCCTTATCACGAATATAGGTCTCGGTAAAGGTCTCCATCTCGATGGCACTCATAACACGGGCATCGATCCCAAGATGCTCCAGAGTATCCTGAAGGGCAAGAGCATTGATCGCGGTGGCAAGCATACCCATATGGTCAGCTCTCACACGCTGAAAATCAGTCCCCTGCTTTCCTCTCCAAATATTGCCTGCACCCACGACCAAAGCCACCTGAACCCCAAGATTCACACAGTCTCTGATCTTGCCGCAGATCTCATTTAACAGGTCAAAATTATAGATGGCACAGCCATCACTGCCCTGTGCAAGGGCTTCGCCGGAAAGCTTTAAAAGCACTCTCTTATACTTTGGTTCCATATCTCCTCCATATTAGCATATAAGCTTCTTAATATTTTACCGAAAAAGGAAGGATTTGTAAAGAGGAAACCTGAAATTTGATAAAAATTCTTCCCCTCCGACATTCGCTATAATCCATAAAAATTACAGAAAACATCTCCCTTATGCCGATGATTATGACAACGGTTGAAAAAATGGAACGGTTATGGTATAATACCGATATATTAGATTGGTTTTAACAATAGGAAAAGGATTTAGGATGATGAAGCAATGTCCGTTCTGTGGGACGAGCATACGAAAGGAAGCTCGTTTTTGTCTCTACTGCGGTAAGTCCCTGATCACAAAGAAAAAAGTGAATATTTCCTTAAAACGATATGACAGACGGCTGATCTCCGGCATCTGTTCGGTTTTGTTATGCCTTATGCTTCTTCCGTTTTCTCCGATCCTTTTCAAAACTCCCCAAAAAAAACAAACCCGATTTCCCATTGGAAAATGAGACAGCCTCTCTTCCCTCCGCTACAAGTGAGCCGCTTCAAGCGGAAACAAATCAATCGCCCGAAGAAGAGGATGATCCCCCCTCCACCTCTCCGAAGGATATGAATTCACCCGTTGTTGTACCAAGCCAAAACAGCGCTCCCCCTCCCTCGGAAGAGAATCCGACGGAGGAAACACCCTCTCAGGGCGATCCTGCCGGCAATCTCACTTTAGGGAACACAAACGATGCCAATACCACGACGCCACAAGGCGCGGGGTCTCATCAAGAATCGGTAACCTTATTCCCTTATGATCAGGTTGACAAGAGCGAGGCTGTGATCGCAAGCGGAACGAGCGGAAGCTGCAGTTGGGAGCTTCGTGACACTCACCTGATCGTTTACGGAAGCGGCGAAATGGCAAATTATACCGATTCTGATCGTGCCCCTTGGAATATAGCGTTTGAAAATAATGCTTGGGGATATTCGGTCACAAAGGTAACTGTTTGCGACGGTGTCACCTCCATCGGCGACTACGCCTTCACGCTCAACACCACTCACTTAACGGAAGCCAATATTTCCGACAGTGTTCAAACCATCGGGAAGCACGCCTTTGATAACAGTTACATTCTCAAAACCGTAAGGCTTGGAAAAAATCTTACCGCCATCCAAGAATTTGCCTTTCGGGGATGCAAAAGAATCAGGGAATTGGAATTTCCCGATACGCTGAAGTCCATTGGGGAGAGCGCCTTTTGCGGTTGTCATGAATTAGCGGAACTAAATCTTCCGACAAGCCTTCAGACCTTGGGAAATGCCGCCTTCAACGACTGCCAATCCTTAAAAACCCTGACAATTCCTTCCTGTATTACCGTTATCCCGACGAGTGCCTTTGCCTACTGCGTAAATCTGGAAACCTTGATCTTGGAAAGAGGCGTGACCGTCATCGGAGAAAGAGCCTTTTATTACTGCCAAAAGCTCGTCAATTTTTACTTTCCCAAAAGTCTTGAAACGGTTGAAAAAAACGCCTTCGGTGACGATATAGTATTTCTTTATGTGCACTACGAAGGAAGCAATCAATATGATATCCGTTTTTCCGAGGGGAACAACAAGGTCCGTAACGCAGTGTGGCTTCACAACGAATACAAAGGTTGAAAGAAACGTGAAACGAAATGAGATAATAGACGAGATCTTATCGGTCTATGAGATAGAATCGGTACTGGCGGATAAAGGCGATTCCAGCGCAATAAAGCTACGGCACAAAGAAAGCGGTAAGCCGATGGTGCTCCACAGCTTTCCGCAATTTTACAGTATTTATGAGTTAATGTGCGCCATTCAGAGCAAATACTTACCGGAAATTATGGACTCTGTTTGTTGTGAAGACGGACAAATCGTTTTGGAAGAATTCATTGAAGGGAAATGCCTTGCTGACTGCTTGGCAGATTCTCTTTTGGATTACAGACAGGCCAGAAAGGTTATGCGCGATCTTTGCTGTGCCTTGATCCTTCTGCACAAAAATGATTTCGTGCACCGTGATATCAAGCCTGAAAATATTATAATGAGAAATGATTTCTCCTGCGTTCTCATTGATTTCAATGCTTCCCGAAGAAAGCGAGAGACAAAAAAAGATACCCAGATCTTGGGTACCGTCGGATATGCGGCTCCCGAGCAAATGGGTATCAAACAAAGCGATTCCAGAACCGATATATACGCCATGGGAATTCTGCTCAACGTTTTGCTGACGGGATTGCATCCCAGCAGTAAAATGGCAACGGGAAAGGCAGGAAAAATCATTCGCAAATGCACCGCAGTCAATCCCGAGGACCGATACCAAAGCGCCGAAGAGCTTTGGAGAGCGTTATAAAAGCCTTTTCAATCAAAATGTGAAAAGATAATAAAAATGCACCCGCATAGCGGGTGGTATTTCATTTTCGGGCATAGCCCTAAAGGAAACTGGCTGCACATAAATGCGCATAGTGTGGCCTGCCAGCCATGCATTTGTTACTTGCTACCCGTAAACGGGTCTCTCGGGTCAAATATGCTCAACTGGTCTGCTTCTTTGTCCTTTTTTAACTGATTCTCTATGTATTGTTTTATTGCCGCCGTATTTTTACCTGTCGTATCTACATAGTACCCCTTGCTCCAAAATTCTCGATTCCGATAGGCAAATTTCATATTTCCGTATTTCTGGAATATCATCAAGCTACTTTTCCCTTTCAAATATCCCATAAATCCGGATATACTCATCTTCGGTGGTATACTTAACAACAAATGGATATGGTCTGGGCATACTTCTCCCTCTATAATTTCTACTCCTTTCCACTCACACAATGTCCGTAGTATCTCCCTTATCTCTGCTCGCTTCTCTCCAAAAAAGACTTTTCTCCGATATTTCGGTGCAAACACTATGTGATATTTGCAATTCCATTTCGTATGTGCTAAACTATGTGTGGCATTATTTTGCTCTTGCATTTTAATGTCCTCCTGATATGGTTTTTGTTGTAACTGGCAGGTCACAACTCTATCTTACCATATCAGGAGTTTTTTGTCT
>JAZQMO010000039.1:0-21500 GCA_045543495.1 Eubacteriales bacterium | reverse complement strand
CCATTCGGTGACACACTCCTTGATACCGGGATTTTATCATCGCCATTCGGCTCGATAAAATCGGGTATCGGCGGTCGAAAACGCATCGAAAAAGACTCCCCGAGTCTTTTTCTCGGTTTCCGCCCCCGGCGCGCTCCCATTGCTCCCCCCGTCCTCCCGCAAACCGTGGCTTGATCTGCCTTCGGTTCTGCGCACAAAGAAAAGGTTTTCCGTCATAAAGCCTCGCCCACAGGGAGAGCCTCTTGTGGAGGGAATTTGTACTTTACAAACAGGGATTTGTTTTAATAAAGAGACGTTTTTTTTGCAGGAGGGAGGGAGAACGGTTGACAAATGATCATTTTTATGAAAAATACACAAGAAAAGATGCGGAAAATGTACAGAAAACAACTTGATTTTTCTCTAAGGCTATGATAAAATAGATTGTACATATATAAAATCGGTTCAAAATACAAATTTGAATTGAGAAAGGTATTGGTAATTATGAGAAAGAGAATCGCAGCCTTTTTGCTCGCAGTGGTAATGATGGCCTCCGTGCTGTCTGTTTTTGCCTCTGCAGTACCTTATTTTCCTTCTGCAAACGCTTGGAAGGATTTTGGTCAGGAGCATAACTATTTCTATCAGGTAAATCGAGGGAGCGCTGCCCCCAGAGCGGATGGTTACATCACCCCCGCTGACGGATACGGCGATCCTATCACCAGCTATGGCTTCCGCTATATCAGCACGGCGGAAAAGGCCGCTCAGGATAAGGCCAAGGGTGAATACAAATTGAAGGATGATGGCGAATTTTACGTATATCCTACGAACGATTCCGCCCCTGAAATTTGGAATTCCATCACTGAATTTGAGGTTGATAACCCCTATTGCTACCTGTGGAATTATTATTATCCCGCAACCTCCTACGGTTCTTCCTCCACCGCATACTACTACTGTGATCCCGTTACCCATAAGTTTGCCAGAACCTATAAGGTAGTGAAGGCTGACTTTACTGCAAAGAAATACGAGATCAAGAACTCTGCAGGCAACTTTATTCTGCGTGATCCCGTGGTTCTGGAGGCAGAGCCCGCCGATTGGGCAACCTCTTATGTGAACTACTACACCAAGGTAAGCTCTGCCTACAAGCCGGTTCCCAAGGCAGATGAAGCGCCCGCTTGGAAGAAGGACACCTATTATACCGGCTCCAAGATCGTGGTCAATCAGCTTTATACCACGGCAGAGGGTACCGGAGGTGCCGTTGTTCCCGTCAACACCTTGAAGTCTCACCGTGTTATGCTTCCCGAAAAGGTGAATGTTTACGCTCGCTATGACTCCAATTACCTTTACTATGCCATCGAGGTTGTGGAAGAGACCCACAAGAACGCATACTACAACCTGACCAACTATTTCGGCACCAATATGACCAACGCCATCAGCTTCTTTGCCAATGGCTACGATTATCACAACTATTACAGAAAAGATGCCGCTACCGGAGAATTGTCCTCCGCAATCGGCTCCACCATCCGTACTTATTCCAACTACGTTTCCACCATTAAATCCACCAAGTACATTTTGGCTAAATTCGGCAATCCCGATGCCACTTATGACGAGGTTCAGGTGGTAGGAAGCGATTACAACATTACCCGCTCCAAGTACGTTCCTCCCGTAAAGGATACCAACGAGGAAGATTCCATGCTCGGTGATTTTGAGGACAGCGGTTCTGCCGATGTAATGACCTCCGGTACCTACGGCACCACTGTTTACGAGTATCGCCTCCCCTGGAAGGTGATCAACGGTAAGTACAATGCCGAGGTCGGCGGAAATGCCGTTCCCGAAATGTTCACCATCCGTCAGGAGATCGAATTGGAGAACAAGGCAGGCGGCGGTGCCTTCCGTCTCAGCCTGACCCTTCCCAGAGTTGCCGCAAACCTGTCCCGTGGCAGAAACTATCCTACTGATTTCTCCGTGCTCCGTTATCCCGATGCTACCGGCTTGACCGAGGGCTCCGATTACGGCACCTATAATTTCCGTTGGTTCACCTCCGCTTCCAGCAGCTTCACCCGTGAAAAGAGCGTGACCGACTATCTGACCATTGACAACGGTACGGCTTATGCCATTTCCCACTATCCTCCCGTATTCTTCCCCTCGGGTCAGGAGCCTGCCAAGGATTACGCCGTTCCTTCCTATGAAGGAGCACAGATCCGAGCAGACGGCGCCGAGGAGCAGATGATGCGAATCAAATTCTCCATTGGCCCGACTGAAATGGAGGTTGCCGAAGCCGGCGTGATCGTGGCACCCACTGAGGTCGTCCGCCGTCAGCAGCTTCGCCTTGGCATCTCTTCCGTCAAGTACTATGCAGAGGATAACCCCGTTCTCTACGGTGTGGTAGACGGCAAGTGGGTCAATATGACCACTCTCGCCGATGAAGCAGGTACCTATATGAGCGCCACCAGCGGTCAGTATTTGGTTACCTCCGATTCCTATATGGCACAGGATGAATACGGCGGAAAGCTCAGCGGTATCTACACCGTTTACACGCTCCCCGTTGCCGATCTTGATGATCCCTATGATACCGTGAACACCGAGAACGGTGAAAAGACTGTTTACAGTGTTGTATTCGGCGGTCCCAATGGCGAAGGCCTTTACAACGACTTTGACGATTTTAACACCTTCTATACCATCCGTCCCTATGTAAGATATGCAGACGGTACCGTGGTTTACGGTGAGCACGAATACAAGAGCTTGTATTATCTGGCTTGCTGGCAGATTCAGGATATTCTGGATGAGTACAACGTAACCAACGGCTACGATGCCGCCACCAACCGTTACAATATGGACGAAATGCAGCTGGCTGCCGCAAAGGATAAGTCCGGCAAGGCTCTTCTGGATGCCCTTGGCAATGCCATTTATCTCCCCGCCGCAAACACCTCCACCACCGGTTCTCCCTTCTACGGCGCAGGTGAATATTCCATTTACCACGACGCTCGCAGAGCAGAGGTCTTCCGTTGGTATGCAGTGAAGCTTGCCAGCCGTAGAAACAGCAATACGCCTCTCCGTCTGGAAGATTATCCCACCTTTGATCCCAACACCAAGTTCGTTGTGGATCAGTATCATCAGATGCTTGAGAACATTTGGAATGTAATCGTTTCCGCAGAAGGAAACCGTTACCTCCCCGCAAAAGCAAACTAAAAGTAAAAAGCCTTCGTGGTGAACCACGAAGGCTTTTTTCTATCCTTACTGCGCCGCTCCGAAGAAGCAGCGGCGGAGCAGGGCGCAGAAAATATCATAAAAGCGAAGAGCGGGAATCTCCTCTGCGGCATACAAATTCTTTTCGTATACCACCTTTCCTTCCTTTTTATAGAGGATGGAGCCAACGATCTGACCCTTTTCCACAGGGGCTTGGAGCTCGCTTGCCACATTGATTTCGGGTACCACGCCAACGGAATCGGCTTTAGGGAGGAGGAAACCGCCCTTGTCGCAATCTATCTCCACCGAAGGCTTATTTCCGCCCCAAACGGGGATAGGGGCAAGGCTGCCGTCATTGGGATCCAGATAAGCCCATTGGGCAAAGCCGTGATCCAGCAAAGTTTTGGCGCATTGGAATCGGTCTGCGCTGCTCTCGCCTGCCAGCACTACGGCGCAAAGCTTCAATCCCGACCGCTCGGCAGAGGCGGAAACACAGTATTTGGCTTTGGAGGTGGAGCCTGTTTTCAGGCCCGTAGCACCGGGGTAAAAGCGGATCAGCTTGTTTGTGTTGGAAAGGCCGAAGGCACCGCCGCGAATACTGTCGGTCCATATCTTGGTATATTCGTAGATCCCCTCGTGCTTTAGGAGCGCCGCCGACATAGTGGCAACGTCCCGTGCGGTGGAAAGATTGATCTCGCTGTCATCCAGGCCCGTAGGGTTATAGAAAATGGTGTCGTGCATTCCAAGCTCCGAGGCTCGCTCGTTCATTCTTGCCACAAAGCCGTCAACACTGCCTGAGATCAGCTCCGCAAGGGCCACGGCACCGTCATTGGCGCTGGATACAAAGACGGCCTTCAATACCTCGTGCAGGGTGATGACCTCTCCTACCTCCATATAGGCTTGACTCCCGCCCATACTTGCGGCCGTTTCGCTGATGGGTACCTTTTGATCCCGCGTCACCGTGCCGTTTTCCAAGGCCTCCATGACCAAAAGCAATGTCATGATTTTGGTGACACTGGCAATGGGAAGCCTTTCGTCCGGATTCTTGTCATAAAGCACCTGTCCCGTGGTCTGCTCTATGAGAATGGCGCTTTGGCAGGGAAGAGTGAGCTCCACGGGGGTCGATGCCGTGGGAGCCGAGCCCTGTAAATTTGCGCCGGAGGCTCCCGTGAACAGTAAAACGGCGGCGAGGGTAAACGCTGTAACATATGTGAATATGGTTTTCATATCGATCCTCCTTTTTTTATATGAATATGAAAACCGATCCAAAATTAGAACAAATGTATATTATCAGCAAAACGCGAATAATATACATAATTTTGAGAATAATTTTCCGAGAATAAAATAGAAGCGGGGAAGGGGAAGGAATTTGGCGGCGGGTGAAAATCAGTCGGAACGGGATGAGAACTTTAATTTTATGTGCATATAGCACAAATTTTATTGCAATGCTTTTTTGATATGATCTAAAATGCACCAAAATGAAAAAATATTCAAATATTACTTGACGAATCAAGAAAACGGGTGTATCATAAGGGTAAGCAATTTTCCAATATTGAACAAAGGAGATCTACTGAAATGAAGAAAATTACTGCACTTCTTCTCGCCGCACTGATGGTATTTGGCTGTGTATTTGCTTTTGCCTCCTGCGCCGAAGAAGAGAAAACCACCGAAACCGCTCCCGCTACCGAGGAGAAGGAAGAAGCAAAGCTTGTTACCGTAAAGGAAGGCAAGCTGATTATGGCTACCAACGCTTATTTCCAGCCCTATGAGTTCTACGAGGGCGAAAAGATCATCGGTATTGATGCTGAGATCGCCGCCAAGATCGCTGAAAAGCTCGGTCTTGAACTGGAAATTTCCGATATGGCTTTTGACTCCATCATCACCGCTGTGAACGAAGGCTCTGCTGACTTTGGTCTGGCAGGTATGACCGTTAACGAGGACCGCTTGAAGGATGTTGATTTCTCCATCAGCTACGCCAGCGGCGTTCAGTCCATCATCGTTCCTGAAAATTCCGCCATCAAGACTGCGGATGATCTCGGTGCTGACGGCGCAACCTACAAGGTAGGCGTTCAGCTGGGTACCACCGGTGACATCTACTGCACCGAAGATTTCGGCGAAGACAGAGTAACCTCTTACCCCAACGGTAACGAAGCGGTAAATGCTCTTCTCAAGGGAGACGTTGATTGCGTGATCATCGATAACGAGCCCGCAAAGGCCTTCGTGAAGAACAATGCAGGTCTCAAGATCCTGGAAACCTCTTATGCAGATGAAGACTACGCCGCTTGCATCAAGAAGGGCAATACCGCTCTCCGTGAAGCAATTGACGAAGCCATTGAGGCTCTGATCGAAGACGGCACCATCGATGCCATCGTTGATAAGTACATTAAGTAATCATTGCGAAAGATGATAATTGAGCAGGGGTGAAATTCATTCCTGCTTAATTATTGTAATACGGAGTTTTTATGCAAGCGAAAAAAATGAAACGGTCCTCCATCTTTGCCATTGCGATCACTCTTGTTTTGGTGATCGCTCTTGCCGTTTATATCGCCTTCAGCTTTGGGGATACCAAGGTTTCGAGGGAGATGGAGGTTTCCGAAGCGCAGAAATTGGTGGAGGATGCCGTAAAGGAGTTGCCAAAATCCACCTCCTTCGGTGCGCAAAAGGTGTTTGAACAGTCCCTTATCACAGTCAGATCCCTTTCTTACGGCGACAATAAAAATGTGATTTTAGAGTGTGACTATTCCACGGTGGATGTATATTCCGCCATCTATTCCAATCAAACAGAGCTGATCAATACCGCTTACCGTATCTATCGGGATGAAAAGGATGCGGGCCGTATGATCAATGCCACCAAGCTTCGCCTGCGCCTGCGGGATCAGGTGAAGGGCTATATCGATCAGGCCGAGCCCGTTTCAGGTACTACCACGCTTTCCATCTATGAAACCGCAGAGGGCAAGTTTGAACTGTATCTGAGTGACGAAATGGTCAATACCTGCTTCGGTGGCTTGATGGATGTATACAAGCTGGTTTCTTCCATGATCACCGCTGAGTATGACAACGAGCTCGTGGACATCAAGAACAATGAGACCGTCCGCACCGCCATCAACGATTGCTTCGTTTTGGTCAATTACGACAGCAGGGTTCCCGAAACGGGCAACTTTGTGGTGAAGACCTGGCGCAGCTTTGTATATGATTTTAACCGCAACTTTATAGAAGCTGGCCGCTGGAAGTATTTGGCTGACGGCTTGGGAACCACCCTTTCCATTACCGCTTTGGCAGGGCTTATGGGAATCGTTCTCGGCTTTGTGGTCTCCATTATCCGTTGCACCAATCAGATGACAGGGGGACTTGTGATCCCCGATCGCATCTGCCGCGCTTACCTTACGGTGATTCGAGGAACCCCCGTTATGGTTCAGCTTCTGATCATCTATTTCGTTCTGCTTTTGCCCATCGGTGTGCCGAAATTTATTTCTGCCGTCCTTTGCTTCGGTCTCAATAGCGGCGCCTATGTTGCCGAGATCGTCCGTGGCGGTATTATGGCCATTGATAAGGGACAGAGCGAGGCAGGAAGAAGCCTTGGCTTCGGCTATGGGCAGACTATGTTCCATTTCATTATTCCTCAGGCCTTCAAGGCGGTTCTTCCCGCCCTTGCCAATGAGTTTATCACCCTGTTGAAGGAGTCCTCTGTGGCCTTTTACATCGGCGTTGCCGACCTGACCCAAGGCGGTCTGAAGATCCGCTCCTTGACCTACAGTAACTATATGCCTCTCATTGCGGTGGCCATTATTTACCTTGTCATTGTTATGGTTCTCACCAAGCTTGTGGGAATTTTGGAAAGGAGGCTGCAGAAGAGTGAGCGATAAGAATGTATTGATCCGAACCGTCGGATTAAAGAAAAGCTTTGGCGAGCTGAATGTGCTCAGAGGAATTGATACCGAGATCCAGAAGGGCGAGGTTGTGGTAATCATCGGCGCCTCCGGCTCGGGTAAATCCACCTTTCTGCGCACCCTGAATCTTTTGGAGTATCCCACCGAGGGCTCCATCTATTTTGAAGGGAAGGAGATCACCTCTCGCAAGGCCGATGTAAATCTTCACCGCCGCCGTGTGGGAATGGTGTTCCAGCAGTTCAATCTGTTTCCTCATATGACCATTTTGGAGAATATGACCATTGGCCCTGTAAAGCTATTGAAAAAGAGCAAGGCAGAAGCCAAAGAAAAGGCCTTAGAGCTTCTTGCCAGAGTCGGTCTTGCAGACCGTGCCGAGGCCTATCCCAATCAGCTCTCAGGCGGCCAGAAGCAAAGAGTGGCCATTGTGCGGGCTTTGGCTATGGAGCCCGAGGTTCTTCTGTTTGATGAGCCTACCAGCGCCCTTGACCCTGAAATGGTGGGTGAGGTGCTGGATGTTATGAAGAGCTTGGCAGATAGCGGTATGACCATGGTGGTGGTAACCCACGAAATGGGATTTGCCCGTGAGGTGGGAACCCGCATTATGTTTATGCACGAAGGGGTCATTGCTGAGGAAGCCCCGCCTTCGGAGTTTTTCTCCAATCCCAAGCACCCCCGCTTGAAGGACTTTTTGTCCAAGGTTTTGTAAAACAAGTATGAAATACAAAAGTAAAAACTGTGCAGATCGTTTCTGCACAGTTTTCTCTTTGTACCGGTTATTTATTATCTCGGCAAGGAAGAACAAGGTAAAAAAATAAGTCCAAGTGCCAAAGCACTTGGACTTATTTGTATCAATGAATTATCCCAAAAGGTCAACCAAGAACTGAGCAAGACTGCTGTTCAAGGGGATGGGAGGAAGATCCACGCCGCTGCTTCCGCCAACGGGAGCCTTGGTAGTGGTAGTGGCAGCCGAGGTAGAAGAGTAAGTGGGAGTAGCGGTGGTGGTCACTGCTTGGGTGGTGGTAGTAGCGGGGGTCTCAATGGGAGCCTTGGTGGTAGTGGTTCTTGCGGTCTTGGTGGTGGTTCCCTTTGTGGTTGCAGTGGAGGTCTTCTTGGTGGTAGTTGCAACGGGGGTTCCGGTACCGGTGCCGGTGGTGGTTGTAGTGGTATCGTCCTCATCGGTTACATCAATGAGGGGCTTTCTGGTGGTAGTCTTTTTGGCTGCAGTTTTCTTTGCAGTGGTCTTTTTGGTGTTTTTTTCCTGCTCCACGGTCTCGGTGGGGGCAGTTTCGTCAACACTCTCGGTATTGCAGGACACCAAAGCGATGCCGCTCAACAAAATTACAAGGATCAGGGGAAGAAGAAATCTTTTCATTCTATGTACCTCACTTTAATAATTGGATTAGTTCAAGGGAACAGGCGGGAGCACGATAGGACCGCCCTTCTTTGTTGTGGTAGTGGCTTTGGTGGTTGTGGTAGTCTTGGTGGTTGTGGTCTTGGTGGTGGTAGACGATTTTGTAGTAGTGCTTGTCTTCGTGGTAGAGGATTCGTTACCGCCCTGAGAGCCTTGCTTCTTAGTGGTAGTCGTTGTGCTGCTGCCTTCATCGGGGAAGAGGGGAAGATCACCGACCTCTTCGGATTCACCGCTTTGGGGAGGGGCAACGATGGGGCCGTCATCTTGGGTTTCGGTACCTTTTTTCTCCTGCGTTTCGGTTTGAACTTCACCGGTGGCAGTTTGATTTTCCTTGGTTTCGCTTTCCTTATCACCGCAGGCACACAGTGCCAAAATCAGGATCAGGGAAAGAACAATGGGGATCCATCGCTTCATATTGGAGCCTTTCTGTTACCGTGATCGGTTAATGAAATGATGGGCATAATATGACCCATACAGATATCTAACATTATTATATCGTATTCTCTCGGAAAAATCAATAGTAAATTGCAACATCCTTGCATTTTTTTGCAAAAAAAAGAAGAGAGGACTGATCCTCTCTTCTTTGGTAAGATGCTTCTTACTTCAGCTCAGCGGTAGCGCCTGCCTCGGTCAGCTTCTTCACGATCTCGTCGCCATCAGCCTTGGAAACAGCTTCCTTGATCTTGGAAGGAACGTTCTCAACCATGTCCTTAGCGTCCTTCAGACCTGCACCGGTGATCTCACGAACAACCTTGATTACGTCGAGCTTCTTCTCACCGAAGCTGGTCATAACAACGTCGTACTCGCTCTTCTCTTCAGCACCTGCAGCAGCAGCGGGAGCAGCAGCACCTGCAACAGCAACGGGAGCAGCGGAAACGCCGAATTCCTCTTCCAGAGCAGAAACGAGCTCTTTCATTTCGAGAATGGTAAGGGTCTTGATTTCGTCAAGAATCTGGGTAATCTTTTCAGTAGCCATTTTAATTTACCTCCAAATAATAGTATTTAATAAAATTTTGTTTTGTGGTAGCGGGCTTAGGCATCTGCCTGGCCGGCTTCTTCTTTGTCGATCTTCGCCTGAAGAACGTAAGCGAGTCCGTAAAGGGGACCCATCATGCTGCCCATGATCTTGCAGAGCATCTCTTCCTTGGAAGGAGTGCTTGCCAGTTCATTGACTGCAGCGGCATCGATCACACCGCCATCGATAAAGCCTGCTTTGATCTGGAAGGTGTCGATCTTGTCGGCATACTCTTTCAGAATCTTTGCGGGAGCGATGGGATCTTCTGCGGAAATAGCGAGAGCGTTCATGCCTTCCAGATGAGCTTTCATATCAGCATAGCCACAAGCCTCACAAGCTCTTCCGGTCATGGAATTCTTGTATACCTTGTAGTCAACGCCTGCTTCACGAAGGGCCTTACGGAGCTGGGTATCCTGCTCTACGGTGATACCGGTATAGCTTACCAGGACACCTGCAACGGCACCTTTGATCTTTTCTGTCAGCTCGGCACACTCTGCCTGCTTCTTTTCAAGAATCTTTGCGCTGGGCATTCTTTTTACCTCCATTTCAGATTTTAGACAAACAAAAAGGGCATTCCTTCTGCCGAAGAAATGCCCTTCTATCACGAGATAAAAGAGTATGTTTCCTCGACAGGCACTCTTTAAGAGGGGAGACCCTCACCTGTTGTCTTAGGCAACAAACGGATTATATCACTTTGTGCTTGAATTGTCAAGCCTTTTTTTAGCCAAGCTTTGCAGCGTTGACCTTTACGCCGGGGCCCATGGTGGAAGCAACCACACAGCTCTTAATGTACTGACCCTTTGCAGCAGCGGGCTTTGCTTTGATGATGGCGCCCATGAGAGCGTCGAAGTTCTCAACCAGCTTCTCCTTGCCGAAGGAAGCCTTGCCGATGGGGCAGTGGATGATGTTGGTCTTGTCGAGACGGTACTCGATCTTACCGGCCTTTGCATCCTGAACAGCCTTGGCAACGTTGGGAGTAACGGTTCCTGCCTTGGGGTTGGGCATCAGACCCTTGGGGCCCAAAACCTTACCGAGGCGGCCGATCACACCCATCATATCGGGAGTGGCGATTACTACGTCAAATTCAAACCAGTTTTCGTTCTGGATTCTGGCAACCAGATCTTCTGCTCCAACGTAATCGGAGCCTGCTTCCTCAGCAGCCTTTGCATTGTCACCCTTGGCAAATACCAGAGTGCGAACCTTCTTACCGGTACCGTTGGGGAGAACGACGGCGCCACGAACCTGCTGGTCAGCGTGACGGGAGTCAACACCCAAACGAACGTGCAGCTCGATGGTCTCGTCAAACTTTGCTTTGGCGGAGGAAATTACATTCTCAAATGCTTCTTCGGTGTCGTAGAGCTTACGAGTGTCAAATGCTTCTACGCTTGCCTGGTACTTCTTACCCTTTTTCATGTCAGATCCTCCTTTCTTACTCTTCCACAGTAACGCCCATGCTGCGTGCGGTTCCTGCGATCATGCTCATAGCAGTCTCGATGGAAGCGGCGTTCAGGTCGGGCATCTTCTGGGTGGCGATTGCACGAAGCTGTTCCTGAGTGAGCTTTGCAACCTTGGTCTTGTTGGGAACGGCGGAGCCGGACTCAATGCCGACAGCCTTCTTCACCAGAACTGCTGCGGGAGGAGTTTTGGTAATAAAGGAGAAGGTTCTGTCAGAGTAGATGGTGATGACAACGGGGATGATCAGGCCGATGTCGTTTTTGGTACGCTCATTGAACTCCTTGCAGAAGTTGGGGATGGCGATACCGTGCTGACCCAGTGCAGGACCAACGGGGGGTCCGGGCATTGCCTTTGCAGCGGGGAGCTGGAGCTTAACATAAGCTACGATTTTTTTTGCCATAATGGTACTCCTTTCGTGGTATGGCGGGAACCGAAGTTTTGATTCCCTCCCACAACTGCCGTTTTCGGCAGCTGTTCAAGCCCTTTCGGGCATTAAACCAAAATAAATTAAAACAGTTGAACCCAAGCGGATTCCAATTCGATCTTGGTGCTTCTGCCGTGAAGATCGGCAAGGACCTTGACCTTTTTCATATCGGCGGAAATTTCTTCCACCACCGCCGAGGAAATGTGTGCAGCCAAAGGGCCGCTGATGACACGAACCTTGTCACCCACCTTGTAGGGCAGGGATTCGGTAGCGGTCTCTACCCCGAGGGCAGCCACTTCTTCGTCGGAAAGCACGACCGGCATGGATCCGGGGCCTACAAAGCCCGTAACACCGGTGGTGTTGCGCACGATGTGCCAGCTTTCGTCGTTCATGATCATTTTCACCAGAACGTAGCTGGGGAAGATCTTGCGCTCGGCTACACCGTCGCCGCCTTCGGACTCGGGAATCTTCTCCATGGGAATCTTAATGGCGTGGATCAGATCGCTCACCTTACGGTTCTCTACGATCTTTTCCAGGTTGACGGCAACCTTGTTTTCGTATCCCGAGTAGGTATGTACCACATACCAATGGGGAGTCAGATTGTCTTCAAGCATAGTTTACTCCTTGAAAATCGTTTAGCCGATCTGGCCCAGAAGGAGAATAAGCTTGGTGAAAATCAGGTCCAAAAGACCGATGACCACGCCGCAAGCGGCCAGCGCTGCAACGACGATACCGGTATCACGGATCACACGGTGCTTGGGATACCAAACAACCTTTTTCAATTCACTGCGATATTCTCTGAAGAAGGCGCCGATGCGCTTGAAAATACCGGGCTTGCCGGACTTTTTCTGCTTCTTTTCCGTGCTTTTCTCAGGAGCGGGCGTGTCGGAATTCTTTTTGATTTCTTCAGCCATTTTAAAATCTCCTAAAATAAATTTTACTTGGTTTCCTTGTGCAGAGTGTGCTTACGGCAGAACGGGCAGTACTTGTTCATTTCAAGTCTGTCGGGATCGTTCTTCTTGTTCTTCATGGTATCGTAATTTCTCTGCTTGCACTCGGTGCAGGCCAAGGTGATTCTTTCTCTCATAATTACCTCCGAATCGTTACCGCTTTTTGCGGAATTTTTCTCCCTCAACGAAAGGTCGTTCCATAAAAAAAGACCCCGAGAGGTTTTTCTATTATAACAGGGAATCCTCCCTTTGTCAATAGGGAAATGATAAAATATGAAAAAAAGACCTTTTGAAAAAAAACTGTGTGCCCTGCGACAAAAAAACTGTCAAAACCCCTTGTTCCTTTCGGTGTTTTTTGTTATAATAAATATTATAAAATGGAAAGGTTTAACTGTGGGACGAGAAACGTGAAGCAGGATTTTTTGGAAGCGGGCAAGGTCCGCAACACCCACGCCTTAAAGGGCGAGGTCAAATTTGAGTGCTGGCTGGAGGGAGATCAGCCCTTGAAGGGGCTTACCCATCTGTATCCCGCCCCTCGGGAGGAAAAGGGACTTGTGATCAAGGCCTGCCGCAAGCAGGGCGATGTGTTTTTGGTGGCCTTTGAGGGGATCGATACCGTGGAGGAAGCGACCCTTTTGAAGGGAAGGAGTCTCTATGCCTCTCGCAAGGAAGCCGATCCTGACGGCACTAAGATCTATTTTGCCGACCTTCTCGACCTTCCCTTGATCGAGGACTCCACGGGAACGGTATACGGCACCATACGGGAGATCACAAGCCGTGGTGCAGGGGAATTGTTCACCGTCCGTATGGCGGATGGGAAAGAGGTGTATTTCCCCGTGGTAAAGGAATGGATCCTTCGGATGGATCCGAGCGAGGGCGTTTTTGTAAAGGCGCCGGAGGGGCTGTTTGACTGATGGAGAAGCTTCGTTTTGATATTATGACCCTGTTTCCCGAGCTGGTGGAGACCATTCTCTCCGAGAGTATTATCGGTCGGGCCAGAAGGGCGGGGATCCTGTCCGTTCATACCCATAACATCAGGGATTATTCCAAGGATAAATTTCACCGTGTGGACGATACGCCCTACGGCGGCGGCAAAGGGATGCTGATGAAGGCCGATGTGATCTGCGATTGCTTCGATGCCATCACCGAGGGCCTCAAAACAAAGCCCTATACCGTCTATATGTCCCCCAAGGGCACCCTCTTGACACAGAATAAGGTTCGCTCTCTTGCGGAAAAGGAGCACATCGTCATCCTGTGCGGGCATTACGAGGGCGTGGATCAAAGAGCCATTGATGCCATTGTGGATGAGGAGATCAGCATCGGTGATTATGTTTTGACCGGGGGTGAGATCCCCGCCACCGTTTTGGTGGATTCCGTTTCCCGTTTGGTGGAGGGGGTACTGGCCTCTCCCGAGTGTTATGAGAAGGAAAGTCATTCCGAGGGGCTTTTGGAATATCCCCAATATACCCGCCCCTATGAATTCCGTGGGGAAAAGGTGCCGGATGTGCTCATCAGCGGGCACCACGAAAACATTGAAAAATGGCGTCGGGAAATGGCGCTGAAAATTACAAAAGAAAAAAGACCGGATTTGTTGGATCAGCAATAAATCGGAAAGGAGGAGTCCGTGGCCAAACGGTATCATATTTCCCTGTCCCGCTTTTTATTTGAGCTGGGTAGCCGTGTGCAGTACAAGGCAGACCCCGTGGGCTCCTTTATTGCCGAGGAGAAGGCTCCCTCGGCCTTGGCGTCCCGTATTCTCCCGTATAAGAAAAAAATGAAAAATGCCCTTTCCAAGGCTGTGGAGCAAAGCTTCATTCTCAGCCTGAAGCGAAAGGGGATCGCCTATCTGTTTTCCACCAGGATCCGCTCCTTTGGCATCCTGTTCTTCAGTTGCGGCTTTTTGCAGCTCCTGTTTTATTTTCTTTCCAATTCCGTTTCCTTCCTTCCCACGGGAGAGGATCGCTTGGTCTTCGGTGTGGCGCAGATGTTTTTGACTCTCCTTGCCACCTTTTCCCGAGGCGATCTGGCAGACGGGGTCAAAAGAAGCTTTCTGTTCCGAAGACTCCTGTCTCCTCTGTGCGGTCTTCGGGAATGGGATATTCCCTCGGAAAAGAGCCACGATTCCGTAGGCGGTATGCTGCTTGCGGGAGTTCTCCTCGGCTTGGCGGGTGCTTTCTTTTCTCCCGTGGTGCTTTTGGGGATCGTATTTTTTCTGGCACTGGTTCTGTTCCTGTTTGCCTTTCCCGAGGCGGGCCTTTTGCTCTCTCTTCTTGCCGCCCTCTTTTTGCCCAAGTCCTTTTTGATCCTTGTGACTCTGACTACCTTGGTCTCCTTCTTGTGTAAATGTGCCGTGGGCAAGCGGAGTATGGCGTTTTCCCCCATGGATCTTGCGGTGTTTTTGTTCCTTTTCCCGTTTCTGTTTGTAGGTGCCAATGCAGGCTTTTTGATGTTTCTGACCCTGTTTTCCCTGTATTATCTAACCTCCTGCCTGATTCGGAATCTGGCATCGATCCACCGCCTGTTTTCTGCCTTCACCGCCTTTTCCTTGGCAGGAAGCGCCCTGCTTACGGCAGGCCGTCTGCTGGAAATTTTTGTTCCGTCCTTGCCCTCCCGCTTCCCTTATCTTGACCTGATCTTTTTTGTGGAATACCGTGGGGAAACAGGGGCTCTTCTGGCTATGCTGGCTCCCTTGATCCTGGCTGATATGAAGGGGGCGTCGGGCTTTGGGAAAAAGCTTTGGTGTCTGACCTCCTTTGCCACGGTGCTTTGCGGCCTTGCCGCTGTGGGCAATCCTGCCGTTTGGCTGGCGGCACTTCTGGGGATCCTCCTCTTTTTGCTTTTCACCTATCGCAGTGCCCTGATTTTGATCTTGGGCACCGCCCTTGCCGCGGTGACCGTGTTGAACGTGTTGCCTTCCGATTATGTTACCACCCTTGCTGTATTCTTTGGCTTTGGCCGAGAGGGCGGGGAGGAGAGCGGTATGATCGCACAAAGCTTTTTGCAGTTTCTCTTCCGTGAGGGAGGGCTCTTTTGGCCCGTGGCCTTTTTTGTGATCTTGGGTCTTTTTATCCGCAGGGTCATTGGCTTTTCCTCAGCCTCCTTTGAAGGGATCCATCCCAAGGTGTTTGCCACCCTTTCCTCTGCGGCGGTTCTCTTTGCCGTCTCCGTTCAGGAAATGATGATCGACCTTCGGGTGGTAGCCCTGTTTGTTCTTCTTGCCGCCGTTCCCGGTGCCGCACTGCGTGCCGCCCGACGGGAAGCGGTAAAGCTGCCGTATTGAGGGAGGAAAATATGAAACGAACCAATAAAAAAATCGCTCCCTTTTTCGGCCTGTCGTATCTGGATGCCATTTTGCTTTTGGTGGCAGGGCTCATTCTCAGCGTGGGGATCTACCTTTCCGCCGAGGCTCGCCGTCAGGAGGAAAATCGGGAGTATTGCCGTCTGCAGGTGCTCCTTTCCTATGAAGAGGTGCTCCTTCCCGTTTCCCCCGATGAGGGTGACCTTCTCTTTGGTGAAAACGGAGAGAAGATCGGTGCGGTGGAACAGGTTCTGCCGTCGGAAAGGGAAGGGGAATTTGTGATCCGTTGCCTTGTGAAAAAGGGCCCGTGGCAGAAGGACGGCGCGTTTTCCGTAGAAACACAGGAAAGTGTCAAACAAGGCACGATCCTTAGTGTGGAAGAGGGCTTGAATAAGGAGGGAAATCCGTTATGATGGAAAAAAAGAAGATCGGCTTTGCCGTGGTGGATATGATCCTTGTTGTGTTGGCCCTTGCCTGTATTTTGTCCGTGGTCTTTCGGGATCAGATCCAAAGCTTCTTCGGTCAGGACCGAGGAGAAGAAATTGAGATCACCTTTTTGGTGGAGAATGTAACCCAAAAGGGAAAGAACCATCCCACCGCAGGGGAAGAGATCCTTCTGACGGAAACAGGCGTGGTTTTAGGGGTGATCGAATCGGTCTCGGAGAATAAGGCCCTTTATCAGAACACCCTTTCTCCCGATGACACGCTGGAAATTTCCAGCCTCACCTGTAAGGTGCGCTGCGAGGCGCAAAAGGAGGAAACGGGCTATTTGCTTTCGGGCATTTCCTTGAAGCCGGGGGTCTATTTGTCGGCCCATACCCCGGGGGCTTCCTTCGTTATGATGATCACTATGGTCAAACCCATTGAACAATAGAAATCGGAGAGATAAAAATGAGCGAACAAACGAAAAAAACAGGCGGTATCAGCGTTGATACCGAGCATATTTTCCCCGTGATCAAGCGCTGGCTGTATTCCGATAAGGATATTTTTCTCAGAGAGATCGTGTCCAACAGCTGTGACGCCATTACCAAAATGAAGCGCCTGCAATCCCTCGGCAAGGCAGAGGGCTCGGAGGATTACCGTATTGATGTGGTGCTGGATCCCGCCCTTTCCACCATTACTGTGTCCGATAACGGAATCGGTATGACAAGCGAGGAGATCGACCGTTATATCAATCAGATCGCCCTTTCCGGAGCCTTGGAATTCATTGAGCAGTATGAGGGAGACAAGGGTGGAGAAAGCGGCATCATCGGTCACTTCGGTCTTGGCTTTTACTCTGCCTTTATGGTGGCAAAAACCGTTACCATCCATACCCGCTCCTACCTGCCCGATGCCGCTCCCGCTCAGTGGTGCTGCAGTGATGCAGGGGAGTATGAAATGGGAGAGGGCACCCGTGAGAGCCGCGGTACCGATATTGTACTGCACATTACCGAGGAGGAGAAGGATTATCTTTCCGAAGGAAAGCTCCGCTCTGTTTTGGAGACCTACTGCGCCTTTATGCCTGCCCCCATTTATCTTTCCGTGGTGGGAGAAAATTCCTCCGAGGAGCCCATCAATGACCCCGAGCCCCTTTGGCTGAAATCTCCCTCGGAATGTACCGATGAGGAGTATCGGGATTTCTATAAAAAGGTATTCCGTGATGAGAGGGATCCCCTGTTTTATGTTCATATCAATGCAGAGTTCCCCTTAAACTTCAAGGGAATCCTGTATTTCCCCAAATTGCAGGATGAATACGCAGGCCTGGAGGGACAGGTCAAGCTCTACTACAATCAGGTTTTCGTGGCAGATAATATAAAGGAAGTAATTCCCGAATATATGATGCTCTTAAAGGGCGTTTTGGATTGCCCCGAGCTTCCCTTGAATGTGTCCCGAAGCTATTTGCAAAACAGCGGTTATGTCACCAAAATCTCCGCTCACATTGCCAAAAAGATCTGTGATAAGATCAACGGCCTCTTCCGTACCGACCGCAAGGCGCTGGAAGCCATTTGGGATGATATCAAGCCCTTTGTGGAATACGGCTGCACCCGTGATCCCAAGTTTTTTGAGCGCATCAAGGACACGGTTCTGTATAAAACCACCGATGAGGAGTACCTGACTCTGGAGGAATACATCGAAAAGAATCAGGGCAAGGGAGAGGAAAACACAGTCTACTATACCAATGACCTGCTCCAGCAGGTGGGCTATATCAATCTGTTCCGGCAGGAGGGCATTACCGTTGCCGTTTTGGATGGGATCATTGATTCCCGCTTCATTTCGTTCCTTGAAATGCAGGATCACGCCCGCCACTTCGTGAGGATCGACTCCGATCTGGATAAGGTGTTGAAATCCGAGGAAAATGCCGAGGAAAGTGATGAGCTGGCAGAGGTGTTCCGCTCGGTGATCCCCGAGAATGTGACCTTAAAGCAGGAGGCCATGAAGTCCGATAAGACCCCCGCCATCCTGACCCTGTCCGAGGAAAAGCGCCGCTTGGGCGAGATCCTCAAGCAGTATTCGGGCACCATTCCCGGGCTTTCCGTCCCCGAGGATGAGATCACCCTTTCGGTGAATATGACCTGCCCTCTCATTGCCCGCATCAAGGCCCTTTCCTGCGATGAAAGAACCGTGGAAAAGGCCAAAAAGCTGGCAAGACAGGTGTATATGATCGCCGTCATTTCTCAGCGTGGCTTTACCAAGGAGGAGCTGCAGGAATTTATTGATTCCAGCATCGATCTTCTCTATAACGCATAAACAAAGGAGAAAACCATGGAGAAAATTTTTCAATCCATCGGAGATTTTTTCTATTATCTTTTCAATCAGTTTACCTCAGTGGGAATTGCCGATATTATTGATATTCTCATTGTATCCTTTTTGGTCTACTATGTCTTCACCTTCGTTCGGCAGAGAAGAGCGGGAAAGCTCGCTCTGGGTATTTTTGCCATTCTGCTCATTATGTGGGTCAGTGATTTTGCAGGCCTGAATGCACTCAATTATATTTTGGAAACCGTCTTTGATGTGGGTCTGATCGCGCTGATCGTTATTTTTCAGCCGGAGCTTCGCAGTGCGCTGGAAAAAATGGGAGGCAATTTCCGTAACCTGAAGAATCTGGGTGAGGCTCAGGAATCGGGTGAGGAAAAAATGATCGAGGAGATCTGCCTTGCCGTGGGGGATCTTGCGGAAAGCCGTACCGGCGCCCTCATCGTGCTGGAGCGCACCACCCGCTTGGGAGATGAGATCCGCACCGGCGTTGAGGTGGATGCCGCCGTTACCAAGCATCTGATCGAGAATATCTTTTTCAACAAAGCCCCCCTGCACGACGGCGCCATGATCGTGCGAGAGGGAAGGATCCACGCCTGCGGTTGCTTCTTGCCTCTCACGGGTAACCCCAATCTGCCCAATGAGCTTGGTACCCGCCACCGTGCAGGCCTCGGTGTTTCCGAGATCAGCGACGCCTTTGTTCTCATTGTTTCGGAGGAAACGGGTGTTATCTCCGTGGCCAAAAACGGAGAAATGGATAAGGGCGTTTCTCTGCGAGCCCTGCGGCACCGCCTGATGAATGAATTCGGCATCGGCAAAGAAAAGAAAAAGAGCCTGATCAAAAGAAAGGGAGGAAAAAAGGATGAAGCTACCCCATCTGACCGTAAAGACGGATAATACCGAGAAAAAAGCAACCCCCTCCTATTCCTTCCTTGCCGTTTTGTTTTCGGTGTTCGTTGCCCTGATCCTGTGGTTTTATGTGCAGGATGCGGAAGCCCCCGATTATAAGAAGACCTTTACCTCAGTCAATGTATCTATGCAGGGTCTCTCCTCCTCCTTCTCGGTCATTGAAGGGGGAGAGAATACGGTGGATATCACCCTGATCGGAAAGAGAAGCGATCTGAATAAGCTGAAAAGCACCGATCTGGAGGCTTATATTGACCTTTCCGCCGTCATTCAGCCCGGTAGCTATCAGGAGGAGATCAGCGTTCTGGTGCCCGAAGGAACGGAGCTTTCCGAATGCTTCCCCCAAAAGGCTACCCTGTTTGTGGATCAGACCATTTCCAAAACCGTTCCCGTAAAGGTGGAATTGGGGCGCTATACGGTAGGGGAGAATTCTGTGATCGAAGCCACTCCCGCCATCCCCGAGCTTTCCATCAAGGGACCCAAAACCGTTTTGGATCAGGTGGATACCGCCCTCATTCGAACCGGCGATCTGGGGGAGATTGCCGCAAGCTTTGAAAGTAATTTGGATTACGGCCTGTATACCAAGGACGGTGCTTTGATCGAGTCCCGCCATCTGGTTTTGGCTGAGGCCAATATGAAGGTGCACTTTGCCGTTTATAAAACCAAAACCGTTCCTCTTGTGGTCAAGGGCAAAAACGGCTGGTGGCCTTTGGAGAATATGAAATATACCGTCACCCCTCAGCAGATCCTCATTAAGGGAGAGCCGAGCCTTGTGGATGCGGTGGAGAGTATTCCCTGTGTCATTTTGGATGAAACCCTTATGGATACCAATCGGTACAGCGCCACCCTTTCCCCGAGTGATATCCTCCTCCCCGAGGGGATCCGCCTGGGCGAGGTCTTGGGAGATATTAAGGTCAATCTGACCCTTTCGGATAATACCGCAAAGAATCTGCGATTGAATCTTGCCTCCAACCGAGTGGCCGTCACCGCTCCCGAAAACGGCCTGACCTATACCTTCGGTCAGCAGGTTTTGGATTTTAAGGTTCGCGGAAGCTTTAATACCATCTATCAGGCCAAGGCAGACGATTTCTATTTGAATGTGGATCTTTCCGCCTACAATACCCCGGGTGAATACGAGGTGCCCGTGGAGATCATTCAGACCTCCGAAACCGAAGGCAAGTATTACCCCGTGGGAGTCTATACCGTCAAGGTTCTGTTAAGCGAATAAAGAAAGAAGCGTGCTTTCGCACGCTTCTTCTTTTGTTTCGTCAGCTGAAGCAGAAGAGCAGAATGATAACCGCAATCAGAATGACCCAAAGCAAAACGTCCTTACTGAAAAGATTGCAAGCGCAGTTCATAGTGTTTCCCCTTTCCATAAGTGCCGACCCGAAAGCCGGCTTATTGTTAGGATATGTCCCGAGGGGAAATGTGTGAAAGGGGAAAGAGGGAACCCCGATAGAATTTTCCCAAAAGAAAAATCCCCAAACCCCTTGACAAAACCGCCTTCACTCGTTATAATAACCAATGTTCCCTTTGCGAGAGTGGCGGAATTGGCAGACGCGCTAGCTTGAGGTGCTAGTGGAAGTAATTCTATGTGGGTTCAAGTCCCGTCTCTCGCACCAAAGCATTCAAACCCGAACCTTTTACCAATTGGTGAGACGTTCGGGTTTGTTGTTTTCTTAAAAGATGTTAAATAAGTCTTTGTTTGCGGCAGTACAGAGTTAATCAGCTCTGTACTGCCACTTTTTCGCTTTAATGAATTTTTGTACATAAAGGAGATTTGAAATGAAGACTAAAAACGCTTCTAAAGCTAATACAACAAGACTTGTTTTCTTTATCATTGCACTTACATCTAATTTAATATTGGGATTTTACTTGAGAGACTTTCTTTTTTCACTCCCACGCTACAAGTATTCTATCTACTATCGGCTCTACCAACTTTATTTTCCATATTAGCAATCTTCTTAAACAGTTTTGTTAAGAAGTTCATTTCGTGCTCTCCTTTGCGGTATTGATGGATGCAATCAAGATGCAGCGGATTGTTCCGCATTGATTATAGAGATCAACAGTTGTTTCTCTGTTCAGAATGTCGGATTTGAGAATTATACTACTTTTCCACATACAAATCAAGGCGAAGCCTTGTATATCATCAATTCTGCAGGAATTGCATATCATCAACACGCAGTGTTGCATCTCATCAAGCCGCAGGAGGAATTATACACGGCTTTGCCGTGATGATATACAGCTCCAAAGGAGCTGATG
>JAZQMO010000038.1:0-8915 GCA_045543495.1 Eubacteriales bacterium | reverse complement strand
CCCTACATATTTGATATCATTTTTGCCTCATATTTCTAACCAACCTTGACAAAATCTTCTTTTTTGAAAAATTGATTTGTGTTTGCTAGGTAAAAAATCCCCGCCAATCGGTAGGGGCCGACGTCCCCGACGGCCCGCAGGTTGTGGCTTTATCAGCCTTCGCTTCGTGGCGCAAAGAAAAGATTTCGCACCATAGAGCCTCGCCCTACGGGAGCGGAAACCGAGAAAAAGACACGGGGAGTCTTTTTCGATGCGTTTTCGACCGCCGATACCCGATTGTGCCGAGTCGAATGGCGATGGCAGAATCACGGTATCAAGGAGTGTATGGCACGCTTGGCGTGACGGAGAGGGGGTTCTGTTGGAATAGATGGCCAAAGCCCCCTCTCACCGCCCATGGCGGCGCTCCCCCACCGGGGGAGCCTTATGTGGTGGGAATTACACTTTTGCATACAGAAATCTATTTTGCATAAAAGAGAATTTTGCTCGGGCCGTCGAGGACGTCGGCCCCTACAAATGTAAGACAAATTCGTACCCCGAACCGAAGGCGGCAAAGATCACGGCTTGCGGGCCGTCGAGGACGTCGGCCCCTACAAATTTCATAAAATTTTCTCCTCATCTTTCAAACCAACCTTGATAAAATCATCGTTTTCCAAAGAAAAAAACGGGAGGATGGGGCCTCTCCCCTACCATATTAAAATTTTCGCCTCTTATTTCAATCCTCCTTGATAAAATCTTCTTTTTTGCAAAATAAATATCTGTTTGCCAAAATTTGAAATTTGCACCAACCCGTAGGGACCGGCGTCCCCGACGGTCCGCAAGACGAAGCAAACAATCAACACCAAATAAATCCCTGTTTGCAAAATTTGAAATTCCCACCGATAGGTAGGGGCCGACGTCCTCGACGGCCCGCAGGTTGTGGTCTTTGCCGCCTTTGCTTCGTGGCACAACCCTTAAAAGGTTCTCTTTTTTACAAGGCAAATTCCTATTGTTTCTTTTTCTTTCCCCTTACCTAAAAGTTTTGAAAGGGTTTGGGAAAACTTTTTCAAAAGTTTTCCCATATACAAACAAACATACAAACAAAAAATAGGCTTTCCCGAAGGAAAGCCTACTACTCTTTTTTTATTTTCTGGCACGGCGAACGGCCAGAATACGGTTCATTTCGTTGTAAACGATCATGAAGCCCTCATCCACACCCATACCGGGCTTCGCCAGGATCTGATCGGGCTTGGTGGCCATAGCGCAGTGAACGCAAACCTGAGCACTGCGATCGGTCTCGTTACAGGTACCGCCCTGATAAGCGCCGATGCCCTTTTCCTTGCAGTAGAGAACGGCCTCGATGGTATTGTTGATACCGCCAAGGTCAGGGGTCTTGATCTGAACCATGTGACCTGCCTTGTTGTCGGCAAAGAGCTTGATATCCTCCAGGGTGTTGCACCACTCGTCAGCAACCAGCTGAACATCGCAGCCTCTCTTGTCCAGCTCGGCGGTCAAGCCTGCCAGAGCCTCCAGCTGAGTGGCACGGTCGGTATCGCAGTCCATAGGACCTTCAATGTGAAGACGGAAGGGCTTTGCCAATTTGCCCAGCTTCTCAATGTAATCGGCCATATCCTTGTAATTGTTGTTGCCGAAGATGGCACCGATGGTACCGTAGCAGTCAATGTGAATGGCGGGGTTGTAGCTCTCATCGGTTCTTCCCTTGAGAATACGGTCACGGAGCCAAGCAACATACTCCTCCAGCTTTTCGCCGTTCTTGCCGAGCTTGGTTTCCACATGGTTAATGAGAGCGTGAGGAAGCACCTGAGCGCCCTTGATGATCATCTTGTCGGCGTTGTCGTATCTGTCGTCACCGGACTGAGTGAATACGGGAATGGGGGTCTCAGAAACGGAGCAGCCGTACTCGTCAGCCACCACCTCGCACATCATTCTGCCGGTTGCCTTGGCAACGGCATCCAGAAGTGCCTGAGAAACACCGTAGCGAATGGCGGTGTGCAATCTCTTACCCTCTACGGTAATCGCCTCCATCTTAGCGCAAAGGCCACGGAAATCGTCAGCCTCAAGACCAACCAATTGGGGCTTGATGTGCTCTTCGATCACGGGGATAAAATCCTTTGCCAAAAACAGGGGATCTCTTCCGCCTGCACCGGAATACTGAACGGCAGCGCAGTCGCCGTAAGCGATCTGGCCATCCTCCAAAACCAGCATAACGGAGATGGATTCACCTGCCTGACGAACGGCGGTAAAGCCCTCGGTCACAGGCTCGCCCAGATAGAAGATACCGTCGTGACCGGCACCCTTCTTAATGGCTCTCTGATCGTCGAAATAGAAGCCGGTTCTGCCGGCGGAGCAAATCAGATCAATAATTTTCATATCAAATCCCTCTCTTTATTTTTTTAATACTTGGGTCTGCCCACAAGGCGACCCTTGCCGATGGCGTAAACATCATCAATGACCATTTGGAAGGAAGCCTCTCTCTTTTCCGCCTTGGCTCTTTCCTCGATCTTTTCACGGTGGAAATCCACGATCTCCTTCCCGAAGGGAAGATTGCCCATTTCCAGAATACGGACGGCGCCGTCGTTATCACGGCAGGGGAGCATCAGACCGGCATTGAAGCGGCAGGGAGCAAAGGGCACATCCAGAACGCCCGCCTCTACACCGCGGCAAACACCAACGGCAATATCGCCTGCGCCCAATTCAAAGCACTTGTCCACAATGGCACGGGTCTCACGGCGAATGATCTCCTTCTCGCTCTCCAGTCTCTCATCCTTGAAGCTCTGATCGGAAAGCATATTGACCACCTGCTTGGTGCAACGCAGTCCCTCGGCGTTGGCCTCCATGGTGGGAATCCCCACAGCCTCGTGAGGCGTTTTCACAATGACCTTGGTAGCGCCGGACAGAGCGGCGATCAGGCTACCCATGGAAATCACGCCGAAGGCCTTGGCCTCGTCTGCGGGGAAGCCGCCCATCCACTGATGGAGAACGGTGGTGACCTCCACATCCTTGTAGCCGTACTTTGCCAAATATTCATCGGTCAATTCCTGCAGGGTGCGAATGGCAGCCACATCCTGAACCAGGTTACCGCACTGGCCGTAGCCCACGGTAATATTCTTCACGCCCTGCTCAGCGGCAAGAAGCGCCTCAATGATGGCGGCGGCGTGGGAAATACAGGGGGGAACCAAGGTTCCGGTCAGAGGGCCGTAGGGCTCACGGTTGATGGAGACCCCTCTTTCCTCATACAGACCCACCAAGCGGTCGGCGTACTGCCAATCCCGAATGGTGCGCTCCATGGGAATGTTCTTGCAGTAAGGGAGGTTGTAGGAAATACCGCCGCCCTCGTAGCTGGTAAAGCCGCCTGCCAGCGTGATCTCGGTGAGCAGTCTTGCATCGGGAGTACCGTGACGAACCTGCATGGGCACATTCACGCTCTCAATGACCTGACGGCACTTTTTCACACCGTGGTTTACAGCGGGGAAGCCGTTGAGCATGGCACGGTTCAGACGAAGGGACTCGTTGATTCCGTTTTCTGCCTCCTCGTAGCGATTCTGACGGGTGTAGGAGTCAATGGTGGAGGGCAGAAGATCTGCCTCACCGAATTCTTCCAGATATTGCATCAATTTGATGTGCTCCTCTACCACGGGAACACCGGCACGGGGCTGAACCAACGTTCTGCCTGCCTTTTTTGCATCCAAAAGCTTCTTGGAAAAGTTTCTGGATTCGGGCATACTCTTGTGATATGCCACAGCCTCATCCAGATCAACCTCTTTTCCGGTGGGCCACTGAGCCAAAACCTCTTGTCTCAGATTTTGAAATTGGTCCTCGGGGATCTTCTTATTCTGAATCTCCATATTCTTTCAGCTCCTTTTTCATAATTCGCAGTGCCAAGCGGGGATCGTGGGCCGACAACAGACCCATAGCGGCAATGATATACGATTTGTCCACCAATACACTTGCCTTTTTGGGGCGAAGAGAATGGGGCGTATCGGGGGAGGCCAGCGCAAAGGCGGCGATCTTTTCCGTATCCTTTGCATAGATCAGGCTACCGCCCGTCACCACAATGCGGGACACGCGGGAAAGGTTCTTTCCCTCCTGAATCCAGGTCTGCCCCATCATGGTATAGGTTTCGGTCAGGGTTCCCGCATGGCGGGTGACCGCACAGCGCACCGCCGAAGCGGCCAGCGCAAAATCAAGCTTTTCCAATTCCTCGTTCCCATCGGGAACCAGGGAGGGATCGATCCGAATGGCCTCCATCCACTTCTCCACCTTTTCGGGAGAAAGGCCGGACAGGGCACAGATGGTGTTCATTCCCACCGCCTCCAGCACCCCGTGGGCACTGTATCGCATTCCGATATCGCCCTCTACGGTGCGCTTGGCCCAAGGCTCGGGAAGACCCTTGAACACGGTGTTCATTCCCTCGGGCATCCCATCGGTCATGGAATAAATATCGGTGGTGGCTCCGCCTACATCCACGCAGATCAGATCTCCGACTCCCGCTTCCCCCTCACAGCCCTTGGACAAAAGCTCCATAGCGGCCATTACGGCAGAGGGTGTGGGCATGATCACATCGGCAACCTCTTCGCCTGCACGGCGAATTCCCTTGGCGTCGATGATCTTCTTTAGGAAGATCTCACGGATCCGATCCCGACAGGCATCGGTCTTCAATACACCGAATTTCGGCATTACATTGGGACAAAGATAGACCTCCCGACCTGCGAGAATGGTCTTACATTCCTCTGCGGCAGAGCGATTTCCCGCCACGATAATGGGAAATTTCGCATCCCCCTCTGCCAGCATTTTTGCATTGTGGAGGATACAGCGGCTGTTGCCGCCATCCGTTCCTCCCACCAGGAGGAAAATATCGGGAGAGAGCGCGGCGATCTCGGCCACATCCTCCCTTGTCAATTCAAAGGCATAGACCCCCACCACCTTGGCGCCTGCTCCCAGGCTTGCCAATCGGGCGGCCTCGCCCGTCAACTCGGGAACCAGACCGCAGGTGGCCATTCTCAAACCTCCCGCCGCAGAGGAACAGGCCAAAGTCAGATCAAATTCCATGGGCCCGATCGTTTCAAAGAGCTTGGCCTTGGCCTTTTCAAGGCCGATGCCAATATCCTCCTCCACGGTGGTATAGGATTGGGCGGTGCCCAAAACCTCCTCACGCTCGGCATCTACGGCGCAAAGCTTCGTATAGGTGCTGCCAAAGTCAATGAGCAGGATCCGTTTCATTTTTCATCCATTCCCAGAAGCTCACGGAGGGCCTGAATGGTGGTCTCGGGCGTAGTACCGGGCGGGAAGGCACGGTCAAAGCCCATGGCCTTGAATCTCTTTTCCACATCCTCAAACTTCTGCTTGCCGATGACGATGTTACCGCCTACTACAAGCGGAATTCCCTCAAGACCTGCCTCATTGCACTTCTCTCTCAGGCCGCGGCAGTCCAGCTCGCCCTGTCCGTACAGGGAAGATACCACGATGGCATCGGCATCGGACTCGATGGCGGCGGCAATGTATTCCTCCTGAGACACCATAACGCCCAGATTGACCACATCAAAGCCTGCCTGTGTGAATGCGTGATACAAAATTTTATTGCCAACGGCGTGCACGTCTGCACCGATGACGCCGATGACCAAAACCTTTTTCTTTTCCATTTCCTTCCCCCATTTTTTATTTCGGTCACAGACCTTTCTACTATGTATCATATCCTTTCAAAAAGGACTTGTCAAGAAACAAAAAGAAAATAGAAAATATCTCCTTTTATATTAAAGAAAAGCGAGAGAGAACACCCTTTTTTCAGCGGTCTCTCCCCCGTTCATTTCATTTTTTTAAGTGGCATTTTTTTCTTCCTTTCCCAAGCAAAAAGCGGACTTGCGACAAGTCCGCTTGGAAAGGATTTTTTATTTTTTGTGCCAGACCTCTTCGCCGCCGCTAAAGGTGCTGTAAACGGTAAGATCCTTGAGCTTTTCCTCGTCCATTGCAAGAAAATCTCCGTCAAAAACCGTGATATCGGCCTTTTTCCCCACGGCAAGGGTTCCCAGATCCTCCCGCAGGATCAGGCGGGCGGCCTGGGCCGTGTAGGTGGAAAGGGCCTCAAGCCTTGAAACAGACTCCTCTGTTCCCCCGAAGGATGCCCCCTTTTCGGTCTTTCTTGTGACCATGGAATAGATGCCCCACATGGGGTTCACATCGCAAATGGGGCAATCGCTGTTACAGCCCACAGGGATCCCCGCCGCCAGAAGAGTTTTGGCGGGGAAGGCAGTCTTGAGGCGCTCGTACCCCAATGCCGCAAGGTGAGAATCTCCCAGAGAATAAATAAAGGCAGAGGAAAGCCCCACCGAAAGAGACAGCTCCTTGATGCGGCGGATCTGATCTGAGGTAGGCGATTCCACATGCTCCAGCCGCCAGTGCAGAGGTCGGGTATCCACCCCCTCGGCATTGACGAATTCAATGGCCTGAAGCGCCTGTTCTATGGCACGGTCGCCGATGGCGTGAATGCTGATCTGCAGTCCCGCTTTGGCACAGCACAAAAGATCCTCTCGGAGGATGGCGGGGTCGTTGTAAAGCTCTCCGTAATTGTCGGGCTGGGCAAGATACGGCTGAGAAAAAGCCGCCGTGCGGCCGCCTGTGGAGCCGTCCATGACATATTTGACCCCCAAAAAGCGAACCCTGTCACTTCCAAATCCCGAGGTCAGGCCCATATCCCGAACCCTTTGGCACATGGGCTTTTGGGGCGGATTGCGACGGCCTGTGCAGTAGTAGCCCACACGAAGTTTAAGCCGTCCCTCCCGCTCCAATTCCTGAAACATACGGAAGGTGCGGGTCACGGAGCCCATTTCTGCCGTGGCGGTGATGCCCTTGGAGAAATAATCCTCCTGCACCCCATCGATGAACGCGTCCTTTTTCTGACCGGGCGTTAAGGGAGTGGAGGGCACCTTGGAAACCAGAGATCCGGAGATCATTCCCGTCAGATGGCCGTTTTCGTCACGGAAAAAATGGCCGCCTGTTTCGGGATCACGGCTTTCATCGGTAAAGCCCGCCTTGGAGAGAGCAAGGCTGTTGAGCACGGCCACATGGCCGCAGGTGCGAATGAGAAACACGGGGTGGTCGGAGGTGACCTCATCCAGCATCTTCGCCGTGATGGAAACGGGGCCTTCCGCAAATTTGCTTTCATCAAAATTTCTCCCCACGATCCACTCGCCCTTGGGGGTGCTTTCGGCCTTTTCCCGCACCATAGAGAGCACCCGCTCCAGCGAGGTGGTATTTTCCTTGGAAAAATTCAAATACAGAAAGGTGGTGGTGAAAATCCCCATGGGGTGGGTGTGGCAGTCAATAAGGCCGGGACAGGCCACCCGTCCCCCCAATGAAATGATCTCGGTGTTTTCATCTACATACTGTCTTGCTTCCTTTTCGCTTCCCACAAACAGGATCCGATCCCCGCCGATGGCAACAGCCTCGGCACGGGCCTCAAGCGTCTCCATGGTCAAGAAGGTAGCATCAAGAAGCAGCTTATCTGCGTTTTTTTGCATTTTCATCCTCCGTTACGCTTACTGTCATCAGTGTACCACATTCAATCAACACCGTCAACAAAATGAGCCTTCTCTCGGGGCATACGACCCCAAAACAAGCGCCTTTGTTTGGATCAAAAGAGAGAGAGACACCGTCTTTGAAGTGAACCCCAAAGTTTAGACAAAATTAAATATTAAATTGCTTGTGAATGAGTTCGGTATTGCACCGGGCTCATTCCTTTTAGTTTTAAGGAAATTCTTTCGTTGTTGTAATAATAAATATATTTTTTTAATTCATCAATGAAAGCGTTAACGCTTTCGAATTTTTCGCCGTAGAACATTTCAACTTTAAGTCTACCAAAGAAGTTTTCCATAGCACCATTATCCATACAATTACCTTTACGTGACATGCTTTGAGTAATGTTATGTTCAGCAAGTAAGCGTTGGTATTCGGCATGTTGGTACTGCCAACCTTGGTCAGAATGGAATATTGGTGTTGCATCAGCAGGCAGTTTTTTAAACAAACCATTAAGCATTTCTCTAACCTGTTCTAAATTTGGGCTTGTAGAAATTGAATAAGATACAATCTCGTTATTGAATAAATCTAAAACTGGTGAAAGATATACTTTCTCATCACAAACATTAAATTGTGTAACATCAGTTGTTATTTTTTCAAAAGGTTTTTCTGCAGAGAAATCTCTTTTTAGTAAATTGTCTGCAACCTTACCAACAGTACCTTTATATGAATGGTATTTATCGTTTTTGCGTTGTTTACCCTTTAAACCGAGTTGTTTCATTAGTTTTTGTACGGTTTTGTGGTTAATTACATAACCTTTGTTGCGCATAGCAATTGTAATTCTACGGTATCCATATCTGCATTTATTGGAATTGTAGATATCTACAATTTCTTGCTTTTCAAACGCATACTTGTCTGTATCATCGTATTTTAGATAATAATAGAACGTGCTGCGAGCAAGACCGGATAGTTTAAGCAATTCTTTCAGCGGATACTTTTGCCTTAGTTCAGAGATTATTTTTGCTTTTTGCCGTTCTCTCGCTCTTCCGCAAGAACTAAGGCACTCAGTTTTTTTAAGTATTCTATCTCCATTCGAAGTCGTTGGTTTTCGGCAATTAAATCTTCCTCAACCTTTTTATCTAATTTAGGTGGTCTGCCTTTTCTTGTTCCGCTAGCGGAACAAGATCTGCCTCGTCGTTCTTTCATAAGACCTTCGGCTCCTTCTTCTAGGTATATGCGTTCCCACCGATGTAACATTGAAGCTGCTGCTGTTTCAGATTGCCTTACTAAATCGTACTTTCGTGCTGTTTCTCGATACCCTAATCGGTTCTCTCGCATGTCCATTATAACACCTATTTTAAATTCTGCGCTATAAACTTTATTTTTGCTACCTTTTTTACACATAAAAA
>JAZQMO010000037.1:0-9214 GCA_045543495.1 Eubacteriales bacterium | reverse complement strand
ACCAGGCAATGTAGTAGGCCAGGCCGTGGGCGCAGGTAGCCTGCGCATAGTCGATCAGGCCGCTGACCTTTTCATAGCGGGTGGCCATCACCGCAAACTGCGCGGAGCAGATGATCATAACCAGACCCGTGATCACCCAAGCCGCAATGCCCAGAGGCATATTACCGCCCGTTGCAGCAAGCACGTTTTGCGCCTTGAAAAAGACACCGGAGCCGATCACCGGACCCACGACCATACAGATGGCAGTTAAAAGACCGTATTTTCTGGTTAGTTTTTCCATAAATACAAAATCTCCTTAAATTAAAATGAGAATTTGCTTGCTTTGATGCTAACACAATGGATCCAATTTGTAAAGAGTATTTTTACCTTGTGAAAAAGAAAAAGCAAGTCCTTCGACTTGCTTTGCTTTGGCTGCCGAACTAGGATTTGAACCCAGACAAACAGAGTCAGAGTCTGTCGTGCTAACCGTTACACTATTCGGCAATATGGTTTTTCAACGCCGTTTATCTTAACACATTCGGGACAGTTTGTCAAGAGAAAAAGTGAAATTTTCTGTCTGTCTTAAGATTTTTTTCAAATCTGTTGAATTGCATCGAATTTTGTGATAAGATGAAAAAAAGGCTATTGCCAAAAAGAAAGGAATTATAATGAAAAAGTTTTTAGAAGAATTTAAAAAATTTGCCCTTCGCGGAAACGTTTTGGATCTTGCCGTCGGCATGATCATCGGTGCCGCTTTCACCGCCATTGTGAAGGCACTGACCGAAAACTTCATTCAGCCGATTCTCACCATCGTTCTCACCTGGAACTGGGGGCTTCTCTCCTGGCGCATGATCGGTCAGGCCATTGCCAATTTCGGCACTGAGGTGATCAACTTCATCCTGACCGCCTTCATTCTCTTTGTGATCCTGAAATTGGTCAACGGCTTGATGAACCTGAAAAAGAAGCCTGAAGCGCCCGCCGCTCCCACCACCAAGGTTTGTCCCTACTGCAAATCCACCATTGCCATTGACGCCACCCGTTGCGCTCACTGCACCTCTGTTTTGGAGGACTAAAAAAGAGTTTTACCCTTGCAAATGCCCGTTTTCCGCACTGCTTTCTTTTAAATTTTTTTGATTTGTGGAGGAAATCTTATGGCAAATTTGTCTACTTTTACACTTCTTTTGGGTATTTTATTTGTGATCGCTCTCATCTTCGGTCTTGTTGCCCTGATCGTCTTTCTTGTGGGAAAGAAGAAAGGGGAAGGGGAGGCCGCACCCCGTGACGGCTCCTATTTTGACGGAGGCTACCTTGCTTATTTTGGCTACAATTTTCTGATTGTATTCCTCACCTCCATCTCCTTTGGCCTTGCCTATCCCTTTATGCTTTGTGTTTATGAAAGATGGCTGGCAAGGCATACCGTCATCTGCGGCAAGCGGATGCGCTTTGACGGAACGGGCCTTCAGCTTATCGGAAATTACATTCTTTGGTCCATTCTGTCTGTCCTCACCCTCGGCATCTACGGCTTTTGGATGGTTTTGAACCTTCGCAAATGGAAGGTCAAGCACACCCATTTTGTAGGGGAAGAGGATGATAACAGCTATTTCGACGGCACCGTCGGCGGCTGGCTCGGGATTCAGATCCTTGCCCTTCTTGTCAGTATGGTCCCCGTAGTGGGTCTGGTCTGGGCAGGGCTTATGAGAACCGAATGGTATGCCAAGCATACCGTTGTGGATTCCCGCCGCTTGGTATTCCGCGGAACCTTGGGGCAGTTCTTTGTGAAGTATCTGCTTTGGGGTCTTTTGACCGGTGTTACCTTTGGTATCTTTGCATTCTTCGTTCCCGTCAAGGCTCTTCGCCTTGAGACGGAGAATATGATCGATCATGAGCATACTCCCGAGGCTCTGTTAAAGCAGAGCGAATACCGCAATTCGGTTCAGGCCGATGTGGCCTCCTTCAAAAGCTACCGTGTTGAGTATGAAATGGAAGGAATGAAGGCGGGCATCACCGATGTAACCTCTCAGGAGGATCTTTTGAATTTGGCAAACGGCGGAAACCGTGCGGCACAGTATTTGTACGTGATCCGTTACGGTGAGGGAAATGTGACCCAAGAGCCCTTTGCCTCCCTTTTGGCCTCCTCTGCCGCTTCGGAATACGCTCCCGCCATGGCCTTGGCTGCTGAGTCCCTTCCCTTGGAAAACGAGGTGAAGAGCGCTTATTTTGAAAAGAGCGCACAGGGCGGTGTGCTGTCTGCCATTCACCGTCAGCTTCAAACGGAAGCCTCCAAGGGCCTTTTGGAAAAGGATCTTGCATCCTTGAAGGCTGCCGTTCGCAGAGCGGATCTTTTGGAGAAGGAGGGGGAAGCCCTCGCTCCCGGAGAAGAAGCGCAGATCAAGCAGTGCCATCTTGCCATTCGCCGTATGGAATCGGCCGCGCTCAAGCCCAAGGGCGGTAAGACCGCTTTGGTGGTGGTAGCCGCCGTGATCGGAATCCCCCTCATCCTTGCCATCCTGTTTGGTATCGTTTCTATGTTTGTGATGCGTTCCACAGAGGCCAAGGCACCTGCCATGGCACCGAATGATTTCTCCTCCTCCGATGGAGTTGTGGAGGAGTATGACGGACTTGAAAATCAAAACGCCATGCCCGCTCTCCCCATTTAACCAATCTGAAACAAAAAAAGAATGGATCTTTCGATCCATTCTTTTTTTGTTTATCTTGCAATGACCGTGGTGTGAGCGGCCTGTTGCAGTGCGGTAATCTTTTCCTCACTCAATTCATAATCGGGGCGATAGCTGTTTCCGATGCAGCTTTGACCCGTGAGCATCTCAAACCAAACACAGGCATTTAAGTACTGTCCGCCGCCGATGTCACCGTCGTGGTAATAGTCACCGAGGCCGTTGTTGCGGTCAAGCTTGGCGCAGAGGGTATCACCCACCACAGGGTTTTGTCTTGCCAAATACCAAGCATCACCGGAGGGGATCAGAGTTACATTGTTTTCGGAGGCAACGATCTGGCTCATTTTTTTGATCCGCTCGTGGTAGGCATCCTGCGTGGCCTTGTCAGGTACCGTGCCGTTGGAGCGATTGTAGCCCACCTGATAAGCCCAGGTCTGCTGCCAGCCAAACTGAGAAAGAGGGAACTGCTCCTTTATGAAAGCGAAGAGGTCTTTGGCGTAGCCTTGAGTCTTTTGCATACCGGATTCATATCCTGCAAAAAGCACGGTGGAGCCCTGCTGAAGGGTGATCATATCCCAATTCTCTTGTCGGAGGGCAGTGCGCAGAGACACATTTTTCTTGCCTTGCCTGCCCTTTTCATCAGTGGTGTAATAATCGTAGGGGCTCTCGTCTCGATGGAACCATTCCCAGTGCTGTTCCAGTCGGCAACCGGAGTAGTACAGGTTGCACACCTTCATATTGACGCCGGCGGCCTTAGCCATTCCGTAAAGCTCTTCCACATAGTAGTAGCTAAAGGAGTTTCCGATCATCAAAAGATTGAAAACATCATCCTCCTTGGGATCGCTCTTTTGCATAATTTGAGGGGGATCGTCCTCGGTTTTTTCATTTTCTTCAGCTGTTGTTTCTTCTGTTGCTTCCGTCTTCGTCTCTTCTACCGTTTTTTCTTCGGTAAGGGAAAGAGCAGGGGAGCAGGAGGGGAGAAGGAAAATCAGAATGAAGATCAGACAGATCAGTTTTGTAGCTTGTTTCATCTTTTTTTCCTTACTTTGCATAAGCCTCGCCGTAAACATCCGCTACCGCTTGGTGTGCAGTTTTTTGAAGAATGGCGATCTTTTCCTCGCTCAGTTCATAATCGGGGCGAAAGGCGTTTCCGATACAGCTTTTTCCCATCAGAACCTCAAACCAGGTGCAGGCGTTCAGGTATTGGCCGCCACCCTCCTGACCGTCGTGATAGTGGTCGCCGGCACCGTTGTTTTTCGCAGAGCTTTGGCAAAGGGTATCTCCGATGACAGGGTTTTGTCTTGCCAGGTACCAGGCCTCACCCGTGGGGATCAATTTCACATTGTTTTCCGACGGGATGGAGCCCTGAATGGCACGGGTCACCAGTCGCATTTCATCCTGAACCTCCTTGGTCTCCACCTTGCCGCTGGAGCGGTTGTAGCCCACCTCAAAGGCCCAGGTCTCGTGCCAATACAGCTCGGACATGGGGAATTGCTCTCGGATATAATCATAAAGGTCCTTTACTTTAGGCAAAACAGACTTTTTGGTCTTTTCAATTTTTTCCGTATCCTGCATGGTGACCCCAAGCGTTCCGCCGGTATTTTGCAGGCTGATCATATCCCAATTCTCTTGCCTGAGAGCACCTCTCAGGGAAATGTTTGACTTGCTTCGTCTGCCCTTTTCATCGGTGGTGAAAAGCTTGTATTCGCTTGAGTCCGTTTGAAACCAGCTCCAATGCTTCGGAATGGTGCAGCCGGAATAGTAAAGATTGTAGATTTTGGTTTGGATTCCTGCCGCTTTTGCCATTTGGTACAGCTCGTCCACGTAGTAGCTGCAGAAGGAATTTCCGATCATCAAAATGTAAACGGTGTCATCTGCTTTGGGATCTTCCTTTTGCATAATTTGAGGAGTATCGTCCTCGGTTTTTTCATTTTCTTCAGCTGTTGTTTCTTCTGTTGCTTCCGTCTTCGTCTCTTCTACCGTTTTTTCTTCGGTAAGGGAAAGAGCAGGGGCACAGGAGGGAAGAAGAAATAAAAGTGCCAAAATCAGGCAGAGTAGTTTTTGTGCTTGTTTCATAAATCCAATCCTCACTTTGCGTAATTTTCGCCGTAAACATCCGCAACTGCCTTGTGTGCGGCCTGTTGCAGGGCGGCGATTTTTTCTTCACTCAATTCATAATCGGGGCGGTAGGCGTTGCCGAGACAGCTCTTTCCCGTGAGCACCTCAAACCAGGTGCAGGCGTTTACGTACTGGCCGCCGCCGATGTCTCCGTCGTGGTAATTATCACCCTTGTCTTCCTTGACGCCAAGTCTTGCACAAAGATTGTCTCCCACCACGGGGTTTTGTCTTGCCAGATACCAAGCCTCACCCGTGGGGATCAGCTTCACATTGTTTTCGGTGAGAATGGGTCTCTGAATGGTCTGGATCACAAGGCGCTGACGGTCCTGTATTTCCTTGGTTTCAACAGTTCCGTTGGAGCGGTTATAGCCCACCTGAAAGGCCCAGGTCTCTTGCCAATAAAGCTGAGACTGAGGGAACTGTCCTCTGATATAATCGTAAAGCTTTTTCACGATGGGCAAAACCGTTTCCTTGGTCTTTTGAACCGAGGCATCATCCATCATGGCCGCTCCTACGGTGCCGCCGGTGCTCTGCAGGCTGATCATATCCCAGTTCTCCTGCTTAAGAGCGGTTCTCAGAGAGACATCCTTTTTGCTCCGTCTCCCCTTGTCATCGGTGGTGATCAGCTGGTAGGGGCTTTCATCCTCTAAAAACCAATTCCAGTGTTTGGGCACGGTACAGCCCGAATAGTAAAGATTATAGATCTTCATCTGGATTCCGGCTTCCTTTGCCATACCGTAAAGCTCTTCTACATAGTAGTAGCAGAAGGAGTTTCCGATCATCAAAAGATTGATCACATCGTCCTTTTTAGGATCGTCCTTTTGCATAATAGCGGGCTTCTTCTCTTCTTCCTTTTCGGTTTCCTGTTCTACCTTGGTTTCTTCCATTTCTTCTTCCTCCGCAGTTTCTTCTGTTGCTTCCTCTGTTTGGGTTTTCGGCTTCTCCTCCTCGGTAATGGTAAGGGAAGAGGAGCAGGAGGGCAGTGCAAAAATCAGTGCCAGTACGAGACACAGAAATTTTACGGTGTATTTCATTCTTGCCTCCTTTTATTTGGCGTAGCCTTCTCCGTAGAGGGCGGCCACGGCCTGGTGTGCGGCCTTTTGCAGCTCGGCGATCTTTTCGGAGGAGAGGTCATAGGAGGGACGGAAGCTGTTTCCGATGCAGCTTTTGCCCGTCAGCACCTCAAACCAGGTGCAGGCGTTTAAGTACTGACCGCCGCCGGTGTCACCGTCGTGGTAGTGGTCTCCCGCACCGTTGTTTTTATCCGTTCCCACACAAAGCACGTCACCGATGGCGGGATTGGCACGGGCAATGGCCCAGGCATCTCCTGAGGGAATAATGGGAACGCCGTTGTCCTGTGCCAATTTGTGAGACACGGCACGAATGTTGTTGTGGCAGGTGGCTTGGTCGGCTGCCGTGCGAACGGGGCCGTCATCTCGGTTATAACCAACCTCATAAGCCCAGGTCTGGTGCCAATAGAGCTTTGACATGGGGAAATTTTTCTTGAGCATATCGAAGAGCTGACCGGTGTAGGGGAGACAGGGGGCAAGAGCGGCATCGTAGGAATAGGCAACGCCTGTTCCGAAATGCTGTTGCAGGGTGATAATATCCCAGTTTTCCTGACGAAGGGCCATTTTCAAATTGATGGGCTCCTTATTTCTTCTGCCCTTGTCATCGGTGCAAACATATTTGTAATTGCTTTCCTCCTTTTCCCACCAGTTCCAGTGCTGAATGACCTTGCAGCCCGAATAATACAGGTTGCAGACCCGCATTTTGATCCCTGCGGCCTTTGCCATTTCGTATAGCTCGTCTACGTAAAAATAGCAGAAGGAGTTACCGATCATCAATACGTTTACCGTATCGTCCAAAGCGGGATCCTTTTTTTGCATGGAGGAGGGTTTTTGCTCTTTTTTCTCTTCCTCGGTTTCCGTTTTTTCCTCGGTCTGCTCCACGGTTTCTTCCACCGTTTGTTCTTCCTCGGTCAGGGTCACCTCTTCCGCTTCACTCGTTTTTTCCTCCTCGGTGACAGAAAGGGAGGAGGAGCAGGAGGGCAAGAAGCAAGAAAGGGCTAAGATCAGACCCATCAGCTGTATCAAGTGCTTTTTCATCATAAACTCCTTATTTTGCAAAATCCGCTCCGTGAATGGCGGCAACGGCTTGGTGGGCGGCGTTTTGCAGAGCAGCGACCTTTTCTTCGCTCAATTCATATTTGGGACGGAAGCTGTTTCCGATACAGCTTTTTCCCGTGAGCACCTCAAACCAGGTGCAGGCGTTCAGGTACTGACCGCCTCCCTCCTGACCGTCGTGGTAGTGGTCACCGGCACCCTTGTTTTTCTCAGAGCTTTGGCATAGGGTGTCACCAATGATGGGATTGGCACGGGCGATCGCCCAGGCGTCGCCCGCAGGGAGAAGGGTCACGCCGCAATCCTTTGCGATCTGCTGAGAAGCGGCACGGATATTTTCGTGGGTAATGCTCTGCTGCTCGGTGCTGGTCATGGGGCCGTCGTCTCTGGAATAGCCCACCTCATAAGCCCAGGTCTGATGCCAAAGGAGCTGTGCCTTGGGAAACTTACCGGAAACGTAATCGTAAAGAGTCTTGGCGTAAGGCTTCACGGAATTGTAGCAATCGTCATAGCTCATATTGATACGGGGGCCGAAGTGCTGCTGGAGGGAAATGTAATCCCAATTTGCCTCTTTCAGACATTCGTCCAGCGTCAGGCTATTGTTGCCCTTGCCGCTTCTTTCCTTTCCGGGGTTGTCGTAGATATAAAGGGTGTAGTTGCCTTCCTTGTGAAGGTTCCACTCCCAATGCTGGGCCATTTTGCAGCCCGAATAGTACACGCTGTATACATTCATTTCCACCCCTGCCGCATTGGCAACACGGATCAATTCATCGGGGTAATAGGTGGAAAAGGAGTTGCCGATGATGAGAACGTTCAAAACACCGTCCTCGGCAGGATCGGGCTTTTCTTCGACGGTCTTATTTTCTTCTTTGCTTTCCTTTTCTTCTTTGGTTTTCTCTGCAGTCACCTCTGCCGTTTCGGTGGGCAGGGAGGAGCAGGAGGCAAGAAGGGATACCAGAAGGATCAGGGCAAGAAAAAGAGATAAAAGGCGCTTCATGGTAGTACTCACTTTCTGTTTTTATATGACGGAGGGGCATGTTTCGCCGTAGGCTTCCTGTACCGCCTGATGAGCGGCGTTTTTCATCAGGGCAATTCGCTCGTCGCTTAATTCATAGCTGGGTTTGAAGGTGTTTTCCAAGCAGCTCTTTCCCGTCAGGACCTCGAACCAAACACAGGCGTTGAGAAGCTGACCGCCTTGGGTCTCGCCATCGTGGTAACGGTCCTTGGTAAGATTTCCCGAGCCGTTCTGACGGGCAATGAGCCAAGCAGAGCCCGTGGGGATCAGAGGAGCGTTATTGGCCTTGGCAATGGCATCACCTACCTGACGGATGACAAGAGACTGTGCGGTTTGAGACTCGGTGTCTGCCACCACACCCAATCCGTCGGGCTTGTTAAAGCCAACCTCGAAGGCCCAAAATTCGTGCCAATAATACTGTGCATTGGGGTGCTGCAAACGGAACACCTTGTAAAGGGCGGCGGCACCTCCCGCCGTGCGCTCCATGGCATAGTCAAAGCTTTGTGCCATTTTGGGGCCGATGGCCTGCTGTAGGGTGATCACGTCCCAGGGCTGCTGATCCAGAGCGTATTGCAAGGAGACATCCTTGGCGCCTGCGCGCCCGCCTGCATCGTGAGCGTAATAATCGTAATTGGCAATGGGAGGCTTGAACCACTCCAAATGCTGATCAATGCGGCATCCCGAGTAGTACAGATTGCAGACCCGAGCCTTGATCCCTGCGGCAGTGAGCATTTCATAAAGCTCGTCGCAGTAATAATAGCTTCCGCTGTTTCCCACCATGAGAATGTTGAGAATATCATCTGCCTTGGGATCGGGAGCCTCTTCGGTTTCTTTTTGATCCTCTTTGGATTCTTCCGATTCGGTCATAACCTCCGTTTTTTCCTCAGACGGTTCACTTTTTTCCCCCTCGGAAAGGGAAGAGGAGCAGCCGCTGAAAAGACTCAGAGCCAACAGAAGGATCAATCCTTTCCATAGAATTTGTTTCATAGCAAGCCTCCTTGTATTTCTTCCTATTATTATACAAAAAAACACACTTGTCTGTCAACAAAAAACGATGTTTTCCTTTCAAGCTTTTCAGATCAAAACAAAAATAGGCTATCCCGAAGGAAAGCCTACCATTTCTTCTCTCTTCTCTCTTCACTCAAAAAAGGCTTCCCCGAAGGGAAGCCTTTTTTGTCTTATGCGATCCAAATGCCGTTTTCGTTAAAGCTGTAGTCCACGCCGCCGATGTTCACGGTGGTGTTTTCTACTCGGAAGCCCTCGGCATTCAGGTAATACCAATCAGAGCCGATCTGAACCCAAGCGCT
>JAZQMO010000036.1:0-7843 GCA_045543495.1 Eubacteriales bacterium | reverse complement strand
TACCCACCGCAATGCCGACGCTTCCGTTGCACAAAAGATTGGGGAAGCGGCTGGGAAGCACCACGGGCTCTTTCAGCTTATTGTCAAAGTTGGGAAGTCGGATCTAGCCATGTCGTTCTGTGAGCCAAGGAGTTGAAAAATGATGTTGTCTTCCTAAGACCGCTTGGCCTCCGACTTGCCATACCCACCGCAATGCCGACGCTTCCGTTGCACAAAAGATTGGGGAAGCGGCTGGGAAGCACCACGGGCTCTTTCAGCTTATTGTCAAAGTTGGGGGTGAAATCCACCACCTCTTTTTCAATATCCTGCAGCATGGAGTTTGCCATTTTCGCCATGCGGGCCTCGGTATAACGGTAGGCGGCGGCGCCGTCCCCGTCAATATTACCGAAGTTACCCTGACCGTCAATGAGGGGGTAACGCATGGAGAAGCCTTGGGCCAAGCGCACCATGGCATCGTAAACGGCGGCATCGCCGTGGGGATGGTAGTGACCCAGCACGTTACCCACCGTGGTGGCGGATTTGCGGAAGGGCTTATCATAGGTCAATTTATCCTCATACATAGCGTAAAGGATCCTGCGGTGCACGGGCTTTAAGCCGTCCCGCACATCAGGGAGGGCTCGGCCCACGATGACACTGGCAGAATAATCAATAAAGCTTCTCTTGATCTCTTTTACGATATCAATATGTTGGATCTTCTGACCTTCCAAATTCAATTCCATAAATGGATTTTCCTTTCTTTTATACGGGGGCGGGGGAGTGTTTCACGCGATTTCGTTTCACGCTCTCTCTGCCCTTTTTTTCCTGTGAATAAAAATCGGTTTTTGGTGGGGGATTTTTTTTGCCCCTTCCGTTTTTTCCCGTATTTTCAGGGGTTTTTCCCCCCTGTGGTGCCGTGGAATAATGTTTTCCACAGCCTGTGGAAAACTCCGCAAAAAAGGGGAGTTTCACACATAATTCACAGACTTATCCACAGGTTTTGGGGTTTTCCACAGGATTAAATATCCAGATTTTGTACATATTTTACATTCTGCTCGATGAATTCTCTTCTGGGCTCTACCTTGTCGCCCATGAGAAGGGAGAAGGTCTCGTCTGCCGCATAGGCATCCTCAAGACTGACCTGAACGATGGTACGGGTGGTGGGATCCATGGTGGTCTCCCAAAGCTGCTCGGCGTTCATTTCACCGAGACCCTTATACCGTGCCGTCTGGGTATTTTCCCCGAGGCGGGCAATGATCTCGTCTCTCTCTTCGTCGGAGAAGGCGTATTCCTCGTGCTTGCCCTTAAAGACTCGGTACAGAGGAGGCATGGCACAGAAGATATGTCCCTTTTCAATGAGGGGCTTCATGTGGCGGTAGAAGAAGGTCAACAAAAGGGTCTTGATGTGGGCACCGTCCACATCCGCATCCGCCATCAGAATGATCTTGCCGTAGCGGAGCTTTTCCATATCAAAATCGTCTCCGATGCCACAGCCCAGCGCCTGAATGATGGGCACCACCTGCGTGGAGGCGTACACACGGTCAAGCCTTGCCTTTTCCACGTTGAGGATCTTGCCTCGCAGGGGAAGAATGGCCTGAAACTTGGAATCTCTGCCGTCCTTGGCGGTACCGCCTGCGGAGTCTCCCTCTACGAAGAAGATCTCGGATTTGGCGGGATCCTTTTCCTGACAGTCGGCCAATTTTTCAGGATGAGCGCCCGATTCCAGAGGGCTCTTTCTGCGGCTTGCCTCACGGGCCTTCTTGGCGGCCTCACGGGCACGGGATGCGGCAAGGGCCTTTTCAATGAGAAGCTTTGCCACAGAGGGGTTTTCCTCAAAGTATTCTCCAAGCTTTGTGGTCACAAGGGAATCCACCAAGGGGCGGATCTCCACGTTGCCCAGCTTTGTTTTGGTCTGACCCTCAAACTGGGTCTCCGCTACCTTCACGGAGATGATACAGGTCAATCCCTCTCTCACATCCTCACCGGAGAAGTTCTTGTCATTTTCCTTCAAATACCCGAATTTCTTGGCGTATTCATTAAAGACTCGGGTCAGACCCGTCTTAAAGCCCGTTTCGTGGGTACCGCCCTCGGGGGTGTGAATGTTGTTGGCAAAGGACAGGGTCATATCCTGATAGCCGTCGTTATACTGCAGGGCCACCTCGGCCATACAGCCCTCGTTCTCCGTGGCAAGGTAGATCACCTTTTCATTGAGAATGTTGCAGCGCTTCTTTTCGTTTAAGTAGGACACGAAGGAGCGGATCCCGCCCTCAAAGCAAAGCTTATTATAGGTCTTTTCCTTTTCCTTCTTGTAGTAGCCGCCGTCCTCTCTCTCTTCCTCGTCTGCCTCGGCCTCCTCGGGAGTAATGAGCCCGTTTTCCAAAGCGGCTTCGGTTTCGCTCCTGCCGTCAAACTCTCTCTCGTCGTAAAACTCGATGGTGACGCCTGCGGTCAAAAAGGCCTGCTCACGGAGGCGGTTGAGAACGGTGGTATAGTCAAATTCCAATTCGGTGAACACTTCCCTGTCGGGCATAAAATGAACGAAAAGGCCGTGCTTCTGCGTTTCGCCGAGACACTTGATGGGACGGGCCACCTTACCCCGCTCAAAACGCTCGGAATATTCCTTTCCGTCGTAGCAGTTCACCACCTCCATCCATTCGGACAGAGCGTTTACCACCGATGCGCCCACGCCGTGGAGACCGCCGGAGATCTTATATCCCCCGCCGCCGAATTTACCGCCTGCGTGGAGCACGGTAAAGACCACCTCAAGGGTGGGAATTCCCATTTTGGGATGGATGCCTGCGGGAACGCCTCGGCCGTTATCCTGCACGCTGACAGAGCCGTCTGCGTGGAGGCGAACCGTAATGGTGTCGCACCGTCCCGCCAGAGCCTCGTCAATGGAGTTGTCCACAATTTCATAGATCAGGTGGTGCAGACCTCTCTGACCCGTAGAGCCGATATACATACCCGGTCTCTTGCGAACGGCCTCCAGACCCTCCAGCACCTGAATTTGATTTTCATCATAGGTGGTATTGACTTGACTGAATTCCTTGTTTTCCAAAATCATATTCCTTTCCGTTTGTTCTCGGTGGATATTATTCCTTTTCCGCCAAGGCCTTGGCCGAGCGGGAGGAAGAATATAAACTGTCTTTTCCGTAGGCGTTGCACAAAACGAAGCTGTTCACCTGACGGAGGCTTTTTTTGGGGAGCACGCTGTCTCCCCCGCTGCCAAGCTTTCTCAAAAAGCTTCTTGTGGCAGCCTGCAGGGTGGCCGTTTCCGCATTGAGAATGAGGACCACCTTTTTTTTCGGGATACTGGTGCCGTCTCCCAGATCCAAAAAGGGATTCTTCATAGGGTAAAGCTCCCTTCCGAAACCCGAATTTTTCGGTCCACGAAGAGAAAATCCTCCTCGTCGGTTCCCGTGAGGATCACCTGCTTTCCCGCAAGTCCTCCCGTAATGTATTCTCTTCGGCTTTCATCCAATTCGCTTAATACATCGTCCAGTAAATACACGGGATCCTTTCCCGTCATATTGCGGCTGATCTCGCCCTCTGCCAATTTCAGGCTCAAAACCGCACTTCTCTGCTGACCCTGCGAGGAAAAGCTGCGGGCGGAAAAGGAGTCGATCAAAATTTCAAGATCGTCCCGATGGACTCCCTTTTGGGTAAAGCCGTATTTTTGATCCGAGGCGAAATTTTTTTCCAGAAGAAGAAGGTATCGCTTCTCCATTTCCTCGCGGCTTTTCCCTTCCATATATACGTCGCTTTCATAGGAAAGAGTCATCTTCTCCTTTTGGGAGCTGATGCGGTAAAAATGCTCGGGAGCGGTTTTGTTTAAGTTTTGAATATAATCGGCTCTGAGACAGGCGATCTTCACACTGACCGCGGAAAGCCTTTGATTCCAAACCTCAAATTCCTCGGGGGAAACCTGCTTGCTTCCCGATTTTTTCAAAAGGGCACTGCGCTGCATCTCCACCTTGTTGAATTCATTTAAGAGGGAGGCGTAATAGGGCCGAAGCTGACAAATGGCACTGTCAATAAAGCTTCTTCTTTTGCCGGGCCCGTCTTTGATGAGGGAAAGGTGCTCGGGACAGAAGAGGACCACCCGAAACAGCCCTAAGAATTCACTGAGTTTGGAGAGCCTTACTCCGTTTTTGTAAATGGCCTTGCCCTCCTTCCGATCCAGCACCATTTTCAGCTGAAAGGGAAGCCCCTCTCCCAAAATGTCGGCGGTGATCACGGCTCTTTCCTGCCCGTGGGAAACCAGATCCCGCCACCTCGGGGTGCGAAAGCTTTTGCCGCAGGCCAGAAGGTAGACCGCTTCCACAAGGTTTGTTTTCCCTTGGGCGTTTTTGCCCACCAAAACGGTGCTTGTTTCCCCGAAGGGCACCGAAGCGGCGGCAATGTTCCGAAAGGAAGTGGCCTCAAGATGGTCTATTTTCATCAGTTCAATTTCAGCGGCACGACCATGTAGTAGAAGGAATCGTTTTCAGGGCTTGTAATGGCCATTCCCGAGAAGGGAGAGGTCAATTCCAAGCGGATCTTCTCTGCCCCGCAGGACTGGGCCGCCCGCATGGCGTCAAGCAAAAACTTGTTGTTAAAGCCAATGAGCATCTCCTCGCCCCTCACGTCACACAGGATCTCCTCGTCTACCTTGCCGTTGGAGGTAACGCACTTGACCTGAATGGCATCGGGCAGAACCGTGAGACGAATGGGGCTCTTGGCTCTTTCATCGATCACAAGGGCGCATCTCTCAAAGCAGGAGACCGTATCGGAAAGATCAAGCTCCACCGTGGTGCGGAAGTCCTTGGGAAGGCTCTTGGCATAGTCAATATATTCTCCGTCCACATAGCGGGAGAAGAAATAGAAATCCTCAAAGGCGAAAATAATGTGGCGGCGGGCAAGCTCGATGCGAAGCTCCTTTTCCGAATCGGACAGGAGGCGGATCAATTCCATCAGGGTCTTGGCGGGCACCACGAATTTCACATCCAATTGAAGCCCCTTGATACACTCCTCATCCCGAATGGCAATGCGGTAGCCGTCACAGCCGCACAGGCGCAATTTTTCCCCGTGGGATTCAAAGAGAACGCCGGTTAAAATGGGTCTCTGATCAATGACCGCACAGGCGAAGATCACCTGCTGGATCATTTTCTTCAAAATACCCTCCCGAATGACGAATTTTTTATCGCCCGAGAGCATGGGCATACTGGGGAAGGAATCGGCGCTCATACCCAATATTTCAAACTTGGCGTTGCCTGCGGAAATGGTAGTGACAAAGTTGGCGTCGCTGGCAATGGTGATCTCCCCGTCGGGCAGGGAGCGGATCATACTGCTGGTCTTTACCGCATCCAATAGGATCACGCCCTCCTCCAATACATCGGCAGGAAAGCTTGTTTTCACACCCTTGGTGGTATCAAAGGTGGTCATGGTCACCTGATCGGAGTCCTTCTCAGCCTTGAAATGGAAGGAAGCCAGTGCGGCGTTGGCGGCACGGGAGGTGATGGCACAAAGACAGGGGGTCATTGCATCCAGAACCGTTTTTTTGTCAGCTCGAATAAACATATTTTTTTCTCCTGGGCTCACGGCCAAAAATGAATTCTTTTTTATTAAACTATTTCGTTCGTATTCGTAGTAGGGGCGGTGAATTCTGTGAAAAAGAAGAAAGATCACGGTTTTACGGGGGTTTTCCCCTTCTTTTTTTCCACTTTTCTCCTGTGGGTTTCGCCCCCCGGATTCCACAGGCTCCACAGAGGGATTTTTTTCCCCAATGGGGAAATCTTTTTCACAGCGTTTTCCACCCGAATTTCACAGGAAACGAACAGGGTGGACTGTGAAAAACTATTCCTGAATTTCTCGGATCAGACCGGTGACCTCCTCCTCAAAGGCGGGGTTATCGTCGATCTTTCTCTCCACATTTTTAATGGCGGAGAGGATGGTGGAGTGATCCTGCGAAAAGTAGCGGGCGATCTCAATGGAGGAAAGCTCCGTGATCTGCCGCAGAATGTAGGTGGCCACGTGCCGTGCGGTGACGATATTGGCCTGCTTTCTCTTGCCGGTAATATCCTGCACGCCAACCTTATACTTTTCGCAGACCCGATCAAAGGTCTTTTCCACGGTCTTATCCACACTTTTGGTGGGGATGATATCGTGAATACAGTTTTTGGCAAGCTCTAAATCGATCTTCTTGCCGAAAATGGTGGAGTAGCCGTGGAGCCTTTTAATGACGCCCTCCAGCTGACGAACGCTTGTTTTGATGTGGTCTGCCACAAAGTGGAGCACGTTATCGGGAATCTCAAGCCCCAGCGCCTCGGCCTTACTGCGGGCAATGGCTATGCGAAGCTCCAATTCGGGAGGCTGGATATCCACCGTCAGCCCCGATTCAAAGCGGGTCTTCATTCGGTCCTCCAGATGCTTGAGCTCTCTGGGGGGTCGGTCACTGGTGAGAATGATCTGCTTGTGCTGCTGATAGAGGGCATCAAAGGTGTGGAAGAATTCCTGCTGGGTGCTCTCTTTTCCTGCGATGAACTGAATATCGTCCACCAAAAGCACGTCTACATTGCGGTATCTCTCTCTGAAATAGTGCATGGGCTTTTTTTGCAGGAGGGAATCAATGAGCTGATTGGTGAAATCCTCGCCACGGACATACAGGATCCTCTTTGTGGGGTTGTGCTTGATGATCTCGTTGGAAATGGCGTAGAGCAGGTGAGTCTTGCCCATTCCCGAGGGGGAATACAGAAACAGGGGGTTCCATACCTCGGCAGGGTTTTTGGCAATGGCCATGCAGGCATCGTGTGCCATGCGGTTGGTATCGCCTACGATAAAGTTCTGAAAGGTGTATTCCTCGCCCTTCACGGCGGGGATCTCCGATTTGATCAGAGTGCCCAAGGGATCCTCCACCTGTTTTTTCTCTTCGTCGGAAAGGGGAGTCTCCTTGGCAAAGCTGGGGTTTTCCATGACCTTGCAGAAGGCGCCTTGGGGCAGGGTGCCCTTGTTGATATGCTCTGAAATGGTGTCCTGCAAATTGTCACGGTGCAGGTCACGGGAGAAGATCACAAGCTCCACCCGATAGCCCAGCGCATCGAAAATGGCATTTTGCAGCTGCTTATAATACATATTGAATACGAATTCGCCTTTGTAATTCTCCTTGGCGGAAATGTAGGCAAATTCCTCGGTGAGCCGCTCCAATTCCAGCTCCTTGAACCAGATGCTGAAGGTGGCGGTGGAAAAGCCTGCATTGGTGCGGATGCTGTCCAGCACATGCTTCCAAATGTTTTTGTTTAAGTCCATTCTGTTCTCCGTAATTTGATATATTTTCCGCAAAAAGGCATATTTTTGAGTATAGTTATAGAAATATATATTATTATAATATATATATACAAAAAATTCAAGCCTTTTTTGAAGATTTGTCAGGCTCTGTCATGTGGAAAACACCCCCTTTTTTTCTCGTTTTTTGCCTTTTTCCGGAATGGTGCCCCATTATATCACCCGTTTTCGAGATACCGATAAAAATTGAAATAAAAAAATAATATTGTCACCCACCTTTTTTTCAAAAAAGGCAGGCCAAAAAACTTTTTAGTTTATTGCAAGACCCTTTTTGAAAAAAGGGTCCTGCACCCCCAAAAACTTTTCAGGGTAAAAACTTTTAAGGTATAAAATATAAAAGCAACAGGAATGTATTTTCCCGTTGCTTTTTTCTTTTGTGCAACGGACCGTCGGGGGAGCGATGGGAGCGCCGCCGGGGGCGGATGAAGCGACTTGAGCGAGTGGCCGTGGTCGAAATGGAGCGAAGCGATGAGCGAGCCTTCCATTTCGGGTACCACAACAGGACCGCCGGTCCCTACAAATGTAAGACAAATTCGTACCCCGAACC
>JAZQMO010000035.1:0-38612 GCA_045543495.1 Eubacteriales bacterium | reverse complement strand
CAAAAGTTACTTCTTTTTTTATCCAAGCCGCAGGCTTGGCATATCATCACCGCGCGAAGTGCGGTGCATATCATCAAGGTCGGCTTGCCGACCTTGTATCTCATCACGCGTCAGCGTGTATATCATCAGCTCCTTTGGAGCTGTATATCATCACAGCAAAGCCGTGTATAATTCCTCCTGCGGCTTGATGATATACAATGCTACGCATTAGTGATATACCGCAACAAGTTGCGGATGATATACAAGGCTGCGCCTTGATTTATTTGCGAAGGCGTGATATAATACGTTTGAAAGGAGTGTTTATATGGCAAGAAATTACTTGTTGACCTATGCAGAACAGCTTGCAACTGATGTCGAAGTGCTTTGTCAAAATATCAAAGCGCCATCTAACACTCTTTTCCAAATTCGTAAAAGTTCAAGCAGTGTTTATGCCAATATTCGCGAAGCCAATTACGGACAAAGTAAAGCGGATATGCTCTCGAAATTTGAGATAGCCCTCAAGGAAAGCAGCGAAACTGAGGGGTGGCTAAAGCTGTTATATAATGCAAAAGTAATAGACGAAGATACCTATAAAAGTCATAGAAACCTTTGCGGTCGTATTAGGAGAATGCTTATTTCAAGTTGTAAAACGCTGAAAGGAAAACTGCAGGAGGGGTAGGATGAAAAAAGTATTTATTATCGTTTATGAAAATGAACTTGAATTTGACAGCGGTTCTGATATCGTTGGCGATCGTTTTGTAAATTCAGATAATACAGTAGAATATTGCGGTTCTTGGGGAAAAATTCAATTCAACAAGAATGAATGTTTAAAATCAATTTCGTCTACTGTTAATTATTTCATTCAATCGCCTGAAAAAGAGCAAATATATTTTGGATGCGATAAAGAAGATGTTCTGGAAATACAATCATTGATTTTAAGTGAAAATTGTGAGGTTGCTATCATTTCATACGCTGATTTTATGTGTTAAAGTGTACTTTTAGTCGTTTTTACCCCTACTCACACTACTTTTAGTCGCTCTTTCGCAACAAAAAAGTCCCTTTTGTCTACCAGACAAGAGGGACTTTTTTGCGTGATGCGTTCCTTGCGGAACGTGATGCGCACTGCGTGCGTGATGCAGGCTTCGCCCGTGATGCACGCCTTCGGCGCGTGAGTAGAACGCATCGCATCACCTATCACAGCGAAGCGACATCACTTATCACTTATTTGCAAACATACTTGATTTGTGATATATTTAATTTAAGAGGTGGTTTCGATGGTAAATAACAACTTCAAACATACTGACCCCGATGACTTTTATGATAAAGAGTTAACCCTTCACGATTGTATAGCAGATAAGATTTCATTTGATAATCATACGCTTCGCTTTTACTTGCCCGATGGTTTTTGGATAACACCTTATCATATAGAAAACAATTCCGAAAAGGTAATGCGAACGGATGCTTCAGTAGTCGATTTTTCTATAGAAGATGTTGATGATATCCTGGTTCGTGTGTTCACAAGACACAGATGGCCGGGATTCCGAAATATTAGGGTGGAACTTTGGAATATGGAACAACTCATTTCTGCTATAAACAGCGGAAAATGCACCTTGGAGTTTATCACGCAATACAGAAGCCATTGCGAACAAATGTGGGATTGTGTGATTCATTCCAAGAACAAGCCGTATTACAGGGAATGTCAGCTGTACTTGGCGAAAACGGAAGCAACTTTCTTTTGGAATGATCTTCGTGAGGATCGGGAATGGTAATCCACACTACTTTTCGTTTTTCTTGCCCCTACTTTCAGTCGCTTTTTCACGCAAGCGACAAATCATTGAAATATTCTTTTCTTTGTGATACAATATACAAAGCAAAACTGCAAAAAGGCAACATTCTCTGCTAAAAAAGGAGAAAAATATGATTCCAAACAAAAATATGCTCAAACACGAAGAAGGAAGGGTATTGGTGGTGGCGCACCGTGGTGTCAGCGGGGCCAACATTCCCTGCAATTCCCTCACCGCCTTTCAGATCGGCCTTTCTCAAGGGGCGGATATCATTGAGCTTGATGTAGCGGAAAGCGCCGACGGCGGCCTTTTCGTCTTCCACCCCGGTATGGAAAAGCCCCATTTGGGCATCGATACTCCCTTGTCCTCCCTTTCCTCCGAGGAGATCCAAAAGCTTCGCTTTCTCAATTTTGACGATCACCCCACAAGCTACCCCATTCTCACGCTGGAGGAGGCTCTGACCTTTCTCAAGGACAAGGCCTTTATCAATGTGGATAAATTCTGGCGTGATATTGAGGGGATCTCCCGCCTCATTCGCAAGGTCGGCGTAGAGGATCAGGTGATCGTAAAGACCCCCGCAAGGGATGAATTTATCGAGCCCATGCAGCGCTTTGCCAAGGATCTTGCCTATATTCCCACCGTACGGGAAAACGATGGTTTTGTGGAAAAAGCCTTGGAGGCAGGGCTGAATCTTGTGGGCATTGAGGCCATTTTCGCCACAGAGGAAAACGAGCTGGTTTCCGATGCCTTCATTGAGCGCCTGCATCAAAGGGGGCTGATGATCTTCGGCAACGCCATTATCTACGACGAGACCAAGGTGATCTCCGCCGGCCACACCGACGATGCGGCACTGGCAGGGGATCCGGATCTGGGCTGGGGCTGGTTTGCGGATAAGAAATTTGACATCATTCAGACCGATTGGTGCCAGATGCTCAAACACTATCTTGCCTCCCGCTGAACCGTCACGAAAAAAATCACACGGAAGCAATCTGAAATAGTATAAAGATGGTAGACACTTTTTTGTGTCTACCATCTTTATATCACTTCAAGCTTTCGCTCCGTTTCTTTTTTTATGCGGGAGTGAAGGTGGTCACAAGGCAGGCAAGCAGCACCAGCAGCACCGCAATGCCCACATAGGTGATATAGGAAAATCCAAAGAAGCAATAGGAAAGAACAAGAAGGAGAACTGCCAAGGACGAAAGGGTGCGAATTGCAAGGAGAAGTCCCCTTTTGGGCTTTAGAAAATAGGCTGTGGTAAGGGGCAAAAGCGCCACGGTGAGAAGGGCACAAAAGAGGGGGGAAACCTGACCGTAGCCGTAGGGGGTGAGGCTGAAAAAGGAAAACAGGCTCCGAAAGGGCTCTCCCTCGGGATTGGCAAAATTCAGACACACCCCGTAGGGCAAGACCTCCAACAGCAGGGCCGAAAGGGTGAAAAGGGCGGGCAGAAGGCGTTTTACTTTCATTGTTTCCTCCTTATTGCAGCTGAGTGCCGCCCCACTCCACCGCCACAAAGCCCTCTCGCCGAGGAGAGGATAATTCCTGCGGAGGAATGGAAACGGGAACCTCTGACGGGGCAAAGGTCATAAACACTCGGATCAGGGTATCGGGCTTGGGGGTGATAAAAAGGCCTGCGGCATCTGTATAGGCCTCGGTCTGGAAGGAAATGACGTTATAGGGATTTTTCTCCAAGGCGGGCAGCCAAAAGAGAATGAACTCATTGGCCTCACGCTCCGTCAGTCCAAGCTCCGCCAAGGCCTTTTCCAAAAAGGCGGCACTAGAGTCCCCTTTGACACAAAAGCCACGGGAGAGGTCATACCGGGTATTCAGCTCCCCTTCCCAAAAGAGGGCGTAGTATTCTCGGCCGGTTCCATCGGTGAGGGTGCCGTCGGGAGAAGCGGTGACAAGCCAGGAATCCTTGTAAGGAGGGTAGGTGCAGGTCAGGGTGCCGTCAAGAGACAGAGACACCGAAACACAGGCTTCCTCCTCGGGGTAGAGATAGATCACAGGCTTATAGGCCACGGCGTGATCCGGCTCAAATTGACTTTCGGTCACGGTGATAAAATCCACCTCCATACGGTGGTTCTTTTCGTCATAATAGGCGGCATCATAGGTGCAGACCACCTGATCCCCCACGCACCACTCCTCGGAGAGGGTGCCGTTTAACTTGATCTCGTATGGCAGAGGGATCACGGTTTTGGCAAAAAAGCAATCGGCGTAGATCTTGGTAATGACAATATCGGTAAAAACGCTGTGGTCATACTTCTTTGCCACCGCACGATCCAGCCAAGGCTCGGAATAGGAAAGGGGGCGCAGATCGGTGGCGATCTCCCAAGCGGTGGCACGGATCTGTGCAGGGTAGGTCTCCATTACGCCGCCTGTGAAGGTGATCTTCACCACGCTCCCCACCTCGGCCCCGATATGGGGAAGCTCACGGGAGGAAAAGGCGATCTCCCCCGTGACGGACTGCCCCGCAAGAGCGGTGACCGAAACGGTATCTCCCGTCAGGGATGTAATCTCTGCCAAGAGGATACCTGTTTCCTCGGGAACGGGATCGGGATCGGGGGGCATTTCGTTGCCATGCTCCTCACACTCCATTTGCCAAAGCTCATCCAAGGATTTATTCCGATCGGCTCCGAAATAAATGCGGGTGTTTTCATACAGGCCATAGCCCTGAATCCGCCGCCAATCCACGATCTTATAGGTCAGGGCGGTGTAGCTTCGGGTTCCCCCGTCGTTGCAGGGGCCTTGGGGAATGGGAACGAACAAAACGACAAGGATAACAAGGGCGAGGATCAGGGGGATCCATACAGTTTTTTTCATCATAACCTCCTGTCAGGGTGCAATGCCCAAGGCAAGCTTTAATTCGGCAAGCTCCTCGGGGGTGAGAAGAACGCTCTTCCCCTCCGAGTCGGAAAGAGAGCGATCCGAGAGAAGATAGGTCTTTCTTCGCCCTTCGCTGTAAAAATCCATACGGATCTGCGAGAGCGCGCCGAATTGCCCCGCCACGGGATCGGAGGCAAAATTCTCGGGATTCTCGGGAACGGATTCGCTCTTTTGATTGTCGGTATCCTCGGTGGGAAGGCTCTTTTCCATAAGAGAAAGGGTCTTTTCATAGGCCTTTTGTGCTGTGCCCTCCTCCGTAAGGGAAAATTCGCCCTCGAGGGTATGGGTCACAACACGATGACACAAAAACGGGGCATCGGGCTCTAAGGGGTCTCCCCCTCCCCGATCCTCGGATTTTGCGGGGAGCATGGCGGGCAGGATCAAAACCGACCACAGCACCGCAACAAGGCAAAGGGGGATCCCAAGGGCCAAAATGCGACCTCGGGTTCTCTTTTTCTTTTTGATTCTTTCTTCACTGCGGCGGAAGATCTCCGCCTTACATTCCTCTAAGCTTCTCAAAACAAATCACCCTCCTTTCTCAGAAGGCGACAAAGCTCCTTTTTAGCCCGATACAACAGATTATCCACCTGCTTGCGGCTTTTTTTCATCACTCGGGCGGCTTGGTCATAGGACAGATCTTCAAAGTAGACCAGATGCACGGCCTCCCGCATGGGAAGGGGAAGCTCCGAGAGGGCTTTTCTGACCCCCTCCTCCCGCTCCCGTCTCATAACCATCTCCTCGGGGCCCTCTCCCGTATCGGGGATCGGGACGGCTTCGGAAAGGGGCAAAAAGCCCTTGTTTTTACGGGTTCGCAGGTAGGAAAGAGCACGGCTTCGGCCCACCAGATACAAATAGGTCTTCAGGCTTACCTTGAAGTTATACCGATGACGGTGCACCACAAGATCACAGAAGGTATCAATGGCAAGATCCTCTGCCACGGTCATATCGCCCACATAGCGGCAAAGGAAATATACCAGACCTTGAAAATACGCCTCCATGATCTCATCAAAGGCACTTTCATCACCCTCCAGAAAACGGCGGTAGCTACAAGCGCCGTGATCCATGGGGAAACCTCCTTTTTTCGTTTCACTCTTTATACGCTGTCTGGGAGAAAAAATCCTTATCTTTTTTCTCCTTTTTTGTTTTTCGTATGCTCCGAGCGGTACTGCTTCGGCAAAATTCCCGTGACGCTTTGAAAGGCGGCGGTGAATTTGCTCTGATTTTCATACCCCACGGCAGAGGCGATCTGCCCGATGGAGAGATCCCTTTGCCGCAGAAGCCTTTGGGCCTGACGGATGCGATATTCCTTCATATAGGTGCCGATGGGACTGCCGAACACCGCCTTGAAGCGAGATTTTAAGGTGGTGGGGTTGATATGGAACAAATGGGACAATTCCTCAATGGTATAGCGGCGGGAAAGATCCTCGGTCAAAAGGGTGTGGATCTGATTGACCGTACGGATCAGGCTCTCCTCCTCCCGCTCCTCCCACGGGGTCTCGACGGGGCAGGAGATCTCCACGATCTTCTCGATCATTTCGTGCAAGATGTGCGCTCGCAGGGTATCGGCGGCTCGGTAGTGCACCTCCCTCCCCTGACGGCGGCTTTCGATCAGGCCGCCCTCCTTCAGGGATTTTAAGTGGTGGGACACGGTGGCGGAGGAAAGATTCAGGAGGGCGGCAATGTTATACACGCACTCCTCACAGTGGCAAAGGAGCCAAAAAATGCGAAGGCGGGCGCCGTCACTCATTCGCTTCATCAGATCGGCGGTGGCCTCAAAGGCCGTTTGAGTGGGCAGAGAGCCCACAAGGCGGCGGGAGGTATCGCCGTGGTCGTGAGGGAGAGGTTTTTCCATTTGGCTTATGCTCCTTTTCGGTTCTGATCTCATCATACACAAAAGGAGCAAAAAATGCAAGAAAAAGATCAAAAATTGATCCGATCGGACAAACAATTTACCCAATGAGAAGCCATTTTACCAAAAGGATTGACAAGGGAAAAGGAGTGCCATAAACTGTTGAAAAAAGGAAACGGGAGAAAAACAATGAAAAAAAGCTACAAGATCGAGGTGGACTGCGCACACTGCGCCATGAAGATGGAGGATGCCACCAAGAAGGTGGCAGGCGTTGTGGATGCAAGCGTTCATTTTATGCTGCAGAAAATGAATGTGGAATTGGAGGACGGCGCCGACGAAAAGGCCGTGATGAAAGAGGTTTTGAAGGCTTGTCGCAAGGTGGAAAGCGACTGCGAGATCGAATTTTGACGGAAAAGAGGCCGTGATGACGAAAAAGCAAAAAAAGCTGCTTACAAGAATTCTCACAGCAGGTGGAGCCATGGTTCTTTTGGCTGTGTTACCCGTGAAGGGGCTGCCGCGCTTCTTCCTGTATTTGATCCCGTACCTGATCGTAGGGTACGATGTGCTTCGGAAGGCGGGAAAGGGGATCATAGGCGGGCAGATCTTTGACGAATGCTTCCTGATGGCCGTTGCCACCGTAGGAGCTCTTTTTTTAGGGCTTATGAAAACGGGAGACTATGTGGAGGCGGTGGCGGTGATGCTTCTGTATCAGCTGGGAGAATTTCTCCAACGGCAGGCGGTGGGAAAAAGCCGCAAAAGCATTGCCGCTCTCATGGATATCCGACCCGATCGGGCAAGAGTTTGTCGGGACGGAAAATGTCTCGAGGTCTCTCCCGAAGAGGTGACGGTGGGCGAGGTGATCCGTGTTTACCCCGGAGAAAAGATCCCCTTGGACGGAGTTGTCTTGGAGGGGGTTTCTCTCATCGACACCTCTGCTCTCACGGGGGAGAGCTTGCCGAGAGAGATCGGGACAGGTGACGGGGTTTTGAGCGGAAGCCTGAATACAAGCGGGCCCCTGACCCTTCGCACCACCAAGGGATACGGGGAATCCACCGTGGCGAAGATTTTGGAATTGGTGGAAAACGCCGCAGGTCGCAAATCCCGATCGGAGAAATTGATCTCCTCCTTTGCCCGAATCTATACCCCCGCAGTCTGCCTTTCGGCCCTGATCTTGGCCCTTCTTCCCCCTACGGTCAATCTATTTTTGGGGGAGGCGGCAAATTTCGGCACTTGGCTTTACAGGGCTCTGTCCTTCTTGGTGGCGAGCTGCCCCTGTGCTCTGGTGATCAGTATTCCTCTCACCTTCTTTGCGGGGATCGGCGGTGCGAGCCGAGAAGGGATCCTCATTAAGGGCTCCCAATATTTGGAGACCCTGTCAAAGGTGGACACCTTGGTTTTGGATAAAACGGGAACCCTGACAAAGGGCTCCTTTCAGGTCAGCGAAATGTTCTCTCCCACAGGAGAAGAAGAGAAGCTTTTGGAAACGGCGGCCTTGGCCGAGAGCACCTCACACCACCCCATCGCCATCGGGATCCGAGAGGCTTGGGGCAAGGCCCTTGACCCCCACCGCATCCAAAAGCTTTGCGAGGTAAGCGGCGGCGGTATCATAGCTGAAATTGACGGCAAAAAGGCCGTTTTGGGAAAAAGAGAGCTTTTGGAGGAAAACGGGGTGCCATTTACCCCTCCCTCCTTGGAGGGAACCGTAGTACACCTTTCTCTGGACGGAGTTTATTTCGGCTCCCTTGCCCTTTCCGATGAGATCAAGGAAGGAGCCGAAGAGGCCCTGCGGGAGCTTTCCCGAGTGGGGGTGGGAAAAACCGTGATGCTGACGGGAGACAGCCCCGAGGTGGCAAAAAAAGTTGCCCGTAGCCTTGGAATTTCCTCCTTTCACGCCTCCCTCTTGCCGAGAGACAAGGTGGAATGGGTGGAGAAGCTGTTGGGAGAAGAAAGAGCAGGCAAAAAGCTCGCCTTTGCGGGAGACGGCATCAACGATGCCCCCGTGCTCTCCCGAGCGGATCTCGGCTTTGCCATGGGTGCCTTGGGCTCGGATGCGGCCATTGAGGCGGCGGATGTGGTGATTATGGATGATGATATCCGAAAGATCCCCAAGGCGATCCGCATCGCCCGAGTCTGTCTTGCCATTGTGAAGCAAAACCTTGTTTTTGCCATTGGGATCAAGGTTTTGTCCCTTCTTCTCATTGCGCTTGGAATGGGCAATATGGTTCTTGCCGTCTTTGCCGATGTGGGGGTGATGATTCTGGCAGTGCTCAATGCAGGCCGCGCCCTTTTGGTGAAAAAAATGTAAAAAAAAGAGGCTGTAAACACATTTTACAGTCTCTTTTACCATTCTTGAACCGACTCCTCTTCCAGCGGGATCTCCATCAGGTTGACCACCTCTAAAAAGGCGTTGGCGGAAAGATTTTCGGGCAGGTGACGGGAGGCAAGAAGCCGCCTTCTTTTTTCGGCGCTTTCCTCCTTCCCCGAATAGCCAAGGCGGTACAGATCCAATTTGGTGTAGCCCTTTCCTTCCCTCGGGGTATCGGAAAGGAGACCGCTTTTTTCAAACAGGGCGAGAATGGTCTCATTCTCCATCCCCTCTACCCCCAAAAGCCCTTCACGGGAGGCTCCGCTCTTGCGCCGCTCCTTCCCCTTGACGGGAGGGATATACAGATCGGTCACGCCCTCGGAGCCGATGACGCTTCTTAAATGGGAGCGAATGAGCTTTCCCGCACCGTCGGAATCCGACAGAAGCACAAGACCTCTTGTTTTGGCAAGGGACCGCAAAAGCGCTCTTTTTTCTTCGTTCTTGAAAATGCCGAAGCCCTCGGTGGTGATGACGGTGGCATCCAGACAGGATTCCAGACGGATCTTATCGTATTTCCCTTCCACCACAATGACCCGTTTGCAGACAGGCTTCATTTGCGATCCCCCAAAAGGCGGGACATTTCAATCAGAGAAATCTCCAGCACCACATAGGAATCGGAGCGATTCCCCTTCAATCTGCGGTCCAGTTCCAGACACATCATCATAGCCTTTTTCAAATTCTCCCGCTTTACGCCGTAAAGGCTTTGGTGGTAGCGATCGAACTGCCAAGGTAAAAGGTTGGTAGCCTTTTTGCAATCCTGCTGGCGGGCGCCCTCGGTAATGAGGAGGGCATTGGTCAGGGTGCGGGCAATATAGGCAGCCACATTCACGGGCTCCACCTCCTGCCGCTTCAAATTGTTCAGGATCTTTTCCACGGCGGGAGTGGCTCCTGCCAAGAGGGCATCGCTCAAATGATACACGGCAAATTCCGTGGTATCCTGACTGAACAGAGCCACATCCTCCTCCAGAACCTGATCTCTCTTTTGGCTCAAAAGATAGGCAATGATCTTTTCCAATTCCCCGCGGATCACCTGCATTCGGTTGCCGCAAAGGCGAAATAGTTCACGCAGCACCTTGTCCTGAGCAGTTAAACCATCCTTCTCCAAAATTTTTTTGCTCCAAGTCAAAAGAACCCGCTCGGATTGGAGGGGGAAGGAGCAAAAAGTGATCTTTTCCGCCAAGGCGAGGGCCTTGCGATTGGTCAGGTGGCTCTTTTCTCCGCCGAATTCCTCCCCCTCCAGATACAAGATCAAGATCAGGTAAGGGTAGGATTCCTCCAAGGCGGCCAAAAGGCGCTTTAAGTCCGAATCGGAGAGCTTCAAGGGAGAAAGGCCGCGGCAGATCACAAGCCGCTTTTCTCCGCCGAAGGGGAGGATCTGCATTTCGTCAATCAGGTCGGACACGGTGCGGTCACGGTTGAAATCAAGGCGCACCAAATTAAAATCCGCACTGCCCTCTTTTTCAATGAGGGTAATAAATTTTTGGAGATAAAACTGCTTGAGCAATTCCTCCGTCCCCCAAAAGGCAAAGGCGCCTATGGGATCATCCCGTAGGCGCAACTTTAAATCCGAAACCGAAATTCCGGGAAATTCCTTGGCTGCCATCAATCCATTTTTTCGGAAAGCTGCTTTCCGCCCAAAATGTGAAAGTGCAGGTGCTTGACGGACTGGCAACCGTGCTCACCCACATTGGTGATCACACGGTACCCCTGCCCAAGCCCCAATTCCTTTGCGATCTTCGGGATGGCAAGGAACACGGCGCTGACAAAGGAGGCGTTCTCCTCCTTCACCCCGTCGGCAGAGGCAATATGCTCCTTGGGAATTACCAGCACGTGCACGGGAGCCTGTGGGTTGATGTCGTGAAAGGCAAAAACCTTCTCGTCCTCATACACCTTATTGGAGGGGATTTCCCCTTTGAGAATGGAACAAAACAGACAATCCATTGTATTACTCCTTAAAACAAATCAAAAAATGCTTTTTTGGCTTCTTCCAGCTTTTCGGGGTTCTTACCGCCGGACTGAGCGGAATCGGGACGGCCGCCGCCGCCACCGCCCACAATGGGAGAAATGGCCTTGAGAATGTTGCCTGCGTGGGCTCCCTTCTTCACGGCGCCCTGACCGCAAACGGCAAAGAACAGGATCTTTTCCCCGCGGATCTGGCTGATGACAGCCACCACATCGGGATCCTTATCACGGATCAGATCCCCTGTTTTTCTTCCGTCGGCATCCTCACCGATGGAGGTAAACACAAGCTTTAATCCTGCCTTTTCCACCGCCGTATCCAAAACGGAGGCAAGACTTGCGGCAGAAAGCTTGGAGGAGAGAGCATCGATCTTATCCTTGGCTTCCTTCAACTCCTGCTTCATGGCACGGGTCTTTTCGGGAAGAAGGGCCGCGGTGGTCTTCAATTCCTTTGCACTTTCACGGATGATCGCTTCCTTTTCATAAAGGAGCTTTAACACGTTTTTACCGGTCACCGCCTCGATTCTGCGGATGCCTGCGGCAACGCCCTGCTCGGACAGAATGCGGAACAGTCCTGCCTCGGCCGTATTCTTCAAGTGAGTACCGCCGCAAAGCTCACAGGAGAAATCTCCCATAGAGACCATTCTCACTTCGCTTCCGTACTTTTCCCCGAAGAGGGCCATAGCTCCTCTCTTCTGCGCCTCCTCGGCACCGGTAACCAAGGTGTCCACAGGGAGGGCGGCAAGGATCTTTTCATTGACCAGCGCCTCCACACGGGCGATCTCTTCTGCCGTCATGGCTTCAAAATGCTTAAAGTCAAAACGGGCTCTTTCCCCATCCACAAAGCTGCCTGCCTGCTCAACGTGGCTGCCCAAAACCTCACGGAGGGCGGCCTGCAGAAGGTGCACCGAGGAGTGGTTGCGGCAGATGGCTCTTCTTCTTTCGCCGTCCACCACGCAGAACACCTCATCCCCAACGGAAAGGGTGCCGTTTTCAAGGCGGGTCAGGTGCATAAAGACCCCTTCGGCCTTCTTGGTATCCACCACGGCACCGCCGCCGTTTTCACCGGTGATCACACCGATATCGCCCACCTGACCGCCGCCTTCGCCGTAGAAGGGAGTGGCGGAAAGGATAACGGTCCCCTCTCCCTCGGACAGGGTCTCCACCTTTTCTTCCTCCACCAAAATAGCCAAGATCTTGGCCTTGGCGCCGGTTTTTTCATAGCCCACAAACTCGGTCTTATCCAAGGAAGCCAAAATTCCCTTGGCCTCATCGGACCAGCCGGAAATATTGCCACGGGCGCTTCTTGCTCTTTCCTTCTGCTCCTGCATCAGGGCGGCAAATTTTTCTTCGTCAATGAGAAGGCCCTTTTCCTCAGCGATCTCACGGGTCAGATCAATGGGGAAGCCGAAGGTATCGTAAAGCTTGAATACCTCTTCTCCCGCCAGCGTCTTTTCGCCCTTTTCCTCGGCCTTTTGCATCAGATCGGAAAGAATGGCAAGGCCGGAATCGATGGTGGCCTTGAATTTATCCTCTTCAATGGAAATGATCTTGCGAATGGAATCCTCTTTTTCACGAAGCTCGGGGTAGCCTGCCTCATTCTCCGCAATGACCACGGAAAGAAGCTGGGCAAGGAAGGTGCCCTGAATTCCAAGAAGCTTTCCGTGACGGGCGGCACGGCGCAGAATTCTGCGGAGCACATACCCTCTTCCCTCGTTGGAGGGAACAACGCCGTCGGAGATCATAAAGGTGGAGGAGCGGATGTGGTCGGTGATGATACGGATGGAAACATCGGTATCGTCATCCTTACCGTATTCCTTGCCGCATTTTGCCACAACGGCATCGAGAATTCTGCGGACGGTATCCACCTCAAACATATTGTCTACGCCCTGCATCACACAGGCAAGTCTTTCAAGGCCCATACCCGTATCGATATTCTTCTGCACAAGCTCGGTATAGTTGCCGTTTCCGTCGTTGTTGAACTGGCTGAACACATTGTTCCAGATCTCCATATAACGGTCACACTCGCAGCCGGGCTTACAGTCGGGAGAGCCGCAGCCGTATTTTTCGCCACGGTCAAAATAGATCTCGGAGCAGGGGCCGCAGGGGCCGGAGCCGTGCTCCCAGAAGTTGTCGGCCTTGCCCATACGCACAATGTGCTCCTCGGGAACGCCGATCTCATCCTTCCAGATGGTGTATGCCTCGTCATCCTCCTCGTAAACGGAGGGCCAAAGAAGCTCGGCAGGGATCTCCAAGGTCACGGTCAAAAATTCCCAAGCAAAGGAAATGGCCTCTCTCTTAAAGTAATCGCCGAAGGAGAAATTGCCCAGCATTTCAAAATAGGTGCCGTGGCGGGCGGTCTTGCCCACTCGCTCAAGGTCGGGGGTACGGATACACTTCTGACAGGTGCACACTCTCTTGCGGGGAGGCTCCTCCTCGCCGGTAAAGTATTTCTTCATGGGTGCCATACCCGAATTGATCAGCAAAAGAGATTTATCTCCTTGAGGAACCAGAGAAAAGGAAGGAAGGCGCAGGTGGCCCTTGGATTCAAAATAGGAAAGAAACTTTTCTCTCAATTCATTCAGTCCGGTGTATTTCATAACAATCCTCTTATTTATTATTGGTTTTGATGGTATTCCAAAGATCGGTCAACAGATCGTTGGTCTCGGGAGGCAGATAGCGGAAGGCTTCCCAATTTTCCTGACGCTCGGGATAAGCCACGGGGCTGTTTTTCATTTCCTCCTCCAGCGCTTCCCAAACCACGCTGTTGGGGGTGGAATAATAGACATACTCCGTATTGGCTACGCCCGCCTCCTCGGTGAGCATAAAGTTGATGAACTGCTCTGCCAGATCCTTCTTGGTGCTGGTGGCGGGAACGCACATAGCGTCATTGAAAATATTGGTGCCGCACTGCGGGATCACAAAGCGAAGATCCTCATTTTCTTCCATTACGGCCAAGCAGTCCCCTGCGTAATAAGCACCCACGGCAAGGCTGCCCGAGGGCATCATTTCAAAGAACTGATCCATGGCGTAATAGAATTTCTGCTCCTGCAGAAGCGCTGCCGCTTCCCGAAGCTGCGCTTCATCGGTGGTGTTCTGAGAATACCCCAATTGCTTCAAGGCAATGCCGAAGGCATCACGGGGGTTATCGAACATCATGATCTGATTGGGGTAATTGTCACTCCAGAGAAGGCTCCAATCCTTGCAGTTCTCCACAAGCTTTCGGTCTTCCTCGGTGAGCATGCTTTCATTGTAGATCAAGCCGACGGTGCCCCAAAAATAAGGAACGGTATATTCCTCCTCGGGGTCATAATCCAGCCCCTTAAACTGCTCCATAATGTGGGAATAGTTGGGAATATTATCGTAATTGAGCTTTGCCAGCATTCCCTCGTTGATCATTTGCTCGGCCATATAGTCCGAGGGGAAGATGACATCGTAATTGCCCGAGCCGAATTTCATTTTGGCATACAGGGCCTCGTTGGACTCGGCGGTCACATATTCCACCTGAATTCCCGTTGCCTTTTCAAACTCGAGAATGACATCGTAAAGATCGCTCTCGCCGGTGGACATATATTCGCCCCAGTTGCAGACCACAATGGTGTTTTCATCGTTTCGGAACACACGGGGCAGGGTCAGGGACAAAATGAGAACAAGAGCCAGTGCTCCTGCGGCGATCTTCCCGTAAAGACTGCCGCGACCGGGCACCTTTTGGGGGAGCTTATTCTGCTCCCTTGCCTCCTGACGGGCATCGTGCAGATTCATCACCACCAGAATGAGAAGCACCGCCACGAAGATCACTCCCGTGATGGAGGCCATCCAAGGCTGAATTCCCTTTTTCATACTGTTGTTGATGAAAACGGAAAGGGTCTGAAAATTGTCGCCCGTGAAATAGCTGATGATAAAATCGTCAAAGGAATAGGTCAGGGAAATGAGAAAGCCCGCAAACACACCCGGGAAGATCTCGGGCAGAACCACCTTGAAAAAGGCCTTGGTGGGGGGACATCCCAGATCCAGCGCCGCCTCGTACAGATTCTTATCCATTCTGCGCAGACGGGGCAAAACATTCAGGATCACATAAGGGGTATTGAATACGATATGGGAAAGCAGAACCGTGAAAAAGCCCAGCTTCAGGGAAAAGACACTGACGAACAGGAGCATCAGAGACACACCCGTTACGATCTCGGGATTGATGATGGGAAGATTGGAAAGGTTCATAAGAAGCCCCTTTCCCTTTTTCACATTGTTCAGACCCAAGGCGCCAAGGGTTCCCAAAAGAGAAGCGCCCACTGCGGAAAGCAGAGCGATCACAAGGGAATTGAGAAGGGCATCCATCAGGGCTCGGTTCTCCAAAAGGGAGAGGTAATTGTTCAGGGTAAAGCCCTTCCAGGTGGAAATGCCGTGGGTGGCGTCGTTAAAGGAGAGAACGATCATCACCAAGATCGGCGCATACAGGAAGAAGAATACCAGAGCAAGGTAAAGAGAAGAGATACTTTTTTTCATCTTGCCCTCCTTATACCAAAACAATGTCGTCATCCTTGTCAAAATGGTTCATCACAGCCATGGAAATGACAATGACGATCATCAGAACAAAGGAGATCATATTGGCGGCATTCAGGTTGAAGCTTTTGTTGTAGTAGGTGTCAATGGTGTCTCCGATGAGATTGAAGCCGCCCAAACGGGAAGCAATGACAAAGGAGGAGGCCGCAGGGACAAACACCATGGTGATCCCCGAGATCACACCGGGAATGGACAGGGGGAAGATCACCTTTTTCAAAAGCAAAAAGCCGTTGCATCCAAGATCTCTGCCCGCCTCCAGAACGGACTTTGAGATCTTACTCATAACGGTATACAGGGGAAGCACCATAAAGGGCAGGTAGTTATACACCACACCGATCACCACGGCGGTGGTGGTATAATAAATGGAATTGGACTCCCACCCAAACAGGTGATTGAGAACGCCCTCGGGCATCAGGATCACTTCCAGAGAGCAGATTCGCAAAATAAAATTCATCCACATAGGCAGCATAATGAGAATGTTCATCATTCTCTGCCCACGGGGGGACATACGGGTCATCACAAGAGCCAAGGGATAGGCAATGAGAAGACAGATGGCGGTGGATAAAAAGGCGATCCAAAAGGAATCCAGATACACCTGCTTATTCTGTGCAATGTATTTGAAATTCTCCAAAGAGAAGGAGCCATCCTCCCCTGTGAAGGCATAGTATCCCACCATTCCGAGGGGGATCAGAACGAAGATCGCCATCCAAACGAGGTACGGAAGAAGGGGCTTTTTTGACTTCATTGATCTTCTCCTTCCACCGCAAATGCCCCTTCGGCAAAGCGGAAGGAGACCTCGGAGCCTGCCTGCTCATCCATCTGACTCTTAATGAGCCAGCGGCGGGACTGGGAAATGAGGATCATTTCGTAATGACTGCCCTTCCACACCACGCTGTCCAAAACACCGGTGAACACCCCGTCCTCGGGATCGCAAAGCTCGATTTTCTTCGGATCGGCAAGAAGGGAGATCTCTCTTCCCTCCTCAAGGCCCGAGAGGCCCTTGACGGGAACGGTCTCTCCGTCAAAGAGAAGCTGACAGGTGCCGTCCTCCTCCACGGCGGAAACGGTGGCAGAGATGCGGTTGGTCTCCTCGGGGAACATTCTCTTTACCACGTGGATATTCTCGGGGGCCACTCTCATTCCGATGGTCTCCCCTGCCTCTACACAGCGGGTGGAATGAATGATCCACTGCTCCCCGCCGCAGGAAACGGTCATTTCATAATGAACGCCCTTGAAGAGGCTTGCTTCCACAAAGCCCGTTACACTGCCCTCTCCTGCGGGGCAGATCTCCACATCCTCGGGGCGAATGACCACATCCACAAGGTGGGCGGGCATTTCATCCACACAGTCAAACACGGCACCGCAAAGGGTTACCTTGCGGTCCTCGTCCATAGTGGCGTCAAAAATATTGCTCTCGCCGATAAAGTCCGCAACGAAGGCGTTGGCGGGCTCGTTGTAAATATCCTGCGGGGAGCCGATCTGCTGAATGGTGCCCGACTTCATCACCACGATGGTATCGCTCATGGTCAGGGCCTCCTCCTGATCGTGGGTCACGTAAAGGAAGGTGATCCCCGATTGGCGGTGCAGATTCTTCAATTCCAGCTGCATATCCTTGCGGAGCTTTAAGTCCAGCGCTCCCAAGGGCTCATCCAAAAGGAGCAGGCGGGGCATATTCACCAGAGCACGGGCAATGGCCACTCTCTGCTGCTGACCGCCGGAGAGCTTGGAAATGGGTCTTTTTTCATATCCCTTCAGGTCCACCATAGCCAGCATTTTTCTGACCTTCTGACGGATCTCCTTCTCGGGAACTTTTTTTATGCGCAAGCCGAACGCCACATTATCAAACACGTTCAGATGCGGAAAAAGAGCATATTTCTGAAATACGCTATTGACCGGTCTTTCGTGAGAGTGGGTATCCAAAATGCTTTTGCCCTCAAACAAGACATTGCCGGAATCGGGGGTCTCAAACCCCGCAATACATCGAAGGATTGTAGTTTTGCCGCAGCCCGAGGGGCCCAGCAGGGTCACAAATTCTTTGTCACGAATGGACAGGTTCACGCTTTTCAGGATCTGCTCGTTGTCAAACGATTTGCAAAGGTCCTCCAGACGAATGAGTACATCTGCTCCGGAGACGTTTTTATTCATTTATCTACCTCCTCACTTTGGTGCTCCTTGTCCTGCAAGGAAAGCACTGCATAAAATAGCAAGATAATCATACACTTTTTCAGGAAAAATGTCAAGAAATCGGGCACAATTTTCCCCGCTGAAATCCTGTGTTTTTTCTTTCTTTTCTTCTCTCTGTTTTTTCCCCTGCCGCCTTGACACGGAATGAGAAAAAAACTATAATGGTAGTATGTTCAAAAAACTCTATGAAAAACTGTTCCCCGAGCGGTATTACGCCTCCCCTGCCTATCGGCGGGAAGCGGCGGGTCGCTACGACAGCAAAATCCTAAAATACGTGACCGAGCGAGGCCCCGAGGGGGATAAGGTGCTTTGTAAGGACGCTTACATCTGCGTGAAAGCAGGCTGGGTCTTCGTCAACAGCGAGACCGAATCCATCTTCAAATGTCGGGACGATCAGGTTCAGTCGGGAGAATTGATGAGCCACGACGGCGTGATCTTCACAGGCTTTGATGAAATTTACGGAAAGGAACGAAGTGTCATTTGCTACTTCAAATATTACCGATGAAACACACCAAAAAAATTCTGGCCCTCCTTCTGGCGGCCGTCACCCTCTTCTGCCTTGCCTCCTGCGCCAAGGAGGAAAAAGCCCCCGTCACGCTTCCCGAGGGCTTTGAGGAAACCGAGGAGAAAACCAATTATGTTTGTATTCAGATGACCACGGGCAAGGTGATCGTGGTGGAGCTCTTCCCCGAGATCGCTCCCATTACCGTGGAGAATTTTCAGAAGCTGGTCGGCCAAAAGTTTTATGACGGGCTGATCTTCCACCGCGTGATCCGTGGCTTTATGATCCAAGGCGGTGACCCCGAGGGCACGGGCGGGGGCGGCCCCGGCTGGAGCATCAAGGGTGAATTTTCCTCCAACGGCGTGAAAAATGACTTAAAGCACACAAGAGGCGTGATTTCCATGGCAAGAGCAAACGATCCCGACTCTGCGGGAAGTCAGTTCTTTATCATGCACAAGGCCGCTTATCATTTGGACGGGGACTACGCCGCCTTCGGCAAGGTGGTCAGCGGCATGAGCGTGGTGGATGAGATCGCCACCTGTACCGTAGCGGGTGAGACCCCTGTGGAACAGCAGGTCATGGAGAGGGTCTATTTTGTGAAGAACACCGCCGAGCCGGAGAAGAACGAAACAAAAGAGGCCCAGCAAGCGGAAACAAAAACTGCGGAAGAAAGAACAGAAGAACAGTAAGAGAGGATTTATTATGGCATTTGTAAAAAGTGAAGAAAAAACCTTATTTGTAAAATTCGTAATGGAAAGCGGCGATGAAATGGTGGCCGAGCTCTACCCCGAGATCGCTCCCATTACCGTGAAGAACTTTCAGAAGCTGGTGGACGGAGGCTTTTACAACGGCCTGATCTTCCACCGAGTGATCCCCGGCTTTATGATCCAAGGCGGCGATCCTCAGGGCATCGGCATCGGCGGCCCCGGCTGGACGATCAAGGGCGAATTCCGTGCCAACGGTGTGGAAAACAACTTAAAGCACGAGAGAGGGGTACTCTCTATGGCAAGAAGCCAAGCCCCCGACTCTGCGGGAAGCCAGTTCTTTATCATGCACGAGGATGCTCCCCATCTGGACGGCTCCTATGCCGCCTTCGGTAAGATCGTGGAGGGCATTGAAACGGTGGATGCCATCGCCGATGTGCAGACCGATTTTGCCGACAAGCCCCTGTTTGATCAAAAGATGGACAAGGTATTTTTCGTAAAAAAAGAAGACTGATCACGAAGGAACGAAACGATGTATCGCAGCGACGGCGAACGGGGCACCTGTGTTGCTCTGGGAAACTTTGACGGGATCCACTTGGGTCACCGTGCCATTATGGAAAAATGTGCCCTCATCGCAAGAGAAGAGGGCCTTCTTTCGTTGGTCTGGAGCTTTCGCCGCCACCCCGAGCACATTTTGAAAAACTCCTTTTCCTCGGGAAACATTCTCTCTCCCGAGGACAAGCGCCGCTTTGCACGGGAGCTTGGCATCCATCAGGTGATTTTAGAGGATTTTGAGCGGGTGCGGGATTATTCTCCCGAGGAGTTTTGCCGCAGGATCCTGCTGGAGACCCTGTCGGCCAAGCACGTGTTCTGCGGCTTTAATTTTCGCTTCGGCAAAAACGGAGCGGGCGATGCCGCCTTTTTGAAGGAATATTTAGAGCCTCTTGGGGTGAAGGTATACACCCAGCCTCCCGTGATGATGGATGGGGAGCCCGTTTCCTCCACCCGTATTCGGGAGCATCTTGCCGCAGGCAGGATCGGGGAGGCCAATCGCCTTTTGGGCCGCCCCTACTCCATTCGCTTTCCCGTTTTGCACGGGAAGCACTTGGGAACCCGCATCGGCTTTCCCACCGTCAATCAGGCCTTTCCTGAGGAGTATGTGGTGCCGAAAAAGGGCGTGTACGCCGTGAGAATGTTTTTTGACGGAGCCTACTATCAAGGAGTCTGCAATATAGGCTGCCGCCCCACCGTGGAAAAAGAGGGCTGCGTTCTGGCAGAGACCCATTTGTTTGACTTTTCGGGGGATCTGTACGGAAAGACCGTCAGTGTGGAATTTTTTGCCTTTTTGCGAGAGGAGACCCGTTTTTCCTCGCTGGAGGAATTGACCGAACAAATTTCCAGGGATCGGGAAAACGCCCGTGCTTGGTGGAAGGAGGCATTATGAAACAACGCTTGACCGCTTTTCTTTGCGCTCTCGTTGCCCTGCTGTTTCTGTTCCCCACCCCCCGAGCCTCTGCCGCCCCCACGGATTCCCTTCCTCAGGTGGACAGCACCGCAGGGGTCGTCTACAATCTGGAAACGGACAGGATCCTCTTTGATAAAAATTTTGAATCCCGCATCAATCCCGCCGCCTTCACCAAGCTGATGACGGCGCTTCTTGCCTTCGAGTACCGCCGGGAGAGCGGCAACCATATGATCACCGTAACGGAGGAAATGCTCTCCTCCGCAGGGGGAACCTCTATGAAGCTGAAGGCGGGCGAGGTCATTGATTTTGACTCTCTTCTGGCAGGGCTTGTGGTGCAAAATGCCAACGATGCGGCGTTGGTTCTGGCCTCCCGTGTGGGTGGAAACATTTCCGCCTTCGTGGAGAGGATGAACCAAAGGGCCAAAGAGCTTGGTATGGAGCACACCTATTACTCCAACCCCACAGGCGTGGATACCGCCGTGATGTATACCACCCTGAAGGATACCCTTGTCCTTTGCAAAGCACTCTATCGGGTGAACGATTTTATGGTGCTTTCGGAAAAGCCCAAGGTCTCCCTTCCCTCCACCAATGTGACGGGGGGCCGTGAATACACCAATAAAAATGCACTGATCCCCTTCTCTTATGTGACCGATTATTATATGGAGGGCGTGCGGGGAATGGCCGCAGGCTACACGGGCGGCGCAGGGTACTGCGTGGCCACGGTTCGCAAGAAGGGCAACGCCACCTTTATGGTGATCCTTTCCGGCGGCAAGGATCGCAGTGAAAAGCAAAACGGCCTCGATATCTCCTCCTATCGGGATGCCAAGAATCTCTTGGAATGGGCGGAAAGCAGCTATTCCATGCGAGAGGTGATGCCCTCGGGGCAGATCATTTGCGAGAAAAGGGTGCGCTTGGGACAGGGCGTGGATCATATGATCCTGGTGACGGGAGAAAGCAAAAAATACCTCCTCCCCACCGAGGCCGACCTTTCCGAGGCAGTGGAGACCAAAATCCAAAACGATGAGGAAAGCTATACCGCCCCCATTATCAAGGGCGAGGAATACGCCAAGCTTGAGATCTATTTTGAGGGAGAGCTCCTTGACACGGTGCCCCTGATGGCGCAGTCCAATGTGGGCCTTTCCCGTTGGCTGGTCTTTTGGGATGCCGTCACAGGCTTTTTCTCCCAAGGCCCTGCCAAGGCAGTTTTGATCTTGGTCATCAGCGGTGCCGTGCTCTATGTTTTGATCCTTATCGGAACGGTGTGGCTGCAATATGCCCGCAAGAACCGTGCCCGTGCTATGGCCATTGCCGAGATCAACGAGCAGGAAAACCGACGGATGGAAAAGGTCCGTATGGAAGAAAGAAAGGCCAGCCAAGCCCGTATGAGGAGGGTGCGAGGCGCCCTGCGAGAGGGCTTTAAGGTGCTTTCCGGTGAAACCGAGGTCATAGAAGCGCCGAGAGGACAAAGAACGCCGAATCAGCCCCATAAGGCCGTTGCCAAGGTGCCTGAAAAATACCGCAAAGAGAACCACGGGCAGGTGACCCCCCGCCAAGCGGGAAATAAAAGACCCGCTTCCCATGGAGAAAGTTATCGGGTCACAAGATCGGGGCAAACTCAAAAAAGAGAGGTTTACCGAACAAGTCCCCCCTCCTCCCGCAAAACGCCCCCGAATCAGACGAAGCCCAATTCTTCCCGTCCGAAATCAAAATCCTAAAAAACAAAAAAGCCCTTGACAAAAGGGCTTTTTTTTGTTATACTGTTCCCTGCGATTTCAAAGGACTATGGGCCTTTAGCTCAGCTGGTCAGAGCAGCCGGCTCATAACCGGTCGGTCCGGGGTTCAAGTCCCTGAAGGCCCACCACAATCGTTCCCAATCCTATATCATATAGGGGTATAGCTCAGTTGGGGACGTTCGTGAGCGCCGCCGGGGGGCGGATGAAGCGAACGATAAGGAGTGGCAGCAACACAGCGATTGCCAAGCGAAAGCGATGGCAGAGGTGATGTTGCAACAGGAAGAGCAGCGGTCCCGCTGTTGCATTCCCTTCCCTTGCACAGTTTCTTGTTTTTAATTTTTATATAGGGGTATAGCTCAGTTGGTAGAGCAGCGGTCTCCAAAACCGCGTGCCGAGGGTTCAAGTCCTTCTGCCCCTGCCACAGAAATTCCGAAAATCCTTTGTTTTCAAGGGTTTTCGGATTTTTCTTTTTTTCTGTCGTTTTTGCGGTTTTTCCTATTCGTTCCTGTTTTTGCTTGTTTTTAGGGTTATTTTGTGGCGGAATTTGTGGCAGTTTGTGGCACTAAAAAAGGCACCCCAATGGGTGCCGACTGGGTTATATAGCAAAATTATTTACACGGTGTTGCTTGTATTTCTGCTCCAAATGTATATAGGTTTGGGCGGTGAAGCTCACCGATTTGTGCCGAAGCATCTCGGACACAAACTTGGTATCGCCGTTTGTCAACTCATACAATTTGGAAGCACAGGTGTGGCGGAGAGTGTGCAGACCCGTCTGCTCAATCTTTGCCAATCTCAATAGATTGTAAAACCGCTTTTCCAATGCCCGTGGCTCAATGGTTTTATCGCCATTGCGAATTATGTACCCGTTGTACCCTTTGGGCTCTTGTTCCTGTAATCGCCGTATAATATCAATTGCTTTTTGATTGATGTCTAATATTGCCGTACTGGACTTTGTCTTGGTGCCGCCCTCTTTTACAGAGCGTTTTCCTGTTGCTTTTCCATCGCTGCCCCGTTCCTTGGAAGAGGTGATGTTGTCGCGAATAAGGACTGTCCGTTTATTATAGTCAAAATCGCTGTATTTGAGTGCCAATGCCTCTCCTGCCCGTAAACCCGTGTTGAGCATAAAAATAAAGAATTCTGCTTGTTTTAGGCACGGTTTGCCGTTCTGAAAGGTCGCCACAGCGGCGACGTGCAAACGGGCGATTTCCTCATCGGTAAAGAAATGAATGTCGTCTTTGTCCTCACATTTGAGGGTGGAGTCGGCAATTTTTTGTTCCTCTTCCGTTAAGGTTTCTTTGTTCTCTGCCCGTACTCGCAGAATATCCCGTTTTTCACGGAACATTGCTTGTTGTTCGGCAACAAACTCTTTCTTATACATTTTAACTTGTTGCACAGGGTTTCGGGGAATGATTCCGCCGAGAAATTGATGTTGTAGAAACTCATTCAAAAAACGATATATCTTTAACAGGGTTGAATAACTGTACCCTTTGTCAAGGTTGTATTTCAACATGGCCTTAATATCCGTATTGTCAATATCTTTCAGTTTATAATGCCGTAGTTTTTCAACAGCAGGCATTATTTGATGAATGAAGATACCCTCTAACCTATCGAATGAGGTACCCTTTACGGTGCCGTATTTTTCGTTGTAGAGCCAATTTTCTGCTTGGGTGATAAACAACTCGTCGGTTGCTTTTTTCTCACGGGTTGCCGTCACCTGCTCGGTTATAAAGTCTGCTCGTTTTACGGCTATGTCGTTTTTATCAACTCCGTATATTTCCTTGTAGATATACCGCTTGCTTTTCTCGCCTTTCTCGTCTATCTCATAGGCGATAGGGACACGGCAGAACAATCTGCCGTCTTTCTTTTTCGTCACTTTGAAATCCTTATATTTCATATCTTCCGTGAAGTCGATTTTTATAATCATCTGTATTCTCCTTTATGCTGAATATAGTTTATAGTTCTTGTCGGGTAGTTTCTGTATATTATCAAGCCACTTTTCAAAATCGTCTCTCTTTACAAGATACTTGCCGTCAAACTGAAAAGACGGGAAAGACTTTTGCTTGAAAAGGGCATATGCCTTGTCATTTCCGATGTGCAAGTGCTTTTTCACATCTGCCACAGTCAAAGTTAAGGTGTCCATGCAAGTGTTCTCCTTTCGTAATATTTTGTGGAGGCCGTCTCGCGATGCCGACCATCAGGCCGACACCGCGAACGGCAGGGGAAATCAATTAAAATGGAATCTTGTCTGTATCTGCATCCATATAGTCAAACAAACTGAGCTGTTTATATTCTGCTTCGCTTTCGTCTGTATTGACCTCGGCATTGTCTGTATCAAGTGGGGTATCGTCTATCACAGGATGGGTTTTCTCGGCAAATTCTCTCGGACCAAGGGTGATGTCTTTGGCATTGTAGTAGTCCTTGCCGTTATACATAACCCGTTCAGCCAAAATAACAATGAATCTGCCTTTGCTGTTTGCTACCAACTTTTTATGGTTGACACCATAGGGGTTGGCAAAGCATTTGACAAACACCAAAGGACTTTCGGCCTCGGTATTGCTTTTGAGACCAACATAACTGAATGTGGGCTCTGGTGTCACCGATTTGACATATCCGCTGAATTTAACAAATCTGTCTTTTGACCCATCAATATAAATAGGGGTTGGATTTATCATAGACCTTGCTCTCCTTTCTTTAGATTTTGAGATGAAAAAAAGGCGGAATACCCCCGATCTAAATCGGGGTATATTCCGCCTTCATAAATATTAAAATTCCACCAAAAAATTTAAAAATAGAGAGTGTAAGTTAAGCCTTACAAGATAAAATATAATGATATATTTTTCGTTGTCAAGAAAAAATGGGCCCTAAATGAAAAATATTTTATAAAATTTTAGGATGCTGCCCCAAGGTATAGATTGGCGACGTCCTCTCGGTCGCGAGAGTGCCCCAATCGGCAACACACATCGCCGCGACTGAGCTCAATTGCCCGTGTTTTTGAGAAACCTTTCTCAAGATAACACTTCAACTGCTTTTCATAATAGGCCTTGATACTTGACTTACGTATACTGTGATTCCCACTTTTTAAAATTTTCTTTCCGCCTAAACACTTTGTTGACTGTGCATATATTTGTAATTTTTTCATTCGCCGATTCAACCATGCATTTGCAGAGCCCTTTTTGATTCCGCCGAATAACAGTTCATTTCCCGATTTTTCACCAATCAAGGTGCGGCAAAAATCGTAGAACTCTTTGCCCTCGGTGGTTATCTCTCGGTCTCTGCCGCCCTTGTCACCGAGGAAACGGGTTTTCACAAAATATTTGTCTTGCCCCGTGTCGTAGTGTAGCGACAAGTCGCATACCCGTAGTGTTTCCACTTGGTTGACCCTCGTTGCCGTAAAGGTGCTGAATACGAAAAAGTTGCTTGAATTAGAGGGCTTTGTGATTGACTGCTTAATACGGTCAATCTCGTCAGCGGTCAAAGCAAATTCCCGTGGGGATGTTTTATCGGTAATGAGTTCGGGTTTCACTTTCACCTCAAACGATGTGTGAAGCCCGAAATGATGATTTACGATTTTGGAAAGTTTCGCAAGATTTGTGCGATAGCAATTCAAGGTGCTGACCGAAGATTCTGCCCGTGCTTTCGCATCCAAAAAATCTTGAACCCATTCCGTTTTGATGTGTTTCACTTGCTTGACATCGGGATGATGTTCTTTGATATACTTGCTCAAATTGTGAGCCATATCCAGTAGGTTTGACCTACTGCTGAAACTGAACACTCGCCACCCTTGTTCGCATTGGTCTTTTCTGCCCTTGTAGGCATGCTTGTCAAAATGTTTTGAGAAACAACTCTCATCAATCGCTGATTGAAATTGAAAAAATAGTGACTTGTTTTTGCTCACATTCACCACCCCTTTCATTGTTTGTGGTCCGGTCCAACGCTTCGCGTCGGACCGTCCTCGATAGGATTATGTCGTAAGCATTGTCGATCGGCTGTCGCCGCTCGTTAATGCTTACGACTTTATGTTGCAAAGTTCAGAAAAAGCAGAGCGAATACTCTACCAAACAGACGGGGGACATTTCCTCACCGTCCAAACCTGCTCACATCGAGCAGAAGCCAACCAGTCCCACAAAAGCAACAAAGAGACCTACGGTTGACAATATCACCTTTTCGCTTTGAGGCATTTCCAGTCGTGCGGTGCGAAAAGGTGATAGGTGTTTTTGACCTGTTAAGGTCACTCTCTTAAATTCCACCTGCATAAATTTGTGTGTACTTTCCTTATCTAATTCCTCCTTCTTAAATGTAATGTCTTAATGACATGAGAAAATATATTTACTTTTTCATTTAATGTCAAGAAAAAGAATCTATTGCCTATTAAAACTTTTTTCTTTGCAATCTTACTCCAATGTGATTTAAAGCAATCAACAATAAGATAGGCATGATTTGAACAATCTTAAATGTTCTAAATGTTCTTTGTTTAAGACCAATCATGATTAGTATTCTAAAAAATCACAATATGATTATTAAGATTATATAATCATGATTATTAATATTAAGACTGTTATAATCACAATAATCTTAATTTGATTGTTTGGCAAAAAATTCTATTTGCCCTTGATTACCGCATCCGAAAGTGGTATAATAATCGTGCGACGTAACTTCATATGTATTTTTTCCACGTGAGACGTGCATTTTACTACGGTAAAAATGCATGCTCTTTTCTTGCACTCTTACGTGGAGTCGGAAGTTGCGTCGCGGCAATCGGGGCGATGCATTTTTCGGGTGTGTGGTTTCGACTGCACACCTTTTTTTATTTTGAGGAGGATGTTCAATGAAAAGAGTCTTAATTATTGTATTGACGGTTTTGTTATCGGTGTGCCTGTTTGGTTGTGAAAACCATGAGGTCCAAATGGTTAATTGCCGTAATTGCAATGAACAAATTGAAGAAACTGTAAAGTTTTGTCCTAATTGTGGCAAGTCGCAAGATGGTGCTTCTGATTCCGCGAGTGATGCAGGAAATGAAAACTCACAGAACAATACAAATGAAAATACAGAACAAACAAAAAATGAAGCGCCAGTAGCATCTACTTGTGTTAAATGTGGTGCAACTTGCGAAATAAACCATTCGTATTGCAGTAGCCACGAATGCTCTTATTCTCATTGTTTACTGCCGACAAAATCGGGAAGCAATTACTGTGATTCACATGCTTGCCTATTATGTAAAAAAGTGAGAAGTACGGGGTCTGCATATTGTACAGCTCATGTATGCAGTAATTGCAACAATGCATCCGTTGGCAGTTCAAAGTTTTGTGCGGCTCACAAATGTATGTTGTGCGACAAAGAAGCTTGGTCTAATGGTTATTGTTCAAAACACAAACCTTAATTAGTTTAAAATGATGGGAGAGAAAAATATGAAATTGACATTCAAGAAAGCAGTATGCTTTATACTATCGCTATGTATGCTTCTTTGTTTAACAGCGTGCGGAGAAGGTTCTTCTACAGGTATTTATGGATTAACAATAGCATCATTAGATGGAAAAGAGTTTTTTAGTGGTGCAACTTACGAAGACCTAAAAGTTGAAGTTGATAATACTTTGGAATATGAAACAAGTGATGTGAACGTTGTTATAGCTGACAACTCTATAATTGATATAACATTCGAGAAAAAAGAGACCTTGTTTTCAAATTACATATCATACAATATAGTTTGCAAATCAACAGGCACTACTACCTTTTACTTTGAAACATCAGACCAAGTTGTTAAGTCGGAGGAAGTAGAAATAACAGTTTCGTCTAACATTAAATCGCTTAAATTTAATGATACATCGGAAATAACGTTTTATGATTGGCAATATGATGAAACCCGCTCTTTTGAAATTGACAGCAACGAAAGCGTATCTGAACCTCAAAATGTTTTAGAGTTCATAAGTGAAAATCCCGAAGTTGCAACTATTGAGTATGATGAAGATGCATGGATTTCGGACCGTTGCATAATTAAGAAAGTCGGTGTTGGTGAAACTTATGTGTATATCCAAACCAAAGATAAGACTATCAAATCCGAAAAAATTAAGATAATTATTGAGGAAGAAGAGCCCGAAGAAGAAATAGATTCTCCTGTTGATGACACCCCTGTTGATAATAGCCGAACGGTATATGTGACCCCATACGGCAAAAAATATCATTATAGCAAATCCTGTGCAGGTAGTAATGCAAGTGAAACTACCGAAGATTCTGCCAGAGGTATCTACGACCCGTGCAAAAAATGTGCTCAATAAATCATAACGGACTATGGTTTATGCCATAGTCCGTTTCTCATATATCCTATTCGTTCCTATTTTATCTACAGTATTGTGGCAAAGTTTGTGGCGCGAGCCACCAAAAGCCCAAGAAACCCAGTAAACAAAGGACTTTTCGCCCCGAAACTTCCCGCCTCCAAAACCGCGTGCCCAGGGTTCAAGTCCTTGTGCCCCTGCCACAAAAAAGCCTAACACTTTCGTGTTAGGCTTTTTTGAACGATGTGTTCCCTTGCGGGAACGTGATGCGCACTTTGTGCGTGATGTTTGCTTCGCAAGTGATGCACGCTCCGCGCGTGAGTCGGAACACATCACATCACTTTGCACCGAAGGAGCAATCCATCGCTGTGCCGTAGGCACAACATCACTGCGGCAAAGCCGCAACTTCACTTTCTTCTATGACAACACTTTCGTGGTGTCTTTTTCGTTTTGCTATGAGTATATGGTTTGAACCCGCAGGCACGCGGGAGCGTGTCCACGGGGCGCGTGCCTGAGCGCCGCGGAGCGGAGGAAGCGAGGGCTAAGCGGGTGCCGCGGTCGAAAAAGGCACGGAGGGAAGGGCGAAAGCCCGCCGCAGACTTTTTCGGGCACCACAAACTCCGGTCCTTATACAAAATTAAAATCCCCCTTGGAAAATGGCGGGGAATGTGGTATCATTGAAAAAAAGACAAGGGAGAAATTGTATGCTGAAGGCGATACTCTTTGACATTGACGACACGCTTCTGAGCTTTCAGGGCTTTGTGAAGGAGGCTATGCGGGAGGGCTTTCGGCATTTCGGCCTTGCGGAATACAGGGAAGAGATGTACGGGGTCTTTACTCGGATCAATCGGGAGCTTTGGCAGCGATTGGAGCGAGGGGAAATGAGCTTTGAGGAATTGAAGGCCGTACGCTGGAACAAGATCTTCGAGGCCCTCGGGCTTCAGGCAGACGGAGTGGCCTTTGAAGAGTATTTTCGGGACGCTCTCTTTGACAATGCCATTTGCGAAAACGGCGCCGTGGCTCTTCTTGAAGCCTTGAAGGGCCGCTACATTTTGTGCGCCGCCAGCAACGGCCCCTATCTTCAGCAGGTGAACCGCTTGAAGGTGGGCGGGCTTCTCCCCTATTTTGATCACTTGTTCATTTCCGAGGAAATGGGCATTTCCAAGCCCTCTCCCGATTTCTTTCGCCTCTGTCTGGAGAGGCTGAATCGGGGAAGAGCGGATGCCATCGAGCGAGAGGAGGTTCTCATCATCGGGGATTCCCTCTCCTCCGATATCAAGGGCGGGCTCGGTGCGGGGATCCACACCCTGTTTTACAATCCCGCAGGTACCATCCCCCCCGAGGGCTGCACTCCCGAATACACGGTCTCCTCTTTGGAGGAAATTCTCACGGTTCTATAAAAAAATCCCACAAGCAATGTCGCTTGTGGGATTTTTCTTATTTCAGGCAAGGGATTCTGTAATGTGACGGGCTACGTGGATGCCGCTGGCAGAGGCGTGGGACAGGGAGTGAGTGATGCCGCTGCCGTCTCCGATGATGTAGAGCCCCTTATAAAGAGACTCTAAGTTTTCGTTTACCTCCACCTCCATATTGTAGAACTTGACCTCTACGCCATAGAGGAGGGTGTCGTCATTGGCGGTGCCGGGAGCGATCTTATCCAGCGCATAGATCATTTCAATGATGCCGTCCAAAACACGCTTGGGCAAAACCAGACTCAAGTCACCGGGGGTGGCCTTCAGGGTGGGGGTAATAAAGGCTTCGTCAATGCGGCTTTGGGTGGATCTTTTGCCGCCGATCAGATCACCGAAGCGCTGAACGATGACCCCGCCGCCCAGCATATTGCTCAGCTTGGCAATGGATTCGCCGTAATTGTTAGAATCACGGAAGGGCTCGGAGAAGTGCTTGGCCACCAAAAGGGCAAAGTTGGTATTCCCCGTTTGCAATTCGGGATTGGAATAGCTGTGGCCGTTTACGGTGATGATGCCGTTGGTATTTTCGCTGACCACGGCGCCACGGGGGTTCATACAGAAGGTGCGAACCTTATCCTCATACTTTTCGGTACGGTAAACGATCTTGCTCTCATAAAGCTCATCGGTCAGGTGGGAGAATACCTCGGCGGGAAGCTCCACACGAACGCCGATATCCACACGGTTGGACTTGGTGGGAATGGCAAGGGATTTGCACACCTCCTCCATCCATTTACTGCCGCTGCGGCCTACGGAAATGATGCAATTCTGACAGGTGAACACACCCTTTTGGCATTGGATCTCATAGCCTCTCTCCAAAGCCGAAACCGACTCCACGGCGGTATCAAAGAAGAAATCCACCTTGTCCTTCAAATGGGCAAACAAATTCTCCAGCACCACATAATTGATGTCGGTGCCCAGATGTCTGACGGAAGCATCCAAAAGGTGCAGATCGTGGCGGATGCACTCCTTCTTGAACTTGCTGCCTGCGGTGGAATAGAGCCTTGTGCCCTCTCCCCCGTAGCGCATATTGATCTGATCCACATATTTCATCAGATCCAGCGCCCGCTCTTTTCCTACATATTCATAAAGGGTACCGCCGAAATCATTGGTAATGTTATACTTTCCGTCGGAAAAGGCACCTGCGCCGCCGAAGCCCGACATAATGGAACAGCTCTTACAGCCGATGCAGGATTTGATCTTATCCCCATCAATGGGGCAACGGCGCTGATGCAAGGCGTGGCCCGCCTCAAACACGGCCACCTTCAGATCCGGACGGATCAGGTTCAATTCATAAGCGGAAAAAATACCGCCGGGGCCTGCGCCGATGATAATAATATCGTAATTCATTTTGATTCCTCCGATGGCCTTTCTGGGCCTCAAATCTACCAAGGCTTCATTTTACTACAATTCCGTGATTTTTTCAAGAGGGACTTTTTTCAAAGATTGTCCGATTCCATTATAGCATAATTCAGGGGAAAAAACCCGAAAATGAAGAAAAAAACACATTTTTTCTTTCTTTTTAGATAAATCCTATGAAATAAATTGATTTTTTCCACAAAAAGTGGTAGGATAGAGGGAGAAATTTAAGCCAAGGAGGCATCATTATGAATATTCGCATTTTGGAATTGATCGAGGGCGCAAAACAGGCCAAGGGCCTGACCGTCGTCATTGACGTATTCCGTGCCATGACCGTGGAGGCTTATGTCATTCAGGGCGGCGCCAAGGATCTGATCCCCATCGGCAGTCTGGAGGAGGCTTATGCCTACAAGAAGGATCATCCCGATACCATTCTCATCGGTGAGAGAGGCGGCGCCATCTGCCCCGGATTTGATTTCGGTAACTCTCCCTCTCAGGTGAAGAGGTTTGACTTTACGGGTAAGACCGTAATGCACACCACCAGCGCCGGCACACAGGGTGTGGAAAACGCCAAGGGAGCCGATGAGATCATCACCGGCAGCCTGGTGAACGCCCGTGCCATTGCCGAGTACATCAAGAAGAGCGGTGCCGAGGAGGTTTCGCTGGTTTGTATGGGTCTGGCAGGTGAGAAGAGCACCCGTGAGGACACTCTCTGCGCCGAGTATATCAAGGCTCTGGTAGAAGGAACTCCCATTGATCTGCAAAAGGGCATTGAGGAGTGCAAGGTGGACGACGGTGCCAAATTCTTTGATCCTGACCGTCAGAACGTATTCCCCGAGGAGGATTTCCACCTGAGCGTGGAGGCTGATAAGTTTGACTTCGTTCTCCGTGTGGAAAAGGGTGAGGACGGCCTGATGCACACCAGAAAGGTGCAATGAGAGAAACAAAAAAGGAGTATTGCTATGCACAAGAGAGCATTGGAATTGGTGGATTCCCTCAAACATGAGTATTATGATTTTTGGGAAGATGCGGTAAATCTGGAAAGCCCCACAATCGATAAGGCAGGGGTGGATGCCTGCGGTCGGTACTATGTGGAAAAGGCAAAGGAATTGGGCTGGAAGACCGAGATCATTCCTCAGAGCGTTTCGGGCGATGTGGTTTGCATTACCATGAATCCCGAGGTGAACGAAGCTCCCATTACCCTTTCGGGGCATATTGATACGGTGCATCCCGTGGGCTCCTTCGGCTCTCCCGCCGCAAGAAGGGAGGGGGACATTCTCTACGGCCCCGGCGCCACGGACTGCAAGGGCGGTACCGTAGCAGGCTTTCTTGCCATGCGTGCTCTTATGGAGGCGGGCTACAAGAAGCGCCCCGTTCAGCTTCTGTTGCAAACGGACGAGGAGACCGCCAGCATGGGCAGTAACAAGGCCACCATCAACGCCATTTGCGAAAAGGCCAAGGATTCCATTGCCTTCATCAATTTGGAGACCTATGCCCCCGGCAGAGCGGTGATCACCCGCAAGGGCAGCATTTCCTTCCGCTTCACCGTGAAGGGCGTGCCGGGACATTCCTCCCGCTGCTGCACCGAGGGTGCCAGCGCCATTCGGGAGGCTTGCCACAAGATCCTGCGCTTGGAGGAATTGAAGAATGATGACGGCATTACCGCCAGCTGCGGCATCATCAGCGGCGGCACAGCGGCCAATACCATTCCGGGAGAATGCAGCTTTGTGGTGAATTTCCGCTTTGCCACCCGGAAGGAATTGGAGTGGCTGGAGAATTATATCAAAGAGGTTTGTGAGGACAATCTTGTGGAGGGCTGTCAGTGCACCGTAGAGGAATTGGCTTCCCACATTTGCATGGAGAAAAGCGAAAAGAACGAGCGCCTTTTGGAAAAGGTCAACGCAGTCTTTGAAAAAACGGGGCTTCCCACCTTACATCCCGTGATGCTCCGTGGCGGCTCCGATGCCTCGGTCACCAGCGCCTACGGGATCCCCTCGCTGGATTCCCAAGGAGTTCGCGGCAAGGGCTCTCACACCTTGGGAGAGCACGCCTTCCTTCCCTCTTTGGAGGAATCGGCCAAGCGAGCCGTGGTGCTTGCCTACTATCTGGATTAACAAAGAAAAAACTGCTCTTTCGGAGCAGTTTTTTCTTTGTTAGAATTCCAAGCGGTAGAGGCCGCCCTCGCAGTTGCTGAAATAGCAGGTATCCTCATAAAAATCGATCATTTCGGGCTCGTATTCCAGCCCTAAAGGACGGAGCACGATGTGTTCTGTCTCTGTTTCTTTTTCCGTATCAATGATCCTGAGAGCGGGAACAAAATCGGGATGGGATTTCAGCCCCTCCACGGAATAGATCTTCCCCTGATAAAAGGTGCCGCCCTGAATACAGCCGGCAAAGGGGGTATCAAAGAAGCGGAGAATATCCTCCTTTTGCAGGGTCACCTGCAAAACGCCCAATTCATTTTTCTCCCCCGCTCGAAAGGAGGGCAAGGGAAAGGCAAAAAAGCGGGTCTTTTGCACCTTACTGCGCATCACATACGCCCACAGGGTATCCCCCTCGCCGTTCACCAAAAAGTTTCCGTAGGGACGAATATCCCTCTCCTCCTCACGGGGACCGTAGCTTTTCCAAAGGGAAAGATCCTCGGCAAAGCCGATGCGGATCATTTGCACCAGCTTGCTTTGAAATTCCCCCTTTTCCCGATACAGGCGGTACACCAAAACCGTTCCCGGCATAGGATCGGGGCGGGAGGCAAGGTTATTGTACACGGTGGAATACAGGAGGGGAAATTCATCCCCCTCTTCATAAAACTGTGTTCCGAAGGAGACGGCATTGGAATGGGGAATGATCTTTTCTGCCCCGTCCAAGGTAAATTCCCATTTTGGCATACGGAAGAACTGAGGCTTTTTCAGCTCCACAAGCTCCGACAGGGAATACACCCTCACCTGCCCCTTGGTATTGAAGCGAAAATAAAAGTCCTGATAAATCACGCCATCCTGACCGCCGAGGGTGGTGGCAATTCTTTCATATTTCATCGTTTTTCCTCTCAATGCTTCTCTTTCAAAAACAATTCTGCTATTATTTTACCACTTTTTCAGCATCGGTCAATATTATTTCAGATATTTACTCTGTTTTAGCCCTTGGCAGAACAAATCAAAAAAGTGCAGATCAGACAATCTGCACTTTTTTCTTTTTATCCCAAGCGGGACAGGAAGCGATCCAAAAGCTCTTGGAGCCATTTCAGAAAACGAATCAAAAGAGAGCACTTTTTCTCCTCGGGCTCGGCGGGTGCTTCGGGCTCGGTGGGCGCTTCCGGCTCGGCGGGTGCCTCGGGCTCCGTGGGTACCTCGGGCTCGGCAGGTGCCTCGGGCTCGGTGGGTGCTTCGGGCTCGGTGGGTACCTCGGGCTCGGCGGGTGCTTCGGGCTCGGTAGGTACCTCTGGCTCGGCGGGCGCTTCGGGCTCCGTGGGTACCTCGGGCTCCGTGGGTAACTCGGGCTCGGTGGGTACCTCGGGCTCGGTGGGCGCTTCGGGCTCGGTGGGTGCCTCGGGCTCAGCAGGGAAAATGGCACGGATCATCACACCATCAATGCTTTGGCCGAAATTGCCTGCGTAGCCGTTTTGCCAATCCTCCTCAGAATATCCCGTGACCTCAGGGAGCCAGCCGCCCTCCGCGGTATGCACCCGATACACCAGCTCAGCCGCATCGGAGCGGATCATAAAGCCGTCAATGGGGGAACCGAGATTTCCCGCCCAGCCCTGACGGTTTTCTATCTCGGGGAGCCATCCCCCCGCCTTTTGATGCACCTTATAGTACACATTCCCGCGGGAGAGAGATACCTGCACCCCACTGATGGGTGAGCCGAGGTTTCCCCCGTAGCCGTTTTCCGCATCATTTTCGTCATAGCCTGTGACCTCGGGGAGCCAGTAGCCGGCCCACACCCGATACAGGCACTCCTCTCCGACGGTGGCGCCCAAAAGAGCGTTGACACGGCTGACGATCTCAGGGATCCTTCCCATCAGATACTCCCCGGGGCAGGCAGTGGCGGAATACATTTGGTGCCAGGTGAAATTTCTTCCCTCCGCCAAGGGGACAAGGCCATTTCTGCGGGCAATATCCGCCACCAAAAGCACCAAGGAATCCACCGTTTTCGGGCTGACGGGCCAAGGCGGGCCGTTTTCGGAATTGGCACACTCCACGGTCACGCTTGTGAGATTGGACTGCCAATCCCCGTCGGTAAAGGCGGTGTTTTCCTCTCCCACATATTGAGCGATCTCCCCTTCATACCCGATCCCGTAATGGGAGGAGGCCTCCCTTCCCGGAGCCTGAAAGGACTCCCCGCAGCGGCGGGCGCTCCAACGGGCCGCCATATGATGCAGGGTGATTTTTTCGATCCTGTTCCCTTCTCTTCCTTGGGCAAAGTTCCCCTCATAGGCGGGGATCACTTCCTGCGCAAATGCAGATCCGATCATAATGTTCCTCCCAAATCAAGAATGGCTTTTTCCAAACGGGAAATCACGTTCCCCATATCAAGATTATATTCAAAGGAAATGAAAACGTTACGGTCTCCCATCAGGGTGGTAACGTTCCCGTCGCAGATCACATCCACCTTAGCATTGGCTCCGCTCACAAAGGACTGCACCTCACGGTAGGGCTCATACTCCGTTTCATGGGGAGAATACTCCAGCATCATATTCTCTGCCTCGGCTTCCTTTTCCGCTCCGCCGTCTGAAAAAGCAAGGGGGGAGATCTTAATTTCCCGCACCGCCTTGTCCTCCACCGTAAAGGTAAGGCTCTGTCTTCTTACGATACCGTCCTGCACCGAGTCCACGTTGATCTCTTGGCTTTCCCAAGTCTTTGCAGTGCCGTCCTCGTAGTACACCGTCACCGCCAAACGAAGGGTTTCTCTGTCCTCCCAAGATGAAATCGTCACATCCGTGGAGAAGGTATATTCCCCTGCCTGACAGATATGCTCCAAGCTAAACTCGCCCGTTTCCCCATGGCCGCAAAAGGCAGAGGAGACGGGACACAGGTTTTTCCCGTATTGCAGAACCGTCTTACCGGCCGCAAGGGTGGGCTCAAGGGCCAAAGCGGCACGGTGAAGATCCACGGAGCCGTCTTCTCCCTCTCGGGGCACGAAAAAGGCGTAGTCTCCCACCTGAAAGAACTCCGTGACAGAGCCATCGATGGTACTGCTTCTCTGACCGCTCCCCTCCCAAAAGGAGCCGTCGTCAAAATAGAGGGTATCTTCTTCCATCCTCACCACCCGAGCGGATGTGATCTTGTTCACATCCACGGAAGAAAAAGCAAAATCGGATTCTGCCACCCATTCTCCCACCGCCAAGGTCTCTTGCAATTCCTTGGTGTAGACCCGAATTCTTTGGGGCAAGAGGGAGGCATCGGTGAGACACACTGCGTTGGCCTGCACCGCTTTTTTCACGGCACCTGCCACACTCTGAGCCACCGCCGCCCCCTTCACGGGGTTGTTGGTGGTGACAAGGAGCTCATCATCCACCACATAGTCCTCCTCTTTCATCAAGGGGGAAATGGCGAGGGCCACCGCCTTTTCCGTGGGGATCTTTTCGTGGGAGGCACTCTTGTGATCCGAAACGGCTTCTACCACCGCATCCCTTGCCATTTTATCCTCCAAGGCGAGGGCCACCGCCTTTTCCGTGGGGATCTTTTCATGGGAGGCAATCTTGTGATCCGAAACGGCTTCCACTACCGCCGAGCCGTTAAGCTTTCCCCCCAAGGCCTTCTGAACCGCCACGGCGGAAACGGGATTTTTGCTGTCCGTCACCTCATTTTCCACCACAAGACCGGGGATGCTTCCTCCCTCCGAGGACATTTCCTCCTTTTCCTCCACGCTTTTTTGCACACCCAAAAGCATCTCGGCACTTTTGGCCACCAACACCACCTGCTCCTCCTGTTTCAGGTAACAGCCCACATAGGCCTTGAGAACGGGCGGGAGCATCAGGGCTTTGGGGAGCTTGACGGAAACCGCCCCCTCTGAGCTGATGGGAACGGCTGCGGAAAACACCGCCTCCCCCGCTGCCGTTTCAAACAAAAAGCGGTATTCGGCTCCCGCCTTCCCTCTCATTCTCGCAGGGAGCAGGGCCACCAGCTGGGTGGCGTTGTGCTCCCCCTCGTAGCCCGCAAAGCGATACTGGGCCACCTCTTCATCTGCAGTCAAATCCAAAAACAATTCTCTCATTCAATTCTCCTTTCTATTGCAATACATCCCAATCCTCCGTCATTTGCCGAAAGAGAGTCTTCACATAGGAATTGCCGCCCAATTTGCAATACAATTCATACAGGGCGGTGGCATCCTCCAAGGCATAGACGGGGATCCTTTTTTCTTTGGCATAACGGTAATAAATTCCCGTGATCAGATCACGGAGCACACAAAGATCCACTTTTCTTTGGAGCCTGTATTCCTTTTTCCGTTCCTGATCCTGTGCCACGTGCTCCTCCAGCATCTCTCGGATCAGGCCCATTTCGGATCGGGCAAGATCCTCCTTCCAGATCCATTCCCCCAATTTTCTCCTGAGGGAGGGCAGGGTAACAGTGAGCACGGTGCCGAGGGAAATCATCAGGGACAGCACCCCTGCCATCTCTTCCACATACCTCATCAGGCTTCCCGAAACGCCCGCTTCCACTCCGCCACGGCGGATTCCAAAAACAGGCGCATCTCCTCTCGGCTCAAATCAATTCCCTTCCCCTTCAGGCGATCCTCCAAGAGGCTGAGGGCCCACTGCATTTTTTCCTCTCCCCCTGCCTCCCGATACATCATTTCCACAGCGCCCACCACCGTGTACGCGGCGCTCATAATACTTTCCTCGGAAAAGCGCTCCTTCAGGCCCTTTCCCACTACGGCCACGATCCTTCCGATGACGGCTGTCAAAACAACTCCCACAACGGAAAGAAGGGCTTCAAACACGATTTCCTTCATCCATTCCATTTTTTCTTCTCCTTTCTTCTCTCCAAAACTTACGATTTTTCGTCTCGCACAAGCAAGGGCACCACCTCTCCTTCGCCCCTGATTTTACCACGTGTTTTTGAGATACCGATAACTTTTAGAAATTTTTTTTGAATTATTTTTGAAAAAGATGTCATTTTCATTTACGATTTTTCGTGATATAATAGGAGCATAAAAAAACCGAAATCATAGATTTCGGTTCGGTAAAAAGGGAGGGGATGAATTGAAAAAGGTTTTCTATGCGGCCTATGAGGCAAAAGGAAAAACGGAGCGCTGTCTCGGAGTTTGGGATTCGGTGCGGGAGCTTGCCCTTGCCATGGAGACCACCCCCGAGGCGATCTATCGGAATTTGTATCAAACGGCCACGGGGAGGCGCTACTCCCGCAAGGGATATGCCGTTTTTCGCATCACGGTGGCATAAAAAAAGACTTTGCAAAACGCTGAACTAGTCAATAGTTGGTAGACACAAAAAAAGAAAAAGTTAAGCCGCCAGTTCAATGCGAAATTGGACTGGTGGTTTTCTGTTAAGCTTACGAACAGGCCTGATGTAATTAAAGTAGTGGATCGCTTGATCAACAACGG
>JAZQMO010000034.1:0-7937 GCA_045543495.1 Eubacteriales bacterium | reverse complement strand
GGCGGGTACCACAACAGGACCGTCGGCCCCTACAAATGTAAGACAAATTCATACCCCGAACCGAAGATTGATAAAGCCACGGCTTGCGGGCCGTCGAGGACGTCGGCCCCTACAAATTTGATATCATTTTTACCTCATATTTCTAACCAACCTTGAAAAATCCATTATTTTTGCAAAATAAATATCTGTTTGCTTTGTAAAAAAACCTCACAAATCGGTAGGGGAGGGCCTTGGTCTTCCCGCCAAGTAAAGCAAAAAATCAACACCAAATAAATCCCGATCCGCAAAACCAAAATCTTTACCAACCCGTAGGGGCCGACGTCCCCGACGGCCCGAGGGAAATAGTCTTTTTTGCAAAATAAATATCTGTTTGCAAAATTTGAAATTTGCACCAATATGTAGGGGCTGACGTCCTCGACAGCCCGAGTAAAATTCTCTCTTTTGCAAAGAACATTTTTGTGTGCTAAATTCAAATTTCCACTACAAGAGGCTCTCCCTGTGAGCGGCGCTCCCATCGCTCCCCCCGACGGCCCGAGCAAAATTCTCTCTTTATGAAAACAAATTTCTATTGTTTCTTTTCCTTCTCCCTTACCCAAAAGTTTTTTGGCCACCTTTTTTTCAAAAAAGGTGGGAATATAACAAATAGGCTTTCCTGTCGGAAAGCCTACTTCTTTTTACTTTTTGATCAGGGGCTCGATGGAGCCGTCTTCATTTTGAATGTCGATGCGGCCCAAAGCGGCCAGGGTGGAGCGGCGGAAATCCTCAATGTATTCCTTGCGAAGTCTCTGCTGCTCGGCACGCTCAAGAGCCGTCAGCCCCTCGGGGGTCTTGGCCTTGCGAGCCAAGGCGTTGATACGAGCGATCTTCTCTGCCGTCATGCGATAAAGTCCTTGAGAGGAGTAAGATCAAGAGCGGTCTCACCGCAAAGAACCTCATAAAGCTTCTTGGCGATCTCCTTGCAGCCGCCTGCCTTGCCCGATTCCACATTCAGGGGCATTACGGGATCGTGCACGGAAAGACGAAGCAGGAACCATCCGTCTCCGTTTTCGGCATCAAAGGCAATGCGAACACCCTCGTAGCTATCGTCAGCCACGGCCCAGCCGTTCTTCTTACCTGCCTCTTCCAGTCTCTTCAAAATGGCCTCCCCTGCGGGGCGGAAATCGGCCTCGGTAATGTTAAAGCGAAGCTCCACAGACTCGGCAGGCTCCTCCAGATCGGAAATGAGCTCGGTCACATCTCTGCCCTCACGCTTCATCTTGGCCGCCTCAATGAGAATACGGGTGGCAAGATAAGCGCCGTCATCAAGAAAATAATTTTCACGGAGAGCGGCGTGTCCGCTGGTTTCAATGGCAAGGGGGGTGTTGATGCCTTCCTTGTTCATTTCAATGGCCTTGTTGATCACATTCTTGTAGCCACGCTTGAAGCGCAGGTGCTTGCCGCCCAGCTTCTTCTCAATAAAGGTCTTCAGACCCGAGGAGGTAATGGAGTCGGTCACAATGGCGCCGCCCTCATTGCCCTGAAGCGCGATCACGGAGGACAAAGCCACAAGGCGATTACGGTTGATCTCACGGCCCGTGGAATCCACACAGCCCGCACGGTCCACATCCGTATCGAAAATAATACCAAGATCCGCACCTGCATCCTTCACGGCCTGACAGGCAAAGGCCATCGCCTCTTTGTTTTCGGGATTGGGAATGTGGTTGGGGAAGAAGCCGTCAGGCTCGAGAAACTGAGAGCCCGTGCAATCGGCACCCAAGGGCAAAAGCACCTTTTTCACATAGAAGCCGCCTGCCCCGTTGCCCGCATCCACAGCCACACGGAAGCCCTCCAAAACACGGCCCTCGGCGCCCATACCCTCGCAGATCATCACACGAAGGCGGGTGGCATAGGTCTCCATATAATCTGCGTTTTGGCTCTCGCCGCCCTCACACTTTGCGGCAGCCTTGCCCTCCTGACACAGGGTCAGGATCTCTTTGATATCGTCTCCCTCAAGGCCGCCCGTGGGCAGGAAGAATTTTAATCCGTTGCGGTTCCAAGGGTGGTGGGAGGCGGTGATCTGAACAGCCGCATCGGTCTTCAGATCAATGGTGGTCATAAACATGGCAGGGGTGGAGGCAAGGCCGCACAGAAGCACCTTCACACCGCTCTCTACCAATACCTTTTCCAAAATTCCCATAATGCGGGGGCCCGAAAGGCGGCTGTCACGGCCAATGGCCACGGTCAGATCCTTCTTCCCCGTCTTTTCCTGCAGCCACAGAACAAAGGCGGCGGCAATTTTTTCCACGATCTCATCGGTCAGGTCAACCTTCTGTCCTTCCACGCCCTCCAAGGCAACGCCGCGAATGTCGGTACCGCTTTTCAAGTGCTTCCAAGGTTCTTGTAACATAATATCCTCCAAAAAATGTATTTTACCCAATGGGTGCATCTTCCAATGCACGCATCTTGTATTCTGCCCAGTACTGCTCGGTCCACAGCACCTCACGGGGCTTGGAGCCCGCATAGGGTCCCACCACATTGAGTTCCGCCATAAAGTCCACAAGCTTGGCGGCTCGGGCATAGCCCACGCTGAGCTTTCGCTGCAAAAGGGAGGTGGAGACCTTCTTTTCCGTCACCGCCACATCAATGGCCTTTTCCAAAAGGGGATCCTTATCCATAAACAGCCCCGCACAATCGGAAGGAGTCTCCTCCCCGCCGAGAAGCCCCTTCTTCTTTTCCTTTTCGGTGTAGCGCTGGGCCTCCCGCTCGATCTGATTGGAAACGGATTCATCGTAATGCGCCTCTCTTTGGCCGCGGATAAAGTCACACACCGCCTCAATTTCCGTTTCGGAAACAAAGGCTCCCTGCACACGCAGGGGCTTGGCAATGCCAACGGGAGCGTAGAGCATATCACCCTTACCCATCAGCTTTTCCGCACCCTGAATATCAATGATGGTGCGGCTGTCCACCTGACTGGCCACGGTGCAGGCAATACGGCTGGGCACATTGGCCTTAATGAGACCCGTAATCACATCCACACTGGGTCTTTGGGTACCGATCACAAGGTGCATTCCCGCCGCTCTTGCCTTCTGCGCCAAGCGGCAAATGCTGGTTTCCACCTCGTCACGGGCGGTCATCATCAGATCGGCAAGCTCGTCAATAATAATGACGATATGGGTCATATGGCGCTTTTCGGGATCGTTTTTGGTAATGTCGTTGTAGTGCTTGATATCCCGCACGCCAACCTCTTCCATCTGAATGAATCTCTTTTCCATCTCCATCACCGCCCAGCTCAAGCTTGCGGCGGCCTTTTTGGGATCGCTGACCACAGGCACAAGCAAATGGGGGATGCGGTTATACACACCCATCTCCACCTTCTTGGGGTCAATGAGGATCAGCTGCACCTCATCGGGGGTGGCGTGGTAGAGCATACTCACAATGAGAGAATTGATACAAACGGATTTACCCATACCCGTAGCACCGGCAATGAGGATATGGGGCATTTTGGAAAGATCGCAGAATACGGGCTTTCCCGCCACATCCTTTCCGAGACCGCAGTTTAAGCGGGAGGCGTTTGAACGAAACTCCTCCAATTCCAAAAGCTCACGGACAAATACCGTTTCACGGGCACGGTTGGGCACCTCGATTCCCACGGCCTCCTTGCCGGGGATGGGCGCCTCGATTCGGACACCGCCCGCCGCCAAGGACAGGGCAATGTCATCGGTCAGGTTCACAATGGAGCGCACCCTCACACCCGGCTGAGGCTGCAGCTCGTAGCGGGTCACCGCAGGGCCCTTGGCAATGCCGCAAACATTGGTCTTCACGCCAAAGCTTGCCAAGGTATCCACAAGCTTTTTGGCCGTGACCTCCTGCTCGTTGCGGCCGGAGCGAGGGGCCTCGGGGGGCGCCGTCAAAAGGGAAATGGGGGGAAGCTGATATTCCGGCTCCTTTTCCTCCTCGGGAAACAGATCCTCCTTTTCAGGCTCGAATTCATCCCCGAATTTTTCCTTCAGGGCGGCCTTCACCTCCGCCTCGGCCTCGGCAGGGTCGACCCCCTCCGAAAGCCCTCGGGTATCAGACCCTGCAAAAACCTCTCGGATCCCATCCTTGGGATCGGCAGGGAGGATCTCGGGCACAGGCTCGGGCTCGATTTCTTCAATGTTATAAATTTCCTGCACGGGCTCGGGCTCCCAAGGCACATCGGGCTCCGTATCCGTCAGGCGGATCTGAACCTGGTCATCGGGAACAAGATCCTCGGGAGCGGCCTCGGTAACCTCCTCGCCGCTTTCCAAATTCACAGGGCACTTGCTCTTTTTCTTTTCTTTCCTTTCGGCTCTTTTCTCAGCCTCACGCTCCTGTTTCTCGGCCTGACGAATTCTTCGCATCTCGGCCTGACGGTCAAGCCTCTCCTCCCGATTTTCCTTCATTCTCTCGCCCAAGGGCAGGAAAATGGAGCGGATCAATTCCGCAGGGGTCTTTCCGAAGAGGAAGGAGGTGAAAATGAGAACGGCAAGGATGGCGATCACAGGGGTAAAGACCCCCACGGTCTTATCCAGCATGGCAAAGAGAGTGCCGCCGATGGCACCGCCTCCGTCCAAAGCCATTCCCAAGGTGAAATTCTCCTTCAGGGAAAAGGTGGGCTCCTTTCCGATGATCAGCGCCCAAAGGGTGCCGAGAAAGGCCATATTTCCGAAGGTGAACCAAAATTTATACAAATAACTGCCTGCGGCAAGATCCCTTTTGTAAAACAGGGCGTGGAGCACGAGCAGTAGGGGAAAGGCGTAGGCTCCCACGGAAAACAGACCCGTGAGAAATACGCTCAAATACCCAAGGTATCCCAGCTTTTCCTCCCCCAAAAGAAAGCAGAGGGCGAAAAACAAAGCCAGAATGCCCAAAAGATAGGGCATCAGAATATGAATTGCCCGATCCTCCGGCGCTCGGACCCGTTTTAAGTCCTTGGGAGAGCGACGGGCAACTTTTTTCTTTTTCGGCATAATTATTCCTCCGTCGGATTTGCGGTCAATCGGATCAAAAGATCCATATCGTCGGGCTGGTTGCCCGTCAGCGCCGCTTTGTTTTGGTGCTTTGCACCGCACTTGTTGCATTGGTACAGGATCTGAAAGCCCTTTTTCGGATGGGGCACACAGGAAATGGGCACAAGAAGCCCCTTGCAGGGGTTGGCCCGATCTCCGGGATTGATATCCACGTGAAGGGAATGAAGGCACCTGGGGCAGTGATCCCGACTGGTGACCCCGTTTGGCTCCACCTGAAATCCGCAGTGGGCGCAAACAAAGCCCTCATCGTTTTTCCGAAACCGCTTTTCTTCCATTTTACTCCTTCATTTCCCTGACGGCCATACAGTATACCACGTCCTCCCTTTCCTCATAAAACAGGCGAAAGCGCTCCCCGTGAAGGGTGGCAATATCCCCCTTGATGCGGGCAGCAAGAGCGTGGGAGAGGCCGCCCCCCGTCAATTTTCCCACCGCCTCTCTCCCGCACCAGATGCGGGCGAAGGGCTGCTTTCGTTCCTCGGGGGAAAAATAGCGCAGAGCGACTCTAATGTTTTTCGTTTTGCTCTCCTCCCCGTCCAGTCCGATGGGGAAGGGGGCAAAGGCCACGGCAAAACGGCGGCCCGTATGGGTCAGGGACAGGTGAAAGGGGGAAAAATCCTCAAAATAAGGCTTTCCCCTTTCATCCTTGACTACTTTTTTTGTTTCCACTCCCTGAAGGGAGCAAAAGGCTTCCACCGCCTTTTTCAGCAAAAGGGCGGAGCTTTCCTTTGCCTCTCCCTCTGCGGTGAAAACCGTCAGACGGATCTTATTCCTCGCTTGTTCCATCATCCACAGGCTCGGTCTCGGCTTCCTCGGTTTCGGGAAGATCCTCCACCTCGTTTTCACTCAAGACCTCACCGCTTTCCTCGGCGGCAAGAGCGCTTTGTTCGATTTCCTCATCGTTTACCACACGCTGGAAGGAAATAAGGCTCTCGCCCTCCTCGGGACGCATCACGTAAATACCGCTGGAATTTCTGCCCACAAGGCTGATATCCTCGGCGTGAACACGAACGAGCTTTCCGTCAGAGGAAATGAGGATCAGATCGTCCTCGGCATTCACGGCGGCGATGCCTACAAGTCTCTCGCCTGCCTTACCGCCCAGCTTCTGACATCTCATCCCCTTACCGCCTCTGTGCTTGGCGGCAAAGTCCTCAAAGCTGCTGCGCTTGCCTACGCCGTTGTCACTCATGGTAAGAAGCTGTCTTGTCTCCTCCTTGGCAAGGCAAAGTACCCCGCAGACCGCATCCTCTTCACCCAATCGAATGGCTCTCACACCACGGGCACTGCGGCCCATGAGGCGGATCTCCTCCTCGGCAAAGCGGGTGGCAAGGCCCGCTGTGGAGGCAACGAAAATGTCACCCTCACCCTCGGTCTTGTTAACAAAGTATAATTCGTCTCCCTCGGAAAGGGTAATGGCACGGATCCCGTCACGGCGAATGTGGCGGAAGAGCTTTAAGGGAACTCGTTTGATGAGACCCAGCTTTGTCACAAAGCACAGGGTCTCCTCGGTATTGATCTTGGGAACGGACAGGAAGGCGGTGATCTTTTCGCCCTCGGAAAGGCTCAATACATTCACAAGGTTGGTGCCCTTGGCGGTTCTGCTCGCCTCGGGGATCTCATAGCACTTCTTAATGTAAAGCTTACCGAAATTGGAGAAGAAGAACACGAAGTTATGGGAATGGCTCACCACAAGATCCCGAATGGAATCCTCCTCCTTGGTGGTCAGGGCTCTCATTCCCTTACCGCCGGTGTTCTGTGCCTGATAATCGGAAAGTCTCTGCCGCTTGATGTAGCCGGCGTGGGTCACGGTAATGACCGCCTTGTGCTTTTCGATCAGATCCTCCAGAACGATATCGTCTGCCGCCTCTTCAATCACGGTTCTTCTCTCGTCTCCGAATTTTCTGCGGATCTCAAGAAGCTCCTCCTTCAGAACGGCAAGCAGCTTTTCCCGATCGGTCAAAATGGCGGTGAGCTTTTCCACAAGTGCCTTCTTTTCTGCCATTTCCTCCAGGATCTTTTCAATTTCAAGACCTGCCAGACGACCCAGCGGCATTTCCACAATGGCCTGACCCTGTGCATCGGAAAGGGCAAAGCGCTCCATCAAGGCCGCCTTTGCCTCTGCCACGGTCTTGTGACTGCGGATGATGCGGATCACCTCGTCAATGTTGTCAATGGCGATGCGATAGCCCTCCAAAATGTGCAGTCTTGCCTTGGCACGGTTCAGATCAAATTGGGTTCTGCGATAGGTGACCTCCTCCTGATGCTCCAGATAATAGCGAAGCATCTGCTTTAAGGACAGGGTCTTGGGCTCACCCTTTACCAGAGCGATCATATTCATGGCAAAGGTATCCTGCAGCTGAGAATACTTATAGAGAAGATTTAAGATCACATCACGGTTTACATCCTGTCTGAGATCGATCACCACTCGGATCTTGCCCTTGCAGCTCTCGTCTCGCAGGTCCACGATGCCTTCAATTCTCTTATCCTTCACAAGATCTGCGATCTGCTTGACCAGATTGGATTTATTCACCTGATAAGGAATTTCATCCACCACGATGCTCTCCCGTTTGCCACGGGTCTCAAAATGGGTGGTGGCACGCATCATCACCTTGCCGCGGCCCGTCAGATACGCCTGCTCAATGCCGTTGGTACCGTAGATTCTGCCGTAGGTGGGGAAATCGGGGCCCTTGACAAAGGTCATCAAATCTCTCAGCTCTGCCTCGGGGTGATCCATCAGGTAAATGACCGCATCAATGACCTCACACAGATTGTGAGGGGGAATGTTGGTGGCCATACCCACCGCAATGCCCACCGAGCCGTTACACAAAAGGTTGGGGAAGCGGGAGGGGAGCACCGTGGGCTCCTGCAATTTATTATCAAAGTTCGGGGTGAAATCCACCACGTCCTTTT
>JAZQMO010000033.1:0-15421 GCA_045543495.1 Eubacteriales bacterium | reverse complement strand
ACTACTTTAATTACATCAGGCCTGTTCGTAAGCTTAACAGAAAACCACCAGTCCAATTTCGCATTGAACTGGCGGCTTAACTTTTTCTTTTTTTGTGTCTACCAACTATTGACTAGTTCACTATGCGGGTGGATTTTTATTGCCGTATAGCCTTCTGTTTCCACTTGCCGAGGCGATAGAAAAGGAAGGTAATGACCGCACCCATCACCCAAGTGGCCAAAAGGGAGATCTGAATACACTCGCTTCGACCAACGGGAAGAGAGGGGGTTCGGGTCAGGTAGGAAATGGCATAGGCAATGGGAATACGAAAGACCACGCTGGTCAAAAGGGAGATCCACATAGGAGTCAGGGTGTCTCCCGCCCCGCGCATAATGCCCGAAAGACTTTGGGTCACAGCCATGGCAAGATACCCCACAGCCAAGATCTTCATCAGATAATAGCTCAGATCCACCAGAGCCTCGGTTTCGGTGAACACTCCCATCAGGCTTTTGCCGAACAGGAGAATGGCAAGGGTAATGGTACCCGAACAAAGAAGGGCCATAAGAGTTCCCTGCAGGGCGCCCTTCTTCACCCGATCCATTTTGCCTGCACCCACATTCTGCCCCGCATAGGTGGTCAGAGCGGTACCGAAGGAGAAATTGGGCATCATGGCAAAGCCATCCACTCGCATCACCACCACATTGGCGGCAATGAACATTTCCCCGAACTGATTGGTCAGACTCTGCACAATGATCATAGCCGAGGAGAAAATGGCCTGTGTCAGCCCCGAGGGGAGGCCGAGGCGAACAAGAGTCTTCATATAAAGGGCACGGGGACGGAAAAAGTGCAGACCGAAATCAAAATGCTCCCTCATACGGGCAAGCTTTACAAGGCACAGAACCGAGGAGATCAGCTGCGCAATGACGGTGGCCAATGCCACGCCCGCCACGCCCATTCCCACGCTTGCCACAAAATAGAGATCCAGCACAATGTTAATGACCGTTGCCACCAAAAGGTATATCAGGGCGGAAACGGAATCCCCGAGGCCACGGAGAATTCCGCTTAAAATATTGTAATAGGCCATTCCCGCAATGCCGAAAAGGCTGATGAGAAGGTAATCCTTGCAGCCCTCCAAAATGGATTCGGGGGTGTTGAGAATTTTCAGGATCCCGCCGATGAAGGGGGAGCCCACCAAAGCAAGCGCCACACAGGAAACAGCGGCGGCGGTGATGCAGTTGCCCACGGTAAAGGACAGGCCCTCTCGGTTTTTGGCCCCGAAATACTGGCTGACCATAATTCCCGCACCGGCGGAAATGCCGATGAACAGAACCAGAAGCAAATTGAGAATGGGGGTGGCCGATCCCACGGCGGCCAAGGCATTGTCACCAATGTATTTGCCCACCACGATGCTGTCCACGGTGCTGTAAAGCTGCTGGGCAATGTTGCCGATGATCATGGGAACGGTAAAGATCAAAATCTTTTTCCAAGGGGTGCCCTCGGTCATATCCGTGGGCTGAAAGAATTTACGAAACACGGCTCTACCTCAAAATCAAAAATCAAACAAGGGCAGAATACCACAAAGCGGGGAAAAATGCAATAAATATTCTGTAAACACCGTTTTGCCTTGAAAAAAGATAGAAAAAATGCTATGATGACAAAAAACACTTGCGAGGCTTTTATGAAACAAAACCATTTGGAGACCCCCTTTGCTTGGGAAATGGGGAAGATTCCCTTTTCGGAGTATCCTCGCCCTCAAATGCGGCGGGGGGACTGGATGAACCTCAACGGAGAATGGGATTTTTCCGTCACCAACGGGAAAAAGGAGCGCTTCCGCGGCAGTATTTTGGTGCCCTTCCCTGTGGAAAGCCCTCTTTCGGGGGTGGGTCTGCGCCTGAAGCGAGGGGACAGGCTTTTCTATGAACGGGTCTTTTCTCTGTCCCTGCCCGAAGAGGGGCGTGTGCTCCTGCATTTCGGTGCGGTGGATCAGATCTGTACCGTGTATCTCAATGAAAAAAAGGTAGGGGAAAACAGGGGCGGGTACCTTCCCTTTACGCTGGATATCACCGAGGCTCTGACGGAGGGTGAAAATCGCCTGCGGGTGGAGGCGGTGGACGAATTGGACCGAGATCTCCCCTACGGCAAGCAGACCAAGCGCCCCCACGGGATGTGGTACACCCCCGTCAGCGGCATTTGGCAGACGGTGTGGCTGGAAAAGGTGCCCGAAGCCTATATTGACTCCCTGAAAATTCAAACCGATACCCGAGGAATGACCCTTTCTTTTTCGGGCGAAGGCAAAAAGGTTCTCACGGTGAAGACCGAAAAAGGCCCCGTCACTCAATTTTTCTATGGGGATTCGGTTCGCTTTGAGCCGGAAGATCCCCGTTTGTGGAGTCCCGAGGAGCCTTATCTTTACACCTTTACCCTCACTTGGGGCAAGGATCGGGTGGAGTCTTATTTCGGTCTGAGGGAGATCGGGATCCAAAGGGTCAAGGGGAAGGCCTTTCTTACCTTGAACCAAAAGCCCTATTTCTTCCACGGCCTTTTGGATCAGGGGTACTATCCCGACGGGCTCTTTTTGCCCGCCACGGAGCGGGGCTGGCAGGGGGATCTGTTCACCGCCAAGGCCTGCGGCTTCAATATGCTCCGCAAGCACATAAAATTGGAGCCTGAGGTTTTTTATTACTATTGCGACAAATACGGCATTGCCGTCTTTCAGGATATGATCAATTCGGGCCCTTACTCCTTCCTGCTGGACACGGCGCTGCCCACCCTCTTTTTGAAAAAGGGTATTTCCCACAGGGCCACGAAAAAGCGGAGGGAGGAATTTTTCCGCTGTTGCCGCGGGATCCTCCGTCAGCTTTATAACCACCCTTCGGTGCTCTATTACACCATTTTCAACGAGGGGTGGGGGCAATTTGATGCCGACGAGGCCTACGAAGCCCTGAAAAGCGAGGATCCGAGCCGCATTTTTGATACCTTCTCCGGTTGGTTTCGGGAGACGAAGAGTGATGTGCAAAGCGAGCACATTTATTTCAAGGCTCCGAAATTGACTCCCGAGGGGGACAAGCCCTTGGTGCTTTCGGAATACGGGGGCTTCTCCCATCAGGTGGAGGGTCATATCTTCCGAGCCGACAAGAATTGGGGCTACGGAAAATTTGATAGCCCCAAGGCCTTGGAGGAGGCTTTGGCGGAGCTTTTGGAACACGGCGTGGGAGGCGAGATCCACAAGGGACTTTCCGCCGCCGTTCTCACCCAGCTTTCCGATGTGGAGGAGGAGACCAACGGTCTTCTCACCTATGACCGAGCCGTATTGAAGGTGGATCCCGCCGCCATGAAACAAGCGGCCGAGGCCCTCTTTGCCGAGCACAAAAAACAAACTCGGGAATAAAAATGAATAAATGAAGCAGGCTTTCCCTCGGGAAAGCCTGTTTGTTTTTGCCCCTACTTTCTTTGAAAAGAAAGTAGGCAAAGAAACTTTCTGAGAATAGAGAAACAAGAAAAGGCAACAGAATTTGTTTTCCCGCTACTTTTCTCTTTTGTGCAACGGACCGTCGGGACGCCGGTCCCTACAAATGTAAGACAAATTCGTACCCCGAACCGAAGGCCCAAAAGGCCACGGCTTGCGGGCCGTCGAGGACGTCGGCCCCTACATATTTCAAAAAAATTCACCTCTTTGTCTCTAACCAATATTGATAAAACCATCGTTTTTGCATCGATAATTTCTGTATGCTCGATAAAGTAATATCACAAATTCGTAGGGGAGGACTGTGTCCTCCCGTTTTACAGAGCAAAAAATAATACAAGGCAAATTCCTATTTACAAAATTCAAAATTCCCCGCCAATCGGTAGGGGCCGACGTCCTCGACGGCCCGCAGGTTGTGGCTTTATCAGCCTTCGCTTCTGTGCACAGAATCGTCTTCTATTTGTAGGGACCGGCGTCTCGACGGTCCGTTGTTTTGGCCTTTGCCGCCTTCGGTCTGTGATATCAAGAAAAATTTGCTTTTCACTCGGCAAGATTACAGATCCAAAGCCCCGTGGCTTTTGCAAATTCATAGGCTTTTGTGCTTCTTCCCCAAGAATAGCGATGATAACAGATCGCACCCTGCGCCCGAGAAACCATATATTGATTTCGTTTCCCGATGGCGGCTTTGAAATGGTACCGCTCCAATTCTGCGGGGTAGATGATCTCATCAAAGAGAGAGGGCTCAAAGATGCGAAAGGTTAAATACGGAATAACCAAAATGTTTTGTATATGAGGGTATGTTTTTTTCCATTCATAAATCAGCCTTGCTCCCAAGCGATCAAAGCCTCCCTGCCCCCCGCTGTAAAAAATTTCCGCCCCCGAAAGGATCGCTTTTTCAAGCTCTGCCTTGAAACGGGCCTCATCAAGACCGGTAATATCATCGTGACCAATCAATACAATTGCTTTCATTTTTTCCTCCTTGTCCTACCAGTAGGACATATTTGGGATACTTATAGTATAAACTAATTTTGTCCTAAATCAAGACAAAAGGAAAAAATGAAGGAATTATGAAACGAATTCTTGACGACAATCGGGTCAATTTGATCGGGCCAAAGATCAAAGAGGCAAGAGAAAAAGCAGGTATGAGTCAAAAAGAGTTGTCTGAAAAGATGGAGCTTTTGGCCGTTTACACCTGCCGTGGCTCCCTCTCCCGAATCGAAAACGGAAAACGAGCCGTTACCGATCTTGAGATCGATGCCATTTCTAAAATATTGAAAGTATCCCCCAACGAATTGTTTGGTCAATAATCCCCTTTTCTTTCTATATCAAAAAGGCAACAGATTTTCTGTTGCCTTTTCTTGTTTCTCTATTCTCAAAAAGTTTCTTTGCCTGTTTTTTGCTTTTATCTTTTCAGTCAGAAAGTTTCTTTGCCACCTTTCTTTTCAAAGAAAGGTGGGGCAAAAACAAATAGGCTTTCCCGAAGGAAAGCCTACTATCATCCTACAAGGGGTCATTGCATCAGGAGTCTTTGGCTCCCGATCCCCGCTCCACGGGGACTTCCCTTTGGAGAGCGAAGGAATAGAGCACGAGGGAGGACACCTTTTTTCCTGTCATGGTCTCCACCGCCAAGGCGTAGAGCCTGAGCTGATGGCCGTGGCGCTCCCGCAGAACGGCCTCGCCGTTTTCGCTCTTCACCCGATCGGTCTTGAAGTCCAGAATGGTCAGGGTGCCGTCGGGATTTTCAAACCAAGCATCCACCACGCCCTGCACCAAAACCTCGCCCTCTCCCACACCGAGCGCCGAGCCGGGAAGCAACACATTAAAGCGCTTTTCCCGCTCCACCGAGGGGCTTGCAAGAAGCTTTTTGTAAAGCTCCGAGCGGAAGAAGGCCGTGACCTGATCGGTGTTTACCAATTGAAGATCCTCGGCGGAGAGGAAGCCTCTTGTCACAAGGCGCTCCATTTCTCCCTCGGGATCCTTTGCCATAGCGGCAAAATCGCAAAACTGCATCACCTGATGGGTGGCCGTTCCGATCTTCTCCGCACCCGTGCGAAGGACACCGCGGTCAAAATCCACAAGATGCGTGGGGTAAAGCTCGCCCCACTCCTCTTCCTCCGAGCGGGAGAGAAGCTGAGAAACGGAAAGCTTATTGGGCAAAACCACCTCATCCTTATGGTCATATACAAAGGATAGCTCCTGCAAAACGGCCTCGGGATCCCCGCTCACCGCTTCTCTGTTGTCGGGAGCGGAATACAAGACAGGCTCGGGGGGCAGATCGGTGACAAAGCGCACGGTGAAGCCGTTTTCCGTGGCTTTGTCCTCCCCATCCAGCACACGACCAAGGGCGGGATCGTCCCCGAGACAGGGAAGGATCAGACCCCGAGGGGAGGTGGCAAGAAGGGTCAGGGAATCTCGGATGCGCTTTTCCACCGCCGTGGGATGACGGAAAAGAGCAAGCGACAGAGCGGCACGATCCTTCACCGAGGCCGTCAGGATCAATTTCTCCTTGGCACGGGTCAGAGCCACATAAAAGACTCGCATCTCCTCCTCGATCATATCCCGATGAAGCTGCTGCCGCAGGGCACGCTTGCAGGCGGGGGAGATCTTTGCCTTGCCCCCGAGGCGCATCACCGAGGTGCAGGGCCCCAATTTCGGGGTGAAGAGCATGGTTTTGTATTCATCCTGACAAACGAAGGTCTGCGACAGGAAGGACACGAATACCACCCGATATTCAAGACCCTTGGAGCCGTGAATGGTCACAAGCTGAACGCCGTCACCGCCCGGTTTTTGATTCTTATAGAACTCCTCAATGCTCGTCTCTTCCATTCGGCGGGAGAGAGCGCCTGCCGTGGCAAATTCGCCCGTCTCCAAGGAGGCGGCGGAGGCCAAAGCGAAGTTCTTGATCACCCGATTCTGCCGCCCCTTGCGGGCAAACAAGGCCTCAAGGCTCCAGCGGGTATATAAATGGAATACGAATTCCGAAAGGGACAGATCCTTGGAAAGGCTCTGCAATTCGGCAAGGGTGGAAAGCACCTCACGGCACCGCAGGGCGGTCTCATCCTCCTTCTCCCGAGCGTAGCGCACGAAAGCACTGTAAAAGGAGGTTTTTTTCTGCAGCCTTCGGATGCGATAAAGCATATCCGAATCAAATCGGAACACGGGGGAGGACAGGGTTCCCAAAAAGGGCACATCCCGACAGGGGTTGTCCATGGTTTTCAAAAGGGAGGTCAAAAAGAGGTATTCTCCATCCTCCTTCCAAAGATCCGTAGGGCCTGCGGTGCAAGGGATGCCCCGCTTTTCCAGCGCCTTTTTTACATCCTCCAAGCCGGTGCTGTAACAAAAGAGCACGGCGATGTCCTTTGGCTTGTAGCGAGGGGTGCCGTCAGGCTCCTTTTCGGCAAGAAGATGCCCGATGCGGTTTGCAATGTATTCCGCCTCGCCGCCTTCTGCCTCCTCCCCTTCCTCTGCCGCATCGTCCCGCTTCTTTTTGGCAGGCTTTCCCACCAAAACAAGCTCCGCAGGCTCGGGGACATAGCCCTCGGGAGTCTCCTTTTCGTGCTTGAGGAAATCCTCTTCTTTGTAGAGGCTGTCTTCCTTATCCGAGTGCATCATACGGGAAAAGATGCGGTTCACCAGCTCGATCACCGTGGCATCGCAACGGAAATTGGCGGAAAGCAGGATCTTCTGCATTCCCGACTGCCCCTTTTTGTAGTGCTTCAAATTGTTTTTATAGCCTGAAAAAATAGAGGGCTCGGCGCCACGGAAGCGGTAAATGCTCTGCTTGGGATCTCCCACGATAAACAGCCGACCCGGTTGGGCAAGGCAGCGGAACAGGCGATCCTGAACGGAGTTGCTATCCTGATATTCGTCCACAAAGAGGGCATCGTATTCCGCCGAGATCCGATCTGCCAGCGGCGTTTTGACCCACTCGCCATCCTTGTACTCAGCAAGAAGAGACAGGGCCATATGCTCCAGATCCGCATAGTCCAGCACGGACGCCTCTCGCTTCATTTTTGTGTAATTCTCACTTGCCCCTTGAACAAGAGACAGAATGTGCTCGGCCAAAAACAGGCTCTCCCCAAGATCCGCAAGGCGCTCCTCGGGAGAAAATACGAGGATCTCCCATACCTTCCCCACCAAATCCTTCGCCTTCTTAAAGCACTCTCGGCAATAGCTGTTGGTATATTTTTCCTCTGCGGGAAGCCCCCGAGCGGTATCCAAGGGCAAATTCAAAAGGGGCAACAGGGAGGCTTTTCCCGCATCGGGATCCCCCTTCAAGGTGGCGGCAAGGGCCTTTTGCACCCCGAAGTACATTTCCTGCAGGGTGGGGCAAAAGACCTCGGTGAGCTTCACCGTGCCCGACAGAGCCACCAGCGACTGTGACAGGATTTCCTGTGCGAAGGAAAGCTTTTCTCGGATCTCCTCATACAGGATCTGCCCCCAAGGGGACTGCCAGAAGGAGAGGGTGCCCTCCTGCATTTTGGCATAGCAGCTTTTATTTTCTTCGTTTTGCTCCAAAAGACCCGAAATGCCACGCTCCAAGGAGTCGGTAGCGGTCATCAGCTCCGTCACAGACCTTACAAGGCCGTATTTGGAATTGCCCGAGCCGAAGAGCCCCACAAGATCGGGAGCCCCCTCCCGTGACAGATACTCGGCCAAGGCCTGCTCCACCGCTTTTTTGCGGAGGGTGGCGCATTGAGCATCATCGGCAATGCGAACGCCCTTTTCCAAGCCCAATTCCATTCGGTTTTCCCGAATGATGGAGAAGGCGAGGGAGTGAATGGTGGAGATCTGCGCCTGCTGCAAGCGGGCAAGCTGACGCAAAAGGTGGGGGTCGCTTTTCTTTTCGGCCTCCTCGGAGAGAACACGGTACAGCTTTTCCTCCAGCTCCGCGGCGGCGGCCTTGGTATAGGTCACCACCGCAATGCGGCCCGCATCCACGCCGCTGTCCTTCTCGGCAAGAAGCCCCACGATGCGGCGGGTGAGAACGGCGGTCTTTCCCGAGCCTGCGGCGGCGCTGACCGCAAGGTCCACCCCACGGGCCGTAATGGCATTTTCCTGATCGGGGGTCAGCTGAAATGCTTTTTTCTCTTTTTCGCTCATTTGCCCTCCCCCTCCTTCTTTTTTGTTTTTTTCGTTTTACTTTCCTTCTTTTCCTCGCCGAACAGCTCTGATTTGGGCACCTTGGTGCGCATCAGGCGGCGATCCTCCTTTTCCCTGCGGCACAGGGGCAGATAGGGGCAGAAGGTGCAGCCGTCCATATCCTTTTTGCAAAGGGGAGAAGGGGAAATTTCTCCCGCCTTAATGCTTTTGGCCAAGCGGGCAAAATCCTTTTCCACCTTGTTTTTCAAGAAGCCGAGGGCCTCCAAGGAAATGAAATTCTCTTTTTTGAAGGGAATGTTTTTCTTATCCCCCTCGGGATCGGCGGCACAGATCAGCTCCTCTCGGTCGATCATCATACCGTCCCGCCCGAGGCAGTAATAGGGATCCCTTCTCACCTCCTCCAGCTTATCGGCAGAGGAGCAGGACACCACCTCATCCATTCCGTTCATATACAAAATGCCCGCAGGCATAAAGGGCTTGACCTCCGGATCCTTGGGATCGGGGCTCTTCCCCCACAGGGAAAACAGATACAAAAGCATTTGCAGAGACAGGCCGCTTGCCACATTCTCCCATTTGAAATCGTGGCCGCCTGTTTTGTAGTCAATGACCCGAACCCAATTTTCTCCGTCCTCGGAGCGGTACAGATCCACACGGTCAATATTCCCGCTGAAGCGAAGGAAGGTGCCGTCATCCAGCGGGATCTCATACCCGCCCAGATCCTTGATATCCTTTTCAAAATACAGGGGCGCAAAGGCGGAGAGGGCAAATTCCTCCCGCATATTCCGAAGGATCAGGAAAGAAGTCTTTTTCAGGCGGCGCACCAGATACGCCACATCGGGAGGAAGGGTGCCGGGGAGCATTTCCTCTATGGTCTCCCCGCAGGCCTTCTCGGAAAGGAGCTTTAATTCCCCCTCGGGGACCTCCGAGAGCTTTTTTCCTCCTGCGGTCAGGGTGGAGAGCACCTTTTCCAGCACACGGTGGACAAAATTTCCCTTCACATTGGCGGCCACCTCGGCCTCCTGATCCTCTCGGGCCTCCAGAAGGTAGGCGGCAAAGTAGGAATAGGGGCATTTGGTGTATTGCTCCATACGGGAATAGCTCATTCCGATGGAGGTATTTTCATAGGGCAATTCCTCCGCAAGGCGGGGCTTTTGCTTCAAAAAGGCCTTGCCCGCAAGGCTTTGGAGCTGGCGGTTGGCAAAGCCCTCCTGCCCTGCAAGATATTCCGACAGCGCCGCCACCAAGGGGCTATCCTCCTGGGCGTGCTCCACCACAAAGCGGAAGGCCGCCTGCGGGGTGCGGGGCAGGGCGCCCTCGGGAGAAAAGACTTCCTTGGTCAGGCGGGGGAAGAGCCTTTGAACCTCCTTGAAAAAGAGGCTCACGCCCCCTTGGGAACGGGCAGAGAGGGTCAGGCTTTCCTCGGCAAAGAGACAGGAAAGATAGAAATAAAAGCTTTCGTCATCGGCAAAGGCCTCGGCGTGGCTCAGGGGAAGATCCTGACGGGACAGGAATTCACGGTCCCTTTGGGACAAAAATTTTCCTCGGGGAATTTCGGCGGGGAAAACACCCGTATTCATTCCCACCAAAAACAGGTGCTTGGCTCCCGTGGGGCGCATAAAATCCACCCGACCAAGCTGCACCCGATCCCGCCCTTGGGGCAGGTGGCCGGGGAGAGAGCCCGACAGGGTCAGGGACAGGAGAGAATAAAACTCCTTGCCCTCCTCCCTTTCCCCGCCCAAGGCTCGGGCAAGACCCGAAAGGCGGGAGAGAACGGTATTCCATTCCTGAACGGCCTCGGCGGCCTCTTCCCATTTGCCCTCCTTCTTGCACTGCGCCATTTTCTCCTTCAGGCTCTTTTCCGCACCGATGCGGGTCAGGAAGGAGACCAGCGCCGTGACCTTTTCCTCCACGGTGCCCTTTTGGAGCTGAAAGGTCAGCTCCCGCAGGGGAGAAAAGATCTCCTCCTTGACTCGGTTGATCCTTTCCAATTCCCGCTGTGAGCGCTCCGTGGGCGTTTGGTAGCCATCGGGATTTTTCACAAAGGGCTCGGGCTTGAGGCAGGCCGAGGGGTAAAGGTGCCAGGTGGCAACGTATTTTTCAAGCAAAAAGAGGCCTTCCGGATCCACCCGAAACAGGCCGAAGGTCAGGTAATTGCGAAGCGTCTCGTCACTTGCAAGACCCGTGGCAAGGCGGGTGGCCAAAAGCAGGGTGCGGGCGAGGCGGCTTGTGGCAAGGGGCTTTTTCTCCTCGCAGAAAAAGGGGATCTCGGCGGCAAGGAGGGCTTGGGTCAATTCAAACAACTCCCCCTCCGAGCGGGCGAGCACGGCAAAATCCTGCCAACGGGCGCCGCCCTTGTGCACCTTCTCCAAAATGGCATCGGCCACAAAGGCTCCCTCGCTCTCCTTGTCGGCACACTCCACCAGACGAATGTCAGAGGGGATGCTTTCCTCGGGGGCTCTCGGCACGGCAAGGTTCTGCCGCAAAAGGGAAAGGCCGCCTTCCCTTGGAGCGAGGGAGAAGGGGATCTCCTCGCTTGGCACCCCGTTTCGGGCGGCAAGGCGCAGAAGGTGGCGGTGGGCCGTTTTGGCACGGTGAAACAGGCTTCCCTCCCGCTCCAATAAAAAGCTGACGGCCACGGTATGGGCGGTAGCCAGGATCCGCTCTAAGATCCTTTCTTGGGGAGCGGTAAAGTCCCAAAACAGGTCAAGGAGCACGCAGCTGTCACGGAAAAAGTCGTATTCGGTGAGGATGCGGGCAAGCTTTTCCTCCTCCATGGCGGGGTCGGAATATGCCTTGCCCATGGCGGAGCGCAGAAGCCGATGGGCCAGAAGAAGCTCCGTTAAGGTTTGGGAAAGCTCGGTCTTTTCGGGGTGCTCCCGAGCAATTTCCTCGGCTCTTTCGGGGGTCAGGCCCGCCTGCACCAGCTCCTCCATCTCCGACAGGAGCGCTTCGATCCCATCGGGGCTTCGGGTCAGGGGAAGATGGGGGAAAAGGCTGTCCTTCTCCCGCACGATACGGGACAAAAGGAGCTTCTTTTCCTCCTCGGTGATGCTTTTTTGGCTCAATTCGCCCCAGCTTCGCCCCACCAGATTCATCAGGCGGGAGAAGCAGGTGACCTCCACCAAGAGGGAGGAGGCAGGGCCGCAGGCCTCCAGCACCGCTCGCTCATAGAGGGCGGTGGCCTGCTCGGGCACAAGGATATACACCCGCCTGCCCTCGGCAAAGGCGGCGCGGGCCAATTCCATCATTTTTTCTCGTTTTGCTTTCAGATCGGTTCCCGTAATGCGATAGAACATAATTCCCCTCCTGTGTTTCTTTTTCCATCATACCACGAAACGACATTCTTTGCAAACATTACGGTAAAATATTAAAGTAGGCTTTCCCGAGGGGAAGCCTACCGTTTCTTTTCTCTCTTCTCTCTTCTCTTTTCACTCAAAAAAAGGAGCCCAAAGGCTCCTTTTTATACTGCCGGCTCCGCAGGGAGGACGGGGGCAACGGGCACCGTGGCCGGATCCACCCGAGCGGGGGCAGAGTCGGAATGGAAGCGGAAGGCGGGGGTCACACTTTCGTTAAAGGTGAGCACCTTGGCCGCCAAGGGGGCCGACTCCGTAAAGGTAAAGCAGTTCATTTTATCGGTGAAAAAATCCATCGGAATATACAAAACATCGTTCAGGAGGAAGGAATTTTCCTTCAGGGAGGTCTCCACCCCGTTGATCTCCACAGCGGGGGACCCCAAGGTGAAGGTGGCGTATTCCTCCGAGCCGCAAAGAAGGAAGGAGCGGGTCTTGTGATCCCCGAATTGGCTGATGGCCATATAAGGCTCCAGCTCCGTGACGGGCAGGTAATAGGCCCCGTTGAAAAAGACCTCCCCGATCTCTAAGGTGCTGTCATCCTCCCGTTCCCCTTCGGTAAAGATCATCAGGGGGAGGGCGTTTTCCGTGCCGTCGGGCCGATTGACAATGGAGAGGGCCACATAAGCCCAGTAAAGGGCAACCATCACAAGGGACACCAAAAAGGAAACCTTCATAAGCTGCAAACGGCGCTGACGGTGGAGCCTTCTGCGGCGGCGGGCCTGCAGGCGCTCCTCTTGCAGCTGCGCGGCGCTCTTGGGCCGAGGCTTTTTTCCTGCGGGACGGGGAGGGTTTGCCGCAGGTGCAGTCTTGGGGCCCTGTCTGTTTGGCCGTTGCGGCGTGGTGCGGTAGCGTTCCTGTGCCATGGCAGATCTCCCCTCCTTTTTTTAATAGTATAACACAAAGGATCGGGGAAAGTCCATAGGGTAAGAAAATTTTATTATTTTCCCCTGAAAAAAGCCGTAGACAAAGGGCTTTGGATTTGCTATAATGAAGGCAAGCAAAGGAGGAAGAAAAAATGTTTTCACCGCTGAAGATCGCCTGCATTCAGATCGAGCCTTATTTTCACGAGGTAGATCGCAATCTGGAGAAGGCCGAAACATATATTCGCGAGGCCGCCCGAAACGGGGCGAGGCTTATTTTGCTTCCCGAGGTATTCAATGTGGGCTCCGCAGGAAACTGTCGGGAGGAGGTCTATTCCGTGGCCGAGAAGGTTCCGGGCGGCAAGACCTGCGAGAGACTTTCGTCTCTTGCCAAGGAGCTTGCGGTGTATCTGACGGGTACCATGGTGGAGCAGGATGGGATCGATCTGTATAACACCTCCGTTTTCATCGGGCCCGAAGGCTTTGTGGGCAAATACCGCAAGACCCACCTGTGCTCCAATGAATTTTTGTGGTATGAGCCGGGCAATTTGGGGATCCCCGTATTCCGCACGCCCTACGGCCGCATTGCCCTTTTGATCTGTATGGATTCCTATTTCCCCGAGACCTTCCGCATTGCCGCTTTGCAGGGTGCGGATCTGGTGTGCGTTTCCTACGCCTCCCAGAATTTCAGCAAGGCTTACAATATGCCCGAGGGGATCCACACCCCCTTGGTTCCCCTTTGTATGGCCGCCTCTGCCTCCAACCATATCTATGTGGCGGCGTGCAACCGAGTGGGCACCTGCAATTCCATGACCGCAGGGGGACAGAGCATGATCACCAATCCCAAGGGCGGCATTTGTGCCCCCATTGCCCCTTGGAACGAGGAGACCATCGTGTATGCCGAGGTGGATCTGGTGGAATCCCGCCGCAAAAATCAAAACGCCACCAACAATCGCATTACCTGCCGCCGCACGGATCTGTATTCCTCCGATCTGGGCTACGACCCCGAAAAGTGGAACTAAAAAAGGAGCCGAAAGGCTCCTTTTTTTGAGTGAAAAGAGAAGAGAGAAGAGAGAAAAGAAAAGGTAGGCTTTCCCGAGGGAAAGCCTACCTTCTATTTACCAAACAAGGCCCATGGAACAGTGATAATCCAGGGTGAATTCGGAAACGCCGATGTCAATCAGCTTCTGCATGGTCACACCGCTGACACCGCCCAGCATAGCGGCCACGGAAACGGGATACCCCTCGGCACGGGCACGGCGGATTTTTTCGTCCACCGTATCTTCGTTTTGGGGAATGTGGAAAAATTCCACCACGATATTGTGACGGTTGCGATCCAAGCCGATCTCCTTGACCCGCTCATCGGGATCCCAATCCTGCTTCACACCCTGAATGAGAATATAGCCTGCGATCTCATCGTCAAATACCTCAACGGCGGGCTTTGTTTTCTCGGGGTGGCTCATTTTGATCCAGAAATGCTCCAAAAGGCGATATTTCTCCAAAAGCTTGCGAACATAGAGCCATTGCTCCTTGGTGAGAGCGGGATGCACGGAGAAAATGGGATCCATTCCCGTGAGGGAGCAAATGCGGAAAAATTCGTCCATCGTGGGCATACGGGTGCCTGCAAAGGCCGTGCTCCGCTTGATCCCCTTATCGAATTTCATCAGCTCCTCGTAGGTAAACTCTCTGATGGGGCGATCGTCCTCGCCGCCCTCGGGAATGATGGAGCCGTCATCATAGCGGATCTCATTGCGAATGGAGGAGTCATCGTGGAAGCAAATGCCCAGGCCGTCCTTGGTGAATTTCGGGATGGTAATACAGCTGGTAAAGCCCATTTCCGCCGCAAGCTGGAAGGAAAGAGCGGTATTGGAAGGGGCGGCACCGGGGAAGCCTGCGTGGCCGTGGTAGCGAATACCGAAATCCCCGCGGCGATAGCGGGTATTGGCCTTTTTGCAGATCTTTTGCAGGTGCAGGGTCACACCCTCGGGAATCAAAAAGGAAATGCGCAGGATATTAAAATTTTTGTAGGCAGGGGGAAGGCGCCACTCACGGCGGTACATTTCCCTCTTGTGGCCGATCTCGTAAACGGGGGAGTAGTAATTGGTCTTGCCCTCCTCATTGATCAGGCGCATTTGCACGGCGGGGATGGCTTCTCCCTCGCTTTCGTATTGTGCCACGGTGGACAGGATCCAGATCTCGTCAAAATCGGGATCCTTCAGGGTTACATCAAAGCTTTTGCGAAAGGCTCCGTCTGCATCGGCAAAGGGGCGAAGGGCCTCCAAGGTCAGGGACTCAATGGCCACATCGTGAAAGGTGATCTCGGGCCTTCTTGTCATATAAGGACGGTAAAGTTCTTTCATTGCTTGCCTCCGAAGATTTTATTCTTCCTTCATTATAACAAAGCTTTCTTTTCTTGACAAGTCAGTTTGTTGTTTTTTTCTTGCGGCGAAGGCCACGGCAACGGACCGTCGGCCCCTACAAATAAGAGGCGGCTTCGTGCGCAGAAGCAAAGGCTGATAAAGCCACAACCTGCGGGCCGTCGAGGACGTCGGCCCCTACATATTTCAAAAAAATTCACCTCTTTGTCTCTAACCAATTTTAATAAAACCATCGTTTTTGCATCGATAATTTCTGTATGCTCGGTAAAGTAATATCACAAATTC
>JAZQMO010000032.1:0-4884 GCA_045543495.1 Eubacteriales bacterium | reverse complement strand
TGCACCTTTAGCTCAGTTGGTAGAGCAACTGACTCTTAATCAGTGGGTCCCGGGTTCGAATCCCTGAAGGTGCACCAGTCAGTGTCTTTGTTGCGAAGGGTACACCCGTTCCCATTCCGAACACGGTAGTTAAGCTTCGTTATGCCGACAATACTTAGACCGAAGGGTCTTGGGAAGATAGGTCGTCGCTGACACAAGATAAGCAGTCGCTTCGGCGGCTGCTTTTTCTTTATATCCTCTTCTTGCAGCTCGGAAATAAGGGATCATGAAGGGTGGCTTTCCCGAGGGAAAGCCTATTTGTTTTATATGAGGGGGACTTTTGAAAAAGTCCCCCTCGCCCCCCAAAACTTTTGGGGTTTGGGGAAAAAAAAGAATACAACAGGGATTTATTTGGTGTTGATCTTTTGCTTCGTCTTGCGGACCGTCGGGGACGCCGGTCCCTACACATCGGTACAAATTTCAAATTTTACAAACAGGGATTTGCTTTGCAAAAAAGACTATTTCCCTCGGGCCGTCGGGGACATCGGCCCCTACCGGTTGGCGGAGAATTTGTGTTTTGCAAACAGAATTTTATTTTGCAAAAATAATGGATTTTTCAAGGTTGGTTTGAAATATGAGCAAAAATGATATCAAATTTGTAGGGGCCGACGTCCTCGACGGCCCGTTGGAGGTTGTGGTTTTTGCAAAGAACATTTTTGTGTGCTAAATTCAAATTTCCACTACAAGAGGCTCTCCCTGTGAGCGGCGCTCCCATCGCTCCCCCCGACGGCCCGCAGGTTGTGGCTTTATCAGCCTTCGCTTCTGCGCACGAAGCCCCCTCTCACCGCCCATGGCGGAGCTCCCCCATCGGGGGAGCCTTATAAGGTAGGCTTTCCCTCGGGAAAGCCTATTTTGAGAGAAGAGAGAAGAGAGAAGAGAGAAAAGAGAAAAGAAGTGGTAGGCTTTCCCTCGGGAAAGCCTATTTGTTTTATATGTGGGGGACTTTTGAAAAAGTCCCCCACACCCCCCAAAACTTTTGGGGTTTGGGAAAGAAAAAAAGATATAACAGGATTTCATTTAATGTTGATTATTTGCTTTGTAAAGCGGGGATTTTCTGTTTTGCGTATAGAAATCTATTTTGCAAAAAAGAGAATTTTGCTCGGGCCGTCGGGGGGAGCGATGGGAGCGCCGCCGGTGGCGGAAACCGAGAAAAAGACTCGGGGAGTCTTTTTCGATGCGTTTTCGACCGCCGATACCCGATTTTATCGAGCCGAAGGGCGATGATAAAATCCCGGTATCAAGGAGTGTGTCACCGAATGGTGGCAAGGAAGCGACTTGAGCGAGTGGCCGTGGTCGCCAAGGCCCCCGAGGGTACGAGGGGAAGCCGTGGCGGGTACCACAACAGGACCGTCGGCCCCTACATATCGGTATAAATTTCAAATTTTGCATACAGGGATCTGCTTGAGGAAGGAGACGGGGCCCTCGACCGAGATTTCATCAAATTGCACAAATTTGGTCGCTCAAACGCCGCACATTTGACAAAATGTTCATTGGGCGCTTGCGTTATCGTTTCTTTTTTGATATGATATGGTAGAAGGATAATAGGGATATTATCCGACGGAGGAAAAGGCATAGACCTATGTCTTTCTTTATGGTGTTGCTACGAAGGAAATGTCTTCTTCCCCAAAATCATAATTGGAGGAAAAAACCATGAAAAACAAAAAGAGTCTTCTTTCTGTTTTGCTGGCGGCGGTGTTGCTTTGCGCCTGTGTGGCAGGTGTGCTCATCACCGGTGCAAGCGCGGAGGTTGTCACCACGACCTACTACGTTGACAGCGAAGCGGGAGATGACACGACTCCCGTTACCGATGCGGACGACGGTAACCTTACCTTTGCAACTCTTCGCGGTGCGGTAAACTATGCCGGTACCCAGGAATGGGGGGCAAATGAAGATCTTTGCATCAAGATCAAAGATGCAACTGCTAATGTTATGAAAACTTCGAACGTGGTATGGGCGACTACTGCCGGAAGAATTGAGAGAGAAGGCTCCGGTCTTCCCATCACGATTACCTCCTTTGGCACGGAGCCTGTGGGAATTGAGTTTCTTGAAACCAGCTCCACGGCCGGTGTAGGTAATCTGTATTTGTTCAACGATTACATTTTCGATAACATTAACTTTACCTGTCAGGATTCCACCGATGCTACGGCAAACACCTATAAGATCTGGTGCGGCGGAGCGCGTACTGAGTTTAAGAATTGTACCTTTGATACAGTAGAAACTTGCGCTATCTATGCCAACGGCAATACCTTTGAAGGCTGGAAATTAACCAAAGACAATATCGGTTACAGAATGGTGAACGGTAAAATTACCAACGAGGTGATTTTCTCCGGGGACACCGTTACCACCGATAAGGTGTCGATTTATGCCTCCGGTGAAGAAGCAGGCACAAAATATTTTTCTGTTACAAATAAGATTATGGATGGTGAAACCGAGGTTGCCTCCATTTCCCAAAGTGATTTTTCCGGTAAGGTTACCGTAAAGGGCTCGGCTCAGGTGGCCAAGCTTTACGGCACTTTGAATAAACTGGGCGAAGCTACCGTTGAAATTGATGAAAACGCTGTCGTAACGATTCTTTACGGTGCAAGCGGCAAGCTGGGAACTCTGTCCGGCAATGCGTTGACTGTGAATATCAACGGCGGTAAGCTTTCGGAGTTTTGGGGACTTTATACAGGCAATACCTCCGGCCCAAGCATTGGAAACGGTGCTAACGTGACCGTCAATGTAAACGGCGGTACGTCACACGGTAATTTCTATTTGTTGTATACGAAGTACAGCGGCTTTTCGGTCATGGAGGGTGGAAAATTCAATGTCAATGTAAACGACGGTGCAAAGATCGGCAGTTTGACCGCTTTGTACTGCTCATGCAGCAATGAAGCTACCATTTCCGTGGAAGGCGAAATCAATCTTGATATTAACGGCGGTACCACCGGTAATATCGTTTTGGCCAATTCTACCAAGGCTACCAACGCAAGCTCTGCAGTCATCAACGGTACCGTTAATTTGGATATTCGAAACGGTGCTTTGACCGGCGTGGTACAGGTGGGCAAGACCAGCACCAAATGCAAGGTTAGCGAGAGCGGTGTGGTCAATATTACGGCGGATAATGCTTCTCATGGCGAGCTTTGTATTCTTCAAGGCGGAGCTGTATGCGATGGCACGGTGAATTATACCTTCCGCAATAACGCCACGACCGCTAAGGATTTCTACGTAACCTACGGAGCCGCTTCCATAGGGGAAAATGCAAAGATCAATATGACCTTTGACAATATCACTACGAATAGAGCAATCTACGGTTATTATGTAAATGCGAAAACAGTAGCCGGATCCATTGCGGGTGATATTGAATATAACCTGAAAAACGCAAAGTTTACAAAGAGCGATAAGACTTTGCACGGCGCATACTTATCTATTACTGACGCCGCTGATCCTTGCACAGAAACTGCAAGTGCCACCATCAATGTGTATGAAGGAACTGAGGTGACAGGTTCCGGCAAGGGTAATCTTATGTTCGTTACCGGCGTGGATGATGATGACGCTGAGGGAGCAACCGATGAGATCGTGACTTTGGATGCTACGCTCAACGTATATGGCGGTGTGATCAACGGCACCATCAGACCCGTCGATTATGCTACCCTCAACGGCGATCTTACCGTAAAGATTGATTCTACCGTGGAGGGCGGTGCAGCCGTTACCACCGGCGGTATCCAGCTCGGCTGGTCCAGCCCCGTTACCGGCAAGATCGACTTTGATGCCAAGGGCAGCCAGACTGCTCCCATCACCTTTGCCTCCCTTTACGGCGGTTCTCCTGCCGCCGGCGCAACCTTTGATCTGGAAAACGTTACTGTTACCGGTAATTTCCATACTGCCCGTGACAATGCGTTTGACGCCGGCGTTACCACCACCATGACCGACGTTGTCATCGGCGGCAACTTCGTTGGTGGCGGCACTACCATTGCCATTGGTGCGGGCGGCCCCACCGGAGAGGTTGCCAACACTTTGACTCGCGTTACCATCGGCGGTGATTTCATCGGCGGCAGCGCTGCTAACACTTTGGTTCCCTCTAAGGTTACCAATATCGTAACCGATTGTACCATCGGGGGTGCATTCCTTGCAGGCTCTCGCACCGGAAATGCAGAGGGGATCGTATCCTCCGAGTTGGAAGGCAATATCATTGCCGGCCGCACCTATGCAGGTGACCGCGATACCGTTCCTGCGCAGGAAACTCTTATCATCAAGAGCGGTACCTTCGGCGGCAAGGTTACGGGTAAGAAGGTCGTTCTGAATACGGATGCTGCCATCACCATTCAGGGTGAAGGTGCCATTGCTGCAACCGATGTTGGAGAAAACGTTACCGTTACCAAGGTAGGCGCTTGGGGCTCTTTTGATAAGATTTACCTTTCCGCTCCCGCAAACGCTGAGATCAATCTCGTTCTCGGCGAAGGCGCAGACGAAAACTATTACATCAATACCACCGTTTACGAGGTCAGAGGCTGGTATCTGAACCCCGAGATCTCCCTGATCCTGGGTCAGAGAGTGGAGCTGAAGGCCATCATTGACAAGGCTCTTGCAGATGAATACATTGCAAAGATCGGTACCCCCGCCTTTACCTTCAAGCTTGGCGGTGTAGATCAGGCTGTAAGCGCTGACAAGCTGGTTGAAAACGGCGAGAATTACGAGGTGATCTTCGCCGCAGCCGGCGCAGGAGACTTTGATCTTCCTTTGGAATATGTATTCAGCGGAAAGTCCGTGGCAACCACCACCATTCAGGAGTTGGCCGCCGCAGGCGCTAATATCTACAAGGATACTCCCAACGAAGCCATCTTCAAGGCATTGGTAGATTACGGT
>JAZQMO010000031.1:0-27692 GCA_045543495.1 Eubacteriales bacterium | reverse complement strand
GCCATCTATTCCAACAGAACCCCCTCTCCGTCACGCCAAGCGTGCCATACACTCCTTGATACCGTGATTCTGCCATCGCCATTCGGCTCGGCACAATCGGGTATCGGCGGTCGAAAACGCATCGAAAAAGACTCCCCGTGTCTTTTTCTCGGTTTCCGCTCCCGTAGGGCGAGGCTCTATGGTGTGAAATCTTTTCTTTGTGCCACGAAGCGAAGGCGGCAAAGGGCACGGCTTGCGGACCGGCGTCCCGACGGTCCGTTGCACTAAAGAAAAAAGGCAACAGAAAAATCATTCCTGTTGCCTTTTTATATTTTTTCCCTAAAAGTTTTTGGGAGGTGCAGGACCCTTTTTTCAAAAAGGGTCCTGCAATAAACCTAAAAGCTTTTTTGCCACCTTTTTTCACGAAAAAAGTAGGTTAGTTCTTTTTGGAGAGGATCTCCTTGAAATCGGCTGCTGCGAAAATGCCGCAGATCAGAACCACGGCCGCACAGAGAATGGTCAGGGGAGACAATACGCTGAAATCACGGAGCAGAACCACCGTGAACAGGATCGCCCAAGCGGTGTAGGTCACATTGAGAGCCATGGCCTTGGAAGCACCGATCTGTGCAATGGCCTTGTAGTAGAACAGGTACGAAACCGTAGCGAACAGCGCCGCAATGACAATGGTAGGCAGAAGCCAACCGGTTCCGCTGAAGAGGGAGGCGGTGAAGCCCCAACCCTTCAAGGCGGGGAGAATGATCACACCGTAGGTCAGAGCGGAGGTGGTCTGACGGATCTGCAGAGCGTATTCATCGGTCACCTCGGGATCCTTCAGGCACTTAGCCAGAATGACCGCTTCAATACCCCAACCGAAGGAGCACATCAGCGCACCCACGATCCCCAACAGGTAATTGGTGATCTCAAGCTCGGGGGAGTAGCTGAGGCCGTAAACACCCAAAAGGGTCACAAGAAGGAACACCCACTGATGCCACTTCATTTTTTCTTTCAGGAAAAAGAAGGCCAAAACACTGCCCACTGCGGGGAAAATGGCACTTGCCACCGCACCGATGGAGGCGCCCATATAATTGACTGCCAAAACATAGCCCGTCATACCGATGGGCCCGCCGATGACGGCGGCTACCACCACCCACTTGCCGCTCTTGGTGCAAAGGGCCTTCCAAACATTCTTCAGGTTGCCGCGGACGGCATTGTAAAGAAGGGACCAGATGGCGGAGCAAGCATCGTGCAAAAAGGTGCTCACAAAGGGTGCCAGCAAAATGGCCTGCTCCGTGGAGCAGAAGGGGCTCATACCCAGCGCAATTCCTAAAATGACAGTCTCCAAAGCCCAAGTAATTCCTGCGATAATTCCTGCAATCATTTTCTTTCCTCCTTGAGAAGCATATATTGTTCCAGATTATCCTTCATTCTTGCATATCTCTCTGTGGCCCAATCCTCCATAGGCTGTCCGTCATAGGGAACTCTGGCCTTGGCCCAAAGGGTCCACAAATAGTCTACGTAGATCTTGCTGGCAAGAAAATGCAAACGGTCTGCCTCGCGGGGCTCCCGCTCCAGATACGCCTTCAGGAGCGCCTCGTCCTCCTTGGGCCCGAAGCCCGCCTCAATGGAAACATCGGCCACATCCCACATTCCGTCGTTCATACCGGCGTATTCCCAATCGATCAGGTACATTCTGCCATTTCCCACCACCCAGTTTTCGCACAGGGGATCGTTGTGGCAGGGCACCTTTTTGGCCCCGATGAGAGAATCGATCTCTTCTTTAATGGCCATCACCGCCTGTTTTTTCTCGGCGTAATCGGAAAACATAGGAACCTTGCACTTTTCAATAATGCCCTCATACCCTGCGGCCATATCAAAGACCTCAAAGGGAACACCCGTGTCCTCCCCGCAGCGGTGCATCAATCGGAAAAGGTCGGCCATTTGACAAATCCGCTCCTCTTCCTTTAAGCTGTCGGCATTCATGGTCACCGCATTGGGAATAAACTCTGTGACCTTGGCCCCGTCGGGCCCGAAATAAAGCATGGGGGAATCCACTCCCATACGGCAGGCAAGCTCGGTGGAAACCTTCTCGTCACTGCGAACGATCAGTTCCTCCGTGCCCTCGCCGGGAATACGAACCACATAGTTCCCCCCGCCCTTGACGGTCACGTGGTAGGTGTGGTTGGTAAGTCCTCCCAAGCGTTCAATGCTCTCGTACTCCGAGCTTCCCAGAGCTATTTCCAAAAGCTCGGCGACCCGTTTCAGATCTTCCTTGATGATCTCTCTCATAATACCCTCCTAAATGAAGCGGATTTGTAATCGTATTGATATAAGGCATCTTCTACTCGGAAGCGGAAACCTGCGGCGGCCTCATTTTCATCCTTGTAGGACAGAACCTCAACGATCCTTTCTTCGGTTACCCCCAGCTCTCCTGCAACCTTGGCGAGGATAGCCGAGCGGGTGTTTTGGCGGTAGCTTTCATCAAACTCCCGCAGTTCGTCCAGCGTGTCAAACTCAAAGATCACATCGTCCTCATAACGGCGGATCTTCATTTTGAGCCTGTCCAAATGCTCCATAAAAATGCTTTCCCACAACTGGGAGCGGGTGCGCTCCTCGTGGTAAATGGGATCCAGAATCTCAAAAAAGGTCTTGCTGAATTCCTCTGTCCAGAAGGTGTGCCCCAGCATAAACCAAGCATTTTCTCCCCCTACGGTGACGCTGTTAATGTATCCGTCCTCCCCCTCGGTCATACACCATTCCTTGGTGTCTCCGTGGGCGAAAACGGCGGCGTAGTAGGCATCATCCACCTCGTTTTCAAAGGGGTTTTGGGAAAAGTAGTTATCGGAGGAGCAAATGTAGCTGTTTCGGATCACATCTTTTGCCACGAAAAGACTGCCGTTGTTGTTTCGGGTCAGATATTCGGGGTTTTCCAAGATCTTCACCCCGAATTTTTCTTCCAAATAATAGAAAGCCTCTTTTTTGTAGCCTACCACAAGGTAGATCTCGTCAATGCCCGCCTCCTTGAGCTGGCGGATCTGCCGCTCAATGAGCACCTCTCCCTTTACTTCGATGAGGGCTTTTGGCCTCTCAAAGGACAGGGGCGCGAAGCGGCTGGCGGTACCCGCCGCCATAATGACGGCATTGTCAACCCGATAAGACATATTATTCTCCTTTTACCACAATTGAGTTTTGGGGAAAAGCGTGTTCCTTCAATACGGCGAAATCACGACACCAAGTCCAGTTTTCTTTCACTCTGAGGTTGTCCTTCACACTGGCCCATTGACCGGGGAGGAAACAGTTTCCGTTATTCTTTGCAATATCCCATTCCGTAGAGAGGATAACAAACTGTTCGTGAGCGGTTTTTTCGTCACTGTTGACCGTTTTTCCCGTAAAGGGATTGACGGGATTTTCGATCAAATTCTCAAAGGCCAGAGTGGGGGTGTCGGCATTGGTCATAAATTCCTGAGAAACGGAAAATTCCTTGCTGTTGAAATCCTTTACCATCAGAAGGGGATAGAAGGACTCTACATCCTTCAGATCACCGACGCCTTCCACATTGTGCACCAATTCTCTGTCGTGGGAGAGATTGTTTCCGTGATCGGAAACCAAAATGATTCGGGTGTTGTCCCAAACGCCACGCTCTCTGAGAGAGTCAAACCAATTGCCAAGCTGTAGGAAGGTAGCCATATTGACATGGTAATGAGACATTTGGATGGAATTGTAAATCTCTAGTGTTTTTCCGTCAACGGTGAAGCGATGGGTATTTGCCGCATCGAATTCGGTATTATCCACCTTTTCCGCAGGGGTATAATCCGGCTCCTGCAAAATCGTGGGGTAGTGAGGCAAGTTGCTGCAAAGGAAGAGGAAAGAATTTTTCTCGTCGTCGGTGGTGCGGGTCACATTAGGCAGATTCAAAAGCACATTGTATCCGTTGATAAAAGCACTGTCGACACCGTTTGCCCGAGAAAAGCCGCCTTCTTCTACAACTTGTGTGCCGTACAGAAGCAATTTGTTATTATTGGTAGCCGCACGGTTATAATTGCCTCCGTTGTAGAGAACAGGCTGCAGGGAAAGGGGCATGGTCTTCATAAGACTGAAGCAGAAGAAATTGCGGTGGTTAGCGGTAATCACGGCAGCCTTTTGGTTGGGGTCGCTAAAGCGCCCTTCTGCGTTGAAGGTCTTGATATCGGGATATTCATTGAACGTGGAAAGGTCGGAAACCCACTGATATCCGGCATAAGGAGAGTCACAAACCGAAACATCCCAGCCATTTCGATCAAAGATCACCGGCATAAGCTTTACTGCTTCGTCGTGCTTTTCCGCCAGGGTCTCGTTTTCCCTGCGGTTCATTTCCACGGGAGTGTATTCGTATCCGCCCATTAAGGCAGGGGAGCAGAAATTGGTACATAGTCCGTGGGAAATGGTGTTGGCATACCAGGTAAAGCCTTGGAATTGCTCCTTCAATTCGGGCTTTTCGTTCATCATATAGGGAACATATTGCCCCAAGGCACGGTCCAGCATAATGACCACAACATTTTTTCCTTCGGTGGAAAGCTCAATGTTCAAGGAGTCGGAAAGCTGTGCATTGGAGACCTCATCCACAGACTTTTTGATGGTCACCAAATGCACCCCCGACATCACGCCGAGGGAAAGACAGGCCACCAGACAAACGGCGGTCACCGCCTTGGGAAGCTTTTTGGCAAGGAAGAACAGAAGGGGCAAAAGAAGGGCCAAAACCAAAAGGTTGATCACCTGTTCCCAACGGGTGAAGGCCATAATGTTTTCGTATTGCAGGGAGGCGGAAATAATGCCCAGATCGGTTCCGAAGAACATATAGTTGGCGGTCATAGCCACGCTGAGGTACACCACGGCTCGGTCAAAGAGCACCTTGCCCTCGGGCTTGGCGAGCCAGTAAAACACCCGAAGCCAAACCAAAAACAGACCTGCCGCCATGAGAGCGGAGGAGAGAATGTACCAAAGGGGATTGTGGAAATAGGTAATGTCCACATACTCCTGAGGAGAAGCGGCAATGAAGGTGGCAGGAATGAGAAGCCCCACCAAAACCGTCAGATACAGGCTTCCCGCAAGGAACATTTTCTTGTTGGGCTCGGCTTTTTTGGCTTCCTTTTTCTGATCAAGCTTCCCGGACAAAAGATGCTTTGCCAAGGGGAAGAGAAGCAGAAGGCCGAAGGCCAGAAGGGCGACGGTGCCCTTGAGGGAGCGGATCTCCAAAAGAAAGGGGAGAGCGAGAACGCCCACGCCGAATACGGCCAGCATCACCCGCAGAACGCCTGCAGGGTTTTTGATCTTGTAGAAAATGGTCTTAACGAGGGAAAAGAGATTGTTCAGAGTCCAGTAGAATACCAGCCCCGCAGGGGAGGTATACAAAAAGACGAGAAAGAAGGCCGCCATTCCGTAAAGCTGGATCTTGGTTTTCAAGGGAAAGCCTTTTAAGTACAGGGCGCTGGAAATGACGTTGATCAGGGTCATCAAAATGGGCAGAAGGTTTAAGGTCAGGCCCCCGATGACAAGAAGCCCGTCAGGCTTGGAAAGGTCGGCAATGGGCCCGAAGGAAACGCCACTCAGAGCCTCAAGGCTTGACAGGAACTGATATGCCGCCATAAAGAAGGGGATCTCCAAAAGCAGGGAGACCGAGCCGCTCAAGGCATTGGTGGGCTTATAATGATTCTGACGGTAATAGGTTTGCAGGATCATCATTCGCTCGTCACCGGAAAAGACCTTCTTGATATGGCTCACACCGCGGTGAAGCTTATTTTCCATATCACGGCTTTCCTCCTGCATGGCGTCGGCACGCTTATACAGGGGGAGCACCAGAATATTCATGGCAAGGCTCAGGCAAATAATGGAAAGTCCGGGGTGCTGAACCAATTTGCCCGAAAGAACAAAGATGATCTCAAACAGTAATTTCAGAGGCCCAAGCAGAAGGGTCTCCAGCGCAGTAAGAAATGACATTTTTTATCGTTCCCTTTCGGATAATTCCTTTTGTTTGCGGATCAGATACGCAGCGGCCTTTTCGGCACCCGAGCCGGGGTTTGCCCAGGTCTCGGCCTTGACGCTTCGTCTGCCCTCCTCGTATTTGGGATCCTCCAGACAAGTATCCACAAGCTCCTTCAGATGCTCCATTTTTTCCTCGGTCAGCTGTGCGCCCAAGCGGGGCAGAGCGCTCTCGGTCCACAGGGGAGTATCCAGCCACCAGGCATCGTAAAGCCCAAGATCAAATTTGGGATCGGTGTAGATCACGGGCTTATCGTAAATGAGGGTGAAATCAAAAATAACACCGGAAAAGTCGGAAATGAGAATGTCGGAGCGGCGGAGAACCTCAAAATTATCCGCATCCCGATTCCATTCCAAGTTTTCGCTTTCGGGGAATTCCTTCATCAGGCGATCCATCATTTCCTTTTCGGAGGTGAAGGATTGGGGGTGAGGACGAATGATCACGTGGTACCCTGTTTCCAGAAGCTTCTCAATGATCTTGCCCCCGTAAACGGAGAAGATGGCGCTTGGCCCCCAGCTGGGTGCCAAGAGCACCGTGCGGGGATGCTCGGGGGCCTCTCCCTCCCGCTCCAGACGGCGTGCCATTTCATCCATATAGGGAATGCCGATCTGCACCAGCTCCTTTTCGGGCAATTCCCGAATTTTCTCCAGTGCTCTCACATCCCTTGCCTGATACTCGCCCGAAAGGAGAATGGCATCGTAATAATCAATGCCGAACATACGGTACATGCAGATCTCGCTGGCGGCGTGGGGAATGTGCACGTAATGATCCACATCCTTGGACCGCTTCCACTGATACACATCCAGTCCCGGGGTGGTGGAAAGGAGAATGTTGGCCCGAATGAAATTCAATTTGGTGTAGAGCTTGTTGCCGGAGATGTATTCTGCCGTGAGGGCGGGAATATCGCTCTTTAAGGCGGGGTCATCCTCGGAGCCTGTAATATAATACACGCTCTTTCCCTCTTCGCTCAGCTTTCGCACCACAGGCTCAAAGATCGACCAGTAGCGCTTGTTGTCGGAAAAGATCACGAAAGGGAGCTTACATTCATCTACCTTGGCCTTGCCCCCGCTCAGGCGGAAGCGAAGCTTGATCCACAGCATCCGAAGAGAATAAAAGGCGGCGCCGATGATACCGATGAGCACCGTAAAAAGCATACTTCCCGTGCCGGGATCAATATAGAGAAAGTAATTCATTGCTTGGCTCCTTTCAGGAAACGCTCTTCTTTATAATAGGTAAAAAAACCGATTTTACGATATTAACCACATTATATCACTCTGCCTTTTGGATTGCAACATTTTTTTATCATTTTCGCCTTTCGGGGGGGAAAAATGAAAAAGCCCCGCTGACAAAGTGCACTTCGTTTTTGTGCGCCTTGGCAGCGGGGATCCTTTCTTGTGTTGGGGCCTTGGATTATGCTTCGGTTTTTTTGTGGGAAGGAAGGGGCGCATTTTCCCCAGCTTGCCCCTTGCGGCGGTATCGGCCGGGGGTGGTGCCGTAAGCGGCGCGAAAGGCACCGATCAGGTGGCTTTCTCCCGAAAAACCGCAGGCAAGGGCGATCTGAGAGAGGGGCGCATCCCGTAAGAGGAGCTGTTCTGCTCGCCGCAGGCGGGCCCCGTTTATAAATTGCTTGACGGGCTTTCCGGTAAGGGCGTGAAAATCTGCCTTTAATTTCGTGGGGCTCACGTGAAACCTGCTTGCCAAACGATTTATGGTGATCTTTTCCTCCAGATGATCCTGAATGTGACGGATCAAGGGGAAAAGATAGGTGTTTTTGGTGTTTCCGACGGTGGTGGCAGTCTCCTTTTGCAAATGCCGCAATCGGGAAAGATATGCCAGAACCAGAAGCTGCCCTTCCTCCGAGGTGCTGTCCTTCAAGAGCTCGTAGAGGGAAAGAAGCCGTTTGCACTCCGAGGGCTTTAAGCGGATGGCGGTAATATCGGCGGTGAACAGGGCATCTTTCGTGCTCTGTGTCTCGGCATCGCTTTTTTTCGGGTCAAAATAGGTCACAAGGCTTTCAAAGGGGCCGGTAGCAGAGAGGATGGCGTGATAGGTGCCCCGTGATTGCAGAAGAACGGCAGGAGCCTGAAACTGAAAGATGCTTCCGTTACAGCGCACCTGACAAAGGGAGGGGGTGGTGATCAGGTTGATTTCGTGGGTGTCGTGCATATGAATGTGCTTGGCAAAATAGCCGTGTTCCGAGCGGATCTCCTGAAAGGAGAGCGGCCCCTCGTTGGGGGAGTGGATCATATCGAGTGTTTCCATGGGGATCCTCCTTTTTTTGAGTGTAGCACAAATTGCAAAATCGGTCAAGATTGTCTGAAAAAGAAGGGATATTCTCCCAAAAAAGTCCGTTTTTGATAGAAGAAACGGTCATCTTTTGCTACAATGAGAAAAAACAGGAGGGGGAAGGCTTTCATGGAGAAAAAGTGGTGGCAAGAAGCGGTAGGCTATGAGATCTACTGCAAGAGCTTTTGTGATTCCGACGGCGATGGCATCGGCGATTTAAGAGGGGTGACCTCAAAACTTCCCATACTGAAGGAGTTGGGGGTCACCTGTATTTGGTTTGCACCTCTTTACGCTTCTCCGCAGGCGGATAACGGGTACGATGTGGCAGATTACGAGGCCATTCACCCCGATTACGGCACCATGGAGGATTTTAAGGAGCTTTTGGATCTGGCTCATTCCATGGGGATGCGTGTGATCATGGATATGGTGCTCAATCACTCTTCCGATGAGCACCGCTGGTTTCAAGAGTCCAGAAAATCCAAGGACAATCCCTACCGTGACTACTATATCTGGCGCCCCGCCAAGGCGGATGGCTCCGAGCCCAACAATTGGGGCAGTTATTTCGGTGAGGGAAACGGCTCTGCTTGGCAGTGGGACGAGGTGGCGGGTGAATACTACCTGCATCAATACGGCATCAAAATGCCCGATCTCAACTGGGAATGTAAGGCCCTGCGGGAAGAGATCTACGGGATGCTGAACAGATGGCTGGATTTCGGTATTGACGGGTTCCGCCTCGATGTGATCACCCGCTTGAAGAAAATGCCCGGCCTTCCCGATTCCCTGAAAAAGCCGATCCCCCCGATGGACCGTAACGGGTTCGTGGTGGATCGGAATATGTGTACCAACGTGGAGGGCATCCACCCGATCCTCAGGGAATTGAATGAGCGAGTATTCTGCAGGGAGGGGTGCTTTACCATGGGGGAGGGCGCCGGAGTGACCCCCTTCAACGCTGCGGAGTATATTTTGCCCGAACGGCGGGAGCTGGACAGCATCTATCACTTTCAGCTTGCCAGCCGCAAAGGGCCGAGGCTGACGGCAGAGCAGTTTCGCACCGTGCAGAAGAATTGGGCCAAGGTGGGGGAAAGCGGCGGCACCTATATTCAGTACCTTTCCAACCACGACAGCCAAAGGCAGGTTTCTCAGCACGGCTCGGATCTGCAGTGGCGCACCCGCTCCGCAAGGCTTCTCGGTACCCTGATCCACACCACCCCCGGTATTCCCTTCATTTACCAAGGGGAGGAGATCGGTATGGTGAACGTGCGCTTTGATTCCATTGAGGATTACAACTGCTGTTACACCGTCGGCCCCTACCACGCTATGCTGGAGAGCGGCATGGATCCTGCCACCGCCCTTGCAGAGGTGGCGAGGACCAGCCGTGATAACGCCCGCACCCCTTATCAGTGGAATGCGGAGAAGAACGCAGGCTTTACCACCGGAAAGCCTTGGCTGAAGGTGAACCCTCGTTATGAACAGATCAATTTGGAGGCAGACCTTGCCGCAGAGGATTCGGTGTTTCGCTACTATCAAAGCCTGACCGCCCTGCGCCGAGAGCATCCTGCCATCGTGGAGGGGAGCCTGACCTTCCTTTCGGAGGATGACCCCGATGTGATCTGCTATACCCGCTCCTGTGAGAAGGAGACCCTTTTGGTGGTGGCCAATCTGTCCGAGCGGGAGAGGGAATGGGAAATTCCCCATCCCATCCGAGGAAGGTGCCGCTGCCTGCTGTGTAATATGGAAAAGAAGATCGGGCTCACGGGAGAAAAGCTAAGTCTTGCTCCTTGGGAATGTGCGGTCTTCGCGGTAGAATGAAAAAGGAAAAAGGATAGAGAAAGTGGGATTTCTCTATCCTTTTTCTGCTTGTTCGGTTATACTGCTCGATCAAAGCTGCCTCTTCGGCGGGGCTGTTTTGTCTCTTTACGGAAACAGGGCGATGACAAGGGTGCCTGCCGTCATCATACCAAGGCCGAAAAAGGCCTTTCCCGATACCTTTTCCTTTAAGAAGAAATAGGAAAACAGGACGGCGATGACAAGGCTCATTTTGTCAATGGGCACCACCACGCTCACCACGCCGTGGGCAATGGCGTAGTAGTAGAAGAACCAGGAGAGGGCGGTGGTCAGACCCGAGGCGAGAATGAAAAACCATTCTGTTTTGCGGATGTGCTTGATCTCCCCTGCCTTTTTTTGAACCAGGACGATGCCCCAAGCCATCAGGATCACCACGGCGGAGCGAACGGCGTTGGCCACGTTGGAATCCACATCGGAAATGCCGATCTTGGCAAAAATGGAGGTAAGAGCGGCAAAGACGGCGGAAAGACAGGCCCACAGAAGCCAGCCCTTTTGATTCTCCCTTTCGCTCTCTTTTTTTCGGTTCCACATGAAAAATACGCCAAGGCCCAAAAAGGCAACGCCAAGGAGCTTGGCGGGAAGGTTTTCGGTCTCCCCCAAGACACAAATGGCAAAGAGCACCGTCAAAATGGTGCTGCATTTATCCACAGGGTCGACCTTACTCACCCCCGCAAGGCTCAGGGCCTTGAATTGGCACAGCCAAGCGGTTCCCGTGGCAAGGCCCGACAGGATCAAAAACAAAAGGGAGCGCCCCGAGAGTCGGAAAAGGCCCTCTCGGGCAGGAGTGAAGAGCACCACCGCCCAGGAAAACAAAAACACCACCACAATGCGCAGAGCGGTGGCCACGTCGGAATCGGTCTTTTTCACGCCGCATTTGCCCAAAACACCGGTGGAGCCCGCCATCAGGGCGGAGCATACGGCGGCAAGGATCCAAGTCATATTTTCTCCTTTGAAAACGAAAAAATCGGTCTTGGCAACTCTTCTGCCAAGACCGATTATAGCATCGGGACAAAAATTGTCAAGCCTTTTTCAGAATTTCATAGGCTCCCCGTTGACGGTGCAGTTTTCAAAGACGGCATCGGGACAGTTGACGACCTCCACCACGCCTTTTTTCCAAGCGGAGAGGTAATTTCCGTCGTCCACCAAGGCAAAGTTTTCAAGCCTTAAGCCCTTGGTGTTGTTCAGGCGCATCCAGTGATCTCCCATCAGATCCAGACATTTCTGACTGAAGGGCTTGTAACCGTCGACCATAACCACCTTCCAGTTGCGGAACACAATGTTTTCCACGGTATTCTCATTGGAAATACGGAAGTTCAGGAAGCCGTAGACCTCGGCACGAACGTTCTCAACGGTAACGTCCTTAATGGTGGCGGCGCAATCCTTGGAGGCCTCGGTGATCTCGAAGGGACGGGAGCAGTTTGCCATGGAAATATTGCTGAAGCTTACATCCTCAATGGTGGTGGCACCGTTGCCCATATAGCTGGACATAATGCAGATGCCGGGGGCACCTCGGGTGATGCAGATGTTGGACACTCTCACGTGGCGGATCTTGCCCACGCCCACGCCGATGCGGAAGGTGGAGGAGCAGGAGCCCAAAACGCAGTTGGAAATGGTGATGTATTCACACACCTTGTCTTCCTTCTTCAGTCTTCTGCCGTTACCGCGGATGGCAATGCAGTCATCGCCCGTGTCAATGAGACAGTCGGCAATGGAAACGTATTTGCAGCAGTCGATATCAATACCGTCGGAATTGAAGATGGAGTGCTCGTTGAAGGTCTTGGTGCCGATGATGGAAACGTATTCGCAGCCGTGGAAGAACAGACCCCAGCAGGGCTGATTGGTCACGGTAATGTCTCTCACGGTGACTCTCTTGCACTCAATGAAGCAGACAAGCTGACCGGGGCGGCATTTTTCCTCATCCTTTGCCTGACGGCAGCCCTCGTTCCATGTCCAGGCAGTCCAGGGCTTGGGGGGAGCCATAAAAATGTCTCCGTTGCCGTTGAGGGTGCCGGTACCCGTAATGGCAACATTCTCGCACTCCAAAGCAATGATCATATGCTTGCCCAGCCACTTTTCGTTCTTGCGGCTGGAGGCATTCTGCTCGTAGGCATCCTCGTCGTTATAATCATCCAGATCGGAGCTTGCGATCAATTCGCTTCCGTGCTCCAGATGCAGTTCTACCCCGCTTCTCAGCCACAGGGTACCCACCAGATATTTGCCCTGAGGAACGGTTACTCTGCCGCCGCCGGAGGAGGCGCAGGCATCAATGGCGGCTTGGATCTTGTCGGAGGTGAGGAATTCTCCCCCCGCTACGGCGCCGAAATCTAAAATGTTGGTATTCATAGTATTCTCCTTTTTGTTTGATCAAAGGGGTCTTTCACCATATTATAAGAGGGGAAGAAAAAAGTCAAGCCCTTTTTCTTTTTTTGGAAAACGAAAGCAAACGATCACAAAAAAAGAACACCGACCGATTTTTCATCGGTCGGCGCTTTTCAGGCTTCGTTTTTGCATTCCTTCAAAAGGCGGATCATTTCTCCCGCAAATTCCTCGCCCGAGCCCTGCACGAAGCGGGTGACCATGGATTCATAGGCACCGTGGGGGAAGGCAAAGGTGGTGGGAATGTAGCCGTTTGAGCCGTTGGCCATGGAGCAGATAAAGGTGGTTTTGAAGGGGGAGCCCTCCCGAACCTCTTTTCCGTTCTGATCAAACATTTCATAGGGAGCGGTGGCAAAGCCGATGTCACCGAAGCTGATGGCAATAAAGACCAATTCGGACTTTTCGCCCATACCGTTGTTACGGGTGATGATGGCGTTGACCCATCTCTTGGAGCTGAGATTATATTTTTTCAAAAGGTCCTTGTACTGCTCGGAGTCCTCGGGGTGAGCGGCAACCTCCTGTGCCTGCGCCACTCTCTCGGGGCTGTCCTTGAGAACGGTGCCCTGATAATAGCTGATGGAGGACCGGATCTTGCCCACGTTCACCTTTTCTTCATTCTGAAGGGCCACACGGGTCACATCCATAAACTCCTTGTTGGCATCGATCCAGCTCTCGTATTTTTTCTCCCCGGGGATGGCGGAGTTAAAATTTAAGTTTCCGCTGGCGCCGGAGTGGTAGGAAAAGTGAACGTCCAGCTCCTTTTCCGCACTGTCACGGAAATTGCCCACAAAATCGGAGGAGATCTGACCGCGGTAGGTGCCCGTTGCGCCGCCGTAGTGGGTCTGATAGTTGACAAGAAGCACATCCTTCTTATTCTTGCGGTCAAAGCGGATGGTGCGAAGCTCGTTGTCTGCCTCGCTCTCGTGGGCCACGGGCTTGTCGGCCTGGGAAGCGCTGGGGTTGGTCTGGAACTTGCCGCTGGCAAGCTTGTAGCGGCGAACGAAGGTGAGCCGATCGGTATAGGCCTTGCCCACATAGGCCTCGGCCTCATCCAGATCCCGCAGGGCCTCCTCCACGATCTCGGGGATCATCTGATAGAATTTGCCCTGCCAACGCATGACGTTTTCGTTGTTGATCCCGGGGTCGTGAGCCGAGTGGGTATGGGTGGCGTTGAAGAATACACGGTCCACGGGGATGCCGAATTTCTTTTCGATAATGCCTGCAGATTTCTCCCACAGGGAGCGGGAGCAGGACTTTAAGTCCATAGAGAACAAAAGGGCGGCACCCTCCCCGTCACTCACGGCAGTGCAGGTCAGATACAGGGGATCGTGCACATCGGTGGCATCACGGTCGTAAATGGGAATGGGGAAGGCAGTGGGGGTGATATCACGGCGAGCGTAGCCCACGGAAAAGCCCTCGGGATAAACAATCTTGTCCGTCTTATTTTCTTCGGTTTCTGCGGTGACATTCTCCGTCTTATTCTCTGCCGTTTCGGTGACAGTCAGAGAGGAGGAGCAGGCTACCGTGGAGAAAAGAACACAGATCAGACACAAAAGAGATAAGAGTCGTTTCATTTTTGTCTCCTTACTTTTATTTTTGGTAGGATTATTCTAACATAAAGAATTAAGCCTTGCAAGGTTTTTTCCTTTGAAAAAACAAAAAAAGAAGCGAACTTCGCTTCTTTTTTCGGCTTGATTATTTTGTGTTGTAGCATTCATTGAGGAGACGAAGCTGCTCGGTGGCGAATTCCTCACCGGAGCCGTAAACGAAGCGAGTGGTCAATACCTCGTATCCGCCGTGAGCGGAGGCCTCCAGCGTGGGAACGTAGCCGTAGCTGCCGTTTGTCATAGAGCAGGTAAAGGTCATTTCAAAGGGAGAATTTTCTCTGACCCACTTGGCATTGGCGTCAAACTGCTCGATGGGAACGGTGGAAAAGGCAATATCGCCGAAGCTGATGCCCATAATGACGATCTCTTGGGTGGCACCCATACTGTTTCGGGTGATGATGGCGCTGATTCGGCGTGCGTTGCCAAGGCCGTATCTGGCGGCCAGCTCGTTATACTGCTGACTTTCCTTGGGGAGGGCATTGACCTCCTTTGCGTGCGCTACCACCTCGGGGCTGTCCTTGAGAACGGTTGCCTTGTAGTAGCTGATTTTAGATTGGATCTTGCCCACATTGACCTTTTGCTCGCTTGCCAAGCAGGCACGGGTCACATCCATAAATTCCTGATTGGCAGGGATCCAGCCCTCGTATTTCTTTTCCCCGGGGAGGGCGGAGTTGAAATTCAGGTTTCCGCCTGCGCCGTTATGGAAGGAGAAGAGAACATCCAGCTCCTGTTCCGCACTGTCACGGAAATTGCCCACAAAGTCGGAGGAGATCATTCCGGGGTAAGCGCCTGTTGCACCGCCGTAGTGGGTCTGATAGTTGACAAGAAGCACATCCTTCTTGTTCTTTCGGTCAAAGCGGATGGTGCGAAGCTCGTTATCCGCCTCACTCTCGTGGGCAACGGGTCTGTCGGATGCACTGGGGTTGGTCTCGTATCTTCCGCTTTCCAAAAGATAGCGGCGCACGAAGGTGATCCCTTCCGTGTAGCCCTTGCTGACATAAGCCTCTGCTTCATCCAGATCCCGCAGCGCTTCTTCTACCACCACAGGCACGATCTGATAAAATCTTGACTGCCAGCGGGAGGCGTTTTCATTGTTGAGTCCGGGGTCGTGAGCCGAGTGGGTGTGGGTGGTGTTGAAGAACACACGGTCCTCGGGGATCCCAAACTGCTTCTTGATGATCTTGGTAGACTGAGTCCACAGTGCACGGGAGCAGGATTTCAGATCTGCGGTGAACAAAAGGGCGGCACTCTCCCCGTCCCAAATGGCGGTGCAGGTCAGATACAGGGGATCGTGGACGCCGACGGCATCACGGTTGTAAATGGGAATGGGAAATTCCGTGGGGGTAATATCCCCTCGGGCGTAGCCAACGGAAAAGCCCGCGGGATAAACAATGTCGCCCGTCTCGTTTTTCTCGGATTCTTCGGTGGCGCTCTCCGTCTTATTCTCTGCCGTTTCGGTGACCGCCAGAGAGGAGGAGCAGGCTACCGTAGAGAAAAGAACACAGATCAGACACAAAAGAGATAAGAGTCGTTTCATTTTTGTCTCCTTACTTTTATTTTTGGTAGGATTATTCTATCATAAAGAATTAAGCCTTGCAAGATTATTTTCTTCAAAAAGCAAAAAAAGAAGCGAATTTCGCTTCCTTTTTTGTGCGGATGGGGAAGATCAATTTTTTTCTTCGGACTTGCCGTTTGTCCCGCAGGAGGGGCAAGAGGCACCCTTTTTGCAATTTTTCGCCAAGGGACAGCCGATGCAGGTCTCCCCCCGTGCCTTGGCACGGTGAAGATACCACAGGATCCCCGCCGTGATGGCGCAAAGGATCGCAAGAACGATGAGGTTTTTCATATTGTGTCTCTTTTCTGTTTATTTTTTCAGGGCGTACTCGGCTTTCAGCTCCTTGTTTGCCTTGGCAATGAGAAAGGCGCAAATTCCCGCAAAGGCAAGAACGGCAAGGCCGCCGAGAAGGGCTGCTGCGGCATTCAGGGTGCCGCCGGTGAAGAGGGTGCCAAGGGTATAGACCAGATAGGATACGGTGTAGCCCACGGCAAGCTGCAGGCCGATGCCGCCCCACAGCCATTTGGCGCTCTTCATTTCCGCATTCATGGCACCGATGGCCGCAAAGCAGGGAGGGGTATAGAGGTTAAACATCAGGTAAGCCAGAGCGGCCACCTTGGTAATGGCCATAATGCCTGCCACCTGGCTGCCTGCACCCTCCATCAGGGCCAATTCCTCGGTGTCGATCAGGTTTTCCAGTCCCACGAAGCAAACGGCCAGCGTGCTCACCACGTTTTCCTTGGCGATAAAGCCCGTGACAGCGGCGGCGGCCAGCTGCCAGGACAGAACGCCCACAATGGGAACGAGAAGATAAGCAAAGGGAGCGGCAATGGTGGCCAAAATGGACTGATCGGCGCTTTCGGCCACGGCAAAGCTTAAGGTGAAGCTCTGCATCAGCTGAACGGCCATATTGCACAGAAGGATAATGGTGGCGGCCTTCACGATGTAGGCCCAACCACGGCTGCACATAGACTTGAAGGCACCCCAAAGCGAGGGGAGCTTATATTCGGGAAGCTCAATGATAAAGAAGGATCTTCTCACCTTGTGTCCGTTGATCTTATTGATGAGAAGGGCACCGAGGAAAATGAGAACGATGCCCGAAAGGTACATCACGGTGCTGACCCAGCCCGCATCGTCAAAGAAGGCACCTGCAAACAGGGCAATCACGGGGATCTTGGCACCGCAGGGCATAAAGGGAGAAAGCATCGCCGTGGCTCTTCTTTCTCTTTCGTTGCGGATGGTACGGCTTGCCATAATACCGGGAACGGCACAGCCGATGGTGATAACGAAGGGGATCACGGATTTGCCGGAAAGCCCCACCTTCTTGAAAATGGGATCCAGTACCACGGCCACGCGGGACATATAACCGCAGTCCTCCAGAAGGGCGATGAGAAAATACATGACCATAACGAGGGGCAAGAAGCCTACCACTGCCACGACGCCGCCGATGACACCGTCCACCAAAATGGCGGAGAGGAGGGGACTAGCATCGGCAAGAAGCTCACCGACCCAGCCCTGGAAGGCTTCAAGCCGGCCAACGAGAAGGTCGGCAATGGGGGTTCCCACCCAAACCTGAGAGATCTGGAATACCAGATACATCACCACGGCAAAGAGGGGAATTCCCAGCCATTTGTTGGTGAGAACGGCATCGATCTTATCTCCGATGTTTTCATCCTTGGTGAAGACCTTGCGCTCCTCTACCCGGCTGACGATCTGATTGACGAAGGCAAATCTCTTTCTGTCCTCTGCCTCTACCTGACTCTTATCCGTTAAGTCAATGTTCCCTTGCTTGTAGGGGGCCTTCTGCTCTTTGCCCGCTGCCTTGACGGCTTCTGCCACCACGGCGGCAAGGCCTGCGGCAGAGGTGGAAACGGTGCTTAAAACGGGGCAACCCAGTTTTTGGGAAAGAAGGGCGGTATCGATCTTCGTTTCCTTCTTTTCATTTAAGTCGCTTTTGTTCAGTGCCACCACCACGGGGATCCCCGTTTCCAAAAGCTGGGTGGTGAAAAAGAGGCTGCGGCTCAGGTTCGTGGCATCCACGATGTTGATGATGGCATCGGGATTTTCCTGTTTGACATAGCTGCTGGTAATGCTCTCCTCGCCGGTGAAGGGAGACATGGAGTATGCACCGGGAAGGTCTACGGCAAGGAGGGCTTCACCTCCCGCATACATTTTCTTAATGGGGTGCTCCTTTTTGTCCACCGTAACGCCCGCCCAGTTGCCGACCTTTTCGTTGCGGCCGGTGAGAGCGTTGTACATGGTGGTTTTTCCCGAGTTGGGGTTGCCTGCCAAAGCGATTCTCATTTGGTTTTTTCCTCCTTTAATTGAGCCTTGTTCCAATGCTTGTTTCTTGGTCGTCAAGAGTTAGCGAGTGCTAACCGTTGGGTAAAAACAATCGGCAGAGCCTTTTTGCCATTCAGATCAAAATGGCTTCTGCCAATTGATTGTCGATGCTGTATCTGCCATCCTTGATGGAGACCACGCATCCGCTTTTTCGGCGGGATACCACCGTGATCCTCTCTCCGCTGTAACAGCCGAGGGAAAAGAGGAAGGAATTCAGCTCCTCATCCTCCGTTTTGATTCCTCGGATCACGTATTCCTCGCCTACGGTTGCTTCTCTCAATGTCATGGTGCAAATCCCTTTCGCCAAGAGGTTACCGAAGCAATTAGCGGTGGCTAACTGCACGGTCAAACAAAAGGTTAGGCTTCGCTAACCTCGGTTATTATACGCTCCGCCACCGTCTTTTGTCAACCCCTTTTTGCAAAAAAATATTATTTTTTTCTGCTTGGGGCAGAAAAAAGCAGGCCTTTCCTTGAAAAAAGCCTGCTTCTTGATTACAGATGATTGATCCAGCTGTGAAGGCTCCAGATGCCCTCACAATATTCAAAAACGGCAACGGCGCAGTTGTTGCACTTGAATTTATTTCCCGCAAGGGGATAGCCCAGCACCTGCCGCAGGGCTTCCTTTAAGATGCCTGCGTGGGCAAAGGCGGCAATGTTTTCTCCCTCCTCCTGTTCCATTTGGGCAAAGAAGGAGCGCAAGCGGCAAATAAATTCCTCTCGGGTTTCTCCCTTCCATCTTGCATAGCCCTCCGTTCCCATCAGGGCTCTGTCCTCTTGTGTAACACAGTCAAGGGGTCTTCCCGCAAGCTCACCTAAATCGATCTCCCGCAGAAGGGGAGTGGGAATGGGCTCGCATTCGGGCAGAGCGGTCCTTCCCGTTTCAATGGCACGGACAAGATCGCTGGCGTACACCTTGTCAAATCGGATCCCCTTGAGAAAGCTTGCCGCCAAAAGGGCATCCTCATAGCCCTTTTGCGTCAAGGGGGGATCGGCCCAGCCCGTCCAGATCTTTTTCAGATTGTTCTCACTTTCGCCGTGGCGAACCATAAAAAGCTTCATATCGTTTCAGTCCTTTTTTCCTTCCTTGGGGAATGCACGGAACATATGCACCACATTGATATCCTCGGGCATATCCAAGCCGTGGGAGCCAAGGCCCCCGTCGATCTCGTGGCAGCCGTGATCGGTGATCCAGCCCAAAAGGGTGTTGTGATGCTTCAAGTGATCACGGATCAGGGAGGCAAAGAGGGCGAAGGTAGTGCTGTTGTGCTTCAATTCGGCCAGCGCCTCGTGGCTTTCGGGGCCGAATTTGTGCTGGGCATTGTCGTAATTTCCGTTGTAGATCACCACGATATCGTACCGATCCTTCAAAAGCACCTTGGTGGCCACGGCATTGGCCTCGTAGGAGTTTTTGGGAAGATAATAATCAATGTCTCTGCCGGGGAAGATAGTTCCCATACTGCAGTTGGTGGAGGCGATGAGCGCCACCTTTTTTCCTGCACGGGCGGCCACATCAAACAAGGTCTCAATGGTGATGGGCTTTCTTTCATATTTTGTAATGCCGTGCACCGAGGGCTTGGCACCGCTGTAAATACTGCCGAAGTTGACAGGGGTCACCGAGGGCATTTCCGAAGCCAGATGCAATTTCAGGTCGCAGATCCCATCGGCCATCTCCAAAAAGTAGGGGTGCTTTTCATAAAGCCACTGTCCCACGGCATCCACATTGTAGAGCACAAGGCGGTCGATCTTTTGGGAGTTGAAGTTTTTTTCCACATAGTAGGAAAGCGCCTCATTTTTGTCAGCGGCGTAGCATGGAGCGGGAATGCCTACGGCATCGCACAGGGCACCCACCACCGTGCAAAGGGAGGTGGAGTTTTTGGTGCCTTCCTTTTTTCGCTGCCTTGCAAAAGAACGTCCACCGAAATGCCGAAGATCTCCTTCAGGCGCATAAGATTATCCACCGTGGGGGAGGTCTGATCCTTTTCCCAAAGGCTCACGGTCTGTCGGCTGACCATCAGCTTTTCTCCCAGCTCCTCCTGAGAAAGACCCAGTCTCTGTCTGTTTTTCCGAATATTCTGTCCAACGCTCATTGCCATCCCTTCCTTTCCCTTGTATGATAGCAGAGGATGGAGGAAAAGTAAAGAATAAATTGCTTGATTTCGCAAGTACTGCTTGACAAAACGGACTTTTTTTAGAAAAAATTCCGATTGATTTGGGATCGCAAGCCAAATTTTCTTGCTTTTTGATTCTTTGATGGAAAGAGCCCTGCGACCCGAGAAAGGCTCTGTGACACAACTTTTTTTGGTGCATTATGCGAAGGCAGCGGGAGGCTTTCAGCGAAGGTGAAAAAATCCCATTGGGAAAAATTTTTTGGCTTTTTTAGGAATAATTCTTGACAAGGTTTCTTCCCATATAGTAAAATTAAAGTAATCAAATAGGAAGCAAAAAGGCTCCCCTGTTTTACCCCCTCTTACCAAAGAGGGCGATTCCTGCGGAGAAGAGCTCTGCGGGAGATATGAACCATGGTGCAAGTACACCGAAAGGAGACCCTATGAAAAAAACTCTCACCAAACGGCTCACATCCCTCTTGCTTTGTGTCGCCTTGCTTTTGGGACTTGTTCCCGCAAGCCTTGTCAATGCAGCCGCAGGGGATACGGGCGCCATTTCCACCGTCAGCTCAGCGAAAATTGCAGATCCGCACAATCTGCACGGCTGGAAGGATTTTTTTGGCCCCAATTACCTGAATACGGAAAATTCAGGCGGTGTTTGGTCGGATAAATCCGTCTTTGCCTCCATGGAGGATTTTAAGAACGCCATGGCACAGGGCGAAAATGTTAAGCCCAACGCCGCATACAACAATATGACCATCAAGGAGGACAACTTCCTGGTTGCCCTTTCGGCCATTGCCGCTACCAAGGAGATCGTGGGCTATTCCGCATTGCCTACGGATACGGTGTTTATTCTGGACGTTTCCCAGTCCATGGACAACAGCCGCTATGTTCCCACCATGGTCTCTGCGGCAAACGATGCCATTGATGCCCTGCTCAATCTCAACAAGCACAACCGTGTGGGTGTGGTGCTGTATTCCGGAAACAGCGATACCGGCGATCCCGCCGATCTTTCCGATGCTAAGGTCCTGCTTCCCTTGGATCGTTATACTGCCGGTTTGGGCAATGCCTACCTTGACTATACAGGCGCAGCCAACGCCACCGGTGTGACCGTGGCAAACGGAGTGCAAAATTCCGCAGGGGGCCGTGTAACAGGCTCCAAGACCACCGCAGGAGGTACCTATATTCAGTCGGGCCTTTACCTTGCCCTGGGCGAATTTGAAAAGGCCTATGAAAACGGCACCACCATCATTGAGAGCGATCTGATCCAGGGCGGCGCCAAGCGTATCCCCGTGATTTCTCTTATGAGTGACGGCCAGCCCACCATTGCCACCGATCAATACAGCACCTTTACCCGCGGTCAGAACGGCACCACCAACCACGGTGACGGCTCGGCCAACACCAATACCATCACCTTCCTGACTCAGCTGACCGCAAAGTATGTCAGAGAGCAGGTGACCGATTGGTATGACAACGAGGCCCTTTTCTACTCTCTGTGGCTGAAGAATGCATCCGATACCTCCACCAATGCTACTCTGGATCCCGCAAGCTCCAACGCCACGCTGGATGGTTGGTGGAGATCCTACCTCAACGCCACCGCAGGAAGCGATATTTCCTTCCGTGTGGGGGACTACGGGACCTTCCGTGTGAAGCGTGATTCCGTGGTGGATCGGGTTCCTGCCGTGAATCCCGCTACCGAGGAATACAACGAGTCTTGGCAGAAGGAGCAGAATTACGTCAACAAGGCCTTTGACGCCACCAATGCCAACGACTTCGAAAAAGCCTTTGAGGCCATTGTGGAGACCATCGTGGCCCAGTCCCGTTATTATCCCACTATGGTAGAGGGTCAGGATCACGAGTCCAGCGGCTACATTACCATTGAGGATCCCATCGGCGCCTTTATGCTGGTGGATGAACTGGAGGGTATCGACATCGGCGGTCACCTGTTCACAGGGGAACAGCTTATCCGTATGATGATCGACAGCCAGTTCGGCAACCGAGAGACCTATACCGAAAACGGCTGGAAGCTGATCCGCTCCATTCAGGAGAGAATCGGCGTTTCCGAGAGCGTGGCCATTGCCTTGGCAGAGGATGCCTGGGAATACGGTCAGCTCGGCTACAACGCCGTGACGGGAAAATACTCCAACTACATTGGCTGGTACGCCGATGATAACAACGAATTCGTTGCCTTCTGGCACGAGGGACACACCCGTGAGGACGTTCCCGCAGGGGCAACCCAGGTGATGAAGAGCTTCGGCTTCTACGGCACCGTTGACGAAGCGATCTCCGATTCCAATATTGAAGGAACGGATATGATGCACGTGTCGGTTCGCATCGCCACCCGCTTGAGCGATGGGGATCAGACCGTCAGCTTCGGTATTCCCGCCGCCCTCATTCCCTTGGTTCTGTATCAGGTGGAGGTCAACTCCAATAAGATCGCCACGGCCACCGAGGCCAAGCTTTCCGTCAGCGGCGCCACCCACCCCATCCGTCTTTTGATGGAGGTCGGCCTGCGGGACGATATCAACGAATTGACCGTTGCAGAGATCGTGAAGAAGAGCGATCACTACCACGTGGACCATGACGGCAGCTTCGTTTTCTACACCAACCGCTGGGGCGATATTGACGTGAACACCGGTTCTATGACTCTTCCCGATTCCTTGGATCATACCTCTACCGTTTCTCATTATAACCCCTCCGCGATGAACGAGCTTTATTATTTCCATCAGGATACTGTCATCTATTCCGATGCGCAGGGCACCGAGTACACCGGTGATGCCAAGCCCTCCGGCAACGGCTTCTATGAATTGGTCTATATCTTTGCTTCACAAGCAAACGGCGGTGCGGCGGAGATCCGCAAGGTCTACCGTCCCATTTCCACCAAGGCCATCTCTCACGCCGAAAAGAATACCGCCGATAACGGCTGGCACATTCCCGGCAACGTGGCGCATCATAACATCACCTCCATCAAGGTGGATAAGAAGCAAAATCTTACCGGTACCCTTCCTTATATTGCCAAGATCGACATTCCCGGCTACGATCAGGGCAAATACGAGGTGTTTGAGCAGCACGGCAACAACGGCCGCCTTGTGCTGGCTCAGGCAACGGGCTTGGAGCTGACCAAGGTGGTTCCCGTGGTGATCCCCGGCACCTCCACCGAGGACTTTGTGCTGAATGTTGCCTTCACGGCTCCCGCAGGCACGGTTCTGCCTGAGACCGTCAAGGTTTCCTATGACAAAAAGACCTATACGGAAATGGCAACCTCTGCCGTTAAGGTGACCTTGGATGCCAACCAAAAGGCTTGGATCTACGGCCTGCCCGCAGGCACGAGCTTTACCGTTACCGAGGAGGATCACGCAGATTATCAGCCCAGCCTCGCTTCTGTGACGGGCACCCTCCCCGAGGGCGTGATCACCCCCGTGTCCTTTACCAACCGTGCCAAGGATGCAGGGCGTGTGGTGGTTTCCAAGACCGTGGAGCACCCCTTCGGCGAGGTATCCGTTCCCGCAACGGTGAAATTTGATTTTGTTGCCACCCTGACCGATGGCACCTCTCCCTTAGCCTCCACCCCCGTGGAGACCTCCAAGGGAATGATGACCACCACCGCAAACGGTGAAATCTCCTTCACTCTGGTGGATGGAGAATCCATTTCCTTCAACGGACTGCCCAACGGCACCGTCATTACCGTAAAGGAGATCGATCTGCCCGCAGGCTTTGCTCCCAAGGCAGATACCCTTTCCGCTCAGGTGGAATACGGCACCGTCAAGGAGCTTCCCTTTGAAAATACCTACACCCCCGCTCCCGTGAAGGGCGAAGAGGTGAAGATCTTGGGTACCAAGCTTCTGGACGGCAGACAGTGGCAGGATTTTGATGCCTACCGCTTCCAGCTTCAGTATTGGAACGGCGCTACCTGGCAGACCTTGGCAGGCGCCGCAAACAACACCGCAACCAAAGACTCTCCCACCTTCAGCCTTTCCGATGTGATGGCAAGCTTTTCCTTCGATCACGAGGGCAGCTACCGCTTCTGGATCGTGGAGGAAGAGGGCGATCTCGGCGGTATTACCTACGATCAGGCCGTTCGCGAATTCACCGTGGAGGTGGAGGATAACTGGAACGGCAGCTTCGAGATCCGCTCCGTCAACGCCACCGCCCGTACCGGCGTTACCAGCGTGACCGCAAACGGGGTGACCACCTGGACCGTAGAAACGGAATTTACCAACCGCTACGGCACCGGCACGACCTTTATTGATCTTGCAGGCAACAAGACTCTCATGGGGGATAATCTCTCCTCCTATGTGGGCGAAAACGGCTTCGGCTTCCAGCTTTGGAGTGCCACCAAGGCGCCCGACGGCTCCTTGCAGCAGGGCATCCTTCTGTATACCGCCAAGCTGGATGAACTGGGCAACTACAAATTTGACCACAATTACATCGGCCATTTGGTCTTTGACCGTGCCGACACCTATTATTTCATCGTTCGTGAGGCAGAGAATCTGCAGAATCCTCTCCTTGTGTACGACGAGACCTATTACGAGATCCAAGTTGAGGTAACGGATAACCTTCTGGGCGGTCTTGTTCCCGAGACCACGGTAACCAAGGTCAAGGGCAGCGAGAGGACCACCGTTTCCGCAGGGGCGCTTGATTTCACCAATGAAATGAGACCCGAGCCCATTTTTGTGACCATTCCCGGTCGGAAGACTTATAACCTTCCCTTAAACGGAAACAACTTCACCTTTGATCTGTACCGTGCCACCCGTTCCGGCTCTGTTTATACGCCCGAGGGAAGCGCCCTTCTTTCCGCTTCCAATGTGGCGGGCGGCGCCTTCACGCTGCAGGATGCGGGGACCGAATACCTGAAATTTACTAAGGCAGGGGAGTATCACTTTGCCGTGAAGGAGAGAGTGCCGCAGGGCGTGACCTCCTCCGATCCTACCTTGAACGGTGTTACCTACGATACCACCCTCTACGGCATTACCATCCGTGTCAGCGAGACCTTGAACGGACAAGGCAGAAACACCCTGTCCTATGAGATTCTCGTGAACGGCTCTGCCGGCGGATCCCTGAATTTCACCAACAGCTACGATGTTTCCGCTCAGGCGGGCGTTGCCATCGGCGGCGAAAAGGAGCTGGACGGAAAGACGGCGGGCACCGAGAACTTTACCTTCCGGCTTTACAGCGCTACCGTTCAAGGCGGCAATGTTAGCCTTGGTGCATTGCTTGATGAAACCACTCCCGTGAACGGCCTCTTCTCCTTTGCCGAGATCCGCTTTGACTCCCTTTCCGATGTGGGCGATCACTACTATGTGGTGAAGGAAAAGCTTCCTCAGGGCGCTCAGGCAGGGGTTTACAAGGGCGTGACCTATGATACCCGAGAGTATCTGGTGAAGCTTTCCGTGACCGACAACGGAGATGGCACCCTGAAGGTGGAAAAGAGCGTGACCTTGAACGGCGCTCCCGCCGAGATCAAGTTTGAAAATACCTATGGCATCACCTCCGAGACACAGGTGGTGATCGGCGGTGAAAAGGAAGCCAAATTCTTCAATATGAAAGATGGCGATTTCACCTTCCAGATCTTCCACGGTATTCTCGACGGCAGCGGCAAGGTAACTGCTACGGGCAACGCCTTTGATACCAAAACAAATGCTTCCGGCAAGTTTACCTTTGATTCCATTTCCTACCGTTCCCTTTCCGATCTGGGCGATCACTACTATGTGGTGAAGGAGGCCCTTCCCGTGGAAGCGGGCGGCAATTCCACCTATCTCGGCATCGCTTACGACAGAAGCGAATTTGTGGTGAAGGTTACGGTAACCGACAACGGTGACGGTACCCTGAAGGCAGAAAAGAGCATTACCAAAAACGGTGCACCTGCCGATATCAAGTTTGAAAATACCTACGGCATTACCCTCCCCGCAGGCATTACCATCGGCGGTGAAAAGAAGCTGGATCGCAAGACCCTGACCGATCATCTCTTCACCTTTGAACTGTACCGTGCTCAGGTAGACGGAAACGGTAAGGTGACCACCGTTGGCACAGTGCTGGATTCCGATACCAATAAGAACGGAACGTTCTCCTTTGACACCATTGAATTTAAGTCTCTTGACGATGTGGGTCAGCACCTTTACGCTGTGAAGGAGGTGATCCCGCAGGAGGCCGATGCAAACGGCGTCTACAAGGGTGTCAAGTACGACACAAGAATTTATCTGGTGACGGTCAATGTGGCCGACAACGGAGACGGCACCCTGAAGGTGACCTCCTCCGTGACGGTGGAGAATCGGGCCGCAAGTCTCATTGAGTTCCACAACAAGTACGGCACCATGACTCCCTTTGAGCTGAAGCTGAATGCGGCAAAGACCATGGACGGCAAGGCTGCGGAAAACGGCAAGTTCAGCTTTGCTCTGTATACCGCAACGAAGGATTCCGGCAAGCTTGTGGCAGGGCAGACTCCCTTGCAGACCGTTAGCTCTGTGGACGGCAAGATCGTATTCGATGCGGCACGCTTTGATCAGCTTGACCACGTGGGAACCTACTACTTCGCTATGAAGGAAGTGATTCCCGAGGGGGTTGACGAAAACCTGATCCTGAACGAGGTTCAGTACGATCCTACTCTGTACTACGCTGTGGTTACCGTTTCCGATAACGGGGACGGCACCTTCAAGGTGGAGGTTCAGTACACCGACGAGGCGGGCAAGAGCGTTCAGGAGGTAACCTGGGCCAACAAGACCGCAAAGAAGCAGGAGGAGCATCCCCCCACGGGTGATCGCACCAACCTTGCTCTTTATGTGGCGCTCCTCTTCGTTTCGGGTGTGACCCTCTTTGCCATTCCTCTTCGTGCCAAGAAGAGAAAGGCATAACCCCTACTTTCTTTGAAAAGAAAGGTGGCAAAGAAACGTTTAAGTTCAAGTAGAAAAGAGAACTTTTATTCTCGCTTTGGCTACCGTTTTCAATTCACCCGTTCTCTTTGAAAAGAAAGTAGGCAAAGAAACTTTTAGGTTTAAGTAGAAAAGAGAACTTTTATTCTCGCTTTGGCTACCGTTTTCAATTCACCCGTTCTTTTTGAAAAGAAAGTAGGCAAAGAAACTTTTGGTTTATTGCAAGACCCTTTTTGAAAAAAGGGTCCTGCACCTCCCAAAAACTTTTAGGGAAAAAATATAAAAAGGCAACAGGAATGATTTTTCTGCTGCCTTTTTTCTTTTTTGCAACGGACCGTCGGGACGCCGGTCCCTACAAATGTAAGACAATTTCGTACCCCGAACCAAAGGCGGCAAAGGCCACGGCCCGCAAGACGAAGCAAACAATCAACACCAAATAAATCCCTGTTTGCCAAAATTTGAAATTTGCACCAACCCGTAGGGGCCGACGTCCTCGACGGCCCGCAGGTTGTGGCTTTATCAACCTTCGCTTCGTGGCACAAAGAAAAGATTTCGCACCATAGAGCCTCGCCCTACGGGAGAGGTGGCACGCTTGGCGTGACGGAGAGGGGGTTCTGTTGGAATAGATGGCCAAAGCCCCCTCTCACCGCCCATGGCGGAGCTCCCCCATCGGGGGAGCCTCTTGTGCGAGAATTTTACATTTTGCACATAGAAATT
>JAZQMO010000030.1:0-13204 GCA_045543495.1 Eubacteriales bacterium | reverse complement strand
TTCTGTATGCTCGGTAAAGTAATATCACAAATTCGTAGGGGAGGACTGTGTCCTCCCGTTTTACAGAGCAAAAAATAGTACAAGGCAAATTCCTATTTGCAAAATTCAAAATTCCCGCCAACCCGTAGGGGCCGACGGTCCGCAAGACGAAGCAAACAATCAACACCAAATAAATCCCTGTTTACAAAATTTGAAATTTGCACCAACCCGTAGGGGCCGACGTCCCCGACGGCCCGAGCAAAATTCTCTTTTCTGCAAAGCAAATTTCTGTTGTCCCTATTCCTTTTCCCCTTTTCAGAAAGTTTTTGTTGTATGAGGGGGACTTTTTCAAAAGTCCCCCTCATACAACAAAAAATAGGCTTTCCCGAAGGAAAGCCTACCTTATTAATTTGATTCCAATTGAATTAAAGGACAACCCTGCCCTCTGAATCGAAGGTGTATTCCACCCCATCAATGGTCATGGTGGTGTTCTGCACACGGAAGCCCTCGGCATCCATATAGTAGCGTGCACCTTCAAATTCAACAAAGCCACCCTTTAATTGGCTACCGTTTTCGTTCAGATACACCCACTTGGTTTCGTACTGCTTGAAGGTATTGGTCAGGCAGTAGCCGTCTGAACCAATGTAGCAAAGCCCCTGAGAGTCGTGATGCCAAACATCGGCAAGCATATATCCGTCCTCGCCCACATAGCACCAACCGACGGAGTCACGCTGCCAGGCATTACAAAGCAAGTAACCGTTTTCGTCAACAAAGCGCCAACCCTTATCATCTAAAATCCAAGAGCTGTAAACCATATATCCGTTTCCGTCCACACGGCAAATGCCCTGCGTATCGGGGATCCAGGCGTTTCTCATCATATAGCCATCCTCGCCCAGATAGCACCAGCCGACAGAATCAAGCCACCATGCATTTTTGAGCACATAGCCGCCGTCATTCACATATCTCCAATCGTAGCCATCGTGGATCCAAGTGCTGTAAACCATATAACCATTGGCACCCAAGCAGCAGGTTCCGTAAGAATCGTCTGCCCAAGCGTTACGAGCCATATAGCCGTCCTCACCCAGATAGCACCAGCCTGCAGAATCGTTCATCCAAGTCTCGAATACCTGGTAGCCGTCTTCTCCAATGAAGCACCAATCATAGCCATCGTGGATCCATTCGTTAATGGCCAAATGCCCCGAGGATTTCAAATAAGCATATCCGTAATCATCCTCCAGCCAAGTATCGGTGAGCATATAGCCCGATTCATCCACATAGCAAATACCGGCAGAATCCAATACAAAAGAATTTTTCACGGTATAGCCGTCCTCGCCCACATAGCACCAGCCGATAGAGTCAAGCATCCAAGAATTTGTAAGCACATAGCCGTTTAAATCCACATATCTCCAGCCATTGTCATCCAAAATCCAAGCATTGTAGACCAAATAGCCGTCTGCACCTACGCGGCAAAGACCAACCCCGTCGGCAACCCAGGCATTCTGCTTCATATAGCCGTCAGCACCCAGATAGCACCAGCCTGCGGAATCGGCAAGCCATATATTTCTCAGCTTTCTGCTGTTTTGATAAAAACACCAATTCACCCCATCGTGATACCAACCGTTGGCAATGGGCGAAATGGTAAAATGCCAAGTAGCTTCCATCAAGGAGCCGTTGTTACCGTTCTGTGCAATGGTCAGTCCATCCAAGGAGGGCGCATCGTAATACACATCCTTGATATTGTTACAACCACCAAAGCAAAAGGAGATTTTTGTAACACTACCGGAGAGAAACACCGTTTCAAGAGCCGTACAGTTAGAAAAATGGTCATACCCAAGACTGCTGATTCCATCGGGAATGGCAATGGAAACAAGCGATGTGCAGTTCTTAAACGATTGATACCCAATTGAGGTCAGCGATTGCGGTAAGGAAACGGAAGCAAGAGAAGCACAATCGAGGAAGGCGCTGTCTCCGATGGATAATACCCCCTCGGGAATGCTCACACTCTCCAAAGAAGAGCATTCTTGAAAGGCTCCGGGGGCAATCGTAGTAATCGGCCCCAATATGATAGCGGTGCGAAGCGCCGAACAGCCCTTAAAAGCGTAATTTCCAAGAACGGTTACGGTTCGAGGCAGGGAAACGGCCTTCAAAGCAGAACATCCTTCAAAAGCGCCTCCTTGCACCTCCTGAAGCCCATTGGGAAAAATGACCGTTTCAAGAGACGAACAGTAGTAAAAAGCGCGACCACGAATGGTTTTCACTCCCTCGGGAATGGTGATAGAGGTGAGAGATGTGCACTTAACAAATGTATCAAAGTTGATCTCGGTCAAGCTTTTGGGCAAAGAGACGGAAACGATCTTGCTACATTCTGCAAAGGCATAGGTTCCAAGCCCTGTCACCCCCTCTTCTACGGTTACCGTTTTTGCCTCATCCTTCCAAGGGGGGAGGTTATAGAAACGGTAATCCTCCGTAACGCCGTTGCCGGAAATGATCAGGTGTCCCTCATCATCCAAGGTCCAGACACAATCGCCCGTGGTACCGCTGCTTGCAGCCTCTACGGGAGTAGAGAGGGCGGAGGGGACCAGGATCAGGCACAGCAAAAGGGCAAAGGCGGCACCGATCAGATAGCGTTTCAATTGTTTCATTGTTTTTCCTCCTTTTTTCAGAAACTTCTGTTTTCATTGTAGCAGAGAATCGTTTCCTTGTCTACCCATTTTTCTTAACATCAAGCGAAAAAGGGGCTCGCACAATCCAAAAAGCCTCTGCAAAATCATTTTATGCGAAAATTGCATAAAAGTCAATATGCAATTTTCGCATATTGTATGATAAAAATGGGTGATGATAATGTATCGAAGAATTCGGGACCTGCGGGAGGATCACGATCTTTCCCAAGCGCAGGTGGCAAAATTGCTGTCTCTTTCTCAATCCACATATTCTCGTTATGAAAACGGCGTTTTGGATATTCCAAGCCAAATTCTCATACGCTTGGCGGATCATTACAAGGTCTCGGTGGATTATCTTTTGGGGCGCAGTGACAAATAAAGCAAAGCAGCAGGGCTTCTCTTCCCCTGCAAAAGCATAAAAAAGGCAACAGGAATTGATTTCCTGTTGCTTTTCTTCTTTTGTGCAAAACGGGCCGTCGGGGGGAGCGATGGGAGCTTGTCTTTTTATCAGGGCAAATTTCTGTTGTCCCTATTCCTTTTCCCCTTACCCAAAAGTTTTGGGGGGCGAGGGGGACTTTTTCAAAAGTCCCCCACATACAACAAAAAATAGGCTTTCCGTTCGGAAAGCCTACCTTAACTGATCCCTTATCACCCATCACTTTTCACTCAAAAAAGGAGCCCGAAGGCTCCTTTTTTACCCATTGACGGCCTTGTGAGCGGCCGCTTGGAGAAGGGCTCTCTTTTCCTCGGAAAGGGTCATATCCAAGCCGTGGTAGACATAAGCGGGGCAGAAGGGATTGCCCAACACGCTCTTTCCCGTGAGAACCTCAAACCAAACACAGGCATTCAGATACTGACCGCCGCCCACATCCCCATCGTGAGAGGGATCGGAATTGATGATCTCCCCTTTTTTCGCACCGGCGTGCATAATGCGGGTGTGGAGACTGCGCACGGGGAATTCCCCCTCGCCCCGTTCAAAGAAAACAGGATCGTGGCGAACCGTCTCCCAAGCATCCCCCAAGGGCACATTGACAAAGCCGTATTGTGCTGTCACCTCGGCGGCAATTTTGCGGAAAACAGCAGAGCGAGCCAGCTGCTCCTTCAAATCCTTCGTTCCCTTGGCTCCGTTTTGGTAGATCTCGTGGGCCCAATTCTGCTGCCAGTAATAGCGGGCACGGGGAAAACGGGCACGGACCATATCATATAAGGGGGGCAGATAGGTGGCGATCTTCTCCCGCATGGTCTCTTCGTCATAACGGTTGGATTCCTGAAAGCAGATCACATCCCAATCCTCCTCAGCAGACAGGCAATGCTCCAGATCCACAGGCTTTTCCGGCGTACGAACCCCGTCATATACGGTGTAGAAGGTGTAATTCTTCTCCCCCGCCAAATGCCAGGTCCAATGGCGCTCAAAGGTGCACCCCGAATAATATACATTGCTGATGCGAACATTCTTCTCCCCTGCGGCATTGAGAAGCCCGCAGAGCTCATCCGTCCAATAACAGCTGTAGCTGTTTCCGATTGACAATACTTTCATCCTTCATCCTCCCGTTTTTTTCTTCACTTTACCACTTTTTCTCCCAAATTGCAAGAGGTTTTTTCCATTCACCTGCAAAGGCCACAATTTGCGGGCCGACGGCCCGAGCAAAATTCTCTTTTCTGCAAAATAAATCCCTGTTGTATCTTTTTTTCTTTCCCAAACCCCAAAAGTTTTGGGGGGTGAGGGGGACTTTTTCAAAAGTCCCCCTCATATAAAACAAATAGGCTTTCCCTCGGGAAAGCCTACCTTAACTTATCACTTATCACCCATCACTTATCACTCAAAAAAGGCACTCCCGAAGGAGTGCCTTTTTTCATTGAATTTTACTCTTCGCCGTAAAGCTTCTCGAGCTTGGTCAGCTTCTGATACTTTTCAGCGGCAGCTGCCTCAGCCATATTGAAGAGAGCCTCTGCTCTTTCGGGATCCTGCTGAGCCAGTCTGGTGTAACGGGTCTCGCCCTTAATGAAGTCCTTATAGGAAGCGGTGGGAGCCTTGGAGTCAACCACGAGCTTCTTCTCGGCCTTGGGATTGTAGCGGAACATCTGCCAGTAGCCTGCTTCCACAGCCTTCTTCATTTCTACCTGACAATTTGCCATGGTGCCCTTAATGCCGTGCATTTCACAGGGAGCATAGCCAATGATCAGAGAAGGTCCGGGATAAGCCTCAGCCTCAGTCAGAGCCTTCAGGAGCTGGTTCATATCAGCACCCATAGCAACCTGAGCCACATATACATAGCCGTAGCTCATTGCGATCTCAGCCAGATTCTTCTTGCCGATGCCCTTACCGGCAGCAGCAAACTGAGCAACCTGACCGATGTTGGAAGCCTTGGAAGCCTGTCCGCCGGTGTTGGAGTAAACCTCGGTATCGAATACCATAACGTTTACATCCTCGCCGCTGGCAAGCACGTGATCCAGACCGCCGAAGCCGATATCGTAAGCCCAGCCGTCACCACCGAAGATCCATACGCTCTTCTTGGAGAGGTATGCTTTCTCGGCAAGGATCTTTTCCTTCCACTCGTTCTTGCAATCGCAATTTTCCAGCATCTCCACCAGAGCATCGGTAGCCTTTTCGTTCTCAGCGCCGTTGTCCTTGGTGTCCAGATAAGCCTGAATGATGGCCTTCTTATCGGCATCCTCAACGGTCTCGAGAAGCTTCTCAACATAACCGATGAGCTTTTCACGAATGGTCTTCTGACCCAGGTAAATACCGAGACCGTGCTCAGCGTTGTCCTCAAACAGGGAGTTCGCCCAAGCGGGACCGCGGCCGGACTCGTTGTTTACGGTGTAGGGAGTTGCAGGAGCGGAGCCACCCCAGATGGAGGAGCAACCGGTTGCATTGGAGATATACATTCTCTCACCGAAGAGCTGAGTGATCAGTCTTGCGTAGCTGGTCTCTGCACAGCCTGCGCAGGAGCCGGAGAACTCAAGCAGGGGCTGCTTGAACTGGCTTCCCTTGACGGTCTTGGCATTGAAGAGTTCCTTCTTCTCGCTAACGTTTTCAACGCACCAGTTGAAGGGCTCCTGCTGAGAGAGCTGAGTAGCCTGAGGAACCATCTCGATGGCCTTCTTCTCGGGGTTGCCGTCCTTCTCTGCCTTGGCAGTAACGGGACAAGCCTTCACGCAAAGGGTACAACCCATGCAGTCCAGAGGAGAAATTGCCATGGTGAAGCTGTAATCGGTCTTCACAACGGGCTTTGCACAGAACTTGGTAGCTGCGGGAGCAGCGGCCTTCTCTTCTGCAGTCAGAGCGAAGGGACGGATAGCAGCGTGAGGACATACGAAGGAACAGTTGTTACACTGGATACAGTTTTCCTCGTGCCATACGGGAACGGTAACGGCAACGCCTCTCTTCTCATAAGCAGCAGCGCCCTGAGGGAAGGTACCGTCAGCGCAATCAGCGAAGCGGGAAACGGGGAGGGAGTCACCGTTCATCAGGGAAACGGGCTCTACGATCTCGTTCACGAACTTCACGAGATCCTCTCTCTTACCGGTAGCCTTTTCCTTCTTATCGGAAGGAACGATATTCTTCCAAGCCTCGGGAACGGAAACCTCAACCATAGCGTTGGCGCCGGCATCGATTGCCTTGTAGTTCAATTCTACAATGGCCTCGCCCTTCTTGATGTAGGACTTGTAAGCCATCTTCTTCATATACTCAATGGCCTCATCCTTGGGAAGAATGTTTGCCAGAGCAAAGAAGGCAGACTGCAGAACGGTGTTCTTTACCTTGGGGTTACCGATCTGCTTGGTAGCGATGGCGGTAGCATCAATGGTGTAGAACTTCACGTTGTTCTGAGCAATGTAAGCCTTTACATCGTCAGGCAGGTGCTCCTCGAGAGCAGCAGCATCCCAGCCGCAGTCCAGCATAAAGGTACCGCCGGGCTTCACGTCCTGAACGATCTTGTAGCCCTTGATGATGTAAGAGGAGTTGTGGCAAGCAACGAAGTTTGCCTTGGTAATGTAGTAGGGGCTCTTGATCACCTTGTCACCGAAGCGCAGGTGAGAAATGGTGATACCGCCGGTCTTCTTGGAGTCATACTGGAAGTATGCCTGAATGAACTTGTCGGTATGGTCACCGATGATCTTGATGGAGTTCTTGTTTGCACCAACGGTACCGTCACCGCCCAGACCCCAGAACTTGCAGGAGATGGTTCCCTCTGCAGCGGTGTCGGGAGCGGGCTTCTCTTCCAGAGAAAGACCGGTCACGTCGTCTACGATGCCGATGGTAAAGCCGTTCTTGGGCTGGGCGGCATCCAGATTTTCATAAACTGCGAAGATGCTCTGAGGAGGAGTATCCTTGGAGCCGAGACCGTAACGGCCACCGACGATCTTCACATCATTCTTGCCATTGGTTGCAAGAGCGGTAACCACATCCAGATACAAGGGCTCACCCAGAGAACCGGGCTCCTTGGTACGGTCCAGAACGGCAATCTTCTTGCAGGTGGCGGGGATGGCTTCAATGAGCTTATCGGCACGGAAGGGACGGTACAGACGAACCTTCACAAGACCGACCTTCTCGCCCTTTGCGGTGAGGTAATCGATCACTTCCTCTGCAACGTCGCAGATGGAGCCCATGGCCACGATCACCTTTTCGGCATCGGGAGCGCCATAGTAGTTGAAGAGCTTGTAATTGGTACCGATCTTCTCGTTGACCTTATCCATATACTCTTCTACGATCTCGGGGAGAGCATCGTAGTAGCGGTTGCAGGCCTCTCTGTGCTGGAAGAAGATATCGCCGTTTTCAGCGGAACCGCGGAGCACGGGATATTCGGGGTTGAGGGCTCTTGCACGGAAGGCGGCCAGAGCATCCTTATCGATCATTTCTTCCAGATCCTTGTAATCCCAAGCTTCGATCTTCTGGATCTCGTGGGAGGTGCGGAAGCCGTCAAAGAAGTTCAGGAAGGGAACTCTTCCCTTAATGGCAGCCAGGTGAGCAACGGCACCCAGATCCATAACCTCCTGAGGGTTGGTATTGGCAAGAAGCGCAAAACCGGTCTGGCGGCAAGCGTAAATATCGCTGTGGTCACCGAAGATGTTCAGAGCGTGGGAAGCAACGCAGCGGGCGGAGCAATGAATGACGCCGGGCAGAAGCTCACCTGCGATCTTATACATATTGGGGATCATCAGCAAAAGACCCTGGGAAGCGGTAAAGGTGGTGGTGAGAGCACCTGCGCCCAAGGAGCCGTGAACGGTACCGGCAGCGCCTGCCTCAGACTGCATTTCCGTAACCTTAACCTTTTCGCCGAAGATGTTGCGAAGGCCGGTGGCGGACCAAGCATCGGTCAGCTCTGCCATTACGCTGGAGGGGGTAATGGGGTAGATGGCAGCCACTTCGGTGAACGCATAGGATACGTGTGCCGCAGCGGTATTACCATCCATGGACATTTTCTTTCTTGTAACCATAGACTTAAAACTTCCTTTCTGAAATCTAAATTTCCTTGTGTATTATAACACCGATAAAAATAAATGTAAAGAATAAAAACAATGTTTTTCCAAAAAAAACGATCTTTTTTTCAGGAAAAAAGCGGTTTTTTTGCATTCGGAAGAAAAATGTGGTACAATGTGAAAAAAAGGAGCGATTTGAGAGAAAAACCCGTTTGATCTTGGCTTTCGTTTCTTTTGTGTACTTTCATCTTTACTTTACTTTTTAAAGTGTTTTCGGAGGACTTACTAAATTGATCGTTAAAATTCTGTCTGCGGCCCTTTGGGGTCTGGAGGGCTTCGGAGTGACGGTGGAGGCCGCCTTTACCCGAGGGCTTCCCGAAACCAACATCATCGGTCTGCCCGATGCGGCGGTAAAGGAATCCCTCAGCCGTATCTCAGCGGCGGCGGGGTCTCTTTCTCTGCCTCTGCCCCGTGGCGGGGTGACGGTGAACCTTGCTCCCGCCGATCGGAAAAAGCAGGGAAGCGGCTTTGATCTGCCCATTCTTATGGCCCTGCTTTCGGGCACCTGTCTGAAGGATCGGATCCCCGAGGGCTGTGCCTTTTTCGGGGAATTGGGATTGGACGGCTCTCTGCGTGGCGGCAGCGGTGCACTGTGCCGTGCCATGGCTCTGCGGGATGCAGGGGCGAACATGATCTTTGTGCCCAAGGAAAACGAAAAGGAATGCAGTGTGATCTCCGAGATCTGCGTTTACGGAGTGGAAAACGTTTCCCAAATTCTGCGCCATCTGACGGGAGAGGAGCTTCTCTCCCCCACCGAATTTTCCTTGGAGGAAAGCCTGAAAAGCGGGCGGCCCGCCGTGGATCTTGCCCACATCAAGGGGCAGGAGGTGGCAAAGCGGGCGCTGGAAATTGCGGCGGCGGGGAATTTAAATCTCCTTCTCGTGGGGCCGCCCGGCAGCGGCAAGAGCCTTCTGTCCAAGGCCTTGGCGGGGATCCTGCCCCAAATGAGTTTTGAGGAAATGCTGCAGACCACCGCCATTCACTCGGCGGGCGGCACTCTGCCTCCCGACACCGCTCTGATCACCCGGCGGCCCATTCGCTCCCCTCACCACACCATGAGCTTTGCGGGGCTTTCCGGCGGCGGGGCTACCCCTCAGCCGGGAGAGCTTTCTCTTTCTCACAACGGGGTTCTGTTTTTGGATGAATTGCCCGAATTTGAAAAGCGGAGTCTTGAAATTTTGCGTCAGCCCTTGGAGGATCGGTGCATTACCATTACCCGTGCCGCTTGGAAAATGACCTTCCCTGCGGATTTTATGCTGGTGTGTGCCATGAACCCCTGCCCATGCGGCTACTGGGGAGATCCCACCCATCCCTGCACCTGCACGAAAAATGCGGTGGAAAAATATTTGGGCAAGATCTCGGGACCTCTGCTTGATCGCATTGATCTGCGGGTGGAGGTGCCCGCCCTGAGCTTTGACGAGCTCCACGCCGAGGGAGAGGCTGAAAGCAGCGAGGTCGTTCGCAGAAGAGTGGAGAAGGCAAGAAAGATGGCCATTGAGCGCGGAAAAGAATACGGCGTTCGCTCCAACGGGCAAATGACGGGAACCCTCACCGCAAAGCTCTGCCAAATGGACGAGAGCGCACGGGAAGCCCTGCGGGAAAGCTTTGAGGCTTTGAATCTGTCGGCCCGAGGGCACGATCGCATTTTGCGCATTGCCCGCACGGTGGCGGATCTGGAGGGCGCCGAGATCATTTCAGAAAGGCATATTCTGGAGGCCGTGCAATACCGCACCTCCTCTGAGAAGTATTTTTCATCATGAAGCTTACTCTTTCCTGTTCTGCGGAAAAATGGCTCCGCAGCTTTGATAAAAGGATTCCTTCCGCCTCTCCTCTCGCCCGCTTTACGGCGGCGGAGGACACAAGATTTTTGGGACGGCGGCGGGGCGATCACTTTATTCTGTACCGTCGCAGAAGGGGGATCTTTCCCCTGCTTGCCACCACCCTTTACGGCCGCCTGACACAATCGGGTGACAGGGCCACCCTGCGCCTGTTTGCCGCAAGGCCCCGAGTCGCCGTAGCACTGTTTTCCCTGTGGGGGCTTCTGCTTTTGTGGGCGGGCGGGGCTCTTGTTTTCACCGAGACCCTTTTTTCCCTTGTCTTTTTGATCCCCGGGATCGCAGTGCTTCTCTTTGCCCTGATCCCCTCTCCAAAAGAAAAAGCCCTCCTTCTGGAGGAGGTAAAAAAGCTTTCGGAAGAAAGGTTGCAATAAAGCCCGAGGTGTGATACAATACCCTTTGCCTTCGGGCGGTGAGTTCGAAACCATCCTCACCAAAAACAAAACTACGGAGTAAACTATGACCAAACGCACAAAATACCTGACCCTTGCCGCCGTGATCGGCGCACTGTACGCCGCACTGACCCTGTTATCCGCCGTATTCGGGCTTGCCGTCGGCCCCTTTGAATTTCGCATTTCCGAGGCGCTGACGATTTTGCCCATTCTGACCCCTGCGGCCGTTCCCGGCCTGTTCGTGGGCTGTCTTGCGGCCAATCTTTTATGCGGAGCGGCTTTGCCGGATGTGATCTTCGGCTCCCTTGCCACCCTTTTGGGGGCGCTGGGAAGCTACTGCACCCGAAAGCATAAGCTTTTCCCTTATCTTTGCCCCATTGTATCCAATGCCGTGGTGATCCCGCCCATTTTGTACTATGTGTACGGATTCCAAGAAAGCGGCTTTCTTCTTCTCTTCTTCTCCTTTTTGGTGGGGCAGAGCGTGAGTGTGGGCCTGTTTGGCTATTGGTTTCGTCGGGCACTTGCTCCCATTGAAAAACATTTGAAGTGAGGATTTATGCCTGCTACCATGATGCACCTTTTGGCGGGGTCTCGGCTCCTTGCCGATCCCTCCGATGCCTTTTTACTGGGCACCATTCTGCCCGACTGTCTGGATTCGGACCGAGAAAAGAAGGATCACCTGCACCTGCGTGATATTCCGCAGGAGGAGCGGCTTTCTTCCTTGATCCGTTTGGGTCACACGCTATCTCTTGAGCGGGACTTTGATCTGGGCGCTCTTTTTCACCTGTATTTGGATTATCTGTGGGACAACGGCCCGCAGTCCGCCCACCGCCGAAGCTACGAGGGGGAAAGCTGGTTTTTGGATTACCGCAAGGAATTGAAAAAGGCGGGCTCCCGTGCTTATTTGTATATGAAGGATGCCAAGGCCACCTGGCTTCGCTTGCGGGAGGCTAAGCCTTCTCTTTACCAAAGCGTTTTGGCTTTGCCTCAGGCTGAAATCGAGGCGTTTTTGCAGTTCAACTGCGAGTTTCACATTTCCACCCGTTTGGAGGAATCGGAGATTTTTACCGATGAGGTGGTGCTCCGCTTTACGGAGAGGAGTCTGCGGGCGTTCCGAAATTTTTTGGAGGATTTCTTCCCGCAGGTGGCAAGGGTGACCCCTTTTGCATAAACTGAAAGAAAAAAACAGATTGGATCCGATTATGAAAGCAAAACATGTACTGGTTCTCCGAGGGGGAAAAAGCACCGAGAAGGAGGTTTCCCTCCGCAGCGGTAAGGCGGTGGCCGAGGCTTTGAAGGAAGCGGGCTTTCGTGTGACCGAGCTGGATCCCGCCGTGGACGGGCCCGAAGCAATTGCGGGTGCGGGGGCGGATTGCGCTTTTATTGCGCTCCACGGGCTCGGCGGGGAGGACGGCGCCATTCAAGGGTATTTGGAGTGGCTCGGGATTCCCTACACAGGGCCGGGGATTGCCGCAAGTGCCATTTGTATGGATAAGATCCTGACCAAGAAGGTGTTGGCCCTGAGCGGGGTACCTACCCCTGAATTTATGTTCATTAAGTGTGGAGAGGATCCCAAAAAGGCGGCTGCCGAGGCGGTGGAGCGCCTTGGGCTTCCCGTGGTATTGAAGGCGAGCCGTCAGGGCAGCAGTATCGGAACGGTGATTGCCGGGTCCTTGGAGGAGGCCGAGGCAGGTCTTTCGGAGATCTACGCTTACGGAGACGATATTTTGGCAGAAAAATTCCTGTCGGGAATGGAATTGACCGTGCCCATTATGGGAAATGACTCCCTGACGGTTCTGCCCACCATTGAAATTGTATCGGAGGGGCAATTTTACGATTACGCCTCCAAATACACCCCCGGTCAGAGCCATCACATTTTGCCTGCACGCTTGACCGAGGCTCAGCTTTCCCAAGTTTCCGAGATTGCCAAGCAGGCTTATCTTACCACGGGGTGCCGTGGGTTTTCCCGTGTGGATGTGATGCTGGACGGGGAGGGCGAGGCCTTTGTGATTGAGATCAACACCTCGCCCGGAATGACCGAGACCAGTCTTTTTCCCGATGCCGCCGCCTTTGCGGGGATCTCCTTCCCTCAGCTGGTACGGCGCTTGGTGGAGCTTGCTCTGGAACAATAACCTACTTTTTTCGTGAAAAAAGCAGGCAAAAAGCTTTTGGGTTTATTGCAAGACCCTTTTTGAAAAAAGGGTCCTGCACCTCCAAAAACTTTTCAGGTATAAAATATAAAAGCAACAGGAATGTATTTTCCCGTTGCTTTTTTTCTTTTTTGCAACGGACCGTCGGGACGCCGGTCCCTACGGATTGGTGCGAATTTCAAATTTTGGCAAACAGAAATCTATTTTGCAAAAAAGAGAATTTTGCTCGGGCTGTCGAGGACGTCAGCCCCTACGAATTGGTGATATTATTTTACCGAGCAAATCAAAATGATCATTGAAAAAGAGAGAATTATATCAAAATTGGTTAGAGACAAAAAGGTAAAAAATTTTTACATTTGGTAGGGGCCGACGTCCCCGACGGCCCGCAGGTTGTGGTCTTTGCCGCCTTTGCCTCGTGGCACAAAGAAAAGATTTCGCACCATAGAGCCTCGCCCCGTGGGAGCGGAAACCGAGAAAAAGACACGGGGAGTCTTTTTCGATGCGTTTTCGACCGCCGATACCCGATTGTGCCGAGCCGAATGGCGATGGCAGAATTACGGTATCAAGGAGTGTATGGCACGCTTGGCGTGACGGAGAGGGGGTTCTGTTGGAATAGATGGCAAAGCCCCCTCTCACCGCCCATGGCGGAGCTCCCCCATCGGGGGAGCCTTATGTGGAGGGAATTACAATTTTGCATACAGAAATTT
>JAZQMO010000029.1:0-36367 GCA_045543495.1 Eubacteriales bacterium | reverse complement strand
CCATCAGGCTGATAGTTCACAGGAACCTTGGTTTCCTTGACAACGTAGCTGCCATAGGTAATCTCACCGGATTTGGCATAGCCTTTGGAATCTGTAGGACCAATAACGGCAATCTCTTCGCCATCATAGTCGTAGACGGTGAATTCCGCGCCGCTGAGGTCTTTGCCAGACTCATAATCGGATTTAAGAATCTCAATGTGGCCCTTCTTGAGTTTGTTCGACGCATCGATGGTCGCGAGGGCGCCTTTCGCTGTGTTAATGGTTACTGTCCACTCAGTCTGACCGTTGCCTTCGTAATTGAACGGGAACGTAGTCTCGACTACGCGGTAGGTACCATAAGGAATATCTGCGGATTTGGCATAACCACGGTCATTGGTAGGTCCAATGGTCGTTACTTTACTGCCCGCAGTGTTGTACACGGTGAAGATGGCACCGCTAAGAGCTGCATCGTCTTCGGCTGCCGTCTTATAGACCTCGATGTTACCTTTCTTCAGCTCATTCACTGCATTGATGGTAACAACGCCGTCGTTGGCAGAGCCTACGGTGCGGGTCCATTCCTTTGTGCCCGAATAGGTGTAATCTGTCGGGAACACAGTCTCCACGATTTTGTAGGTACCATAAGGAATATCTTCCTGAGTACATGCATAACCGCTGGAGTTGGTAGGACCGATGCCGAATTCTTCGCCAGTCTCAGTATTGGTAGCGAGGAAATAAGCACCGCTGAGGTTCTTACCGTTAGGATCCTTCTTGTAGACTTCGATCTTACCGGATTCCTCCACAAACTGAGGCACAACTACCTGTACAACAGCTTCCGGATAGTCGCCCTTACTCATACCGACAACTGTACTGAATTCAGGTCCACGGTCGTTACCAACGTGGGTAACAAAGTGAATGCCATTGTAGTAACCGGCATACACGGCAACGTGAGCAATGTCACCGGTCGGGATATGCTTGAATACGATCAAGGAACCGATCGGAATTTCTTCGCTCGGGTTGAAGTTGTCGCCGTTAGAACTCTGTGTGAAACTGATTCTACGTGCGGTACCTGCATTTACCCAAGCATTTGCTGCCGTGTTATAGGAACTGGCAGAGCGAGGGTTGCTCGGTTTTGCCACACCGCTGGTATCAATACCGGCGATATTAGGCAGATAGTTGTAGTACACGTAAGAAACGTAACTGGCGCAGCAAAGGCCGCTGCTCTCGAATCCGGCGATATCCGGAGCGAGTCCGGTAGCCGTACCGGATTTGGTTACAGTCTCAGTACCGTACTTCACAAGGCCATACGAGATGTCCGAGCCGTAGGCCGATGCTCGGGAACCATAGGTTTTGTAGATGGTTCCATCATTTTTCTGCGCCTGTACCTGATAGCCGGTATACGCAAGCGCATCCAAATAGACATTGTCCAGCATCTCATCAGGGATGTCAGATGCCGGAGCCGCGAATACTGTTGCCGGGATCATCGAGACGATCATCAACATCGCCAAGAACAGGGACAGCAAACGCGAGCTAAGTTTGTTTCTCTGGGTCATAACTTTCAATCCTTTCTAAATTTTGATATGAAAAGAGCCCCGACGCTTTCGCATCGAGGCTTCGATTCCAAATGGGTTTAATATTCGTCTGTGTTTACCAGTGCCACGGTGATGGCACAGTACCACATATCGCTCTCATAGGTAACACCAACTGCAATGTAGCAGTACTGGGAGTCGCCGATGTAGTTCCAATGATTCGGGCTGTTCTTTACGAGCGTTGCCAGCTTCATCGCAACTTCATCGACGGTGCCGACGTAGCCGGCCTTGGCGATGGCTTCGCGGGCGTTGGCTCTGTAATAAGGCTGTCCGCTGCCGCCAAAGACACTGGGATCTACATATTCCCCATACTGGAGTGCGGTTGCTGCCGCACGCTGATCTGCAGTGTCATGCGCAAAGTTGGATACCAGCTGACGACTTCTGTACTGAGCATATTCTGTCAGACCCGAAAGTCTTGTGGCATGGCTTGAACGGTACTGGTTGATATACTTCAGAACTCGCTGGGCTACTGCCGCAGTGTCATTCCTACCTGCGCGAGGTTCTTCCGGAACGGTTTCCTCTGCAGGAGGTTGGGTCGATTCAGTATCACTCTCAGTTGGTTCATTCTGTGAGGGCTTGGTTTCTGTTGGCTTACTCACTGGATTTGTATTCTCCGTTGGTTTCTTGTTCTCTGAAGAATTGTTATCATCCGATGACTGCGAAGGAAGGGATTCCTTTGGGATGTCGCTAGACTCGGTTACTTTGGTTGTCCCTTCGGACTTTCCGGTACCCGGGTCTTTCTTTTCCTGGTCCTTGCTATCTCGGTCTGACACAGATGTTGCATCAGAGGCGTCTTCAGAGCTCTCTTCCGCGGAATTCTCATCTTCCAGGTAGTCTCCCGTTCCAGTCTGAGAGACTGAGCTTGTATATGAGCTATCCGGGATGTCACTCCCAGAAGGTGATGAGCTTCCAGTTGAGTCTGGTGTGGAGCAACCTGCAAGAAGCAGAATGCCAATGATTAAAATAAAAGATAAAAGCTTTTTCATGATGCATTTCCTCCTATAAGTCTTTTCAACCTCATTACACGACTCAGTCTGGAGAAATACAACTTTTAGGGATTAACTGGCAAGCTTAAGGAACCCTTTGTTTGCCTCATCCACGCAGCGATTGAGGATTTCGAAGAATCTTTCAGGTTCCATCTCCGCATCAAGCCAGTGAGTAGCTCGGTATGAGTAACAGCCGACCTCCTCGTTAATGGCGTGGCTACCGAGAATGGAGCGAAGGTTCAGATCGTTGGCCATTCGCTGCTGTTTCACAGTACTCGGTTTGATGAGCGCTTTGGCGAGGCAGAATACCATCAGCGGATGCAAATCAGAGAAAGAGATTTGCAAGTAGTAATCTCGGTATCCCATCATAAGCGATGTTTCATCCTGTGCTTCGACGGGCATCTGCTCGCAAATCATCTCTCTTACGTGGCTTGCCAGCTCTTTTCGTCGCTGCTGCTCATCCTTGGACAGTTTACAGTTCTTCATATAGGTCTCCTTTCTGGGAAAATAGATTAATAGGTCATTGAGGAGTATGCAATTGAACCCCACATGCGATGTCGTTTCCTATCGATACCGAGTATACGGACCGTAACTCGTGCTCCGATCGGTGGGCGTCCTCGTTTGGGATACTCACACAGACAATCGATGCCGTGCTCCATCGCGACGAAGACACCACTGGTGTTCACCATACTCACTGTGCCGATATAGCTGTTACCCTCGGTATATTTCTTGAGGGCCTTCTCATACGGGTTCTCGCCAGCGTGTTTCACCGAAACAACAACCTTGATATTGGTTCGGTTTATACGTTCGAGCTTCATAATCTTTACGATAACTCGGTCTCCAGGTTGGAAGTGCTCGCACGCATCTGCCCAACGCTGATAGCTGAGTGCTTTCAGGGGCACATAGGTGTCAACACCGAACAGCTCCACAAACATTCCCGGTCTGATGACGGATGTGACACGCGCTTCCGCCAGTGCGCCCTCGTAAAGAAGACGATTTCCGTTTCGGTCTGTGCCAGTGTAGTAGGCACGCCTCTTTTGGTACATTGCTTCGAGTCGGCTGGCGACGGCAACGTCGGCTTTCTGATCAACGCCCTTGATGACGTAATCCACCTCAGCACCGAGTCGCTTTGTTACCAAGTATCGGTAGATCTCTTTTTCCGGTTGGCCACGGGTATCTTCCGGAGGCTCGATAAGTTGCTTGCCGGGGATGATTACCTTAAACTCACCGTGGTACAGGACTGCACACGGCTCGTCGCCATACATTTCGACGCCTTGAATCATATCGGTCAGGATGCGGCCTGCTCTGAGAGACTCAAGTAAATCGAGCAGCATATTCTGCTTCTCACTCTCATTGGTTATCACCTTGATTTTCTCATCGATGGAGACAACACGAGGAGTTTCCTGATCACGCCTCACTGCAGGTTTCGTTTCCGCTTTCGGTTTGGGAGATTCGGCTTTTGCTGTCTCCGAATCATTTCCCGGATTGCTTGTCTTGCGGGTTCTCTTTACCGTTTTCTTCTCGGTCCTGGGAGCCGCTTTGGATGAAGTCTTTTTTTCAGAAGACTTTACCGGGACGGGCTCATTGTCCACCTGAACACCATCAGTCTGGTGCATTGCTTCCTGTTCGACAGCCTCAACAGGAACTTCTTTTTTCTTTGCCATTGTGTAAAACCTCCTTACTTAGAATTCAGTCGGCGGCTGTGCCGAGCTGTATAGATTGCGTTTACGCGATGACTTTTTCTTCGGGGGCTCTTCCTGTACAGGCTCAGTATTGTAAGACTGAGTTACGGGAGGAGCAGGGTTATAATCCATAATGGATTTTCGAACAATCCTCTTGGACATTGGGTGCTTGGTATAGTCGAGCTTATCCAGCTTCAGTACGTTGTGACCGCGAATGATGCATAGCATTTCTTCGTTTGGTAATCTCAGTACCTCATCCGGAGTAAGTAGGCGCCTGCGACCGTGTCCTTCCATACGTCGGTATTGAGGAATGACCTGTGCCAGAGCAATTGTCTGGCGGACCGTCATGGTAGTATTGACTTGAACTGACATATCTCCAGACCGAGCTGAGAAGAACTCAGCCGATACATCATCAGAGCAACCCATCATGAGTTGGATGTCCATATTGCCAACGATTTCTGACCAAAGGTTATTCGGATAACGATTCTGCAGCTGTCCAAGTGATTGCACTGCTATCATTACTCGAATGTCTCTGGATCTGACAACGGATAGCGAGCGAGCGAAGTCGGAACCGTCCTCAGCGCCACCGATGCGTCCAACATTGTTAAACTCATCCAGGATCAGATTAACTGGGACTTGGCACCGTCCCTCGGGTTGCATATCAGCGTACCTGCTCAGCTTTATAAACATAAAACTGAAGAAGAGCGATGACAGGAAGGACATCGTGGTGTCCTGATCACTTAGAATGATGTAGTATACACACTTGCGTTTGGCAGGTGCTGTCAGATCAATATCTGACTGACTTGTGATACGCTGCACCGCCTGGTTCTGCATCACTTGGAGTCTCGTTCCAAGGCCCAATATGATTCCGGATTTCACCGTATCGCTAGACTGGGCGAACAGGTTGTATGGAGCTCGCGCCGGATGGTCCAAGGGAAGCTTTTCGAACATTGCGGTGAGCTGTCGTTCTGAGTTCTGGGTGAGCAGCTGATATACTGCAGTGAGATGCTTCATATCAGGGGTGCGGGTTCTATCCTGGTCTACCAGAAGGATTAGTGCCTTCAGCAAGTTTCCTTCACCGTTATCCCAGAAGTGATCTCCCTTACCGGAACTGGTGTTACCGATAATGACATTGGTCAGAACCTGTGCCATCAGGGTGTCGCCGTTTAAGTCTGACATACAGTTCCAGGAATCACCGTGCTCAGGGTTCACGAGATTGAATACCTTAACATCATAGCCGGCCTGTCGGAACAGCTCCGACGTATCCGTATACATCTCGGATTTACTGTCGGTCAGTATGACAGATTCGCCTCGCTTGATGATCTGGAACAACGCGTTCCTGATGATAGCTCGGGATTTCATGGTACCAGATGCACCGAAGATGGCAATGTGACGATTGAGTCTCGTGTCTTTCGGCATACAAACGGCTTTTCCCTTATACTCACCAAGGATTGTTCCTTCGGCGCTGCCCACGGGAGATATCTCCAATACTTCCTGCATCTCTTTTTCGTCCATCCAGTTTGCCGTACCGTAAATACCGCTGTCGCTCTTTGTGAAGCCTCGCGGATCTCTTTGTTTTCCGTCAAACCGATTGTAAAGGCGGTACATCAGATAGATGATTCCCGAGATAACTGCGATGCCCAGGATACCTTTGAGTCCGTTGCCGGTAAAAGCAAGCGGTATGCAAACCAGTGGGTTCATATTCACCGGTTTCATCATTGCCTGTCCGGTTAGACCTCCGGTGCTCATCCAGACTGAGTAGTTGGTAAACACCTGCGAGAGCACGCCTCCTAAATAGAGAAGCGCCAAAAGACCAATGACAGCTGCAAGGATAATACCGATGAGTCGTCGTTTATCTTTCAAATAGATTCCTCCGTTCCGGGCCAAGCTCATCTTCCACCGAATTGATGTCGATCAGTTTGAGTTTGACATCCTGGCCCAAGTATTTCCGGAGGAATGGCATCTGGTGATGGAAGCATAAAACTTCGCATCTCTTGCTGTGACTTACAGCGTATGGCTTAAAGCGAATCAGTCTGGCAATATCGCTATCCAGATGCGAATAAATGTAGACGCCGTCGATGTACGCGTCATATTCAAAAGCCCCTCGGTTATATGAGCGCTCCTCAGGGTCGAACAAGATATCAAGCAGTTGTTCTTTCCAGTCTGGTACGGAGAAGAATCGTAACTGCTGAATGCCGAATTCGTTCATGGGAATAAAATAAATTCGACGGTAAATGTTATCGAAACGATTCTGTGCCTTTGGGGAAGTGTCGGATTCTAAAAGAGTCTTTAAGGCGATGTCCTCAGACTGACCAAAAAGAATTGCCGACGTAACATTTCTCACGCCGGCATTGAGTCTCGCTATTTCGGTCAGGCTTTGGCTGGTCTTAATTTCTCCACCGCCACTCCATTTCATAACAGCGTTCCGTGTATTGTATGCTGCATAACAGGCAACACCTGTGAATAAAGCACCAACCATTCGAGTAAACATTGTTTTGTTGAACTCCATCTCGCCGAGTTTCTTTAGGTCCTTCGCCAGGTACATACTCGCTTCGCTGAGTCTGACAGGAGCAAGCTTTTCGAACTGGAACTTCGGAAGCATATAGGGTCTTACTTCGATTCCGGCTCTCATGCACATTGCCAGCACCTCGGCTATGCGGTGGTTTCGGTCCTTATTCTTGATGCTGCCGGGAAAAGTATGGTTTCGTGTGATTTCCATATAGTGCTCGTAAGCATCAGGGTGAAGCCAAGTCAGTATGGGTAAAGCGCCTTTGAAAAAGCGGATGGTTTTGCTCGCTCCTTTTCCGGATACGGTTAGGAGTTTGCAAGTCATGGTATCGCCGGTCAGTCGGTTTCGATACGTTTGAGTCTGGAGAGCTTTATTGATGAGTAGTCTCAGGTTCTCTTTATCACCGAGCAGTTGGCGTTGAGAATTGGGATATTCACCAACGAGTGAAAGAACAGTGATGAGCTGCCAGACCTGACTGCCGGGGAAGAACTGTATCATCGGCGATGAAAAGTCGAGTTGCGGCATTTTGCGATAACATGACTGCTCTCTTTAACGCAATTTTCGCTGCTCGACCTTCGAAAAAGCCTTGATTTTCTAAGGGTTTCAGAGGTTTCGGAACTACTCTGTTTTTTTCGCGAGAAAAATTTTTGATTTTCGTAGTTGTTTTTAAGCCCCGCAAATAATGTTTTCATAGAGCTTAACCCCCTTATCCGGTAGTGTTTTTTCTTCCACAAACCACATTGGGAAATCGTGTTTCGGGACCACGTAGATTTCCGTTCTGTCCTTCGGGCCTTCCGCACTGCAATAGTAATGCGAGGCAACCTTCGGATGATCATCAGGCAAGACATACAGAGCAATGATATCCGCAACTGCATTCACTTCGTAGTTGTCGTGGTCTCTCATTCGGCGCTCCGGTCGGTCTCTGCTGTTGACATGCCTGAATACCAAAACACAGTCTCGATATCGCACAGGATTCTTACCATCGAAGAATCTCTTCAATGCCGGGTACATATACCCGCGAATGTAATCAACAGTGCCACTTTCTTTTTTGGGAAGCAGTGCTGGCATTCTCACACAGAAATAACCTTCTGCTGTGAACCCAACCTCGACAGGAATGCTTTCCTTTTTTACAACTTCCATATCATCAAAGCATCGCGGGTTTCCGGTATAGGCAGGAAGCACTCTGGTAAGAAGTGTAGTCTTTTCTGCCTGAGCCGCAAGCTTCAACGCTTTGTCATAGGCGCTGAACGGATTATCTGCATCCAGGAACCATCGAACTGCAGCCGAGTGTTCCTTCATTCTTTTGATACCGGCATCAATTTTATCTAATGTCGTTATAACGGAATTTGTTTTATCCATCTTCAAGCGCCTCCTCTGTAAAGAAATGAACCTCCGGGATTTCCTCGCCCTCAAAATCTACCGTGGCAAACAAGCACGGCGCATCAGGAAGGCGGAGCTTGGAAATTCTCGAAGGGTTTGAAACAACAATGATAAACTTCTTATCTTCCTCGGTTTGAAGAAGTCTCATTCGGTCTTCTTCACCGTCGTAAATAACGATTATTTCATATCCCACATCTTCCTTCAGGAAAAATATCTGCGAGGGATATGTGGCAGGGTGATGATTCATCGGGTCAACTTTATCGACGAATTTGAGAAGCACCCATATTGCAATGGATAATCTCGGATCCGGTTTACTTATGGGGTCAAGTCCTACATAGTAGCCATCGGAAATATGAAACACTCTATTCTGATTTCTGAGTCCCTTGATAATCTTACGGGTGACATCTTCGCTTTTCTGCAGAAGTCCTCTTACTTGGATCTTGGAAAGGGCGCCGTACTGGGACAGCCACTTGATAATGTATTGCTCATCCTGTAACAGCATTTTGAACACCTCCTTGTGCGTATTTTATTTGAAATGCGTATTTTACTCGGATTGCGTATGAGATTGCTGTTTCTGACGAAGGATTGCTTCAAGCTCAGCACGGTCGGTAGTAATCATCTCGTGCTCTGCTTTTGATGCCTTCACCAAAACAGGAACCTTATTGTTGTTGGAATAAATCAGTGCCTCGCCACGCTCAAAGCGTGTAATAGATTGAACCTCGGTCTTAGTGAGTTTCAAAACATCCTGAACATACTTTGCTTCATCGGGTTCAAGGTTGAGGATGATTTTGTTCTTCGAGTTATTGATAATAGCTCGACCGTACTTACCATCTTCAAGACCAAAGAAATCACTGAGGTCCTGGGTAGCAGATATAGCAGCGCCACCATAACCACGAATAGTTTTGAAAATGGTCAAGCAGAACTCTGCGGCTTGTTTGTTGGAACTGGTGCCGACGAGCTTCCATATCTCATCGATCATAACGGCTTTCTTCTTTGTAAGGTCCGCCTTGATGGAGTCCCATACATAGTCAAGAGCAATCATCATTCCAACAGGAAGGAGCTTTCCTTTCAGCTCGGAAAGATCGAATACAATGTATTTGTTTGACAGATCCACGTTTGTCTGACGGTTGAACGACTGCGCAGAGCCGGTAACAAATCGGCTCACGATAACAGCGATTCGTTCTGTCATCGGATTGTCAAGCAGGTGCTTGTGAAGGTCGCCTAGGATAGGCATTTGTTTCATAATCGGAGGACTAACTGAAATATCCTCATATACCGAATCGTTATCGTGGGTGATACCGAACTCGGCATAGGTCTTGATCAGTGCCTCATCCAGAAGCTGTTCTTCTTCATTGGTCATATCGGGGATAAGCAAAGAGAAGAAAATCATAAGCTGCTGAATCTTGTTTGCCAGCATTGAGCCAAGCTCCACATAATCCATAGCGTCAATGAGTTCCATTTCCGGTGCCATAGTGTGTCTGATCTCCATAATGTTGATACAGTGAGGAGAACCAGGGGCAATTCGGATGAACTGACCACCGACAGCATTACAAGCCCTGCGGAACTCGTGGCCCTTGATGGGCGCCATAATGTAACACTGAATACCGCGCATTCGCATACGCAAAGCAAGAAGCTGCAGCGTGAATGTTTTGCCGGCGCCACTGGTACCAATAAGATTCAGGTTGGCGTTTTTATTTTTCTTAGTGTTGAACAGATCCACAATGCACAGCGAGTTGTTATGACGGTTGATGCCAAGCAATACGCCGGTATCATCCGATAACTCATAGCTTGTGAACATATAGGTAGATGCTGCACCACTGGTAAGCACGTTTCGCTGTGCCTTCTTTTCAAGGGATGGAGCAACCTTCAAAAACGGCATTACCGAACGAAGTGCTGCTTCCTGTTGGAAGGAACAATCACTGACGTACATATCCATTGACTTGAGCATATCTGTCATTTGCTGCTTTCGCCACATCAGCTCCTCATAGGTCTTTGCCGATATCGTAATGAAAACTGACATATAGAACAGATCTTCGTTATAGTTGGCAATGCCTTGCTTGATGTAATAACCGGCCTGAATGGAGTTTGCAAGCTCCTCGTAGTCTGTGCTTGTATCCTGCATACTCTTGATTTTGGTTCGGTTGAGTCGGATACGTTGAGCGACCTTATCAATAGTTTTGCTTCGGTTTTCTCGCCGTAGGAATACGTCAATGTCAACCCCTTCGCCGGCATTGATCAGCGAGCTCATCCAACCGGCACGCACACGGCTTGGATATCCATCACCCTTGATAAAAAGGAAGGAGTAATAAAGGCCATCCATAATCACGTGGTTGTGATGCTTTAAGTCAATACCCCTTGGAGCGATGAAGTTAGAAAAACGAATGTGTGGTACTTCATCAATGCCGATGACCTTGTTCTTCGCTGCCATCGTATCAACCACAACTCTTTCCACTCTGGAAGAGAAGGGCTCATCCACACAGGAACGACGGTTAAAGAACATATATAGGATTTCGGCTGTTGCTTCATCGGGATCCTCAGGCTGCAATATGGAGTTGCCACACTGCATAAAATAAGCTCGGGCGTTTTGTTCCGCCGTTTGCATTGCCCCGTAGATCTGAGCAAAGTCCTCGGTCTCATTACGCCTGAGTTCTTCATATTGGAATATTAAAAAGAAGCGTCTGGTTAACGCTTCTCGGCTTCCGACATCCTTGATGAGACTGATATAGTCGTCTCCAAGACGTCGGCACTCTGCACTCGGTTCGTTTTCCAACTCCTCACGCACCATTGCTACGTGCTTATCGGAATCGGCTCTTCGGGTTACAGATTTGAATTGTAATCGCATCGGTGAGATTTTCAGCCAGCTTGCAAAGGTTGAGATGATACTGAATTGCTCATCATCCGAGCGAAGCATAAAGTTGATTGGTTCAATCTCAAGGATTTTAATATATCTGCCATCGGTCGTCTGAATGATACCGTGGCGCAGATCCTTGATTGGTATAAAGTCCTGTACGAACTCAAGCTTTTCCGGTTTTCTTTTTGCCTTTTTTCTTTTTCCGGAGTTGTGCTGGGTCATATTTGTATCCCACCCTTCTAAATGTTAGTTTTCTTCGGTTAAAAAAGTAATAGATGATATGTCCTAAATACTGGAATAACGAATCACCGTCAATTCCCATCATTGCCACAACAGCAAGAGGAATCAGTGTTACCGTCATAACAACGATGCGGATCGTTGACGGCATAGGGATCCACATCAGCTCGGGGTATCCGACAATCACAAGCAGAATGACTGCTTCAATTGCATTTCTCGGTTCGAGCATACCGCCGAGGATCTTACCCGAATCGGTGTAGTTCGCCGGTATAGAAAAGACATTATCAAATTCTCTATCTTCCATCTGACGTCCTCCTTAGTCATCAAAGTCTACTTCGTTTGGTCTGCGAAGTGATAGGGATGCTTCATAACTCGGTGTGTTGAGGATAACACCCTCGCCACCGGAGGAATGCACCCACATACGCTCTCCGTTTTCACCGTATCCAGCGAAGATAAGTACGTGGTTCCATCCTTGACCGTCCGCATCCATTAAAAAGCCGAGATCTCCCGGAAGAAGTTCGGCGGCTGTTATAGCATGAGATTCATCCCATTGGCTCCAAGTACCACCGTAAAGGCTGACACCAACGGCTGTCTTATATGTCCAGTCGGTAAAGCCTGAGCAATCCAGACCGAAGGGGCGAATGGTTCCGCTTGTGGTAGAGCCTGCCGCTGTTACCAGCTTTGGAGTATTCCACTCATCGTTCCAACCAGCAGCCGATTTGCCACCCCAGAAATAAGGAACCTTGCCTACAAGGGAAAGTCCTGTCTTCACGATATGCTTTCTGGTTTCACTGCAATTCTGTCTTGCCAGGAATGCGATGAGTTCGGTATCGGTAAGAGGAACTGCGCTGCCGTTTGTGGCAGTACCATACAAGGTCATTTTCAATGCTTGAGCGCGACTGTCGATGACTTGACCATAAGTTGTGCCAAACTGACTGTACTCTGCATTCAGATCCAGCCCGAAGGCACTGGAGATCACCGAGTTATCGAAAGGATGAATGGTGCATTCAAGATACTTAACGACTTCTTTTGTCGGTGTGAGGGTCTGTTTCCCGATGGACTGATAATAGACCGCTGTACGTGTGCCGGTAATGGAACCACCCGAATACACAGGAAGTGTAACGGACACGGCGGAATAAGCGTCAACTTCAACTGCAACATCGGAAGTCTTTTCTTCATCCTGCACATAGTAGGTCTTCTCAGCCGTTTCATATCGGTATTGAGGAACACCGTTTATCGTTCCGGTCTGAACGACCCTTGTCACAACTGTCATTGTTACCGGCTTGTAGGTGTAGTACGTAACCGGGGTGATAACCTCGTTTTCCTTTTCTACCGACGTTACCGGAAACATATTACCGGATACTCCCGATAGCTTTGCCTCCAGGTCACTGTCGGTTGCACTAAGCTGATCAACCGAGGTTGAATATGCTGACATAATATAAGCAACGTCGTATCCAGCCGAGCTCTGTGCGTGATTCACAAGAGAATTCATTGAAAGCTCGTAATCATATCCACCATCGGCAATCAGAGTTTCGACCTGCGTCATGGATGAGTCATATCCAAGCCCTATGATGTTGGAAATAACATCCGTCACAGTCTCATACACGGTCATAATAGTAACCTGTTCGTTAGGCTCACTACCATCAAGTCCTAAAGCCCGGTTAATTAGAATACCGGGGAGCTCTACTATAAGCACGACAAGGAATACAACACAAAGGCAGACAACACACAGGATCTTGAACAGTGTGTGTCTCATAGCCCAGGCTGCCGCGATGATGGCTCCCCAAGGTCCACCGGATGCTGTACCTGCGGCTACCTCTGCAACAGCTTTTCCGCCTTCAACACCGGCTTTAACGGTGGCAGCTGCAGCATTGGCAGTAGCTTCAGCACCCTTTGCGGCCGCATTTTGTACAATGGATTTGGTTGCTTCCTTACCCGCATTTGCCGCAGATTTCGCGGCTTTGGCGGCATTTTGCGCTGCGGCACCATAATTATCGGCGCCGTCACCGATTTGTTGTTTATTCGGTTCTGCCATTATCTGCACCTCCTATATTCAACTGCATTGGCAGTATTGTTTTCAAATTTAGATAAGCAAACAGCCGAACCGGAAAAGAGTCCGATTCGGCTGTCGCCTATGTTAGCGTTTTCTTCTCGGTGCTTTGCTTTCGCCATCGCGGACTTCGGGCTCTGCATAACGAGAAGGAGTTGTTTTGTACCTGACGGTCTCTGTATTGACCGTGCGTACATTGTCTCCATCATAAACGGGCTTTCCGTTTTCGAAGACAGGTTTGCGCTCCACAGCAGCCTCACCGTGAATTGCATACCACTGGCTTCCATTGACATCCTCATATACCTGATAATCTCCACGTGGGGGAGCAAACTGAGAGGTATCGTAGAACATCGTGCCGGAGCCATTCTCGTGTCGAACTTCAAAGTAGCCGTTTTCGGCTCTCTGAGAGCCATCGACCGAGTAAACCTGTTGATCGTATCCAGGCATAAAGCTTTGGAATGTAGCTTGATTGTATGCCTGTGCTTCGTCTCCCGGCTCAAATCCGGGCATTTCAGCGTGTTGCTGCATTGCATACCACTCAACACCATTGGACGCCTGCATAATGGTATGAGGCGCATCCGGTTCATCGTAGTACGCGCTGTTGTACCACATCGAGCTATGACCGCCCTGTGTGGCTTCGATGACACCGTCATCAACTGTTCTCAGAGTTGTGCCTTCAGCTGCATCCGGGAATGTGGCAGCGACCATAGCAGCTTCTCCAACAGCTCCATTGAACTGAGGTGCATCATAGAATGCTCCTGCACCAGGACCATTGGCAATTTGATACCACTGACTTCCGTCAGAGGCCGTAACCATTGAGTAAGGACCTTCAGGCTTTTCAAATTGACCTGTGCTGTAAAGACCGACAGAGGTTTCTTTGCCATCTGCACCAACAACCTTGGCAGTAATCTGACCACCGGTGATTTCGGTGCCGGAAACCTGCATTCCGCTAAGATGCGGCATATAGTTTCCAAGGCTTCTGTCTGCAATATCTCCGGCTATCGAACCGGACACAGCAGGGGGTCTTGATGCAACGGACGAAATAGAGTCGCCCGTAAGTTGAGCACCGTTTCTTGCGGCGATTCCACCGAATGTACGACCGACAAAACCAATCGTTCCGCCAGCGCCCATTCTCTGACCGCCATTAACAACTGCATCTCGCACGTAGGAGTTACCCTTGAACATATTGGCAAATCCTCCTGCAAAACCAGTTGCTGCAGCACCGGTACCTGTGGCAGTAGCACCAGCACCACCGCCGAAGACTCGACCAGCACTTCTCATTCCTCCGCCAACAGCGCCTGTAACGACGCGTGCTGCCATCAGAAGCTCCATTCCCATGCCGGAGCCGGTCTGAGCTACGTTGAGACCTATCGATGCAAGATAGGAGTCAAACTTCTGGGCGGTTTTGAGGAAAGCGAGCGCACAGAACATCCAGAGGAATACGCTTCCTTGTCCTGTTGAAAGTGCGCCGCCGTTTCCTATGTAGGCACCCATCGAGGAGTTGAAACCTCTCAGGAACCATACGTTCATCACGAGCAACAACATCTGTGATCCGACCATACGACACCAGCTTCTGAACACCGGTGTCGTTGCTTTAGAGGCACCCATGGAATATGCAAGAGGCGAGGTATAGCAGAGCACTCCGACTACGATATACCGTTCTACTGTTTCAAGCAGTAGTTTGAAATAGTTCCAACCGAGACAGAGTTCCAAAATAACAAGGAGCAATAATCCAACAACGGATATCGTGGCGATGAGCGTCGTCAATCCGTTCATTAGCATTGCCTCAATTCCCGCAAAGGTGAAATCCTCTGCACTTAATTGAATGTCCATCAGGGCTGTATACGGTGCCCTGGCAATATTGAGCACCATTGAAAAGATAGGCTTCGCATAACCGATAAGCAGTGCCATCAATGCACTTCGGGCAAGGAGTGCCCACGGGTTTTCCGCATCAGTTAATGGTCCGCCGAAAATACGGAACAGCTGCCAGACCGTAATCAAAAAGAGTATAGCCCATGCTGTGTACTGCATGACTGTAAACGCCTTTGTGACAAACGGGAAATATTCTTCCATCGCTGTCATATCTGTTCCAAGCGCTTGAAGGAACAATCCGGATACGGCATCCATAAGATCAGTCACAACACTGCTGACCCATGTGATTATCCCTTCAAAAATCCAGTCAAGCATATGTGTTCACCTCCATTCCTGCTTGACACGGATACTTAGATGGCTGTTCCGCCACCGCCGCCTGCGTTGTAATTACCGCCGGCGATGAGAGGCTGTAAGTAAGCAACGATGAAGCCAAGAGAGTTCAGGATAATCCATGTGATAACAATTCTCTTAAGCCACTGGGTTGCTTCGTCCACTGCACGCTGATTACGCGAAACCATTCGGATAATCAGGGCAATGGCACCCACCGTGACTGCCACAATGGTACTGATCGCAACAATCTGACCGTAAATATCCTGCATGATCGTTGAGAAACGATCCCAGATAGTATCGGCCATAACCGGCTGCAACGACCAAATCATAGCCGATGCCATACCGACGAGCGTCCAGTAAGCGGATTTAATTTGGGTTCCGCCCAGTCTAAGTTTCTTTACCATGCCTGTGTACCTCCTTTCGAAAAATGGCATAAAAAATACGCCTTAAAAACTTCGGAGAGTGAAGTTCTCAAGACGTTATTTATACCGTGCCCGTGTCTATCTACACTTTTGCACGATACAAGTATAGCACATTTACATTCCCTTGTCATCGGCAAAAAATCGTCTTTTTATAGGCAAAAAATAGGCACGAAATAGGCACCCCTAAAAGTCAGTCTAAATTCTCCATCAATGTGAGAATATCGAACCACATATCAACCTCTGCGATGGGGGCTGCCCACAAACGAATTGAAAGAATTGTGATTGCCTGCTGACGAAGACGGTAATAGGTTCGTGATGACATCTTAAGCTTTTCAAGCAGCTCAGTGTGAAAGTACCTTTCCGGTCCCAGATATGTGAGATAAATCAGCTCATACAGGCGCTCACCATTGCCAGGCTTTTGTTTGAGCACGGTCAAGGCCATTTCCAGCTTATCAATCAGCAATCTTGACTTTTCTACGCCTTCCAATCGTCCTGCCAGCTTTTTATTGCCCAGGGCAAGCTCGGTATCTACGTGTTCAAGCAGCATATCGATCCCTTCAAACGGTTTGTCCAGTTCTTCAGCGATGGTTTCCGGCATCATCTCAAGGATCCACTTGAAAGAACGGTAATGTTGCAGAAGAACCTGCGTGTTGTGGAAAGCAGTTCTGCGTCTTTTCTGCTGGGCATTGCGAACTCTCGTGTTGTCGATCTCGTGATCACCCAATATCCCACGCTTTGTAAGAAGTGAGATAAAAGCGTCTGACTGCTGAAGTATTTTATTCTCTTGCTGTTCATACAGCGAGTTTTCGTCCGGTTTCGGGCTCATATGTAAACATCTCCTTTGCTATTTGGGTTATATCCACGGGCGCACATGGCCCACGGATTTTACTCGTATCTTCAACTACAGGAGGGTATATATAATTACTCCTGCAGTCATATATACAGTTCTTACAATTCGAGTGAGAAAAATACGCGCGTAATTTATATACGTCGAAAAGTGCAACGCGATTTTGCGATACCGTTTCTTCAGGTTCAAAAGCACATTCGGAAATAAGCTGATAGCTGTAAAGGGCAATGAGTCTGCCGATATGTTCGCTATCAGAGCCCACTTTCTGCGTTTTCTTTCCCAAAATGCGTATTTCGGCAATTATACGCTCAATTTTCTCAGACTCGGGTAATGAAACCTCTGTATCTGTGGGATACAGCATATTAAAAATGAGACAGCCGTAAGCTCCGGGAAGACGGTGCAGCACAAAAGCATCCCTATACTTTTGGAAAAAGCGCCACACTTTAGTCTTCTCCCAGTTCCAACGTCGGCCCAGGGTTTCCAAAGTCATAATGGCACCGTATCTGCCAAATTGAATTGTCGGTGCCAAAAAAGAAAACGCATTGTTCTCGTCCTCGGATACCGTGTGGCACCAGAGGTCAAGCCATGCGTCTGCTTCCTCAAATACATAATTCTGTTGTACAAGTCTGTCTGTGATGCCACGAGGGAGGCAGAGGAAGCCATAACCCTCTGTGGCATATACTGTCCCATCTATGCACTCAGCTCCGGAACAGTTGATAACCCAATCCTTGATTTCATAATTGAGTTTCTTTGTCTTGCTGTCGAGCTTATAACTGACAAACCCAAGCTCAGACAGTTTATTAAGCGTCTCAAGGCTCTGTGCGCGGCTTCTGAGGCCGAGAATGCTCTTTAGCCCCACAACACCACCTGACCACATTCCTGGTCTTACAGCGTTAATATGGCCGCAATAAGAGGCTTGTCCCTTACGGAACGCAGCACGAGACGCCAGCTTCGCCCAGGCGCCCATTACGCCTTTGCCCTCAGGCAGGTGGTTGCGAGGCAACTTTACCCATTGATACTTCATTAAGCATTTCATAAGGGACAACTCCTTTCTTCAGTTTGTAGGCGAGGGAATACCCTCAATCTTTAATTCTTACGTGTAAGCCGTTCAGCTTCGCGAGGTAAACTCCTTTTAGATACCAAAAGTCACCAAGCTCAATTGTGGTTGGAACCCACACATCTCCGATCTTGACCTCAAGCGGCTCACCACAGTGCAATCCACCATAGTAGTCCAGCAAGTCAAATCGAATGTCCATCCGACCACTCTCGTGGTCATAAATAAGTACACCTTCTCTCATAAAAACCTCCTGAAATAGAAATAGGGACGATTATAGAAAATCGTCCCAGTCGCTGTAATGGATTCCATATTCATTTAACTTATGAGCGATCTCAATAAGTAGATCCGAATCTCTAACATCAATAGAAAGAAGCTGCTTATTGGTAACACCCATACATTTCTCAATTGTGGTTACACCGATGGAATGCAGCCAGGCCACAGCTCTATCTGAAATCCCCAAATGAGAAATGTCAAGCATTGTTTCCAGATCCGGATTGTCAAATTCGATACGAGCCAAAGGATTACTTACATACTCATTTTGATCCTCAAGATATTGTAAGTAACCCTTCGCAAACCCTTTTTTATAGTCTTCTGAAAAATCGCCGTCTCCAAGGCGAGCCACAATTCCTTTTTCAAAGAAATCTTTTCTCTGCGGTTCTTGCAGCTTCTTAATAGCGACTTTTTCAAGTCTCTCAATTTCCTCCGCAGGTAAGTGCATCATTGAGCTTAACACCTCATAAGAATGACCGGCGCCATATCTCAGTCTGATGATTTCTCCCAAGCGCTCACCGAGCGTTATCATTGCAACGGCAACACCTGCGGCAAGACCTCGTCTGTCTACATCGTTGTTTGGATGACCCAATACAACCTCTACTAAATTTTGTGGATAATTCGTTTTTAACATTTTCCTTTTTCCTTTCAGTTTATATTATAAAAGCCGAATGAGCTTTTATACCCATTCGGCCTTTATTTGTGACAGGGGACTCAGTCAATTGAAATCCCGTATATTAACGATTTCGCCTCCTTTTTTGCGTATTAAAAAGCGAAAGAGGCTGGATCTCGAATTTATTTTTTGGACAAAATCACGCGAAAACCCTTTGTTTATGCGGCTCTAACGGCTTTTGTGTTATTATACCGCGAGCATCTATTCTACGAACTATTCCTGTTGCTTTCATAATATATACAAAATCTCCTTGCTTTACAAATTTGTACTGTTAGTATCTGTAAAACAAGGAGATTTATACTGTGATTTAATGAAAATTAGACCAAACTTAAAATGTGTTTATCAAGATTCTCTTCTGCCTTTGCAAGGCGTTGTTTTAGGTTATTTACCTTCCTCAGACTCTCACTCACAAAAGTCTGTTGCTTATCATATGGTATATAATCTATGTAATATTCTTTTAAGTCGGTATCGCCTATAGTTAGCTTTGATGTGCCATCTGCCAAATCAGACACAAGTTGTTTTCTAATAGCAGCAAAATAGCTATTATAGAACTGCATATCAATATCATACCCCGAATCTTTTTTTGGTGTTAGAATAAAACACAAGTTGCTGGCAATAAACTTGCCATTTACATAGTGAGTTCTTCCCAAAGAACCTCCAGCACCAAATGCGAAAACGATAGCTTCACATTCATGGGTGTATTCAATATGCGTCTTCCATTCAGCAGAAGCAGTAACAAAATCGTATTCACCGTCTTCGCTTTTTTCGCTTTGTAAGCTACCACGGTCTATCTCAAACAATGTTCCGATTTTCACCATCTCATAGTTGCTGGTACGCTTTTTCTGAATACCAGCACAATTTAGAACACCATCTTTATATATTTTCTTTTTCTGACTAACACCCTCGATTTCACGCGAATTAGAAATGGTGTCTAAAATGCTTTGCTCCAAATCTTTCCAACCGTTCTTTTTATCTACTCGGCCTTTATGTTGGATACTCACAAAACCATCATCTTCCAAATTGTAAAACAACACCTCATCATTCTGATTTTGAGGGGTCTTTGTAAAACCAAATACCGATGTATTCACGGTTCTTTTTTGTTCGGTAAATAGCTTCGTTGGCATCTTGATTACGAAATCCAGCTTTGCTTCTTCAAGTAGTTTCTCGGTAAGTCCATTCTGATTATGCGTTAGGGTAGGTGTCGGCATAATCATTATTAACTTTCCATTTGGCTCTAAGTATTCAATAGCTTGGATAGCAAACTTTATTGAGTTATTGTTTTCATACGGAGGGTTAATAATGATTTTCGTTGGCTTATAGCTCTTTATATACGACAGCAATTCTTCATCATTGCTATTTATAACGCTACCTTGACTTTTGCTTTCCAAGAGGCTGCTACGATAAATAAGATTAGTCCGTCCATCTCCATGTAAAAACATATTAGAACAAGCAAGAGCAAATAGTACAGAGTCAATTTCAAAGCCAATCAGCTGATTTTCTCTAATTTCTTTGATTTTTGTCGGGTCTCCTTTTGCTAATTCAATCATTGTTTCCATCGATTCCATAAGGAAGCCACCCGACCCCGTACAGGTATCCAATACCACATCGTCCTTATTCAATCTTGCAAGTTTGACCATTAAACTTTTGATGTGGTCGGGGGTAAGAATAATATTCTTGTTATCAACCTTACCTGCTCGTGACAGAAAGATTTTATACGCTCTCCCCAAAATATCTTGCTTTTCATCATTTTGGAATGGCTTGAAAATCTCGTTTTCAATGGTGGTGATTATTTTTTTGTATTCTATCAAAGAATAGTCAATGTTTTTTATAAAAGAGAACTTATCTCTCCAGCTATATTCTTTTGACAGATTATTGATTTTACTCTCCAACTGTGTAGCAATTGCACTAAGGATAGCTTCATTCAAATTATGCGATTCCAGTATTTTTACTTTTTTGCCTGCAACTTCTTCTTCAGACGGAGCTTGAATACCCTTATATGTGCTTCTGAAGTTGTTGTTTGTCAAAGCAATCATCAATCCTGAAAAAAACAAGCTTCTGTCTGTATCACGCACCTTGGAGTCATCGTTAAACTGCTTGTTCAGTTTTTTCAGCACCAAAACGAGGTTCTCAGTTGAAGTCATCTCGCCATATTTTTCTTTTCGATACATCCTATCCATATCCTTCAAAGACAGGAGAACATTTTTGGTTGTAAATTCTACAATAGAAGTATCATCGGCGGATTTTAAAAAATATGTTACTTTCAGACGCTTTTCCGTTTGTCCAGACACAGCGATACCAATAATATCCTTTTGAACATTATTATTGAGCATATAGAACTTAGCTTCATCCACGGCATCATCGTGTGCTGTTGCTTTGGCTTCAACCACAATGACATAATTTTCTAAGTCTTTGAAAAAATCAGGATAACCTTGATTGCTGGTTTTGTTCTTAGAAACGAAGCCATATTCCGAAGGAATTGCTGACTTCTCTATAAAGTTATCATTTCTGTAAAAGTCTCTAAATATATTTTCAGTTATGGTTTCACTTACTTTTGCCATAATTATGTCCTCATACTTTCTCTAAGTTTTTGAATCTCTTCTGGATTTTCGGTAAGATAATCAACGATGTCTTTTGGCAGTTCACCTCTACCAACAGCGGCTTTATCTAAAAATTCAAGTTTTTCATCTTCATTTAGTTTAAGTAAAGTAACAATTTGCTCTTGTTTGTCTGGGGTGGGTGGATTTATACGATTATGGAAAATGTCAAAAAGATAGGTTTTGGACACTTTTAAATCTTCGGCAAATTGAGCTTGCGTATAGTGTTTCTCTTTTAAGAGTGCAACAAAATATGCGCCAAATGTCCCCGCCTGATATTTAGTTTTAGCCACCATATCACCTCCAAAAAGTAAATAAGTAAACTAACTACTTTACTATTTTATCATATAGTATTAAAAATTGCAAGAGAAAAGCGCAATCTTTTTAGATTACGCTCTCAAAAAAATCGATATATGTAGTTTTTTATCGATAACCACCGAAAAACCACAAATTTAGGGGCTTGTGTTCAATAGGGCAAACCAGCGAAAACCCAGTGTTTATGCGGTTTATTAGGCTTTGGTGTTATTATACCACATTCCTCAATTCTACGAACTATTCCTGTTGCTTTCATCAATATATTAACTCCTCTTTTTGCAAATTTAATGTGATATTAGAATCACATTTTTTGTAGAGATTATGAGTAGCATTTCCAATTGTTTTTAAATTTTCAAATCTATATATGAAAAGGGCGATGACTTTTTGGGTCATCGCCTCTTTCAAAAAACAAATCTTTTTTTCAAAACAGATTATTCTTCGATAAATTTTACCGCCGTGCCGTATGCAATAACTTCTGCTGCTCCCTGCATAATAGCGGAGGATGCATAACGAATATTGACGATAGCATCTGCGCCGAGAGCTTCTGCCTCCGCAACCATTCTCTTGGTAGCAAGAGCACGAGCCTCATTCATCATTTCGTTGTAGGATTTAAGTTCTCCACCGACCAAGGTTTTAAAGCTTTGGGCAATATCCTTTCCTATGTGCTTTGACTGGATGGTGCTTCCCTTTACAAGTCCGAGCATTTCCAACTCCTTGCCACTAATGTAATCAGTATTTACTAAGATCATCTTCTTCACCTTTCTTGATTTCATTTATTCTTTCTATGCAAACTTTGAGCATAACAGCAGAAAGAGCAAGCGGGATAATGCCTAACAACCATTTCCAAATGCCATCTAACAACGCTATCAAAATGCCAAAGTAAACAACATAATACAATACCATAATTGCCGAAACAACAATCGGTGCAATCAATTTTTTCCGATGCTCTTTCATACATTCACCGCATTATTTCAATTTTTGCAGTTTTAAAGTGTTAGCAATCACGATAAGCTGCATTCCTTTTTCAAGAGGGAGTGCAGGATCAATTGTTGTGCTGATTTTATCACCGTTTCGTATTGCAATTACGTTAACCGAATATTTTTTACGAAGGCTGAGTTCTATCAGTGTCTTACCAACCCATTCATCCCTTACATCAATTTCCACCATGGATACCTCATCGGAAAGCTCTATCATTTCCGAAAAGCCCGATGTAAGCAGATTTTTGGCAAGTCTGGTGCCGGATTCCTTTTCGGGGAAAATCACTTTGTCTGCACCAACACGACTTAAAATCTTTTGGTGCATTTCATTGCCGCATTTCACGATAACGGTGGGTACTCCCGCTTCCTTACAGAGCGTTACTGCCATAACGCTGGCTTCGAGGTTGCTCGCCATTGCAACGATGACAACATCAATGTTGGAGATGCCAAGTCTTTTCATCGCCTCCGGCTCGGTAATATCGGCGCATTTGCAAACGGGTATGGTTTCAATTGCATTGTTGACATTATTTTGATCGATATCAACGGCCAAAACCTCTGCGCCGTTGTTTACAAGCTCTTCTGCAACTGCTTTTCCGTATCTGCCGAGACCTAATACGGCATAGGTTTTATTGATGCTCATAAAAATTATCCCTTTCTATCCCACACTGATTTCTTCGATGGGGTTTCTTACAATATTCTGATTATCCTTACTTCGCTTAAATGCAACGGCGAGCGATATAGGGCCTACTCTGCCAAGATACATCGTTATGATCATGATAAGCTTACCAACACTACCGAGAGATGCCGTAAGATTTCTTGTAAGACCTACGGTTGCAGTAGCACTAACCGTTTCATAAACAATATCGAGTGCATTTGCATCTGTTACCGCAGAGAGCAAAACCGTTGAAGTAAACATAATAATAAAGGACATACAGGTAACGGCAACTGCTTTGCTGACCGCCTGTTTTGTGAGCCTTCTGCCAAACGCCTCGGTATCCTCTTTATTACGAATAGAGGCAATCGCTGCCACAATAATAACAGCAAATGTCACCGTTTTGATACCTCCGGCTGTGCCAACGGGGGAACCTCCGATAAACATCAACAGCAAACATACGATAGCGCTTGAATTTGTAAGATTTTCCTGTGGTACTGTCGCAAATCCGGCGGTTCTCGTTGTAACCGCCTGAAACAAGGACACTTCCATTTTTTGTAGCAAAGTATAATCTTTAATTGTGTGCGGATTGTTATATTCAAACGCAAAAATCAATGCTGCACCCACAAAAATCAAAATTAAGGTTACCGTAATAGCGATTTTACTGTGCAGGGTAAGATCTCTGAAAAATCTCACTTTCTTCGTTCGCGCCTTTTTTAGTATTCTCAGCACATCCCACCAAACGATATAACCGATACCGCCCAAGATAATTAAGGCACACGTAACAATATTGATAATGGGATTAAGCGCATAATCGCAAAGACTGTTTTCGGCAATAATATCGATACCCGCATTACAAAAGGCAGAAACGGAAGTGAAGACCGATATCCATATTCCTTTGGCGCCAAATTCGGGGACAAATACTATTATATACAGCAAGGCGCCGAGACCTTCTATAATGAGTGTCCCTGCCACAACCTTTTTTACAAAACGAATAAGCCCTGAAAGTGAATTCAGATTAAATGAATCTTGCAAGAGCAGTCTGTCCCCGATCCCCATTTTCTTGTGCAGAAGGATCATCAGTCCCGACATAATGGTGATAACACCGAGCCCGCCAATCTGAATCAGTATCAAAATCACAACTTGCCCGAAAATGCTCCAAGAGGTAACGGTTGGCGTCACCACCAAGCCTGTAACACAGGTGGAGGTTGTTGCGGTGAAAAGCGCATCTAAGAAAGGCTTTGCCTTTCCATCAGCTGAACTTATGGGAAGTGAAAGCAACAATGCACCTATCAATATCGCGATTAAGAAGCTCAACAATATAATATGTGTCGTAGACACCCCAAGTCGTTGTTTTTTCATCGATTCGTCATACATCCTAAATTTACTGTTATGAAACAAAAAGAAACCAACTTCCTCTGCAGACAGCTGGTTCCACTTACATCTATTATTTTAATTATTATAACACACTCTGTTATTACAGTCAAGTTTTTATCGAAATCTTATAAATTACACATAAAAATATATGTTTCATTCAATCCGCATATATCCGCTTAAAAAGCAAGTTTAAATAAACGGATCAGTCTATAGCTCATACAGCTTTGTAACCGTTTGAATATTTCGTTTTAGCCAACCGTAGCAGCGAAAAACGGCCATCCCTTCGCATTTTAAGTCGAAATCAGCCGACTTTCACCGGAATTTATGCAAATTGAGCCCAACAAAAATCAGCGAAAACCCCGGTTTTTATGCGGCTTTCAATGCTTTTGTGTTATTATAACACATTCCTTGATTCTTCTTACTATCAGCAGAAGGATAAAGTGTGCAAAGTCCATAGGCTCATATTTGGTTAATGCCGATGGCAATTGTAGCCTGAGCGCCTTTGATCATTTATGGGTCTATTTTTTGTTAGTATAGATCACAGCGCTCCCCGTCACACGATGTACGCATAAGCAAAAGTGACCGAATGGTGTCAATTTCCCCTGAATTTCGAGGATTTTTGCAGCGAATGATTTACTTTTTCGAGTAAATGTGCTATAATGGTGCAATCTTCTTTTTTTACTTGTTAAGGTTAGATCAATGATGAAAAGCATAACGTATAAGAAAATCTTGGTCGATCTCATAAAATGGTGCGCACTGGGGGTACTGATCGGAGCTCTCGGCGGAGTCATTGGGGCAGGCTTTGCTCATTTGTTGTCCTTCGTAACAGGGCTTCGTCAGGCGGCACCGTGGCTCGTCGTTCTGTTGCCCGTCGGCGGAATTGCTACGGTTTTGCTGTATCGGGCTTTTGATATGGAGCATTTCGGCGGAACCAATGAGATCACCGCTTCGCTTACAAGCAAAAAAACCGTCAGACCCATTGCGGCACCGCTGATCTTCGTTTCCTCTGCCATCACCCATCTGTTCGGCGGCTCTGCCGGACGGGAGGGGGCCGCGCTTCAGTTGGGCGGAGCAGGGGCAAGCGCCCTTTGCCGTGTATTGCGACTTCATGAGCAGGATCAAGCCATTGCGATGCTGAGCGGGATGAGTGCGGTATTTGCGGGCTTATTCGGCACACCTCTTACGGCGGCATTGTTTGTTTTGGAATTCAAATTGAGCCGAAAAACCGTCGGTCGTGCCATTCTGCCTTGCTTTCTTTCCTCTTTGGTTGCCCAAAAGGTCTCTTCTGCTTTGGCAGTTGCCGCAGAAACAGCCGAGATTAGCGGGGTGGATCCTTTTTCCTTTTCCACGGTGGCAAAAATTTTTGTTTTGTCCTTGGGGCTTGGCGTATTGGGGAGGCTTCAGTGCTTTGCCTTTCACAAAACAAGTCATTTTGTGGCACGCCTTATTCCAAACGCTCTCCTTCGCTCCGCTTCGGCCGCTGCGGTCATCGTTTTGTTCACCGCAATGGTGGGGGATATGCGATACAACGGCTCCGGTATGCCCATGGCGATTTTGGCCGTGGAAGGAAAAGCGGATTGGTTTGATTTTGTTTTGAAGATTCTTTTTACCGCCGTTACCTTATCGGCGGGATTAAAGGGCGGCGAGATCGTTCCTACCTTTTGTGTAGGGGCAAGCTTCGGCTGTGTTTTCGGGGGCCTGTTGGGCCTTGATCCCGGTTTTTCTGCGGCGCTCGGCTTGGTGGGCCTGTTCTGCTGCACCGCAAACAGTCCCGTCAGCGCCGTTTTCCTTGGGATCGAGATGTTTGGCTTTGGTGCTTTGCCGCACTTTATCATTCTTTGTATTCTTCTTTGGCTTTTGTCGGTAAATCGGGGCCTGTTTGAAAACAGATCGTTCCGATCGCCGCTTTTTTCCGAAAAAGCAAGGAGAGCTTACCGCCGCTTATTTGCTTTTCGGCTTTGTGATGACAAGAATTCAGCCAAATCGTGAGGAGGATTTTATGGAAGAAAAGCTTTTTGAAGGAATGCCTTATTTGATCTCTTACCCCAAGGGGTTTCGGGAGGACAAAAAATATCCCTTGATCGTTCATTTGCACGGTGCGGGTTCCCGTACCATTTCAAATCAGAGCTTGGGACGGGATTCCAGCGTTCAGGATCTTTTGAAGCGGCAGGACGAAAGAGGCTATGTTGTTCTCGTCCCCCATTGCACCGGAGGAAACTGGTATGAATGGATGGGAGTCTTGGTGGAGCTTGTTTCGCAGTATCGCAACGCCCCTTATATTGATACAAACCGTATTCATTTGGTGGGTCTGAGTATGGGTGGCTACGGCACCTGGGCTCTTGCCACTCTGCATCCCGATTGGTTTGCCTCCATTATGCCCCTTTGCGGCGGCGGGATCGCCGGCTTTGCCAAGAATCTGATCCATCTTCCCATTCGCGCCTTCCACGGTCTCAAGGATAAAACGGTGGATCCCTCCGAGAGCCTGCAGATGGTAAAGGCGGTGAATCTGGCAGGGGGAAGAGCGGAATTGATCCTCTTTCCCGAATTGGACCATAACTGCTGGGACACGGTCTACGGAGATGACAAAAACTACGATTGGCTCCTTTCCTTTTCAAGAGAGCAAAACGAAGGGGACACCTCCTGTACCAACAAAAAAGCCTAATTTGTCTACTTGACAAATTAGGCTTTTTTGTATGTAAAGAAGGGGGAAGGGGACGGATCAATCCTTTTGATACTTTACCACGGCGCTTCCGTCCTCCCCGTAGGTAATGGCCTCCAGATCCAGCACCATGGATTCCATGGTACGGATATACTCCTCCTTGTTTTGGAAGAGGGGCTGAAATTCGGAAAGGATCTTTTTTGCTCTCTCGGCACCGTTTGCCAAGAGAAGATCGGCAATGGTCAAGAGGACACGGGCGCTGTTCATGCAGAAGCCCAATTCGTGGGGAACATAATAATTGCTTCCGTGGCCGAGGCCCGTGGCACCGCCCAAAAGCATATAGACCGTGGGGATCAGGGTGGTCACATCGCCCATATCGGTGCTGGCGGGGCCGTGGGGCTTGGGATAGATCACGTTTTCTCTTCCGAAGCAGGCACAGCAGGCCTCCAGAGCCACCTCTCGCATTCCCATATCGGTCTTGACGGGCATATAACCCGGTCGGTCACGGAGGGTCACCTCTGCTCCAAGGGAAAGAGCGGCTCCCACCACGGCGCGGTTGACCTTTTGATTTTCACGCAGGATCGCCTCCACGCTGGCACCACGGACGGCGTTTTCGAGCACCACGGTATCGGGAATGGTATTGACGGCGCCGCAGCCGTTTGCAATGATGGGATGCATCCGAATATAGTCACTCTCACGGAAGGTCTCCCGCAGGGCGTTCATGGCACCCAGGGCCTGCTGAGCGGCATAGAGTGCATTGATGCCAAGGTGCGGGTTTGAGCCGGCGTGGGAGGCTTTCCCGTGGAAAACGGCGGTCTTTGGCATAAAGCCGTTGCCCGTGCCGCCAATGGTGACCACCCCCGCAGGGCGGTTGGAGGAGTGGGCCATAATAGCCAGATCCACATCGTCCAGATAGCCGCGGGCGATGAATTCCTGCTTGCCGCCAAAGTAGCGGATGATGCCGTCCCTGCGGAGCTGTTCACGGAATTCCATTTCCACACATTCCTCGGCAGGAACCTCCATCAGGCGGATCTTGCCGCAAAGACCGTCCAGCGCATGGGGCTGCTTCAGAACGGCGGCAATTCCCAAAAGGGAGGCGCTTTGCGCACAGTGACCGCAGGCGTGCACGGCCCCCGTCTCGGGGTCGGCATCGGGGTGGGTGGCGCAAAACAGGGCATCCAGTTCCGCCAAAATCAGAAGGGTAGGGCCCTCCCGCCCCGTATCAATATCGGTATAGAAGCCGGGAATGTTCTCGGCGTAGGTCAGGGTATAGCCCAGTTTTTCGTATTCGGCCGCAAGATATTCCTGAGATTTCCACTCACGGTAGCCCGTTTCCGGATGCTTCCACAGAAAATCCATGGCATCTGTAACCCGCTTTTCCTGCTCTTTCAGCATTTGAAGGCGGGCGGTATGTGTTTCGTTCATAAGAAGACCTCCTTGTGCGTTTGCTTTTTCATTATAGTGCATCGTGGGAGAAAAGTCAATTTTCAAAGGGAGAAAAAGGAGAGGGAAGGACTTGCCTTTGCCGTTAAAAAGAAAAGAGATTTTGTAGCAAAGGTTTACTTTTGAAAAAGAGTGTGGTATAATCTGTAAAAAATCTGTTTGGAGGTATTTTTTTATGTCGGCAGTTGTCTCTTTGATCGGCATTGTCCTTGGCTTGGTTTTGCTGATCTTCCTTGCTTATAAGGGACATTCTATTATTTGGGTCGCCCCCGTTTGTGCTGCTCTGGTGGCTCTTTTGGGCGGAATGGATCTTTTGCAGTCCTATCTCGGGGATTACATCGGCGGTACGGCTGCTTATATCGTGTCCTGGTTCCCTGCATTTTTCTTGGGTGCGGTTTACGGAAAGATCATGGATCTGACCGGCTCTGCCCGCTCCCTTGCCAATAAGCTGATCTCCCTGATCGGCTCTAAGTACGCCATTCTGGCTGTGGTTCTGCCCTGCCTTTTGATGACCTACGGCGGCATTTCCCTTTTCGTTGTGGTATTTGTGGTCTATCCTATGGGCTACGCCATTTACCGTGAGGCAGATCTCCCCCGCACCCTGCTTCCCGGTGCCATTGCCTTCGGTGCCTTCGGCATTACCATGACCTGTATCCCCGGCACCCCTCAAATTCAGAATATTATCCCCACCTCTTACTACGGCACCACCGCCGCTGCCGCTCCCGTTATGGGTCTGATCGCAGCAGCCCTCGTTGCCGTGCCCGGATATTTCTATCTGGAGTGGCGTGCCAAAAAGGCCAGAGCGCAGGGTCTGCATTTCGTGGAGGATCCCAAGCATAAGGAGTCTCCCGTAGCAAATCAGGAGCAGCCCAAGTGGCATTGGCTTTGCGGCCTTGTTCCGCTGCTTGTTGTGGTTCTGATGCTGAATGTTCTGCCCGGTCTCTTGAAGAAATACGGCATTGCCGATTGGTCCTCCTCTCAGGCCATCGTCGTGGCCCTTTTGGGCGGTATCGTGGTAGCCTGCCTGATGAATGTGCATCAGCTGAAGGTTCTGCTTCCCGCCATCAACGAGGGAGCCAACGGTTCTCTCCCCGCCATTATGAATACTGCCTGTGCCGTGGGCTTCGGCTCCGTGGTCAAGATCGTGCCCGGCTTTGTTCTCCTGAAGAACGCTATGCTGAATATGCCCGGCTCCATTCTGTTTTCCGAGGCCGTGGCGGTCAATGTCCTTGCAGGTGCCACAGGCTCTGCCTCCGGCGGTATGTCCATCGCTCTGGAAGCCTTGGGGCCTCAGTACCTTGCCAAGGCCGCCGAAATGGGAATGAATCCCGAGTATCTGCACCGCATCGCATCCATCGCCTCGGGCGGTCTTGATACCCTGCCTCACAACGGCGCCGTTTTGACCCTTTTGGCCGTTTCCAACTGCAAGCACAAGGAATCCTACCTTGATATCTGTGTCACCTCTTGTATCATCCCCGTGGTGGTTTCTCTTGTTCTGTCCTTTGTTTGGGGCTTGTTTATCTAAAATCAAAAAGGAGAACCAAACGGATGAAAAGAAAAAGCATTGTTTTGTTACTCTTGGTTTTTTGCTTGACCCTTGGTCTTTGCGCTTGCGCCGATCCCGCCTCTGAGCCCACAAAAGCCACTTCGGATGGATATACCGAGGAGGAGAAGGGCGAAAAGGAAGAAGCGGAACAAGCTTTTAACGGGGATCTTTCGGGAACCGGCTGGCAGTGCACCTATCACAGCGGAGACGATAAGATCTACACCCGATTTCTTTTGGCTTCTGACGGAACCTACAATCAGATCATCGCCATTAACGAATTGTATGATCACAGCGAAAAAGGAACCTATGAGGTGAAAAACGGGCGTCTTTCCCTTTACCTCAACGGAGAGGCAAGCTCTGCCACCGTTTATGAAATCAAAGGCGAAAAGCTTATTTTGAACGGAAACGAGTATACCCCGTATTCCGAATAATACCCAAAAAAGGAGCAAAACAAAATGGAAGATAAAGTGTTTGAAGGCTTGCCTTATTTGATCTCTTATCCCAAGGGATTTCGGGAGGATCAAAAATATCCTCTGGTCATCTTTTTGCACGGAGCGGGAACCCGTGGCGAGACCACGGAGCGCCTGCATCAAAATGCCAGCATGCTCAATCTTCAGAAAAGGCAGGATGAGAGAGGCTACATTCTCCTGGCTCCCCTTTGTAAAAGAGGGGATTGGAACGAGTGGATGACCCTTTTGGTTCATCTTGTGGCAGAATACCGCAGCATTCCGTATGTGGATGAGACCCGTGTGTATCTGACGGGCAACAGCATGGGAGGCTACGGCACCTGGGCTCTTGCCACCCTGTATCCCGATTGGTTTGCCTCCATTATGCCCGTTTGCGGCGGTGGCGTGGCAGGCTTTGCCATGAAGCTGGTGGATCTTCCCATCCGCACCTTCCACGGTCTGCGGGATAAAACAGTGGATCCCGTTGAGAGCTTTCATATGGCAAAGGCAGTCAATATGCGAGGCGGTCACGCCGAATTGATCCTGTTTCCTGAATTGGGGCATAACTGCTGGGATCGGGTCTATTCGGATGAAAGAAATTACGATTGGCTTCTTGCCTTCACCACCGAACGGGATAAGACCCTGGTGGAGGAATACTCCGGCAAATATTACGGCTAAAAAGCAAAGGCGAGGTGAAATTCACCTCGTCTTTTTAGCGCATTTACATTTATTTCTCTTTGTGTTACAATGAAAAAAAGAAAGGAGCGGAGAAAGGGTGTATTGGAAAATGGGGCTTGGAATGATCTTGGTTTTGGGCATCCTTTGTGGGGTGCACCTGTATTTGGCACGGGGGCTTCTCTCTGCCGTGCAGACCTTTTTCCCAAAGGCTCGCTTTGTTTTCGTGCTTCTTTTTCTTTGCCTTCTTTCGGTTTTGATGATCCTGAGCGTGGCACGGCCCTTTTCGGGCCCCCTTCAGCAAATTCTGTCGTGGCTCGGCGCCCTTTGGATGGCAGTATTTGTCTATTTGCTCCTGTATTTTTTGGCTTCGGATCTGTTTTTTTGTTTGCCCGCCTGTTTTCCGCCTTGCCGACAAAATTTCCCTTTGTGATCCGCCTTGCATCTGTGCTGTTGGCTCTTTTGACGGTGGCCCTCGGGCATCTTCACGCCGCCCGCCTCCAAAGGGCCTCTTATTCCGTTTCTCTGACGGAAAGCCCCACCGAGCAGATGCGGGTGGTGCTCCTCAGCGATCTGCATCTTGGTGCCGTAGCCTCGGAGGGGAGACTGGAGAGGATCGTTTCTGCCGTCAATGAAGAATCGCCCGATGTGATCTGCATCGCAGGGGATCTTTTTGACAATGACTATTCCTCCATTCAAAACCCCGAGCGGGCGGTGGCACTTTTGAAATCCCTTCAGGCAAAATACGGCGTGTACGCATGCCTTGGCAATCACGATGCGGGCTCCGAGATCAACAAGATGCTCTCCTTTTTGGAGCAGGCCGAAATTCGGCTCCTTTCCGAGGAATTTACCGTAATCAACGGGCAATGGATCTTGGCGGGAAGGCTGGATGCCTCGCCCATCGGAAAAGGGGTGGAAAAGGAGCGCCAAGCCCTGTCGCAGCTTTTTTCGGGGGTAGACCCGAGCCTTCCTTTGGTGGTGATGGATCACAATCCCGCCCATCTCTCGGAGTATGCGGGAGAGGGCACCCTCGTTCTTTCGGGGCACACCCACAAGGGTCAGCTCTTCCCCGGCCGCCTCATCACCCGAGCCATGTTTGAGGTGGATTACGGCTTTGGCAAAACAAAATCGGGGGCTTGGGCCATTGTCACCTCCGGTGCGGGCACTTGGGGGCCTCCCGTTCGGGTGGGAACCGATTGCGAAATCGTTTCCATTGATCTGAAATATTGAGAAAGGTTGGCTTGAATGAACCGAAAAGCGTATGCAATCCTGTCGCTGGTGATGGGTGGACTTTTTTTATACGGCGTATAAAATGTGTTGGTTTCGCAGATCGGAATCGGAAATGGTGCGATTGAGCGCGTAAGCCAAAGCCTCCATTTCGTGGCCCGATGCACGCAAAAGACCGATCCTTCTTGCCTCCTGTGCGATGGCAGAGGTGACCTTTTCGATCCACTCCGTTTTTGTTCTTGCCTCCTCGGCCCTGTTGCCGCAGGAAATGATGTTCTCCAGTTCTTCTCCCAGCTCTCCGAGAGCTTCCAAGTCCCGCAGACCGCGAAAGCTCCATTTGTAATAGGGCATATAGCTCTTGTTCAAAAGATAAATGCTGTGAAGAGCGCTTTGGCAAAATTCAAAGGCCGCCATTTGCGATGCCGCCGTGTCTCCGCGCTTGATACAGCGGGGATAGTTGTATTGCCCTGCCTGTCCCATTAAGAGAAAGTGCCCCGCCAGCTTTTTGATCCGCACATTCTCGGGGTAATAGGAAAGCCTTTCCCGAATACGGGTAAATTCCCCGTAAAAATCGTCAAAGACCGCCCCACTCACCGCCTCCGAAAGGGCGTGTTCGGGAAGGGAAAACCACTCATTTTCCGTCAGGCACCCGTCAGGAGTACCTGTTTTAGCCAAGAAAAATTCCTCGGTTCGGATCACACCGTGGCGATTGCCGCCCACAGGGGAGAGGGGAGAGCGAGAAAAGCCCAAAAATTCCTTGGGGAGCTTTTCATAGGCTCGCTCCAAGCGAAAGGCGGCCTTGCGATCCACCACATCCTCCTTCGGCAGAAAAATGCAAAACCCCGGCTCAAAATCGTGATCTTGGGAGAGAGCATCGTCAAAGCCGAGACACTCCGAGCCGCTCCCCGCAAGCCCAATGGCAAGATAGGGGAGAAGGTCAGAAAATTCCTCCCGAAGCATGGGCTTTCCATACTCCTCGTAATATCGCCGTGCCAGATCAAGCCCCTTCATAGATCCTCCTTGATCGCTCCTTCAGTTCTCTTGCGTAATCCTCAAAGCCGTAGTAACCGAATACCGAAGCGCATTTGTCGCAAACAAAGGCGTAATTTGCATCCTCGTTTTTTCGGGCAAGATCAAGACAGGCCCAAGCCTTCTTTAAATACCGCCCGATCTCCTCACGCCCCGCCTCCTGTCCCTTTTTTGTTTCAACAAGGGTGGCAAGGTTTAGGTAGGTAATGGCCACCTCGGGCTCCGAGCCTTCGTTTTTCTCCAAAACCGAAAGGGCCGAGGAGTAAAGCGCTTCGGCTCGGCAAAAATCCTTTTCATCCACCAGCGCCAAGGCCATATTGTTGTAAAGCCCCGCAAGGCGAGGATCCTCGGGGGAGAGGGAGGTCTCATAGATCCTTTTTGCTTTTTCAAAAATGCCTATGGCCTTATTGGCCATGCCAAAGGCCTTGTAAACCGTGGCGGCATTCAGATAGGTGGTGGCGGCACCCACGTTTTCCGAGATCCCCATTCTTTCCACCTGCTCCAGTGCGGCCTCGGCATACCATAGGGCTTTCTCTTCTTCTCCCAGCTTGCGGCAAAGTCCCATCAGTTCATTTTCCATCCAAAGAACGCCGCCCTCGTCTCCCGTTCCACGGGCCTCGGAAAGCCAGTATTCCAAAAGCCGCTTTGCCCCCGCCGTATCGTTGACGGAAAAGAAAGACTCCAGCTTTTCTAAAATTCGCTCTCTCGGGATCATATCGTCACCTCCTTTTTCTCTATTGTATACCCAAACCCCTTTCTTGACAAGGAAAATTTCCCTTTCCCCAAAAGTTTCTTTGCCACCTTTCTTTTCAAAGAAAATACGGGGGGATTGAAAAGAAGCAGCCGAAGCGAGACAAAAGGCTCTCTTTTTCTTTTAACACCCCAAAAGTTTCTTTGCCACCTTTCTTTTCAAAGAAAATACGGGGGGATTGAAAAGAAGCAGCTGAAGCGAGACAAAAGGCTCTCTTTTTCTTTTAACACCCCAAAAGTTTCTTTGCCTACTTTCTTTTCAAAGAAAGTAGGGGTTAAAACAAACAGGCTTTCCCGAAGGAAAGCCTGTCTCAATTTTTCATTATTCATATCAAACAAGGCGCTCTGTGCGGAGCGTCTTGCTGATGACCCTTTATTTTTCCTTATAGTATAATAGGCAGTGGCAATAGCCCTCAAATTCGGGATCGGCGATCTGCTCCTTGAACTCCTTGCACATACACTTGGTTTCCTCCGTGCGGCTTCTGCGGCAGGGGCAATATCCTCCCGTTCTGTCAAGGCCCTCCCGAATGGATTTTACAATTTCGGGATCTTCGTTCAGACGGATCTTCATACCCCAAGCTCCTTCAAAATCAGAAGCAGTGCATCCTTGGGATACATTCCCATCTTTTTCTTCACAAGCTCGCCCCCACGGAAAAACAAAAGGGTGGGGATGGCCTCGATACCGAAACGGTCGGCCAGAGCGGGCTCCTCGTCCACATTGACCTTGAAGATCTCAAGCCCTTCCTTCTCCTGATCCAATTCCTCCAGAATGGGTGCGATCATACGGCAGGGGCCGCACCAGCTTGCCCAAAAATCCACCAGCACCAAGCCCTCGGCGTTTTGAATGGCGGCATCAAATTCATTGGTACGAATTTCCTTCATTTCTGAAACCTCCTTTTGAGTGGTTGACTTTTCTTCATTATTATAACATAATAAGAGAGTCACAACAATATGTTTTTGAAAAAAATTGAATGATTTTTGTTTTTTTGGAGATGGATATAGAAAATGAAAAAAAGGATGTTGAAAATGCTTCTGATCATTCTTGCCATACCCGTCCTCCTTTGGGGTGGGATCAATCTGTGGGCGATCTTGTCCACCTCGTCCCGTGTGGTGGCCACCGAGGAGGAAGTTCCCCTTGGCGAAAAAGCCGATGCCATTTTGGTTTTGGGCGCAGGGGTCCGTGCCGACAATTCCCCCTCCAATATGCTGGAGGACAGACTCCTTACCGCCCTGAGCCTATATGAAAGGGGAGTGGCTGAGAATATCATCGTCAGCGGGGATCATGGAACCGCAAATTACGATGAGGTCAATGTGATGAAGTCCTACCTGATTGAAAAGGGAATCCCCTCCGAGAGGATCTTTATGGATCACGCAGGCTTTTCCACCTATGATTCCCTCTACCGTGCAGGGGCCATCTTCGGTGCTGAGCGCCTTGTGGTGGTGACCCAAAGGTATCATTCCTACCGTGCCCTGATGATCGGGGACAGTCTGGGAATGGAATGCGCCGCCGTCTGGGCACCGGTGATCACGGGTCAGCATCCCGTGTATCCCAAGCAGGGTTGGTATTCTCTTCGGGAATCCGTTGCCCGCTGCAAGGATTTTCTTTATTGCATTGCAAAGCCCGAGCCCAAATATTTGGGCGAGAAGATCTCCTTGCAGGGAAGCGGGGACGTGACAAACGATCTGTAAGGCACTCTTCTTGTGTATTTTGCACAGTTTCCGGGGGATTATTTTCAAAAAGAGTTGGAGAAATCGGAAGAATTGAAAAAAACTCGAAAAAAATAGAAATTTCCCCTTGACAAGCGGGGAATAATTTGGTAAACTGTAACTCCACCGCCGCTCAGGGATGAGCGCGCCGAGGTCGGTACGAAAATATTTTCAAGAAAATTGAAAAAAGGTATTGACAAACGGGATGCGGTTGGATATAATAGATAGGCTGCCGTTTG
>JAZQMO010000028.1:0-68801 GCA_045543495.1 Eubacteriales bacterium | reverse complement strand
GCAGTCGTTTCAAGAATTTGCGGGAACTCAATGAAAGCTGCTATCATTTCGTCATTTGGATCATCATTTTCCCATTCAAAACTATGTGCATATGTAATATGCGTTTTGTTAAAATACGCAAAAGTCGCAACCACGAGCAATTTGTTATGATACCAATTCAGAATTTCCTTATCAGTCAAATCAACATCGGGTGCAACAAACATCATATATTCATTATATAACCCAACAGTATTCTGTATTGCCGGCATTTTATAATCGCTCGCACCCATCGTTACTAATTTCCAAAAATTATATTTATCATTTGGTTTGTATAACAATACATCAATATGCAATCCATTGTCCGCTATCGGATGCAAAACGATACAATCGTCTTGTGCAAAATAAGTATCACAATGTTTAATTAACTTTTCCATTTCTTTTGTTTTCATAATTTCACTCCCCTTGAGTTTATTATAACATAAAAGCGGCAATAAATCAAGGCGAAGCCTTGCATGGAATCAACACGCAGTGCCACTTGGAATCCGCCGTAGGCGGTATGGAATCAATCCGAAGGAAATACACGCTGACGCGTGATGCCATACAGTCGCCGTGCGACTGATTCCATACACCCTTGCGGGTGATGCCATGCCAATCCTTCGGATTGGATAAAAATAAGACAGTCAATTGACTGTCTTATTTTTTGGGTGTTTCGAACTTAATGGCACGAATTAAAAGCGTCTGAAAACCGAGAATTTTTAGTCTGCCTCTTTTTCATCAATTTAAATTTTAGGTAGTTTCCAATGAAATTTCGCTGCTAATAATCTTACTAGAACTGTGAAAATTAAGACAAAAACCGTTGCAAAAACTTTATAATTTAAATACACGCTAATTAAATAATATAGGCAACATCCTAAAATAGATACAACTGCATAAATATGCTTGGTCAATATATAAGGTTTTTCATTAACCAAGACATCACGAAGAATTCCACCGCCTACGCCTGTAATAACACCTAAGGTTATAACTAAAAGTGCATTATCTTCGAAGGATGCCAAACATGCTACTTCCGTACCTGCAATAGTAAACGATGCCAAACCTAAAGCATCGAATAACACATTAATGGTATCAATCTTTTCGCTCAGCATTTTAAAATTCTTTCTATTAAAATATGTAATTAAAAAAACGATAATTGAAGTAGCAACAGCAACTAATAAAACAAGTGGATTAGAAAATATTTTCGGCGGTGTGTTACCTATCATAATATCTCGCATAATACCGCCACCAATTGCTGTGATAGCACCGACCGTTGCAACACCAAATAAATCCAAATTGTGTCTTATCGCAACAAGAGATCCAGAAACAGAAAAAGATATCGTTCCAATCCACTCAGTAATGAGCAAAACAATCTCACTTACCATTAAAATCACCAACTTTCAAGTGTATTATAGCATAAAAGTGGCAATAAATCAACGGTTTGCCTTTGCATATCATCAAAACTTTAGTATTGTATATCATCATTGCGAAAGTTTTTTGATGCACACCTGCGGTGTGATGAGATACAACACGGCAAGCCGTGATGATGATATACACGCTGACACGTGATGATATGCCATTGCTTTTGCAATGGATAAAAAAACTCTCGTTCAAGAGAACGAGAGTTTTTTGGGACCGACACTCAAAATGGAACCGGTCTAAAAACCTGATTTTCTTACAATATTTCACAGAATTTATCTTTGAAATCCAAAACCACCTTTTTTAAGGTGTAATCAATTTTCCTGTCGCAAAAATCAGAAATATGTTTTGGGATTTCCTTATAATATGCTTCAGCAATTCCTCCGGCTATGCACGCTTCTGTATCAGCATCGCCACCAAGAGATACCGCATTTCGAATCGCACTTTCGTAATCAGTGGAGTCTAAAAAAGCGATGATTGCAGGAGGCACGCTATAAGACGCTCTACTATCAAAAACATAATTATTTCTTATTTCGTCAAGATTTTTTGAAAGATTATAGTGGAATTTGTTTTCTAAAAAACTACGAATTTCATCCTTGCTTTTTCTATTCCGAGCGAAAAAAACTGCCGTCGCAACCGCTTGCGCTGCTTTTATTGCTTCGCTGTTTTTATGCGTAAAAAAACAATTTGCTTTTGCTTGAAGAAGCACTTGATCAATAGTATCATACGCATAACCAATCGGCACAGAACGCATCGCTGCACCATTAGCATAGCTTCGGTTTACTTGATATGTATCAGACCTTGCCCATTCCGAAAACATATTGCCAAATCCCGCATGCGGATAGAATGAATAATATTGGCGAAACTGTCCTGCATATTCCAAACCGCGTTTTCGAATATTCCAACGGGTAATTTCATTAGGATTATTTAATATTGATTTGCAAACAGCAACTGTTAAAACAGTATCATCGGTAAATGTGCTGTCCTTTTGGAATTCAAAATCATAATCCTTTGTACAATGCGTTTCGTAGTACGAACCTATTATGTCGCCATATATTGCACCGAACATATCATCACCGCCTTGGGTGTATTATAGCATAAAAGTGTTTATAAATCAATGCGAAGCATTGTATATCATCAATTCCGTAAGGAATTGCATATCATCAAAACTTTAGTTTTGTATATCATCAAGCCGACAGAAATGCACACCTAAAGGTGTGATGAGATACAACACGGCGTTGCCGTGTTGATGATATACACGCTGACGCGTGATGATATACCAAGCCTGTCGGCTTGGATAAAAAAACACTCGTTCAAGAGAACGAGAGTTTTTTGTCTCTCGTGTCCAAAAAAGAACTGGGCAAAAACCGAGGATTTACTAATTATTAACCGCCGATATAACCTTCTCTTAACTTAACCTCGACGGCTTTACCATCTTCAAAATATATTTCATACCATAAAGAATTATCGTAGCTCATTATAAGTTCTGGTGTATCATCACGAATCATATAAGTTCCACGGGTTATTTCTCCATCACTGTTTTTTTGCGTACTGTAAAATTCGCCATATTTTTCGATTATTTTTTCTTGGGTATTACCTATAATAAATCTATCATTATAAGCAAAATGTGTGGGATGATAATATTTGAAAATACATATAGAAACAACGACTATTAAAATACAACTTGCTAATATAATAAATAATTTCTTTTTCATATCATCACCGCCTTGGGTGTATTATAGCATAAAAGCGGCGAAGGGGCAAGAGTTAGTGATATTCTGTGCTGCGCACAGAGTGATATTATGCCTTACGGCATAGTGATATTTTTGCTTACGCAAAAGTGATATTATATTCGCCTCTTAAACTCGCGAAGCGAATATCACTTGCGAAGCAAATATAACTGAGCGAAGCTCGATATAACTCGCCGAAGGCGAATATAACTGAAAAAACTCTTGTTCTTTCGAACAAGAGTTTTTTCTGGAGCTGATAACCAGAGTCGAACTGGTGACCTCATCCTTACCAAGGATGCGCTCTACCTACTGAGCTATATCAGCAAATATGGCGACCTGAAGGGGGCTCGAACCCCTGACCTCTAGCGTGACAGGCTAGCGTTCTAACCAACTGAACTACCAGGCCGGATAGAATGCTCGGAACAGATAAATCTGTTCCGAGCAATGGTGGAAACTATAGGGCTCGAACCTATGACCCTCTGCTTGTAAGGCAGATGCTCTCCCAGCTGAGCTAAGCTTCCATGTGGAGCGGATTACGGGGCTCGAACCCGCCACCTCGACCTTGGCAAGGTCGCGCTCTACCAAATGAGCTAAATCCGCAGATGTTGTTTTCGCAAGAAAGTGGTGCCTCCGGTCGGAATCGAACCAACGACACGGGGATTTTCAGTCCCCTGCTCTACCAACTGAGCTACAGAGGCATGAACTCTCGCTGCGACCTTGACAGTATAGCATCAAAGATCCCGAATGTCAAGTGTTTTTTGAAAGATTTTTTGATTTTTTTGAAAAAAGTATTTTCTTCTCTTTTTTCGTCGAGCCTTGTGATGAATCGGCTTGATTCAAGAGAACACCGCCCGAAATCAGGCGTTGATTTCAGGCGGTGAAATTGCTCATTTTATTATACTGCGGCGGTGGCTTTCCCGTTTTCATCAAAGGTATAAACGGTGCCGCCGACGGTTTCGGTGGTATTTTGAAGTCGGAAGCCCGATTCGTTCACATAAAACCAATCCGTGCCAAGCTGTACCCAAGCGCTCTTTGTCTGACTGCCGTTCTGATCCAAATAGCACCACTTGCCATCTTCGTACTCCTTGAAGGCATTGGTAACGCAGTATCCCCCGGCGCCCACATAGCACAGGCCAACGGAATCCTTCACCCAGGCCTCGGTGACCATATAGCCATCCTCTCCAAGATAGCACCAGCCTACGGAATCCTGACGCCAAGCGTTGGTGACAAGATACCCACCTGCACCTGCGTATTTCCAGCCAACGGAATCCAGCACCCAAAGGTTAGCTCTCAGGTATCCGTCCTTACCGAGATAGCAAAGGCCTGCACTGTCCTTGGCCCAGCCGTCTGTGACCACGTAACCGTCAGAGCCGAAATAGAACCAGCCCTTTTCGTCCAGCACCCACTGATCCGTTTGGGCAAAGCCGTCTGCCATCAGATAACGGCGGCCGCCTTCATCCTCGGCCCAAGTGTTTCTTGCCATACTGCCCAAGTCGTTCAGGTAGATCCATTTGCCTTCATATTCCTTGAAGGTATTTTTCACGCAGTAGCCGTCTTCCCCTGCATAGCAAGGGCCGCTTGAATCCCGAAGCCAAGTATTGGTGGCCACATAGCCATCCGAGCCGAAATAGAACCAACCCTTTTCGTCCAGCACCCACTGCTCGGCAAGGGCGAAGCCATCGGATCCTAAGAACCTTCTGCCCCCCTTATCCTCAGCCCAAGTGTTTCTTGCCATACTGCCCAAGGCGTTCAGGTAGATCCATTTGCCTTCATATTCCTTGAAGGTGTTTTTGACGCAGTAGCCGTCTTCCCCTGCATAGCAAGGGCCGCTTGAATCCCGAAGCCAGGTATTGGTGGCCACATAGCCATCCGAGCCGAAATAGAACCAGCCCTTTTCATCCAGCCCCCACTGCTCGGCAAGGGCGAAGCCATCGGATCCTAAGAACCTTCTGCCGCCCTCATCCTCGGCCCAGGTATCCTTCAGCATACTGCCGCTACCGCCGAGATAGCACCATTTCCCCTCATATTCCATAAAGGTATTTTTGACACAGTAGCCGTCGGCGCCCACATAGCACAGGCCAACGGAATCCTTCACCCAGGCCTCGGTGACCATATAGCCATCCTCTCCAAGATAGCACCAGCCCACGGAATCGGCCATCCATTCATTTTTCAGCTTTATGCCGTTCTGATAGAAGACCCATCTGCCGTTTTCCAAACACCAACCGTGATAGGATTCACGGAAGGCACCGCAATCGTTGCAGGTATCGTCTGCCTCATTGTCATAGCGGTGATTGGTACAGGTCAGGCCCTCCCGTATACGGAAGACCCGAACGGTATATTCACGGATCTGGCCGTTGGGAGCGGTGCAATAGATCAAAAAGGTATTTTCCCCGTAAAAGAGGGATTGCTCGCCCAAATTTCCCGAAACCGTAGCATTGGGGCTGACAGCGGAGGCGGCGATCTTAACGGAATCCACGCCTTCCGGTACATTGAAGCGATAGGAGGCGATCCCCGTTTCGAGGGTTTGGCGAAGGTCAAAGGAGGGATTTAAGCTGTAACCCTCCACCGAAAGACCTTGCAGATAGTTATTGGGGCTTCCCGTTTGAGGAGGCATGGGAGCGATCTCATCGGGCATATTGGCATAAATGGGAATACGGAAGGAGAAGGCAGTATCCAGATACCCCATATTGTCGTAACGGGTGCGCTGAATGGTGGCCTCGCTTTGAGCGGCGGCAATATTGGTCATATACTGATGCCAATAATAATAATCAGGATCCACCACGGAGAACTTCTGAAAATAGGGAGTGTCCTGTCCTTTGGCAATATAATCGTTGCCAATGAAGCTTCCCCCTGCCAAAATAGCCTTGTAGGGGGTATCCCAGCCCTTTTCCTCGGCATAGGCCATACCGTCAAGAGCACCGGAATAAGCACCGATGCTGAAGAAGTTATAATAGCCCTCAAAGCCGGGGTAATTGCCGTGGGCACAGGAGGAGCCTTGGCGGCCCACCTCCTGAATACAGCGGGTCACCAAATGAAAGGCGCTGACATCGGCGGAATAGGCCGCATCCAAAAAGGCCTTGGCGTAGGTTACATCGTTACCTTCCAAATCCTTTATGGTTTTTCCTTCCATAAAGGTGCCTTGCAGCATCATTTGGATGCTTTCCTCCGTTTGCTCTGCGCCGAAGGTCAGCTGCTCAAACTGGAAGATCCCCGCTTCGTTGAGAAAGTTTCTAGCGTCCAGATAATAGGCTACAAGAGCGGGCGAGGCCTGATACCAAACCCCTGCCTCAAGAGGCGTATAGGAATCGGTCTCCCAGTTATAGGAGCCGGGAACGGTGGAATAGAAAGAAGGAAAGCGGGAATTGGTCATACTTCTGCGGAACACATTTTGATTCTTCAAAACCGTGCCCCAATCCAGCGGGAGCATCACCGCTTCAAAATTCCAAGAGGGATGCGCCTCGTGGAGCGCAAGAAGGGCTGCGTGGTAGCCTTCGGGGAAGGCGGCAAGCTGCTCCTCAAAGGCGGGATTGTCAATCACGGGAATATCGTCAGAGGGCTCCTGAACAAAAATAAAATCGTTGCGGACATAGCCCTCATAGATCGTATTTTCATAAGTAAAGGTAACAAAGAACCAAGGATCGAGCCCACCCTGAGAATCGGGGACGGCTTCGCCGTGGAGCTTTAATTTATGTCCCTCCCACAGGCGGATCTCATCACCGTTATGGGTGACGGCCTTAAAATTGGTGCCGGGGCCCGAGCGGACTCGGACATTTCCTGCGATCATAACGCCGTTCTGCACCACGGGAGCGATCTCCCCTTCCTCGGCAAAGACCGCAAGGGGAAGAGAAGAAAAGAAAAGAAGGATGCAAAGGAGCAAAGCAAAACGGGACAAAAATCGGGAAAGCGTTTTGTTCAAATCCATCACATCCTTTCAAAAAATTGCGCAAGCACATTTTAACACATTCGTCCCGATTCGTCAAGAATCGGGAGGTGGTAATATCTTGAAGTCTCAGAGAATACGGGGGCCTTGCTTCAGGAAAAAGCCTTCCTCTGCTTTTCGGGGCATTGCCATAGAATAGATCTCTTCTGCCAAAAAGGCCTCTTTTGCGGCACGGGCCACCTGTTCGTCGGGGCTTTTGAGGGCATGAGCAGGCTTTGTAAACACGGGGATAGTTGCCTTCTCCCTCATTTCCGATAGCATTTGTCTTCCCCTTTCGTTGGCGGCAAGCACCAAGGTGTAGGAGGGGGTCCTTTCTTCCGCAAAGCGGGGGATGCGGCACAGCACCGCAAGAAGGCCGCGGCGAATACGGGAATCGGTCACATTGCGACTTTTGAGCCTTTGGGCAAGATCTGAAATGCTTTCACAGCCTCCCACCTCCTTTTTGGCACGGTCACAAACGGAGGCGAAGCCGTAGTAGGAGGAAAGCTCCTCACGGGGCAAGGTCTGAATCAGATAAAGAAGCGTTTGGGAAAGCTTCTCCTCCGTAACGGGAAAGCGACCTGCGGCCTGTTCCTCTTGTATGGAGGCGAGGACATAATCGGGAACGGAACGGGTGATCTCTTCCCCCGAAAAAACGGCCCTGCGAAGGGCGGTGGCCGATGCCACGGGAGCCTCCGCCTCGGTGGAATGGTACCCCTCACCCTTTCGGGTGACGGGAATCAATTCCAAGGGAAAATCCATTGCCTCGGCAGCCAGTACATACTCCAAAGCAAGGGAGGCGTTGGGGAGAGAAAGCATCTTTTCTTCGCCGTACAATTCGGCATAAAGAGCTTCTCTTGCTTCGGGATATCCCAAGGATCGGTCGGCCTCCGTGATATCCTTCAGTCTCTCCCGAAACAGGGGCGAGGAGAGTTTTTCAGCCACCCGAAAGAAGTGCTCCCCGTCCCCGCACTCCGTTCCGAAGGCAAGGGATGAAACGATACCGCTCCTTTGCAGAACAGAAACGGCACTTTTGGCAAAGGCCTCGGCGGAAAGAGAGGAAAAGGGGAACGGTATTTCCAGCACAAGATCTGCCCCTGCCTTGACGGCACAGGCGGCACGGCTGTATTTTTCCTGAATGGCAAAGCTTCCCCTTTGAACAAAGTTTCCGCTCATCACACAAACAATGCCCCGATCCGGTGCTTTTTCCTTCACCGATCGGATCAGGTATTCATGACCGAAATGGAAGGGGTTAAATTCCGAGACGATGCCGATCTGCTTCATTCTTTTTTCCTTTACTTTCCTTGGAATTTATGGTAACATAGAGTAAGATGGAGTGAAATCATGAACATTCAAAAAGATATTTGGACAATGCTGCAAGAAAGCCAAAAGCCCATTCTCATTTACGGGATGGGTGACGGGTGCGACAAGATCCTTGGGGTCTGTCGGGAAAAAGGGATCCTTGTGCAAGGGATCTTTGCCAGTGACGATCACGTCACAAACAAGGTGATCCACGGCTTTCCCGTTATGGGCTATACCGAGGCCAAAGCAAAATACGGCGATATGATCGCCCTGCTCGCCTTTGGAGTGTTTCGGGACGATCTGATGGCGCAGATCCTGAAGATGAACGAGGAATGTGAGCTTTTTGCCCCCGAAGTCCCTCTGTTTGGAGGAGAGCTCTTTGATATGGCCTATTATAAAAAGCACGAGGAAGAGCTCCGAGAGGTCAGAGAAATGCTCTCGGACGAAGCCTCCCGACAGGTGCTGGACGATCTGATCGAATACAAACTGACGGGAAGGCTCGCACCTTTGATTCGCTGTCAGAGCGAAAGGGAGGCGGATTACCGCAAGCTTATTCCCTACCGTGCGGGGGATGTTTACGCCGATCTCGGCTCTTACGACGGTGACACGGTGCTGGAATGGGATGCGCTCCACCCCGACCACGGCAAGCTCCTTGCCGTAGAGCCAAACGAAAAAACGTATCAAAAGCTGATGAAAAACTGTGCCGAGGTGCCACATCTTTTCCCTGTGCAGGCGGCCGTTTGGAGCCGAAACGAGACCCTTTTATTCAACGGAAAAAGCGGCAGAAGCTCTGCGGTCAGCGAAAGCGGCAAGGTGGAGGTGGGGGGCATCTCGCTGGACAGCGTTTTGGAACGGGCCGACTTTATCAAATTTGATGTAGAGGGAGCGGAGCGAGAGGCCATTGAAGGGGCCGAGGGGCTGATCCGACGCTGTCGCCCGACTCTTTGCATCAGCGCTTACCACAGAACGGAGGATCTGTTTGCCATTCCGCTGCAGGTGAAAAAAATCTGTCCCGAATATGGGGTATTTCTCAGGCATTGGCAATACATTCCCGCTTGGGACACGGTATTTTTCTTCTCCACTGAAAAATGATGAAAAGGTGCTGTAAAAGCAAATGCTTTTACAGCGCCTTTCTTCTATTACAGGCTGACCTCATCAATATTCTTTGTAAAGGAAGCAATATAGTGCTCCAGAAAGAAATCCACCTCGGGCATACCAAGCTCCTGCAGGGAGGCTTCATTATAGGCCTTGGCAGATGTAAATTCACGGTTGCCACGCTCCAATTCCTGCAGGCATTTAATGTAGGCGCAGAGCTTATCTGCCCCCTTCACAAGACTTTTTTCCTCGGGGGAGAGCTTGTGAAGAGAGGCGTAGACCTCCCCTGTTTCTTCATCCAGCAGGGAGAGCATTTTATCCAGGCTGATGCGCTCGATCTCCTTATAGGAATCCTTGATGCTTTCGTTGTAATACTTGACGGGGGTGGGCAGATCTCCTGTCAAAACCTCGTTCATATCGTGAAACAGGGCGGCGGCCAAAATGCGGTTGGGATCGACCTTTTTGCCGAAATGACGGTTTCCGATGAGGGCGAGGGCGTGGGCAAGAACGGCACATTCCATAGAATGCTCGCTCAGATTCTCTCCACGGGTGTTATACATCAGCCCCCAACGGGCAATATTTTTCATTTGGAATAAGAGAGCGTAAAAATCTCCGTTGGTTTTCATAGATCCAGTTCCTTCTTTTTTGTTTTTTCCGCAAGGGCGCAAAGCTTCTGCAAGCGGTGATTCAGGCCCGATTTGGTAATGGCCTCCTCGGAGTGCTCCACCAGATCCTTCAGGCTTACCTCGGGGTAAGAGGTGCGAAGCTTGGCGGCATTCTGCAAGGGCTCGGGCAGGGTCTCCAAAATCCCCTCCTCCTCCAGATAACGGATGGCAAGAATGACGCTTTGAGCGCCGTCCACCGTTTTTTTCAGGTTGGCACCGTCAAAATTCTGACGGCGGTTGATGCCCGCCCGAATGCTTTTTTCAATCTTTTGATTCATCATCTCCAGAGAAAAGCGATGAGAGCCCATAAGAGACAAAAGATCCTCCACGGTACCGCTTTCCTTCAGATACAAAAAGACACCGTTGGCATTTTGACTGCGACGGACGGGGATCCCAAAGGCTTTGAGGGCTTCCTGCAGCTCTCCGAGCCCCTCCTCCCTTTTGGGAGAAAAGGCGGCGTGATAGCCCTTTGCAGGATCCAAAACCGTGCCGCAGGCCAAAAAGGCCCCTCGGATAAACAGGGTGCGGCATCGCTCGCAGCCCGAGGCGGGCTCCTTTTTCGTTTCGTTCAATATGCTCTCCCGAGCATGGGGCGGAAGAACCAAAGCGTAGCCCCTTTTCCCGCGGGGTGCTTTTTTGATTTCGGCTTCCAGATCAAAATGACGGATCAAAACAAAGGCCACGGCTTCCAAAAAAGACGGGAAGGGAGAAAACAGGCTCTCCTCCTCTTCCCCGTAAGAGGGCAAAAACAAGAGAACAGCGCGCAAAAAGGAGGAGCCGCAGCAGCTCTTCCATTTTTCCTTTGCCTTTTCTCCGATTCCCAATTCCTCCAAGCACTTTTCCGAAAGATGCTCCTTGACGGAGGCTGAAAAGCTCTTCATTTTGTTTCCTCTTCTTTTTTATTCAATAATGCGCACCTCTCGCTGAATGGAGATTCCTTCCTTTTCCAAAATGACCTTTTGCACGTGAGCGATCACTTTCAAAATGTCCTTTGAGGTGGCGTGATCGTAATTGATCACAAAGCCTGCATGCTTTTCGGACACCATGGCACCGCCGCAGCGATAGCCCTTGAGGCCCGCTTCCTCGATCATTTTGGCTGTGAAGAAGCCCTCGTAACGCTTGAAGGTACTGCCTGCGCTGGGATAATCCAAGGGCTGCTTTTCGGTTCTGCGGCCCATAAGATCCTCCATGGTGGCACGAATGGCCTCTCCCTCTCCCTTCCTGAGAAGAAAGGTGGCCGAAAGGATCACGGCTCCGTTCTTTTCAAAGACGCTGGTCCTGTACCCCATTTGAAGGGAGTGCACCCCAAGGGTCAAAACCTCGCCGTGGGGGGTCAGACAGGTGACGGATTTCAAAATATCCTTGCACTCGCCGCCATAGGCTCCTGCATTCATAAACACGGCGCCGCCCACACTGCCGGGAATGCCGTAGAAAAATTCCATTCCCGTTAAGGAATGCTTTTGTGCGGCAACGGCAAGGCCCGTAATGGATGCGCCCGCCTCCGCTTCAATTTCATTCCCCTTCACGCAATAGTGCTTCATTTGGGTCAGGTTCAAAATAACGCCGTGATACCCCTCGTCAAGAGCGATCACATTGGAGCCGAAGCCCAGCACAAAATAGGGGATCTTCTCCTTCACAAGAGACGGCAAAACAAAACAGAGCACCTCTTTTTTCAAGGGAAACAGCACCAAGGCGTTGCCGCCGGTGCGAAACGAGGTGAGCTTGGACAAGGGATACGCCTCCTCCAGAAGGTAATCCTCCCTTGCAAACCGGCCTTGGCTGACCCCGTTTTCCAAAAGGGTCTTTAAGCGCAATCCATACTCCATATTCATCTCCAAAGCAGGGCCGCACCGATGATGCCCGCATCATTTCCCAGCTCGGCCTTTTTCAGTACCGTTTTCTTTTGACACACACGGGAATACTGCTCTTTTTCCAAAATGGCACGGACGGGAGCCAAAAGGGTCTCCCCTTCTGCGCTGATACCGCCGCCCACCGTCAGGATCTCGGGCTGAAAGATATTGACGATATTGGTGATGCCGCAGGCAAGGCCCTCGGCAAATTTCTCCACCACCTCTTGGGCGGCCTGATCCCCTGCACGCATGGCATCAAAAGCGGTTCTGCCGCTGACGTTTTCTCTTTTTCCGACCACCATTTTTGCCATCAGGCTATCAGGATTCTGCTCAATGGCTTCCCAGGTCATACGGCAGAGAGCAGTAGCGGAGCTGTACATTTCCCAGCAGCCCTTTCTGCCGCAGGAGCAAACGGGGCCATTTCGATCCATGACGATATGCCCCAATTCCGCACCTGCGAAATTAAAGCCACGGTAGATCTCACCGTTTAAGATCACACCGCCTCCCACGCCCGTTCCCAAGGTGATCAAAACAGAGGAGGCACAGCCCTTGGCGGCGCCTGCCTCCGCCTCTCCCTTGGCGGCACAGTTGGCATCGTTCTCAAGCCCCACACGGGGAAAGCCGGTGCGCTGTTTCAGATCCTCCACAATGGGAAAGCCCAAAAAGGAGGGAAGGTTACAGGAATACTCGATGCAGCCCGTATCGGAATTGGCAATGCCGGGAGAGGCGATGCCGCAGAAGGCGATCTTCTCCCGTTTGATCTCCGCTTCGTCAAGAACAGAGTCAATGAGGGCGGCCATATCCGCCATAATCTCCTCGGCGGGGCGCCCTGCCCCCGTAGGACAGCTTTTTTTCAGGATCAATTCTCCGGAAACCGTAACCAGCCCGCAGGCAATATTGGTTCCTCCCAGGTCAATACCGATGTAGTACATTATTCTCCTCCGAACTGCTTCATCAAGCGTTCATTCAATTCCTCTGCCGTGTTGAAGCCCATAAGCTTCTGGCGCATATTCATGGTGGCGATCTCAATGATCAGGGCAAGGTTTCGTCCCGGACGGACGGGGATGGTGATGGAGGGAATCCGAATTCCCATCAATTCAGTATATTCCGTATCCATTCCCAATCTGTCATAAAATTTTCCTTGCACCCAAGGCTCCAGATTGATGATAAGCTGGATCTTTTCCATATCCTTCACGGCACCCATACCGAACAGTCTGCGAACATCCACCACGCCGATTCCTCGCAATTCCACATAATAGCGGATGGTTTCGGGAGCGGAGCCCACCAGAGTTCGATCCGACACACGCTTGATCTCCACCGCATCGTCTGCAATCAGGCGATGGCCGCGCTTGACCAGATCAATGGCGGTCTCACTTTTACCTACGCCGCTGTCACCCAAGAGCAATACGCCCTCGCCGTAGACCTCTACCAAAACGCCGTGGCGGGTAATGCGATCGGCAAGCGCAACATTCAACTGAGAGATCAGGTCAGCCATCAGGCTGCAGGTATCCTTTTCGGTCTGAAGCAGAGGAACCTGATACTTTTTGGCAAATGCGGTGGTGGCCTCCATCGGGGTCTTTCCATGGCAGAGAATAACACAAACAGGCTTTTCTCGCATCAGGCGCTCCACGGCACCATCTCTCTTTTCGGGAGGCAGGGTCTCTAAAAACTCATACTCGGTTTTTCCCAAAATTTGGATCCGTTCGGGATCAAAATGAGCGGGAAAGCCCGCCAAAAACAGGCCGGGGCGGTTGACCTCCTTATGGTAGATCTTTTTCTTCTTATCCTCTTCGGACAAACAGATCTCGGAAAGAGAAAACTTCTCCATTACCTCCCCAAGGGTAATAAAATACTTGCCTTCAGCCATGAAAAATCTCCTTTTCACAAATCTCACTTTATTTTAACATAAAACGGCGGCAATTTCAATGGAAAAGAATAAAAAAGAACAGGAGCGGCAAACTATGAAAAAAAGGAGTGCGAAATGAAAAAAATCAAGCTCAATCCCAAAGACCGTCGTCCCCGTCCCTTGGTGGAAACAGGCCCCAGCGATATGATCCACCTCCCCCCTTCCCGCACGGATCCCGAGGGGTGGTATACGGGACTTCCCATGGATTATCGGGAAAAGCCCACGCAGGATGCAGACGATCTGTAATAAAAGCGGCAATGCCGCTTCTTTTTTTGCAAAAAGCTCTTTTCAAAATGAAAAATTGTGATATAATGAAGAAAAAAAGAAAAGAGGTTTCCCCATGAAAACCAATCCCTATCAAGGTACCCAAACCGAAAAGAATCTGGAAGCCGCCTTTGCCGGTGAGAGCCAAGCAAGAAACAAATACACTTACTTTGCTTCCGTAGCAAAGAAGGAAGGCTACGAGCAAATCAGCGCTCTGTTCCAGAAAACCGCCGACAATGAAAAGGAGCACGCCAAGCTGTGGTTGAAGGAGCTTTGCGGCATCGGTGATACCGCTGAGAATCTTTTGGCCGCTGCCGAGGGCGAAAACTATGAGTGGACCGATATGTACGAGGGCTTTGCCAAGACCGCCGAGGAAGAGGGCTTCCCTGTTCTGGCTGCCAAATTCCGCCTCGTTGCCGCTGTGGAAAAGCACCACGAGGAAAGATACCGTGCCCTTCTGAAGAATGTTGAGACCGCTCAGGTATTTGAAAAGAGCGAGATCAAGGTATGGGAGTGCCGCAACTGCGGTCACATTATGGTTGGCACCAAGGCTCCCGAGCTTTGCCCCACCTGCGCCCATCCCAAGAGCTACTTTGAGGTACACGCAGAGAACTATTGATCTTTTTTGATTCTTGATCGTTTTTATGATAAAAAAAGACAAAATTCACAAAAGTTCTTGACAAAATCAAAACTTTGCCGTACAATAACTGCACTCGTTGCTATGCAAAATGAAAAGATGCAAGAGGAAGCTCTTGCATCTTTTGCATTTTCAAGCATATACATCCAATATCTTTATTTTCAAAGGAGATGTACTCAGATATGGAATTGAAGGTTATCCTGTTTCGAGTGGCACTTTCCGTATTGGTGGGACTGATCATCGGTGTAGAGCGATCCATTCACGGTCGGGCCGCCGGTATGCGTACACACGTTTTGGTCTGCCTTGGCTCCGCCATGACCTCTATGACGGGAATTTATGTTTATCAGGTATACCAGGTGGGAGACGTGCTCCGTCTTGCCGCTCAGGTTATTTCCGGCGTCGGCTTTCTCGGTGCGGGAATGATCATTCTGAAAAATGACAATATGATCACAGGTCTGACCACGGCCGCAGGGGTATGGGCCACGGCTACCGTGGGAATCGCTTTGGGCTACGGCTTCTATACAGGCGCCCTGATCACCGCCGCCGCACTGATGTTTTCCCTCATTCTTCTTGCCAAAATGGAGAGAAGAAAAAAGAACACCAAGGTGGTTTATCTGGAGGTCTCCGATATGAATCGGATCAACGATCTGATGGATCAGATCCGTGCAAAGGCCACCAAGGAGCCGCTCTTCCGCATTCTCCCTCCCAAAAGCAATTTCAACGGCCATTTGGGGCTGGAGCTTGTGATGGACCGCAGACAGAGCCTTTCCACCGAGGAGCTTCTGCAATTTGAAAACGTGGTATTTGCCGCTGAAAACTAAAAATCGAAAAGAAAAAGCTTCTACTCGAGAGTAGAAGCTTTTTTAAGCAAAAGACCGAGCAGATCGCTCGGTCTTTTTTCTTATCTTTAGAATTTGATTCTTTCTGCGATGTAATCCTTCACCTCTGCAAGAGGAACACGAACCTGCTCCATAGAGTCACGGTCACGAACGGTAACGCAGCCGTCGGTCTCGGTATCAAAGTCATAGGTGATACAGAAGGGAGTTCCGATCTCATCCTGACGGCGATATCTCTTACCGATGGAGCCTGCTTCGTCAAACTCCACATTGAATTCGGAAGCGAGGGTGGCATACAGCTCTCTTGCCTTGTCGGAAAGCTTCTTGGAAAGAGGCAGAATGGCCGCCTTCACGGGAGCCAGAGCAGGATGGAAGTGCATTACCACACGGGTATCACCCTCACCCACCACCTCTTCATCGTAAGCCTCACAAAGGAAGGCCAAGGTGATACGGTCTGCACCGAGAGAAGGCTCAATTACGTAAGGAACATACTTTTCGCCGGACTCGGGATCAAAATACTCCATAGGCTCGCCGGAGTGGTTGGCGTGCTGGGTCAGGTCATAATCCGTACGGTCGGCAATGCCCCAAAGCTCGCCCCAGCCGAAGGGGAACATAAACTCAAAGTCGGTGGTTGCCTTGGAATAGAAGCTGAGCTCGTCCTTATCGTGGTCACGCAGACGGAGGTTCTCCTCTGCAATGCCGAGATCATACAGGAACTTGGCGCAATAGCTTCTCCAATACTCAAACCATTCCAGATCGGTACCGGGCTTGCAGAAGAACTCCAATTCCATCTGCTCAAATTCACGGATACGGAAAATGAAGTTACCGGGGGTGATCTCGTTACGGAAGGATTTACCGATCTGACCTACGCCGAAGGGAACCTTTTTACGGGTGGTACGCTGAATGTGCTTGAAGTTTACAAAGATACCCTGCGCCGTTTCGGGACGGAGGTAGAGCTCGGAGGTGGAATCCTCGGTTACGCCCTGAAAGGTCTTGAACATCAGGTTGAACTTACGGATATCGGTAAAATCGGCAGAGCCGCAAGCGGGGCAAGAAATATGGTTCTCACGGATAAAATCGGCAAGGCGGTTGTTATCCCAGCCGTTGGGGTTGAGATCCATTTTGTTTTCGGCAATGAAATCCTCCACCAGCTTATCGGCTCTGTGACGGGTCTTACAAACCTTGCAGTCCATCAAGGGGTCGGAAAAGCCGCCCACGTGGCCCGATGCCACCCAAGTCTGAGGGTTCATCAGAATGGCGCTGTCAAGACCCACGTTATAGGGGCTCTCCTGCACGAACTTCTTCCACCAGGCGCGCTTCACATTGTTCTTCAGCTCCACGCCAAGGGGGCCGTAATCCCAAGAGTTGGCAAGACCGCCGTAGATCTCACTACCGGGGTATACGAAGCCTCTGCCCTTGCAAAGGGCTACGATTTTATCCATTGTTTTTTCTGTGTTTTTCATAATATCCTCTCTTTCTTCCCTGACTGGAGATCAGGTGAAAATTACAAAGCATCATTATATACCATAACAAGGAATTTGTCAAATTATCCTGCATTGACGTCCGTTTCACTCTTTTTCACACGGGACATTTCCCTTTGCGCCAAAACAAGGCCCTGATAAATGCCGCCCTCCTTTTGCACCAATTCCTCATGGGTTCCCACCTCTGCCACGGTCTTTTGATCCAAAACAAGGAGCTTGGTGGCATTGCGGAGGGTGGAAAGGCGATGGGCGATGGCAATGGTAGTGCGGTTTTGGCAGAGGCGCTGCAGAGCCTCCTGCACCATTTTTTCCGTTTCGGTATCCAAGGCGCTGGTGGCCTCATCCAAAATCAGGATCTTGGGATCGTGGAGAATGGCACGGGCAATGGAGATTCTCTGCCGTTCGCCGCCGGAAAGGGTATGGCCCTTCTCCCCTACCATGGTGTTATAGCCATCGGGAAGCTTCATAATAAAGGAGTGGGCATTGGCAAGACGGGCCGCCGCCATCACCTCTTCCCGACTCGCCTCGGGCTTAGCGTAAGCAATGTTTTCATACACGGTGCCGTGAAAGAGAAAGCTCTCCTGAAGCACCACGCCGATCTGAGAGCGCAGGCACCGCTGAGACAGATCCCGCACATCCACCCCGTCAATGCGGATGGCACCTCGGCGCACATCGTAAAGACGCATTATAAGGTTGATGAGGGTGCTTTTTCCCACGCCGCTTTTTCCCACGATGCCCAGCATTTCACCGGGGCCCACCGTGACGGAGACATCCTCCAGAGTGTTTTCATTTTCATCGTAGCCGAACCAAATATGGTCGATCTCCACCTCTCCGCGGATGCGGATCTCCACGGGATCCTCCTTATCGGCCACATCGGGCTCCTCATCCAAAACCTCGAACATACGAGCAGTGGAGGTGGAAACGTGCTGCAAAATGGAAGGGATATTGGCCATCCAGCGAAGGGGGGCGTAAATCAGGCTGACATAGGCGGAATACATGGTCAATTCGCCGATGGTCATTTCCCCTTGAAGAATCTTGCTTCCCACAAAATACAGGAGGAAAAAGCTTCCCAGCTGAAGCAAAAATTCCGCAAAGGGAACCACTCTTGCCCAAGCCTTTTCATTGCGGTAGGCGGTGTTTCTCTGCGCCAAGATCGCACGGTCATACTTTTCAATTTCGTTTTTTTCCGTGCCGAACACCTTCACCACACGAACGCCCTTGAAGGTATCGTGAAGAATGGTATTGGAAGCGGAATTTTCCACCCACTGACGGCTGTAATAGCGATGATTTCGCTTCCAAATGAGGCGAAAGATCAAAAGCACAAGGGGCACGGGTACAAAGATCATCAAGCCGAGAAGCCAGGATTTGGCAAAGATCATAGCCCCGACCAAAAGAATGGTAAAGCTCTGCTCCAATATATTGGGTGCCTGACTGTTGAGAAAGGTGGATATGACCTGTGCATCCCGAGAGACACGGCTGATCAGGTCTCCCGCAGAGTGATTGGAGATCCCCGCCACCGAAAGGCTTTGGATCTTTTCATACACCATATGGCGAAGCATTACGGTGGTGTGATTGCTGACCTTTGCCAGAACGATATTTCGCAAAACGGAAGCCGTGGTGATCCCCAGCCGAACCAAAACCATAGACAAAATCACCCAAATCACAGACGAAAAGGATGCCAGAACTGCCTCGGGGTCAGGGCAGGTCAGATAATCATCCACCAAGGTGGCCTGAATGCTCGGCAAAAGAAGGTTGAGGATCGAGGTAACAAAGAACAAAAGAAAGGTCAGCCCGATCCAGCCAAGCTGCGGGCGGATCATGGAAAACAGGAGCGTTCCGAATTTTTTTCTGCCTGCACACACGTTGCAGATCACCATTCCCTTTCTCGTAAGGGGACGGCGGCAAATGGGACAAACGGTGGTACGGTACACAAAGCCCGCATCTTCGGGACGAAGCACGCCTCCCGCTACCTCCTTCACAATGCGGGCAAGCTGGGAGACATTTGCCTTTTCCGAGGAGAAGGCACGGCAAAGCTCCAACCATTCCCCGTCGTAAAGGATCTCGCAAACCGCACCGCCTCCAAAGGAGGACCAGCGAGCGTCCGTGATGCGCCGGGTTTCATAGCACACAAATTCACTGCCGTCAAATCTGCCCTTGGCAAGATGCTTTTTGCCGAAGATCACCGCCCCGAGCCAAGGCTCGGCGTTTTGATCCAGATTGACCGCAAGAGAAAATATAGCCTCGTCCGAAAGTTCCTTTTGAAAGCGGGACAGGAGCGGCACGATTTTCTGTTCAAATTCCTCTTTATTGATCAAAACAATTCTCCTTATTACAGGTAAAGCTGAATTTTGGAATAGCTTTTCCGATCAAGCGCCGCAAGGCTTTCGATCTCGTAGCGACAGCCGTCAAAATCCATAACATACAGGCGATCCTCTCCGATGCGAATAAGGCTTCGGTGGGTATCCCGAACAGTAAATTCCAAAACACCCTTATCCGTTTGGCAGGTCCAGTAGCTGTTCATTTCCGCCTCACGAAATTTTGTGATCTCCAGGATCTTGGGAGCAAAATATTTTTTCTCCAATTCCCCCTTCAGGATCGAGCATGTCTCGGGATCAAGCGAGGACAGGCTTTCGATCATTCCGATCTCTTCCTTCTCCTCATTCTGAACGCAGATAAACTCCTCCTCGGTCTCAAAGGGAAAGGCAAGGGATAAGAACACCCTTCCTTCAAAATCCTTTTCGGGAACGCTTGCCATTAAAAGGCCGTTTTTGGATAAGTAAAAGCGGCTGTTTTCCGATGTGATAAAAAAGGTATCAATGATCTGATCCAATCCTTTGATCATAGCTCCTCCTATTCCTCAATGCCGATGGTCTTCAAGGCTTCCATCTGCAAGGTATACAGTTTCCGATAGGTTCCGTCCTCCTTGGCAAGAAGGGAATCGTGATCCCCTTCCTCCAAAAGCTTTCCGTCCCCAATGACGATGAGAAAATCCGCATCCCGAAGGGTGGAAAGGCGATGGGCGATGGTAACGGTGGTGCGGTTTTTGGTAATGGCAGAAAGGGCCTCCTGAATCTTCCGCTCGGTCTTGGTATCCATAGCGGCGGTGGCTTCATCCAAAATGAGAATGGCGGGGTCCTTTAGGATGGCGCGGGCAATGGAGACCCGCTGCATTTCGCCCCCCGAAAGGGTCTTTTTATTGGCGCCCACCAAGGTGTCGTACCCCATGGGGAAGGTCATAATAAAATCGTGACAGCCCGCCGCCTTGGAGGCCGCAATGACCTCCTCCCGACTCGCCTCGGGGTTGGCATATCGAATGTTATCCATAATGGTGCCGCGGAACAGGTAGGTCTCCTGCGACACGATGGCTACGTGATCCCGAAGGGAGCGAAAGCTCAGATCACGGATATCCACCCCGTCAATGAGGATCTTACCGCTGTCCACATCGTAAAGGCGGGTCAGAAGATTGGCAAGAGTGCTCTTCCCCGCTCCCGTATGGCCTACGATGCCCAGAGTCTTGCCCGCAGGAACATAAAAGGACACATCGTCCACCGCTTTTTTTCCGGGAACATAGGAAAAATTCACATGGTCAAATCGGATCTCGCCCCGCACGGTTTCCAGATGCACGGGATCCTCCTTTTCCTTGACCTCGGGCGGGGTATCCAAGATCTCAAACAGGCGGCGCAGGGCGTTGAAGCCGCTGGCAAACTGATTGACATAGCCGGAAAAGGAATTGAGGGGAGCGTAGAGCATGGTCAGGTAGCTGACGAACAGATTCAATTCACCGTAGCTGATTCCGCTGCCCGGGGTGAGCCCTTCCTTTAAGACAAAATAGCCGCCGAAGCCCCAAACAAGATAGGTGGAAAGGCGCCAGATCAGGTTCACCATAGGGAAAATGCTGTGCTGACGAACGGAGATCTTGAGGTTGGACTCGGCAAGAGCCTGATTCTTCTCATCGAATCGGGCTACCTCGGTTTCCTCTCGGGAGAAGGATTTTACAATGCGCATTCCCTCCAGAACATCGGAAAGAATGGCGTTGAAGCGAGAGCGGTGGGTATGGTTTTCCGCATGGAGACGGCGAAACATCTTCATAACGCCCCAGCTGCCCAAAAGCACAAAGGGGATCGGCAAAAGCACAAGGGAGGTCAGGAGAGGGTTGGTGATCATCATCACCGTGAGAATCCCCACGATCTGCAACAGATTGGTACAAAAGAACGGAAACCAATTACAGAAGAAATTATAGAGAGTCTCCGCATCAGAATTGATCTGGGTAATGAGCCTTCCCGTATGGCGGGAGGTGAAGAAGGAATAGGAGAGCCTTTCGAAGGCGGAAAAGATGGTTTTCTTCATATCGTAGGAAACATAAGAAGAAACCTTGGCGTTGACAATGGTATTGACCATATTGACAACGGCGCTGAGCAAAGCGCTCCCCGCCACGGCAAGGACCAAAAGAAGGATCCGGCCGTAGAGGCTGTCTCCCGGGGTCAAAACCCGATCGTAGAGCACCTTGCTTTTCAGGTACGGAGTGATAACGCTGACAACACCCGACAGAACCACGGTAAGAATCACCATGGCCATCGGCACCTTATAACGGAAAAAGAACGGAAGAAGCTTGCGAAGCAGAGTTTTCTTCTTGGAGCACTTGGGGCACCTTTTGTGGGCGCCGTGAGGATAGGGCGTACCGCAACGGGGGCAAGCCAGATCCTTATCCTCCCGCTCGGGAGGGAGAGTGCCTGTTTCCAAATAAGAGGAGAGACCCTCCACCAAGCGGAACACTTCCTTGCGGCAGGCATTGGAGGCCCAGAAGAGAACCGCCTCTTCCCCGTTTTTCTTCTTGGCCACCACACGGATGACCGAGATCTGCTCCTCGGCCTTCAGGCACGCAAGCTCCTCCAAGGGGAGATAAACATACTCCTCCTCTTGCAAAAGCTTTTCGGTTTTTTGGGAAGAAAACAAAGAAGCGCCCTCTTTCCCTCGCAAAACAAAGGTACAAAAGAGAACCCCGATGCCTTCTTCCGTTAAGGCCGTATAGGCATCGCAGTAGTACTCCTGTCTCCCCATATCCGTTTTGGTGAGAATCAGCGCTTTTTGGGTATCGATTCCTTTTTTGTAGAAGGAAGAAATCACTTCCTCCGGAATGTTCATTTCTTTCATAGCTCGAACCTCATTCTTCGATTTAATCATAAAGCACCCAATGGGGTTTGTCAAGTAAAGGAGAAAAAAAGACGGAAATTTTTTCATATTTGATTAAAATGGATTTTCCTCACGGAAAAAAACGCCTCACGAAGCATTTTTTTGCTTTTTTTACAGGAAAAAGTGGTTGCATTTTTTTCGTTCTCGCTTATACTGATAATAAGAACACAAGCAAAGGAGAAGACGGTGAAGCTTCTGCAAAACGGAAAAAACTGTCTGCGGATCCAGCTGACGAGCGAGGATATGGCCCATTTCAAGATCCGAAATGAGGACTTTGATTTTGACACGGAAAAAACACGGAGCGTGATCCTTGCTCTTTGCGAATATGCAAAGGCCGAGACCGATTTTTCCATTACAAACGATAAGATCTACATACAGCTTTACCCCAAGGCCGATGGGGGCTGCGAATTGTTTTTCATCCGTCTGGAGGAGGAAGACGGCGGAGAGTATTTTCTGTTTCATTCCTTCGACCATCTTTATACCGCCTGCGGCAATCTGAAGAGTCAGGCATCGGACTGCGTCTTTTATCGCATCGGGCAGAGGGATGATTTTCTTCTCAGGATCCCCTCAGAGAAGGCTCTGCCTTGTCTTTGGGAATACGGAGAAAAGCTGAAGGATGCTCCCTCTCGGGGATATTTGAGAGCCAAATGCACCCGAATCCATCCGTTTTGAAAGATTGGAAAGGAAAAAATATGACAGACAAGGAAAAAAGCGAAGCCTTACGGGAATTGGAAAACGAGGTCGGGGCCTGTGAGGGCTGTGCCCTTTGCCAAAGGCGCAAAAATACCGTTTTCGGTCGGGGCAGCGAAAAAGCAAAAATTCTTTTTGTGGGAGAGGCACCGGGAGAAAATGAGGATCTGCAGGGAAAGCCCTTTGTGGGGGCGGCAGGTCAGCTTTTGGACCGTTATTTGGAATTTATCGGTCTTGAGGAAGAGGATTATTACATCGCCAACATTCTCAAGTGCCGCCCTGCGGGAAATCGGGATCCCTTGCCCGAGGAGGAAGAGGCCTGCATCGGTTATTTGAGACGGCAGGTGCAGATCCTGCAACCAAGGATCTTGATTTGCTTGGGAAGGATCGCCGCCGGGCGCATCATTGCACCGGATTTTAAGATCACCCGTGATCACGGAAAATGGTATGAGGCAGGGCAAACGAAAATGATGGCCACCTATCACCCCTCTGCCCTGCTTCGGGATCCCCGCAAGAAGGAAGAGGCGCTGGATGATTTCAAGGCCATTGCCAAGGAATTTGCCATCCTTTCAAAATAAAATTTTACAAAAAATGACTGCCGAGCTTTGGCAGTCATATTTTTTTCTGCGGGAGAAACACTATATTCGTAAAGGAGGAAATGATGAAAAAAGCATTATCATTTTTATTCGCTTTCATTCTGTTATCGGTCTCTTCCTTTGCAAATGCCGCAGGCGGGCAGAATTGGTATTTTTCATCCAAAAGCCAAAATGACAGACCCACTCTGCCGTCGGTAGCCCTTGATTCCGTCAAGGGAATCGGGCCGGAGGAAAAGGTCTTGTATCTGACCTTTGATGCCGGATACGAAAATGGGAATGTGGAAAAAATCGTCAACATTCTGAAGGATAACGAGGTTGCGGGAAGTTTCTTTCTTCTCCGTCATTTCGTGGAGCAAAATCCCGATCTGACAAGAGCCATCAAGGAAAACGGAAACCTCGTCTGCAACCACACGGCCACCCACAAAAATATCACTGCCCTTTCCCCCGAGGCCATCCAATCAGAGCTTTTTTCTTTGGAGGAGGCGGTGATGCAGGTGACGGGAGAAAAGCCTGCGCCCTTCTTCCGCCCGCCTGAGGGGGCTTGGAGCGAAAGTGCTCTTTTGGAGGTTGAGAAGCTTGGTTACAAGACCGTATTTTGGAGCCTTGCTTGGGCGGATTGGGACAACAACAACCAAAAAAGTCCCGAATATGCCATGGAAAAGCTGAACAGTCGGGTCCACGACGGAGCGGTGATCCTGCTTCATCCCACCTCGGAAACCAACACAAAAATTTTGGATGGCTTTATTAAGGCTATGAAGGATAAGGGCTACCGTTTTGAAACGGTGGAGGCGCTATGGCAAGAATAAAGAAATTTCTTTCTTTTGCCTTGGCTTCTTTTCTGCTTCTTACCCTCTCTCCCCTTCCCGCAAGGGCGGCGGTATACCGCAAGGGAGACGGGCAGGCCAAGCGGATCGCCCTTTCCTTTGATGACGGGCCAAGCAAGCAAAACACCGAAGAGATCCTTTCCGTTTTGGAGGAATACGGGGTAAAGGCCACCTTCTTTGTCATTGGAAAGAACGCCCAGCGGGATCCCGAACGGATCCGCAGCATATGGGAGGCGGGTCACGAGATCGGCAATCACACCTATACTCACGCTTATATCTCAAAGCTTGAGGAGGCCCAGATCCGAAGTGAAATACAAAAGACCGAGGACGTGCTCTTTGAGATCACGGGAGAAAAGACCCGTGTATTTCGCCCGCCCGGAGGCTTTTATGATGACAAAAGCGTGAAAATATTAGAGGAAATGGGATACCGCAGTATTCTTTGGTCCTTGGACACCCGAGATTGGTGTATGCCAAAATCGGAAAAGATCGTATCCAAAATTGAGGATTTGGCAAGAGAGGGCGATATCATTCTCTTTCACGATCTGGATGACAAACGACTTCCCACTCCCGAGGCATTGAAAAAAGTAATTCCCTATCTGATCGATAACGGATATGAAATCGTAACTGTATCACAGCTACTGAACGAAGAGGCGTAAATACGCCTCTTTCTTTTTTGGGAAACCATTGACGGGACAGATCTTTTTCAGTATAATATAAGATAGAATTTTTATAAGGATATTGATATGGAACCAAAAAAGCTTTCCATCGAAAAAATAGAGATCGAAAAATTTAAGAAAATCAGAAATCTTGTCATTGAACCGTCAAAAAACGCCAATTTGTTTTACGGTTCTTTTCGCAGTGGAAAAACCAGTCTTTGTGAATTCGTGCAATTTGTTCTTTACGGAGCTGATTCCGTTGCTCTTGCTCGGGACAATGCGGAGGATGCACTGGGGCGGATCCTGTTTTCCTGCGGTGACAAGCATTTTTTATGTGAAAGAAGCGTCATTGAGGGCAAGGAGGAATGGACCTTCACGGACTGCGCTTCGGGCGAGACGGTGGACACGGAGCAGACTCCCGGTGAATTTTTGACGGGAATGGATCAGGATTCCTTTGACCTGATCAACTATTTCAAGCAGGCCCGCTATGAAACGCCCTTTTTCAAGCCGAAATTTTCCTTTTTGAATCAGATCTCCTCCTTTCATGAGGATACCCGCCATATTTATCGGGATCTTTTGGTGGCCGAGGAGAAGGCATCCTTTTACAAAAATGCAGATAAAACAGGCTCTCTGGACCGACTTTACAAGGAAAAGAGCGAATTGGAGGGGATGCTGGAGGAGTACCCCCGATGGGAAAACGAGGTGCAGGAATGCGGTGCGACCCTGACCGACATTGCGCAAAAATTGGATGCCAATGACAAGCGATGCGTTCTTTTGAAGGCCGATATGGCCCGTTTTTCCGACGATCTGCAGATCAGCCGCAACAAGGAAAATGCACAAGAAAAGCACAAGAGCATCATTGCCAAGGAAAAGCAATACCGCATTATGCTCTTTGACGTAAAAAGCAAGATCGGTCTTTTGACGGAAGAGGAATTGGAGGAAATGAAGGCGGATTACAGCAATCTCAGCCTTTCCGTTACCTCTCTTTCCGATGCCCGTGCGGCCTTGACCTCCGCAGAGGAGACTCTGTCCTACCACAGCCGCCTTTTTACGGGAAATCAATCCAAAGAGCATTTCGGAAACGAAAAAAAGAGGATTTCCCACTATCGCCTGACCAAAATGATCCTGCAGATCTTGGGGATCGCCTTGCTGGGGATCGGCGCAAGTCTGTATTTTCTCCTTCGGTATCTTTCCTTTGATTCCCTCATTTGCCTTGCGGCAGGGGTGACCACCGTCCTGTGCGGCATTGCCTCGGCAAGTGTTTCCTCCGTATTTTCCCATTCCGTTCGCAAGATCCTGTCGGAAAACGGCAAGGAGAGCCTTGCGGAATTCAACGAATTTTACGAGACCCTTTGTGCCCACGACAGGACCACTGCCGTATATCGGGACAAGGTTCTTTCCGCCGAAGAGAATTGCAGAAGGCGGGAGAAGGAAAAGGAAGAGGTGACCGAAAAGATCCGCAAGAAGATCTCCGAATTGGGATACGGAGAGGAGGATGGCGAGATCCTTGCCATTTGCGATCAGATCATCGAGGCAAACGATTCCCTTTATGATCTTCAGCACGAAATTGAAGAGGAAAAAACGGAATACAACAGTCTTTTGAGCGCAGATGTGGAGCGCAAAACTCTGACCGTGAGCCCCGAATTTACCGCTCTGCAGAAGGAGCTCACCTTCCTTTTGGCGCAGAATGATTCCATTTACAAGAAAAAGGCGCTGACCGCCGCAAGATTGCAGGAGGCGCAAAACAAGCTTTCGGTTTCCCCCGACCAGATCCGCACAAGGCTTGAGGTGCTTTCCGAAAAGATTCGGGAGGAGGAGGGCGAATACGATATTGTAAGCTTAAATCTTGCTCTCGCCACCTCCAAAAAGGAAAAATTTGAGGAGGCCCTGAAGGAAATTCTGACCCAATCCATCAACAAAAAGATCTCCTTTGTTTTGGGCGAGGGAGAGCGCTTCCTCTTTGACGATCACTTCGAGCTTTGCTTCTGTGACCGTAACAGTGTTTTGCCCCTGATTGCCGCAGGAGGCGGTGTGATTACGGAAATCGGCCTTTTGGCCTTCCGTTTAAGTCTTGCGGAATTGATGCAAAAAACCAGCCTTCCCATGATCTTTGACGATTCTCTGGCGCCTTTGGCTCCCGAAGCGGCCTCCAAGCTGTATCGGGTGCTGAGCGAGACCTGCTCCCAATTTTTCATTGCGACCTCCTCGGAGGCTCTTGTTGAGATCTGCCGTAACTCTGCAAAGGTAATCTCCCTTTGATGGAAAAAATGGATCTGACAACTCCCGTAGAAGCGTTAAAGGGAGTGGGAGAGGTAAAAAAGCAAAAGCTTCACCGAGCGGGGATCTTCACCGTGGGGGATCTGATCCTGCATTTCCCCCGCTGCTACCGAAGCGGAACGCTGTCTCCCCTATCCTCGGATAAGCTTGGGCAATACGGCGTATTCCGTTTGACCTGCTGTGCCGCCCCTTATGTTTTCACCATGGCGGGAGGACGAAGAGTGCTCCGCTTTCCCGCAGAGGATGAAGCGGGCACCAAGGTCAACATTTTATACATCAACCAACCCTATTTGAAAAATAAGATCACAAAGGGCGATGTGTGCTACTACTGCGGAGAATTACAGGAGAAAAACGGTCAGTTTTTTCTCTTTTCTCCCGAGCGGCGAGATGAGGCGCCGAATCCCGACCTGCCTGAGCCCGTTTACCCGACCCTTGGGGGGATCTCTTCTGCGCAGATCGCAAAGCTGATCGCCTCCTGTCTTGTGCCCTTGCTCCCCTGCATTCGGGAAACTCTGCCGCAGTGGATTTTAGAAAAGCACAAGCTTTTGGGACGGGCAAGAGCGATCTTTACGCTTCACGCCCCTGACTGCAACGAAAGCCTTGCACGGGCAAAGGATCGCTTTGCCTTTGAAGGACTCTTTGATTTTTCCGTCAAGGCGACCCTGTTTTCCCGACGGCAAGAGTTGGTGCAGACCCCTGCCCTGAAGGATGTTTCCCTTGACCCCTTCCTATCAAAGCTTCCCTTTTCCCTGACGGAGGCGCAAAGGCGGGTCTTGAATGAGATCCGAGCCGATCTTGTGGGGGAGGGGCTCATCCCCGCCATGAACCGATTGATCCAAGGGGATGTGGGAAGCGGAAAGACCGTGGTAGCGGCGGCGGCAGCGTATCTTGTGGCCAAGAATCACAAAAGCACCCTTCTCATGGCGCCCACGGAGATTTTGGCCCGTCAACACTACGCCTCCTTCCAAAAGCTGTTTTCCCAAAGCGAAATCCCCGTTCTTCTTTTGACAGGCTCCTCCACAAAAAAAGAGCGGCAGGCGATCTTTGAAAAGACCCTTTCGGGAAAGCCCTATATTCTCATCGGTACTCACGCCTTAACGGAGGAGGGTGCTCTTTGTTCGGGAGTGGGGCTTTCCATTACGGATGAGCAGCACCGCTTCGGTGTCAGGCACCGCAGTATCTTAAATGAAAAGGGCGGCGCCGTTCACTCCCTTGTGATGAGTGCAACCCCCATTCCCCGAAGCCTTGCCATGTTCATGTACGCCAAGGGGAAGATCTCCGTTATTGACAAGCTTCCTCCCGGCAGACAGGTTATTGATACCTTTTACGTGGGCGAGGATAAAATGCAGCGTGTCTACGCCTTTTTGAGAGAAAAGGCGGCGGCAGGACAGCAGGCCTATGTGGTTTGCCCCCTCATTGAGGATGAGGAGGAAAAGAGCCCTCTGCAATCGGCCTCGGAGGAATATGAGAGCCTGAAAAAGAACCTGTCCGAGCTTCCTTGTGCCCTCCTCCACGGCAAAATGAAAAATGAGGAGAAAAACGCCGTGATGGCATCCTTTGCATCGGGAGAAACAAAAATTCTCGTTTCCACCACGGTCATTGAGGTGGGAGTGGATGTTCCCAATGCCACGGTGATGGTGATCCGCAATGCGGAGCGCTTCGGTCTCTCCCAGCTTCATCAGCTGAGAGGACGAGTGGGGCGCGGAAAGGAAAAATCCCACTGTATTCTCATTTCCTCCCATTCGGGAAAAAGCGCAAGAGAGCGCCTGAGAAAGCTCTGCGATTGCCACGACGGCTTTGAGCTTGCCAAATACGATCTAAAGACCCGCGGCCCCGGTGAGTTTTTCGGCACCAGGCAATCGGGCTTTTGGGGACCTGATCTGACGGACGAAATTTCCATGCCCCTCATTGAATCGGTCACCCAAACGGCAGAGGAATTTTTGGATACCGCCAAGGCAGAGGAAATTCTGCCCTACGAAAACAGGATCCACCTACATTGATTTCTTCCGAAAGGAAAAAATAAATTTCAAAGGAGACTTAATATGCTGACAAACATTTGGACTAGCATCACCTCTTTCCTTGCAAACTACGGCTTAAAGCTGATCGGCTCTGCCATCCTTCTTGTGGTTTGCTGGAAGCTGATCGGGTTTTTATTGAATCTGATCAAAAAGAATTCCCACTTTCAAAAGGTGGACGAAGGCGCAAGAGGCTTTCTGATCACCTGCGTTTCCGTTATTTTGAAGGCAGTTTTGGTTCTGACCGTTGCGGCAAATCTCGGCGTTCCCATGACCAATGTGGTTGCCATCGTCGGTTCCTGCGGCTTGGCCATCGGTCTTGCTTTGCAGGGTAGCCTTTCCAACTTTGCAGGCGGCTTGATGCTTTTGATCTTCCACCCCTTCCACGTGGGTGACTATGTGGAATCCGGCGGCAAGGAGGGCACGGTAAAAAGCATTTCCCTGCTTTCCACCACCCTGTTCACCACCGATAACAAGGAGGTCGTGGTACCCAACAGCACCCTGATCAATTCCGTGATCACCAACTACTCCGCTCAAAAGACCCGCCGTGTGGATCTGGATTTCACCGTTGCCTACGGTACCGATTCCGAGCGAGTGAAAAAGGTGCTTCTGCTCCTTGCTTCTCAAAATGAGCTGGTTCTGGAGGATCCCGCCCCCTTTGCAAGACTCACCGCACAAAAGGATTCTGCCCTTGTTTATACCCTGAGAGTATGGTGCAAGAGTGAGGATTATTGGACGGTTCGACTGGATCTTTTGGAAAAGGTGACCGATGCCTTTTCAAAGCTGGAGATCAACATCCCCTTCCCTCAGATGGATGTTCATATCGATCAGAAATAAACAAAAGCAAAAAAAAGAGAAACGGAAAATCCGTTTCTCTTTTTTTATGCTATTCCAAGTAGGCAAAATAGTTGGTCTTGACCGTATTCCACGAAGCATTGAGAAGCTCACGAACCTCGTCACACCGCTCCTTTATGGCCTCGGTCTCTTCCCCCTCGTATTCGGGAGTCCAGTGGATCTCGGAATCGATCCAGGAATAATCCTTGAAGCATACATAGCCTCCCTGATCTCCGAAGGCATCGTTTCCGATGAGGTAGCGGGGGTTATAATCCAGCCCGAAGAGATTGGCAATGGTAGGCAGCATATCCACCGCCGAGGTGACCTTTTCCACACTCACAGGCTCATCAATATTCTTACTGTAGATCATAAAGGGGGTACGGCAAATGGAATTCATATTATCCACACCCTTGAGAGCCATCACAAAGGAGGTATCCGTCAGGTATTTGCTGTAATGATCTCCAAAGAGAACCAGTGTGGTATTGTTGATCTTGCCGTCCTCCTCCATAGCCGCCACAAGCTGCCCGATGAAGGCATCTGTCTCCTGTGCGTGGGCGATGGCACGGACAAACTGAGCCCAAGTATCCATATTGGAGGTGGTAATGCCGCTGTTTTTGGCAAGAAGCTTTGCTTTTTCCAGATGGGGAGCGGCAATGTCCTCTCTTGCTTCGGTATAGGGGCCGTGGCCCGAGTAGGTGATCACATAATTGAAGAAGGGCTTATCGTGACCTACCATCATATCGTAGGCTTCCATCAGAGTGGTATCCCGAACCTGAAGCCCCTGAAGCTCCATATCGTCGTGATCGTTGTACTTTTCATAGCCCCAAAGGGGGTGTACCACCTCTCGGTTATAAAATCTGCCGTCCAAGGTATGGTAGGAATTGGCGGCATAGCCCGCATTGCGGAACAAATTGGGCAAGGATTGAGGATAGATATTGGTGGCATAGGTGCGGGCACTGGTTCCCGTTACGGGAAGATAAAAGCCAATGTTGAAGGCGCACTCCGTATTGAAGGTGCCTGCACTCAAAAACAGAGGCGTATAGTGATTTTCAAAACGGATGCTCTCCTGCTGCAAGGCCCAAAGGTTTGGCATAAATTCTTCGGTGATCATCCAGGTATCAATGGATTCCAAGAGAATGGCGATGACATTTTGCCCCTTCAAGGCTCCTGTCATTTCGTTTTCCTCAGCCACATCGGACTTGGCGGCATAATACGCATCCAGATCGGAGCGCATATTACCGAGATTGAACACATCGTTTAAGGACTGAGTCAGACTGCGGAACAGATACTGATAGTTACCGCAAAGAAGGAGACATTCATTGGGATTGGTAAATTCCGTATAATTGGCGGTGACGGAGCCGGGCGTATAGGTATCGGTCCAAACGAAATTGCCGCCGGTTCCCGTGCGGTAATAGGAACGGTGGGTCAGGGCGATTCCCGTGATGCTGCCGCCCAAAATCAGAGCGCAGACACAAAGGGGGATCCAGTGATAGGGGTTCTTTTTCGGCACCAAGAAAATCGCCAGCACGCCGATGGCGATGCTGAGAAGCAACACGGCGTACACCTTCCAGGAGAAGGCAAGGTACTGAAGGCTGATAAAGGCGGCGCCGTCCTCAGCAAAGGCAAGATCCGAAAAGGACAGAAAGCTCCCTGCCACGTGATACAAAATGGCGTGGACAAAGGCCAAAATGGAAAAAGCACCTAAAATGATCCCCATCACGATCCTTTTCGCCACCGTGGGAAGAACAAAGACAAAAACGGTCAGAATGGCGCACCAGGAAAGAGTGAACACATTGGGAGCCCAATGATAAAGGCCTGTGCTCGCCACATGGGAAAAGACGGCACGAAATGAAAAATCAAGGAAGAAGAGAGCACAAAAGAACACAAGAGGATAAAGATAGATTCCAAGCTTATCTCGGAACCCAAGCCACTTTTCTTTCACCATAACAAATCCTTTCAAAAAAACTGATTCATTATAACATTTTACGACAAAAAAAGCAAGAATTCATAAAAAATGAGAAGCGGTTTACCCTTCCTTCAAGCTGTGGTAGATCTCACACACCGCTTCGGGATCCCGATTAAGATCAAATTTTCGACCGAAGAGATGCCCCGAAGAAAGAAGGGTGGGCACATCCTCCCTGCGGAAGGTATAGGGACATCCCCGCTCCCAATCCACAAAGCGCATATTGGAGAGGGTGGAATCGGAAAAGCTCTGATCAAACAGCTGATCCCGAAAGGGAGAGTGCATCAAGAGGGTTTGCAAAAAGATCTCATCACAGCAACGGGTAAAGGCATACTCCTTACGGATCTCCTTTTTTTGCGCTATCACAAAAGAAAGAAAGGCGTGGGAGCAGCTGAACCAATTGGCTCCTTTATAATATGCCTTATTTCTCTTTTTGGTGCGATCCACCCCGATCCTTTCCTGAAGAGAAACGAGGGTATGGTTGGCACGGTACCAAAGGCCGCCGCAGCGCTCCTTTTCCTGAAAGAGCCAGTAGTAGGAAAGGCGACTCTTAGCCGAGGCGGGCAAACAATCGGAATCAAAATGGATCCACTCCTTGCCACGGTGCTCCTCAAAAAAGGCATAAAATCGATCCATGGGAACAAGAGGAAGATCCTGACCCGAGATCAGGTGATAATACGCATACTCTCCCGCAAGAGAGGCCTCCATCAGTGAGAGCTCGCAATCGATCTGACTTCTGCCGCCCCACGAAACCCTTTTTCTCGGAAGAGAGATCAAGCGGGCATATTTTGCTTGGTAGCCCAGATCCTCGGGAGAAAAGGGGGCTCGGCGATCCAGATGCAAATACAGATCGGCCCAAGGCTGATCCAAGAGCTCCAAAAGAAGGGAAAGCTGCTCGGGGCAGGTATGAGCCATGATCAAAAACGCATGTTTTTTCTTCATTTTCGTAAAAAAGAAGAGGGGTAACAAGTACCCCTCGATCCTTTCGGTCAATTAGTCCTCAAAATAGGTTTTCTTGCGGTTGTTCTGCAGAATACCGATGAGGGCATCCAGATTGTCTTCATCCTTCACAAGCTCTGCAAGCTCCTTCTGCTTTTCAGCGGACAGGGGAACACTCTTCTGCTCGGTGATGATGCTCAGATCATCCTCCACGGTGTTCTTTGCTTCAGCCTTTGCGGTCTCGATCTTGGCACCGAAATCGGTAGCCACAACGGTAACCTTGATCTCATCCTCAAGGGACTCATCAAATGCAGCACCCCAGATGATGTTGGCATCGGGATGAGCCTGCTCACGGATCATAGAGGAAGCGATCTCAACCTCTTCAAATCCGATGTCGGAGGAACCGGTGATGTTGATGATAATGCCGCGGGCACCTGCAATGCTGGTTTCCAGAAGCGGGCTCTGAATTGCCATCTTGGCAGCAGCCTCTGCCTTGCCCTGACCCTTTGCACTGCCTACGCCCATATGAGCAAGGCCTGCATCCTTCATCACGGTGGTCACGTCAGCAAAGTCGAGGTTTACGATACCGGGAACGTTGATCAATTCGGAAATGGACTGAACACCGTTTGCAAGAACGGAGTCAGCAATTTCAAACGCATTCATCAGAGTGATCTTCTTCTCGGAGACCATCTTCAGTCTTTCGTTGGGGATCACAACCAGAGAGTCTACAAACTCGGACAGGCACTTGATACCCTCTTCTGCCTGATCCATTCTCTTCTTGCCTTGAAAAGCAAAGGGCTTGGTTACAATACCGATGGTGAGGATGCCCATTTCTTTTGCGATCTTGGCAACAACGGGAGCGCCGCCGGTACCGGTACCGCCACCCATACCTGCGGTGATGAATACCATATCAGCACCCTTGAGTGCCTCGGTGATCTCTTCGGTAGACTCTTCTGCAGCCTGCTTACCGATGGCAGGATTTGCGCCTGCGCCCTTACCCTTGGTGGTTCTCTCTCCGATGGCGATCTGAGTGGGAGCCTGGGTGTGAGCGAGGGTCATACGGTCGGTATTCAGAGCGATAAAATCAACCCCTCTGACATTGGAGGCGATCATACGGGAAACGGTATTGTTTCCGCCGCCGCCGACACCGACAACCTTAATATTCACTACGCTTTCGTAGCTTGCATCCATTTCGTAGGACATTTGGAATTCCTCCTCTTTCTCTCTCTTTTCTTCTTTCTATAATCATTCCGCAATAAGGCAGAGTAATCTACTCTTAAACCATATTGTAATCGTTTTTTCCTATAAATGCAAGAGTTTTTTGAAAAAAACTTATTTTTTTTATAAATTGGCACAAATTTACCATTTTCAGGACAAGGTTTCCCCCAATTTGACATAGGCAGTATCGGGATCGGCAATGTCAATGGTGGCGCATTGATTCTGTGCAAGATCTCGGCTTACCTCCTTGACCATCAGGAATTTGTGCTTCATATTACTCACATCTCCCATCAAAAGGTCAAAGCGATCCAGATAACGGATCTTGATGTTGAATTTATCTCGGGCATCGATCATTTGCACCTGCCCCATGATATCGGTTTCCTCCATGGCCAAAAGAATGGTTTGAAGCTGCTGGGCGGCCTCGCTTTCAAAGAAGCCCAATTTCTCCCCTACGATACAGCGGGATACATCTCCCGAGATCAAGCGGATGCGGGGAATTTGGGAATCCACGCTTTCCTTGGCCAGTACATTCAGATCCTTATCCACACAGTAAAGCTCTTTTCCCAAGGCTACACTGATCTCACCAAAATCCTCGGTGTAGTGCACCACGATGCGACCCGGCAGATCAAATTCCACCTTCACATCCACCAAATAGGGAAAATTCTCTTCTATACTGCGGCTTATCTCCTTTTTCGACACCTGAACAAGGGGTGTTCCCTTCTCCGGCGCGGCCGCCGCCAGAAGCTCCTCGGCGGGATACAGGCTTGTTTCCTGTATGGAGACCTCGGATACCACAAGGTATTTGGTCAGGGCAAAATATCCGCCCACCCCAAGAAGGGCAAGCACAAGGCATGACACGAACACGGTTCGGATCAGCTTTTTTCGTTTCCTTTTTTTTGCAAAAACGGAAAGTTCATCACTCATGGGATGATCCTCCAAATCTTACTTCTTCGTCAGTTTTTTCACTTCAACCCAAATTTTCTCATTGGCATCGGGATGGGCCAAGGACAACATATTCTCGCTCATTTGACGAAGGGTCTCGGGGGAGGTGAGGATTCTCTCTACCTCTGCCGTAAGCTTTTCCACCGAAAGATCCTTTTCCTCGATCAATACGGCGGCACCCTTTTGGTGGTAAACATAAGCATTTTTGTACTGGTGATTGTCCGTCACATTGGGAGAAGGAATGAGAATGGCGGGAGTTCCCGTCACTGCAAGCTCGGCCAAGGTGATGGCGCCGGCACGGCAGATCACAAGATCGGCGGCGGCAAGCTGACGGGGCATATCGTAAATATAATCGGTAAGCTTTACATTACCGAAGCGACACACACCGCTTTCCTTTTCCTTGCGGGAATAGAATTCATATTCTCTCTGTCCGAAGGCGTGGGTGTGGAATACGGGCTTTTTGGAAGAAAAGCCCTTTGCCAATTCAAACACCGTTTCATTGATTACAGAGGCACCGAGGGAGCCGCCGAAGGAAACCAGGTACGGCCCTGTAATGCCAAGCTGACTTCTGCTTTTTGCTCGGGTCAGCTCGCCCAAGGTGGGGCTGACGGGGTTGCCTGTGAGACGGGTCTTTTCCTCCTTGCAGGGAAGAGCCTTCACAGACTCCTCAAAGGAGAGGCAAACCGTATCCACTACCTTGGAAAGGCGCTGTGTGGTCAGGCCGGGGGTGGCGTTTTGCTCGTGGATAAGAGTGGGGATCTTCATAGAGGCGGCGGCCTTAAGAACGGGCCAAGAGACATATCCGCCGGTGCCGATCACCACATCGGGACGGAATTCACGAAGGATCTTTTTTGCTTTTCCAACACTCGTTACCGCCAAAACGGCAGTTTTGAGGTTCTTTACGCTGAGTTTTCTCTGGAAGCCCTGAATTTCCACATGACGAATGGGAAAGCCTTCCTTGGCAACCAAACGGTTTTCCATCCCCTTGGGGGTTCCCACAAAGAGGATCTGACTGCCCGGCTCCTTTTCCAGAATGGTCTTTGCGATGGATAAGGCGGGATTGATATGACCTGCGGTTCCACCGCCGCTGAGTACAACTTTCAATGCATTACCTCCAATGAATTTATGCCTTTTCCGTATAGGAATAGCGAGATACATTAAGCACGATGCCCATTTCTGCCATCAGGATCAAAAGAGAGGATCCGCCATAGCTGAAAAACGGCAAGGATACGCCCGTACTGGGCAAGGCGCCCGAAACGACGCCGATATTCAGAAACACCTGAATTCCCACCTGTGTGATAATTCCCATTACCATCATAGAGGAGAATTTGGAAGGTGCATTTTTCGCAATATAGTAGCCCCGCCAAATGAGAAGCAGGAACAGAATGATCACGGCGACGGCAAAGACGAAGCCCATTTCCTCGCAAATGACGGCAAAAATGTAGTCATTCTGCGGCTCGGGCAGATACAGATGCTTTTGCATGGATTGACCGAGACCCACACCCCACAGGCCACCCGATCCGATGGCGTAAAGGCTCTGGAGGGGCTGCCAGCCGTCTCCCAAGGGGTCAAGCTCAGGGTGAAGCCAAGCGTTAATTCGGCTTTGGCCGTGAGAGGTAAAGAGGATCAGCGCCAGCATCAGAGCGGCACCGACACCGAGGCCAAGCAAAAGGATCTTCCCTTTTACTCCGCCAAAGTACATCATAATATAAATGATGGCAAACACAATGATCATAGCGGAAAGGTGAGGCTGCTTATAAAGGGGCAGGCCGATCATTCCCACCAGAACAACGAAGGGCCAAATGCCGTATTTCCAAGTTCGGACAAGATCCCTTCCCTTGGTATCCAGCCACACAAGATAGGCCGATATGATCAAAATAACGGAGAATTTGATGATCTCCGAGGGCTGAACACTAAAGCCGCCGATGTAGATCCATCTTTTGGCACCGTTGGCATCCGCTCCGAAGAAGAATACACACCACAGCAAGGCGTAGGAAACAAGGAAAATGGGAATGGCAAGGCGCTTGAGGATCAGGTAATCCACATAGCGGGTGACGATATAAATGACCACAAGTGCCAAAAGGACCCAGCCCACCTGCTTGCGAATGAAAAAGTAGCTGTCGTCATAATTGGCCTTGGCGTAAATATAACTGGAGGAAAAAACAAAGATGGTGCCGATGGACAACAGGAACATCACAAGAACCGCAAAGGGCCAATCAATACCGGAACGGAGTCTTTGCACAGAGCGGGGCTTACGGCGGGGCAAAATGCTCTTTTTCGTATTCTTCGGTCGAATGGATGCGGGATCCTTCGATTGAGAAACCGATTCTGCCATACAAATCTCCTTTCCGAATAGAATCAACAAAATTTAATAAAGATATGCAAAGTATGCAAGCACAGACAAAAGTGCCGTGATAAAGGAAAAGACGGATACGATCTTGGTTTCCTTCCAGCCGCCCATTTCAAGGTGGTGGTGGAAGGGTGCCATACGGAAAATTCTCTTTCCCGTGGTCTGAAAGGAAATGACCTGCAGCACCACGCTGACGGCCTCCCAAATGAAGATCAGTCCCACAAAAACGATCAAAAGCGGATTGTCAAGCCAAAAAGCGGCTCCCACCACGGCTCCGCCCAGGAAGAGAGAGCCGGTATCCCCCATAAAGATGCGGGCGGGATAATAATTATACAGAAGAAAGCCGATCATACCGCCGCAAAGAGAGGCGGAGAGCACGGAAAGTTGGGTGTTTCCGACCAAATACGCCGCAATGGCAAAAAATACGAAGGCAACAAAGCTGATGCCTGAAGCAAGACCGTCGATCCCATCGGTCAGGTTCACGGCGTTGACCACATACACAATAAACAGAAGGGCAAGAGCCCAGTAGACCACACCGAGCTCCAAGCGAATATCGGTAAACGGAAGGGCAAGCGAGGTGGTCAGGCGATCCTTCATGGAATACAAAAACAGAGCCGCAATGACAAACTGAAGGATCATTTTTTGTTTGGCGGTCAAGCCCTTGTTTTGCTTTTTCACAAATTTGGTAAAGTCGTCAACAAAGCCGACTACACCAAAAAGCAGCATCATCACAAGAACCTTAACAAGGCTGAAATCCCCTGTTTTGATGGATGTGGGCAAGGAAAAAGCGAGGGTGACGACCGTGATGGCAAGAATGAAGAAGATCCCGCCCATAGTGGGAGTTCCCTCCTTGGATTTATGCCAACGGGGGCCGATCTCCAAAATGGTCTGTCCCATTTTGATCCGCATCAAAAAGGGGATGAATTTCTTTTCCAACAGGAAGGTAAAAAAAACGGTCAGTGCAAAGGATGCCAAAAGGATCCAAATATTTTGATTCATAGTCCTATTCCGTTAACCCGCAGAGCGCGATTATTTCCTCAAGCTTCATTTTTCTGGATGCCTTAAACAGTACCGTATCGCCGGGCTTCAAGGTCTTTTTCAGAGCCTCGGAAAGAGCGGTGGAGTCAATGTAATTGGAAACAAGCTTCTTTTCCATTCCCTCCTCCAGAGCACCAAGCAAAATGTGGTAGCTGGCCTTTCCGTAGGTAAAAAGCGCATTGGCACCTGCTTCCACGGCCTCTTTTCCGACCTTTTTATGGGCGCCTTCCGAAAGATAGCCGAGCTCCAGCATATCCCCGAGGACGGCAATTTTTCTGCCCTCCGATTCGGACAAGACCCGAAGAGAAGCGGTCATGGATTCGGGGGAGGCATTGTAGCAATCGGCGATCACACGGATGCCGTTCTTTTCATAGATTCTTTGACGAAGGCCCGAGGGAGCATAAGCGGAAATACCGTTTTGGATCTGCTTTTCCTCCACACCCGAGGCAATTCCCACGGCAGCCGCAAACAGGGTGTTTTTCACAAAGTGATCCCCCACGGCGGGCACCTTGACACGAAATTCCTGATTTTTGGCAATCACATCAAAGGAAATGTGCTCACTTCCCTTATAGATATCCAAGGGGTAAATATCGTTGGAGGTGCCGAAGCCCACGTAGATCACACGATACCCCTCCAAAAGGGCCTGCACCTTTTCGGAGCGCAAAAGCGGCTCATCGCCGTCCAAGATCAGGGTACTTCCCTTCTCCATTCCCGCAAGGATCTCAAGCTTGGCCTCCAAAATCCCCTCACGGGAGCCCAAAAGCTCCATGTGGGAGGTGCCGATGTTGGTGATCACGGCAAGGTTGGGGCGTACAAGGCCCGTTAAATACTCAATTTCGCCCTTGCCGCTCATTCCCATTTCACATACCACGGCCTCACACCCCTCTTCAATGCGAATCAGGGTGATGGGAACGCCGATGTGGTTATTGAGATTTCCTTCGGTAAAGTGGGTCTTATACTTTTCCTTCAGAACCGATGCGATCAGCTCCTTGGTGGTGGTTTTTCCCACGGAGCCCGTAACGCCTACGGTGATGGGAGGATTGACCTTCTTTTTCCAATAGGCAGACAAAACGCCGAGAGCCTTCAAGGTATCGGGAACCACGATGCAGTCCATCAGATCGGTTTTCACCTCGGTGAGCACCGCACTGCATTTTTCTGCCACATCGGGGATAAAATCGTGGCCGTCAAAGCGTTCGCCACGCAGAGCAACAAAGATTTCGCCCTCCACTGCTTTTCTGGAGTCGGTAGAAATGCCGCAGATCACGGCGTGTCCGTTTCCGTAAAGCTTGCCGCCTACGGCTTCGGTGATTTCTTGAAGTGTTAAGATCATTTTACTTCTTCTCCGATATATTCCAAAACGATGTTTCTTTCACTGTACGGTCTTTTTCCCGCCTCGTCGATCTCATATTCCTCGTGTCCCTTTCCTGCAAGGAGGATCACATCTCCCTCCTTGGCCTCGGAAAGAGCAAAGCGGATGGCCTCGGTACGGTCGGGAATTGTCACATAGGGGGTCTTGGTATCCTGCATTCCCGCCACGATATCGGAGATGATATCTTCCTTCTTTTCACTGCGGGAATTGTCTGAGGTCACAACGACGAAATCGCTCATTTCACAGGCGATCTGCCCCATTATGGGACGCTTGGTACGGTCTCGGTCGCCCCCGCAGCCGAACAGGGTCACAAGGCGACCCTTGGTGAAGCCCCGAAGGGTGGAGAGAATGTTCTCCAAGGCATCGGGCGTGTGGGCAAAATCGATAAAGACCGAATAAGGAGTATCGGTGGGGATCCGTTCAATTCTTCCCTTGACGCCCTCCATTTTTCCGAGAGCCGAGCGGATCACATCAAAGGGGATTCCGCATTCCAAGGCAGCGGAAGCGGCGGCGAGAGAATTATACACATTGAAATCTCCCGGAATGGGAAGGGTGATCTCCTCCATTCCCTCGGAGGATTTCATCAGATAGGAGATCTCCTTTTCACTTTCCGTATGGATCTCCTTGGCACAAAAATCGCTTTTTTCGCTCTTGGCAGAATAGCTCTTGACAAGGCAAGTAACATCCTCACACATTTTGGAAAAGGAGGGATCATCCTGATTGAGAATGCCCACCTTTGCCACACGAAACAGCTTTTTCTTGGCTTCCCTATATTCCTCCATGGTATGGTGGAAATCCAAATGGTCTCGGGTGAGGTTGGTAAAAATACCGAGGGTAAAGGGAACGCCCGCCAATTTATTGAAAGCAAGTGCGTGGCTGGAGGCCTCCATAATCACCGTATCGACCCCTTCTCGGCGCATAGCATCAAACAGCTCAAACAAAAGCTCGGGATCGGGGGTGGTCAAAAGACTCTTGGCTTCATCTACGGGGTATTCCCTATCGCAGATCATATATTTTGTGGTGCCGATGAGGCCTGTTTTATGACCCGCCTCACGGAAAATGTTACGAAGCATAAAGGAAGTGGTGGTTTTTCCGTTGGTTCCCGTAATGCCAATGATCCTGCGAAAGCTTTTTTCGGGGTGGGAATAGAAATTGGCAAGAATGGGCGCAAGATTTCCTCGGGTGTCCTCCAAGAGAACATAGGGAACCTCTTCCTCGGGCTTTTCCTGACAAATGGCCACCACGGCGCCCTTTTCAAAGGCGGCGGGGATCCACTGTCTGCCATCCACCTTCAGGCCCTTGAGAGCCACAAAAGCGGCGCCTTTTCCGATGGATCGGCTATCGGAGGAAACGCTGAGCACCTCGGTTTCGGGATCGGCGCACCATTCGAGCACCGCAATATCGGATAAAAGATCCTTCAGTTTCATATCATTTCCTCCCTTTCTCGTTTTAGTCTGTATTGTCTCCGCTGTGGCGGAAATCTACCGTGATCACCGTGCCGGGGAGAACCTTTTCTCCGGGGGCAAGGCTTTGCTTCACTGCGGTAGCGCCCTGCACGGCAGAGAGCGTACCCGATGTGATCTCAATGTTCAGGCCCGCATTGATAATGGCCTGATTGGCGGCGGCGGCAGAGAGCCCCACCACATTGGGAACGGTGGCAGTATTGGCCTGCAGGCCGTCCTCCGTATAAAGGATCACCTTTCCTCCTGCCGAGACCTTACTGCCTGCGGCGGGAGACTGTGCTACGATATTGGAGCCGTTGCCGAGCGTCTGGAAGTTGATCTTCTTTTCTTTCAGGTTACCGGAGGCATAAGCCAGGCTTCTGCCGGTGTAATCGGGAATGGTAACACCGAGCTCGGCAATTTCCTCCTGTGTATATTCGGGCTCGATTCCCAAATAAGGAAGAACCTCGGCAAGAATTTTTGCCACATAGGGAGAGGAGACCACGGAAGCATAGTAGCTTCCCACGGGCTCATCCACCAAAAGGATCACCGCTACCTCGGGGTCATCTGCGGGGGCAAAGGCCACACAGGAGGAAACATAGAATTTCTCTTCCCCTTGGCTCTTTTCTGTTTTTACGGAGGTACCGGTTTTGGCTGCGATCTTGTAGCCCTGAACGCCCGCATTGCGGTTGCCGCCGGTTTCTCCGCTTACGCTTCGATGAAGATATCCCCAAATGATCTCGCAGTTTTCTGTGGAGACCACCTGACGCTTCACCTCGGTGCCGAAGCTTTCCACCACATTGCCATCGGCATCGAGACTTGCCTTTAATACGTGAGGCGTCACAAGATAGCCGCCGTTGGCAACGGAGCAAATGGCTCTCAGGTGAGAAATGGGCGTGACCTTAAAGTTCTGACCGAAGGAGGCACAGGCCGCGTCTACCGAGGAGTAGGTATCCATATTAAAGAAGAGGTTGGAGGCCTCACCGTAAATATCGACACCTGTGGTCTCCTTATAGCCGAAGGCCTTATAGTACTTGTAAAAGGTTTCCTTTCCAAGTCTTTGGCTCATGGTAACGAAGAAGGGGTTGCAGGAGTTGCCCAGCGCACCCTCAAACTGAAGGGTGCCGTGACCTGCTCGCTTGTGGCAATGAATGGGCTGAGAAAGACCCGGAATGCGAATGTAGCCGTAGCAGGTGAAGTTTTCCGTACTGGTGACGAGGTTTTCCTCCAGCACCATAGCGGAGGTTATGATCTTAAATGTGGAGCCGGGCTCATAAAGCTCCGTTACTGCCTTGTTTTTCCAAATTTCATTGAGCAAAGCACTGCGGTATTCCTTTTTCTCCTCCTCGGTGCCCTCAAAGGCATCCAAAAGGGCTTGAGTCACCGCATCCATGGTGTAGGGATCGTTTAAGTCAAAGTCGGGCTTGGTGGACATGGCAAGAAGATCGCCCGAGTTTACGTCCATAATAATGCCCGCCACTCGGTTTCGTGCCTGAGAATCCTCCAAGGCCTCCTGCAGATATTTTTCCAAAATGCTCTGGCAGGTCCAGTCCAAGGTGAGCATCAGATCGGTGCCGTCCACGGCGTCGATATAGCTTTCGTACTTGGTGCTCATATCGTTTCCGAGACCGTCCTTGGCAGATACGATCTTGCCGTTTTCACCGGAGAGCAATTCATTGTAGTAGGCCTCCACGCCCGTCAGGCCGTAGCCGTCGGTTCCGGTAAAGCCCAGCACGTGGCTGGCAAGATTGGCGTAAGGATAATAGCGCTTGGATTCCTCGGAAAAATGGATGAAGGCAGAATACTTTTTGGCCGCCACCATTTCCTTGATCTTGGCGGTGACCTCCAGGTCCACCTGCTTTTTGATGGTCTCATCGGCACGGTGGGTCTTGGCCGCTTTTTCCATTACCATACTTGCCTCTACCCCAAGGTGGGCGGAAAGCTCATTGGCAATGTCCTGTGCCACGGTGAGGGAAGCATTCTGAAACTGAGCCAAAAGGCGGGTTCTTTCTGCTTTTCTGTCATCCTCATCCCTGATCTTTTCCACCACGCTTTCCACATAAGCGGCGACGGTCTGATTGGGGATGGTATTGGGGGAAATGAACACTCTCTCCACCGTGGTACTGATGGCGAGAACCTTCATATTGCGGTCATAGATGGTACCGCGCTTGGCTTGAATGACCGTTTCCTTGGTGTACTGATTGACCGTATCGGACTGATACTTATCAAAATTTACGATCTGCAAATAAAAAAGTCGGGATGCAAGAGCGATGCCGCAGACGATAAAGAACACAAGGATCACGGTACAGCGCTTGTTCAGTTTTAATCGACCGGGCTGCAAATTCTCAAACATTCGCTCTTCTCCTTTCTCGGGTTCGTCTATATGGTCAAAAAGAGTAAAGGCCTTCCTTTACTCAAATTTGACTCCTTACCTTATTCATATTCTCGGCAAAAGGTCTTTATTCCTCGGTTTTATCCCCTTTTCCGAATAGCTTTTCAAAAAAGGATTTCTCCTCTTTTTCCGATTCTTCCCATACATCTCCCTCTTCTACCACGGAGACATACTTTTTCGGCAGGGAGGAAGCAGCTACCATACCAAGCTCCTGCGTGGCAATTCGCTCCACCTCATCCAGATCGTACTTATTCTCCAGCTGCACCTCCAATTGGGTTGCTTCTTCCTTCAATTCGGCGATCTGGGATTCCATACGATCGATGGAAAGGGTGTATTCCTCGATCTGAACCGACAGGGTGAGCATATACATAAACACCACGGCGATCAGTGCGCAGGAAAAAATAATCGCAAGAGGAGCGGGCGCCTTCACGGCAGCAGAGCGGGTCACGACCCTTGCTCCACGGTCCTCCCCTGCTGTCACGGCCTCCACGGCTCCCTTTTCTTCTGCCAAGGGCGAGGTGACCAGACGGCGGTTGAGTTTATTCAAATTTTTGGAAATTCTCTTTTCGGAATCAATGGAATCGGGGTGGTTCTCACGGGGGCGAAGCTTGGGATTATAATCATCGGCTACGTGATTTTTTTCGGCTTGCTTTTTTGCCTTGCGCGCTTCTTCGGCTTCACGGGCCTTTTTGCGATACATCGCATCCATGACCAAATCTCCTTTTCTTTTATAGTTTCTCCGCAACTCTGAGCTTTGCGCTGCGGCTTCTCGGATTTTCTTTTTCTTCCTCGGGGCTCGGAACAATGGGCTTGCGGGTAATAAGCTTTAATTTCGGAACAAAGCCGCAAACACAAACGGGAAAGTCTCTCGGGCAGGTACAGCCCTCTGCAAAGGATTTCATTTCCTCCTTCACGATCCGATCCTCTAAGGAATGGAATGTGATAACGGAAAGCCTGCCGCCGGGCTTTAAGTGCTTCACCAAGGCTCTCAGTACCACGGGAATCACATCCAATTCGTGGTTGACCTCAATGCGAATGGCCTGAAAGCTTCTTCTGGCGGGGTGCTTTCCTTCAAAGCGCTCCTTGGGAGGAAAGGCCTCCTTGATGATCTCGGAAAGAGCCGAGGTGGTTTTAATGGCCGCCTCTTCCCGATGGCGGATGATGTTTTTGGCAATGGCCGCCGCTCTCTTCTCTTCCCCATAATCCCTCAAAATACGACACAGGTCGCCGAAGGAATAGGTGTTGACCACATCGAAGGCAGAGAGGGGTGCGGTGGGATCCATTCGCATATCAAGGGGGGCATCCAAATGATAGGAAAAGCCACGCTCGGCGGTATCCAGCTGATGGGAGGAAACCCCGAGGTCGATCATAGCGCCGTCGATCCCATCGGGACACAGACGGGTGAGCACCTCATCGGCAGTGGAGAAATTGGAATTGACAAGCTCAAATTTTCCTTCGTATTCCCGAAGGCGGATCTTGGCATTTTCAATGGCGGCGGGATCCTGATCAAAGGCGATCAGTCGACCTGTGGTGAGCCTTGACAGCAGCAAGGAGGAATGCCCTGCCCCGCCCAAGGTGCAGTCCACATAAACCCCGTCGGGCTTAACGTTCAGTCCGTCTACGGTTTCGTAAAACAAAACCGGCTTATGAGAAAACGCCATTACAGACCGTTCCTCTTTAAGATTTCTTCAATGGAGGCGGTACGGGTGCTTTCGGTGTAAGAGCGGTAGCCCTCCTCATCCCAGATCTCCACATGATCGCCGCAACCGAGGACCACCACGTTTTTGGTAATGCCTGCATATTCCCGAAGCTGAACGGGAAGCAGGATTCTGCCCTGTGCATCGGGCTCAGCGGGCTGCATGGAAGCATAGAAGAAGCGGCGCACATCTCTTGCCTCGGTGGAAGGCATAGCGGCGATCTTTTCCTCAAACACGCTCCAAACGCCCTCGGAATAAAGGCTGATACAAGAATCCAAGGAGCGAACCAAGATCATACTCTCCCCTTCGGGAAACAGCTCACGCAGCTTCACGGGAACCAAAAGACGGCCTTTGGCATCTGCCGAGCACTTATACTCGCCTGAAAAAGCACGGATCACGGGATCACTCCTTTCTTAATATAATCTGAATAAAAATAAAAAATACCCCTCTATATGGGAGGGGATAGGAAAAGACAGGTAAAAATGGATTATTTCACCCACTTTTTACCACTTTTTCCCCTCTGAGACCCATTATAGCGGAGTATTTTATAAATTTCAATAGTTTTAGGATAAAATAGAGCACTTGTTCACAAAATGTTTACAATTTGTTTGGGAAAAGTTTTATGACTTCCTTCGGCAAAAGCCCCGAAAGATCCTCCTTTTGATCCATTTTCTCCCGAACCAAGGTGGAAGAGATGCTCTCCATTTCCTCTTCGGCATCCAAATACAGGGTTTGCACCCCGCAATGCTCCAGATTGAAGGCGGCCATTTTGCGCTCATAGAGAAAGTCCTTTTCGTTTCGAACGCCCTTGACCAAAACGGCGCTGTCCTTTCTGCCGGCCAAATACTCATAGAGCATTCCTTCGTAGGAAAAAACCGAAATGTTTTCATCCTCTTGAAAGGCTGCCTTGCAAAACGCCAGACGCTCCTCCATGGAAAAGCGATAGGTTTTCTCCCTGTTGTTCATCACCACCACCTCGCAGGCGCCGAACAGCTCGGCGGCACGGCGAATGAGGCGGGCGTGTCCCACCGTTATGGGATCATAGCTTCCGGGACAGACGGCAATTCGCTTCATTCCTCCCTCTCCCCCTTCAGGCGCACGAACCAAACATAGCATTTGGAGAATTTATAGCGCTTGATGCTCTCGATCTCTTCCTTCAGGCTTTCGGGGATCTTTTCATCACGGAGGGATTCATTGGCGCCCTCCACCATCAAAAGACCGCCGGGCTTGACCAGCCCTGCCCGCAGAATACGCTTGATCAATTCATCGGTCAGATCCTTACCATAGGGCGGATCGGCAAAGACAAAATCAAAGGACTGCCCTCTCTTGGAGGCGGATTTAATGTATTCTCCGTATTCACTGCGAATGACACGGCACTGCTCTCCAAAGCCTGTTTTCTCAATGTTGCGGCGCACGATCTTTAAGGAATCCTCGCTGCAATCCACGAAGGTGCAGCCGCTTGCGCCACGGCTGATGGCCTCAAGACCCATTTGACCTGAGCCTGCAAACAGATCCAAAAAGCTCTTTCCCGCCAGATCAAACTGAATAGCGCTGAAAATGCCCTCCTTGGACATTTCCGTGGTGGGGCGCACATCATCCCCGGGAAGGGTTACAAGCTTGACTCCTTTTGCTTTTCCTGTAATGATTCTCATTTTATGATTCCTCGTTTTCTTTTTGATGATAATGATGATAGACAGCCTCGGCATCCCGCTTGGAAATTCCCTTTACGGCGGCAATTTCTTCCCTCTTTGCCTGACGAATGGCCTTGATGCTCCCGAAGGCTCGCATCAGGCAATGGGCCTTCTTTTCTCCGATGCCATTGATCTCGGTCAGAACCGAATGCTTCATACGGCTTCGGCGGCTATGATCCATACGGGAAAGGCTGAAGCGGTGAACCTCCTCCTGAATCCCATAGATAAACTGAAAAAGCTTGGGATCGTGGGAAATGGAGATCTCGTTTTCTCCGTCGGTGAGGCATCGGGTCTTATGAAAGGAATCCTTCACCATGCCGAATACGGGAATGGAAAGACCTGCATCCGCAAGAGCGCTTCGGACGGCAAAAACCTGCGTGGCGGCACCGTCCACCAAAAAAAGATCCGGCAAGGGGAGAAAGGACTCATCCCCCGAGAGCGCTCTCCTGACACGGCGACTGATGGCCTCGTACATACAGGCGCCGTCATCGGGGGTATTCCGTTCCAAAGCAAAGCTTTTATAGGCTTTTTTCAAAAAGCGGGCGTTTTCCAAGGTGATCACACCGGCACGGAACACATCATTGCCGGAATTGGAAATATCAATGCTTTCGATCCGCTCGGGCAAGACCTCAAGGGAAAGCCGGCTTGCCAAAAGCACCAGTACCTCCTCGTCACGGCGGAACTGCTCTCTTCGGTGAAGAGCCGCCGCAGAGGCATTTTCCGTTGCCATTTGAACCAGTCCCCTTCCGTCTCCCCGCTCGGGAACTCGGATTTTAACCTCTCTTGACTCCTGCTCGGTGAGAAGAAGGGACAAAACCTCCATCTCCTCGCTGTTCATTTCGGATGGAATGAGGATCTGACGGGGGAGCATTTCTCTTCCCCGATAAAGAGAGAGAAGCAGAGAGGTGAAGCTTTCGGGGGTCAAGATCTCATCGGCACCGAAATGATAATTGGTGCTGTCGGCAACACTGCCGTTTCGCACGGACAGAAGATTGATACAGCCGCCAAGCTCATCGGAAAAGACTCCGAATACATCGGCATCAAAATGCAGATCCCGCACCACCTGAGAGGACTGGGACAGGGATCGGAGGGCAAAAAGGCGATCCCGCATTTTGGCGGCCTTTTCAAAATCCATTCTTTCGGCGGCGGCACTCATTTCCTTCTCCAAGGAATCGGCGATCCTCTTATGATCGTGCCGCAAAAATAGGATCACATCCTCAATTCTTTTTTCATACTCCTCTTTTTCGACCTTGCCCGTGCAAACGCCGATGCACTTTCCCAGATGATAATACAGGCAGGGGCGATCCTTCCCGATATCCCGAGGGAAATTCCGTTTGCAGGTGGGAAGCAGAAAAAGCTTATTGGCCGTATCAATGGCGCTTCGCACGGCTCCCGAGGAGCTGTACGGGCCAAAATAGCGGGACTTATCTCCCTTTCTTTCCTTGCGGCGGGCAAAGCTCAATCGGGGATACGCTTCCCCCACCGACAGGCGGATATAAGGGTAATCCTTATCATCCTTTAAGCGAATATTGAATTTTGGTTTGTGGAGCTTGATCTTTTCGTTTTCTAAAATCAAGGCCTCTGATTCGGAGGAGGTAACGATGGTTTGAAGATCGGAAACGGTTCGAACCAGCTTTTCCGTTTTCGGGGTGTGCTTTCCTCGATTTTGAAAATATGACAGGACTCTGTTTTTCAGTGAGCGGCTTTTGCCGACGTAAATGATCTGACCGAGGCTATCGTAAAACAGGTAAACACCCGGCTTTTGGGGAAGGCTTTTGGCTTTCTCCAAAAGGGCCTCGGGGGTCAGCAGCTGAGGAATATACTCTTTCATATTGACTCCCAATAAAAAGAATACCGCTTGCTCTCTCCGAGCAAGCGGTAAAGGTCAATCGTTGAAGCCGGCAAGGATCAGATTGGCAAGACCCTCTACCGCATCCAATTCATCTGCTCCATCGGCGATGATATTGATGCGTGTGCCCTTGGTGATGCCCAGTGACAAGATCCCGAGAAGAGACTTGGCATTGGCTCTGCGGTCGCCGCATTCTACCCAAAGAGAGCTCTTGAAACTATTTGCTTTTTGAATGAAGTAAGTGGCGGGTCTTGCGTGAAGACCGACGCTGTTCAATACCGTAACTTCTTTTGAGATCATATCAAACTCCTATTACTCACAAACATAAAAATATTATCCCAATTATAACAGTATTGTGAAAAAAATGCAAGTATTTTCTTAAATTTGTCGAAAATCGGGTGAATTTTCGGTGACTTCTTCCTGTTTCAAAACGGACAGGGCCATAAACAAGGCGTGAGAAGCCGCAAGAGATGCGATCTGCTCCCGAGAATAATGCCCCGTACCGAATACCCTTCTCTCAGACACCACCCCGCTTTTGGAACAGACGGCAAAATACACCGTTCCCACAGGGTTTTCCTCGGTACCCCCCGAGGGCCCCGCAATGCCGGAGGTAGCGATGCCGAGATCCGCACCGGAAAGCTTGCAGATTCCCTTTGCCATTTCCTCGGCACAGCGAAGGCTATACACCCCATCCTCCTCCAAGGTTCTTTCTCCGACGGACAAAAGGCGCTTTTTCTCTTCCTCGGAATAGGCACAAACCCCCAAGGAAAAGACCTCCGATGCACCCGAGACCGAGGTGATACGAGAGGATACTCTGCCGCCGGTGCAGCTTTCTGCCGTGGCGATGCTAAGGCTTTTCTGTTTCAGTGCCCTGACAAGCTCCTGTTCCAGGCAGGTACCCCCCACTCCGAAAACGTGCTCTCCCACAAGCTGAAAAATGCATTCCTCGGCTCGGTCAGCCGCCGACACTGCTTCCTCCTTGGTTTTGGCAAAGGAGGTGATCTGAAGGCGGATCTGACCCGATTCGGCATAGGGAGAAACGATGACCCCCTCCTGCCACGAAACGCCGCGCATCATTTCATCCAAGCGGGATTCGGAAATGCCGTAGAGCAAAAGGGATCGGCTCTCCCTCTCCCCTTCCCGTTTCAGATCCAGAAACGGCACAATGTAGGTCTCAAACAGAATTTTCATTTCTCCGGGGACTCCGGGAAGAAGAAACATCTCACCCGCCTTGCCCGAAAGGTGAAGGGCGGGGGCCGTTCCCCAAAGGTTCTCCAGAATTTCGGCACAGCGAGGCGCTTTGGCCTGAAGCAGATTGTTTTCGCTCATCGGGATGCCGCGGCGGGCAAAATAAGAGCGGATCTGCGCTTCGGCGGCGGCACTCGGCTCAAGGGGAGAATCAAAGACGATGGATGCCGCATCTCTTGTAATATCATCATACGTGGGACCGAGCCCACCCGTGACAATCACAAGATCCGATCGGGAAAGAGCAAGCCTCATAGTCGATACGATCTCTCCCATTTCATCTCCGCAGCTTTGATGAAAGCGAACGGAAAAGCCCATTTCGGAAAGCTTACGGGAAAGATAGGCTGCGTTGGTATCCGTGATTTGTCCCGAGATGACCTCATCCCCTACGGACAGTATTTCCACAAGATTCATTTTCATTCCTCCAAAGGAAAAGCACCGGCAAAGCCGGTGCTTCATTTTATGCTCGATGCCACTTTGCGCCGGCGGGAGTATCCTCGATCACGATTCCGTTTTCTGCCAGGAGATTGCGGATCTCGTCAGCCTTGGCGTAATTCTTTTCTTTTTTTGCATTGGCTCTCTCTTCAATGAGGCTCTCAATGCGAGCATCGTCAAAGCCGTTCTTTGCTTCCTCCTGAGGCTTCAAAAAACCCAGCAGACCGCAAATCTCTTCATAAAAGGCAAGGATCTTTTCCAATGCCTCCTTGCTGCGGGGAGCATTGACGAAGATGTTAATGTCCTTCACGGCTTCAAACAGGGTGGCAAGACCGTCTGCCGTGTTGAAATCATCATCCATCACTTCAATAAAGGCTTCTCTTCTGCCGTCAAGCTTCAGGATGAATTCCTTTTCTTCCTCGGTCAGCGAGCCTTCGGCACTCTTAAGGAGAAAGCGCAGATTCTCTTCACAGTTGTAAAGACGCTGAACCGACGACTGTGCCTGAGCGAGAATATCGGCAGAGAAATTCACGGGGCTCTTGTAGTGAGCGGACAGAATGAAATAGCGGATGGCGGCATAGCCGTATTTTTCGGCGGCTTCCCGCACGGTGAAGAAGTTCCCGAGGGATTTGCTCATCTTCTTGTTGTCCACATTGATAAATCCGTTGTGGATCCAGAAGCGACAGAAGGGAACGTCAAAGGCACCCTCGGACTGAGCGATTTCGTTTTCGTGGTGAGGGAAGGTCAGATCCACACCGCCGCAGTGAATATCGATGGTTTTACCGAGGATCTTATCCACCATAGCAGAGCACTCAATGTGCCAGCCGGGTCTTCCCTGTCCCCAAGGGGATTCCCAGAAGGGCTCACCGGGCTTGGAGGCCTTCCAAAGGGCAAAATCCAAGGGGTCACGCTTGATATCGGAAACATCAATGCGGGCGCCGCTTTCCAGATCGTCAATATTCTTGCCGGAAAGCTTGCCGTAGCCCTTGAAGGAGCGGGCGGAATAGTAAACATCACCGTTCGCCTCATAGGCGTGACCCTTTTCAATAAGGGTCTCAATGATGCTGATGATGGCATCAATATTTTCCGTAGCTCTGGGATGGAAGGTAGCGGGGTTCACGCCAAGTCCCTTGGCATCCACAAAGTATTCTTCAATATAGCGATCGGCAACGGCCTTCACGGTGGTATTCTCCTCGTTGGCACGGCGGATCATTTTATCGTCAATATCGGTAAAATTCTGAACGAAATCCACCTTATTGCCACGGTACTCCAAATAGCGGCGAAGCAGATCAAAGGTCACAAAGCATCTTGCATTGCCCACATGGAAATAGTTATATACCGTGGGGCCGCAGGCGTACATTCTGACATAATTGTCCTTCTGATTGAGTTCTTCTTTTTTACCGGTCAGATCATTAAACAGTTTCATTTTTTCTCCTTATTTCGTCGGGTCAAGATAAGACCAATAGCTCTTCATATAATCCACGCCCGACAAAACGGTCAGGGCAGTCATCACTACGGTTGAGATCCAGGTCAAAATGGGAAAAGGCAGGAAGAAAAGCACCACAGGCTCCAGCATCACCACCAAGGCCCACACGCACTGGGAAACGGTCTTTGCCTTGCCATACCAGCTGGCGGCAATGACAACGGGCTTGGGACTTGACATCACCACAAGGCGAAGCGAGGTCACAGCAAGCTCACGGAAGATCACCACGGCACCGCTGACCACCAAGGCAATGTGCAAAGCCTCGGAGCCGTAATACATAGACGAGGAAACAAAGACCAGAATAGCGGAAAAGACCAAGAATTTATCAGCCAAGGGATCCATAAATTTTCCGAAATCGGTAATGAGCCCGTGCTTTCTTGCGATCTTACCGTCGGCAAGGTCGGTAAGAGCGGCGGCGGCAAAAATCAGGGCCGCCAAGATGCGGGAGATCCCCTCACCCCACGCTCCGGGAAAACGGAACAATCCGAAAAACAGAAAAACAGGAACCATCAAAATGCGGATAATGGTCAGCTTGTTGGGCAAATTCATTGTTCCACCTCTTTTCCAATCAAATCATATTCCATAACCTCTTCCATCAGAACGGAAACATATTCTCCAACGGGAAGGGATTTTTTGGAAGAGGAAAAATACACCACGCCGTCGATCTCGGGAGCGTGATAGCCGGTTCTGCCGAAATACATTTTCACGCCGGGATCGTACCCCTCTACCACAACAAGCATGGTTTTGCCGAGGAAGGAACGGTTGTATTCTTCCGTAATATCCATTTGCGCCTGCATAATGGAATCTTGCCTTTTTTCAGCGGTTTTGCGGGTCACTCTGCCGTCCATGGTGTAGGCGGCGGTACCCTCCTCACGGGAGTAGGCAAAAGCGCCCAAGCGCTCAAAACGGGTTTCCTTAATAAATTTGGAAAGGAGAGAAAAATCCTTATCCTTTTCGCCGGGGAAGCCCACCATTACCGTGGTGCGGATGGCAATATCGGGCATGGCCTTGCGAAGCATGGCAATGCTGTTGCGAATGGCCTCGCTTCCGCCGTGGCGGTTCATTTTATCCAAAACGGAATCGGATATATGCTGAATGGGAAGATCGATGTAATGACAGATGTTCTTCTTCTCGGCCATCACACGGCAAAGCTCGGGAGTGACTTTATCGGGGTAGCAATACATCAATCGGATCCAGCGAAAGCCAAGCTCCTCGGCACTGAGCTTTTCCAAAAGCTCGGGAAGTGCCAAGCGGCCGTACAGATCCTGACCGTATCCCGTGGTATCCTGAGCCACCACGCAGATCTCTCGGATCCCCATTTCGGAAAGGGTTTTGGCTTCCTCCAAAATCTTTTCCATGGGACGGCTTCTTAAAGACCCGCGGATTCCGGGAATGGCGCAGTATGAACAGCGGTTGTTGCACCCCTCGGCAATACGAAGGTAGGCAAAGCTCTCGTGGGTCAGCACCCGATCCCCTTCCAGCTCCAAGGCCTCGGGATCGGAGTGACGGAAATACTTTTCTCCCCGTAGAACCGTCTCAATGGCCTCTACAATGGAAACCTCATCTCCCAAAGAAAGGGCGGCGTCCACCTCGGGAATGGACTTTTGGATCTCCTCAAAATAGCGCTGAGCAAGGCATCCGGTCACAATGATTCCCCGCAGGGATCGGTTTTCCTTCAGCCAAGCCAGATCCAAAATGTTCTCAATGGCCTCTTCCTTGGCGCTTTGAATGAAGGCGCAGGTGTTTACAATGACCACATCTGCCATGGTATCCTCGGGCACGATCTCATACCCTGCCTGAGCCACTCTTGCCAGCATCAATTCGCAATCCACTTCATTCTTCGGACAACCCAAAGAAACAAATCCTATTTTTGCCTGCATGGTTTTCCTTTCAATCCGAAAAGGTGAAATCCTCCTCGGTGATCTGCCGCACAGCTTCGGCGGCGGTGGTATAGTCATATCCCCTTCTCACAAGGGAATCCATCAGCTTTTTTCTTTCCTGTGCCGTTTTGGGCGGGGCTTTTTTCGTTTGCACCAAATAGCGCAGGGCACGGGCGGTGTAGTCCACCCGTCTCTCCTCTACCCGCTGAATCAGGGCGGCAGAGAAGCCGTGACGAACCAATTCCTGCCGGATCCTGCGGGGGCCGAAGCCCTTTTCCTCCAAGCGGCGCAGAAGCACCTTGAGGTAACGCTTATCATCCAGAAAGCCCTCGGCAAGGAGAAGCTCTGCGGTTCTTTGTGCTTCCTCCGAGGAAAAGCCCGTGTTCTTCCGATGGGGGGAGGTGAGATATTCCATCATCTCCTGCACGGTCATATCCCCGAGAGAAAGACGGTAAAGAGCTTTGTTCACACAGGAGGAAAGCCCTTGGGGGATCTGCATTATTTCAGACCGCGCTTTTTCAAGAGGTTGTCGATCTTTTCGTTGGGATCCAGAAGAGCGGCAACGGAAAGATTGTGGTTCAGGGATGCGATGATGTAAGCCAAGTACTTGGAAACATCCACCTCGTGGAACCACTTTTTGGAGCGGGTCTCCTCGGAAATATAGGTCAGGTTGGTGCCGAAGATGCCGTCCAAAACGCCATCCTCCACGGCCTTGTCGATCTTCTTGTAGCCTGCGGTGAAGATGGCATAGGTGGCGTAAACAAACACACGGTTGGCACCGCGGCGCTTCATTTCATAAGCAATATCCAAAACGGAATCACCGGAGGCGATGATATCATCGGCAATGAAGACGTCCTTGCCCTCCATGGATTCACCCAGATACTCGTGGGCCACGATGGGGTTTCTGCCCTCTACCACACGGGAATAGTCTCTTCTCTTGTAGAACATACCCATATTCACGCCCAAAACGGAGGCGTAGTACATATTGCGGTTGATGGCGCCTTCATCGGGGCTGACGACCATAAAGTTATCCTTGCAGGGAGAAAGATCGGGATAAGCACGGAACAAAGCCTTGATCACCTGATAATAGGGCATAAAGTTATCAAAGCCCATCAGGGGAACGGCGTTCTGCACACGGGGATCGTGAGCATCGAAGGTCACAAGGTTTTCAACGCCCATAGACTGCATTTCCTGCAGAGAATACGCACAGTCCAAGGACTCACGGTAGCTTCTTCTGTGCTGTCTGCCGCCGTAGAGCATGGGCATGATCACATTGAGTCTGCTCGCTCTGCCGCTGGCGGCCTGAATGATTCTCTTCAGATCCTGATAGTGGTCATCGGAGCTCATACGGTTTTCATAACCGAACATTTTATACTTGACATTGTAGTTGCCGACGTCAACGAAAACAAACAGATCGTCTCCGCGAACGGAGTCGTAAATGATTCCCTTGGCTTCGCCTGAGGTGAAGCGGGGGCACTCGGCGGGAAGAAGGAAGGTTTCGTAATTATCCCAACCTGCGTTCTTGGCCCAAGAAACCAAATGCTGATCCACCTTTTGGGCAAGCTCGCTTGCACCCTCCAGGGTGATGATCTTCAAGGGGGCGACTCTGTCCTGTTCCTTAAATACTTCTTCTGCGGTGATTTTCTGTCCGGGCATTGTAATCATAATCTTTTTTCCTTCTCTTTCAAAACTCAAAATAGATTCAATCTGTCGATTTGGATCAAAGATCCCCAAGACCGAGGTCGTCATCATCCTCTTCGTCGGTATCAAAGAGAGATTCGCTGTTTACCTTTTCGGCACTGACCCCTTCCTTAGACATAGCGATCGCCTTGGCGGCGATCTCCTCGGCAAGGGCGGAATTTTCCTTCAGGAGGATGCGCACATTTTCCTTGCCCTGAGCAAGTCTTTCTCCGTTGTAGGAGAACCAGCTGCCGCTCTTTTGAATGATCTCATACTTCAAAGCGATCTCAATGATCTCGCTCTCACGGGAGATTCCCTGACCGTAGAGAATATCAAACTCTGCTACCCGGAAGGGCGGAGCCACTTTGTTTTTGGCAATTTTACACTTGATGTGGTTGCCCACCACCTCGCCCTTTTCCTTCAGCTGCTCCCCACGGCGCACATCAATGCGAACGGAGGAATAGAAGCGAAGGGCACGGCCGCCTGTGGTCACCTCAGGGTTACCGTACATCACACCCACCTTCTCACGAAGCTGGTTGATGAAAATGAAGGCACAGCGGCTCTTGGCAATGGCTCCTGCGATCTTTCTTAAGGCTTGACTCATCAGTCTTGCCTGAACGCCCACGGAGGACTGCCCCATTTCCCCTTCGATCTCACTGCGGGGAACCAGAGCGGCAACCGAGTCAATGACGATAACATCAATGGCATCGGTACGAACCAATGCTTCTGCAATTTCACGGGCCTGCTCGCCGCTGTCGGGCTGAGAGACCAGAAGGTTATCGATATCCACTCCAAGGGCCTTGGCATAAACGGGATCCAATGCGTGCTCCGCATCGATAAATGCGGCGGCACCGCCTTCCTTCTGTGCGGAAGCGATGATCTGCAAGGCAACGGTGGTCTTACCGGAGGATTCCGGACCGTAGATCTCAATGATACGGCCTCTGGGCACGCCGCCGATTCCCAAGGCAAGATCCAAGGACACGGAGCCCGTGGAAATGGCGCTGACATTCATCACGGAATTTTCACCCAGCTTCATCACGGAGCCTTTTCCGTATTTTTTCTCGATCTGCCCCATAGCGGTGGCAATCGCCTTCAGTTTTCCTTCGGCGATGGTATTTTCTTTTGCTTTTGTTGTTTTTTCTGTTTTGGCCATAATTTCCTCCACAAAATAATCCCAATTATACTATGCTTCATTATAACATATCAAGGCCTCTTTGGCAAGGTCTTTTTTGCCGTTCACGAGGCTTTTTTTGCACTTTTTGTCCCCTTCTGTCAGGAAAGGAGAAATACACGGGGCAAACCGAACATATCGGAGAAAAATCGGACGGAAAGGCCTGCTTTGAACGCAATTTCCTCAATTCCCTTCTGCTGAGCCGAGCCCATTTCGCAAAGGAACGGGATGCCCCTTTCCTTGCAAAGCTCGGCAAAGCGGCGGTAGAACAAAAGCCCGTCCTCCCCGCCAAACAGAGCCATTTTGGGCTCCCGTTTTACGTTTTCATCGATCTCCTGCATTTCCGACAAGGTCAGATAAGGAGGATTTGACAGAATAAGGGAGGGCGCAATTTCCTTCAAATAGGAGGACATTTCGGGATCGAGCACATCCATTTTTTCTACGCAAAGCCTCTCTTCCACCCCGAAGCGACATCGGTTCTCCCGCGTCAGGGACAGGGCATCGTCGGACAGATCCACGGCACGGCAGGTCAGATCCTCCCTCTCCAGCACAAGGGAAATTCCCACACAGCCCGAGCCGCAGCACAGATCCAAAACGGTAGAGTCCTGCGGGGCAAGTTCCTTTGCCAAGGTCACAAGACATTCCGTTTCGGGTCGGGGGATCAAGACATTTTTGCGCACCAAAAACTCCCGTCCCAAAAAGTATTCCGTGCCCAAATAATATTGCAGCGGCTCCCCCTCCAAAAGGAGGCGGGCATCCCGCAGCATCTCTTCCTCCGCTTCAGGGGAAAGGGGGGCATCGGGAGAGGTCAAGAGCGCATTTCGCCCCAATCCTCTTTTCTCAAAAAGCGCAGAAAGGAGCGCTTTTTCAGAGAAAAAGCGCTCTCCTTGTTTTTCACGGTACTCTTTTTTGATCCTTTGGGAAAGGGTGCGAAGGGTCATTGTGCTTCCCCCTGTGTCTGCTCGGGAGAGCTCTCCTCAGCCTTCTCCTCTTCGGAAGAAGGCTCCGCATTCTCCTCGGGCGTTTCGGGCTGGGTGATCCCCTCAAATACAGAGGCCTCGTCAAACTCCTCGGTCAAGGCGGATTTTAAGGCCACAATGGCAACCTCGATCATATCGTCGGTAGGCTCCTTGGTGGTAATGCGCTGGATCCAAAGACCGGGAGCGGTCACAAAGCGGATGAAGGCATTGTCGTGGCGTCCCGCGAAGCGAATGATCTCATACCCAAGGCCCATCGTAATGGGAAGAAGCAGGAACTTAATGCCGATATACAAGACCGTATTTTCCTTGGTGGTAGGAAAAAGCACACCGATCAAAAGACCGATGAAAATGCCAACGATCATCATCAGAACCATAAAGCTGGTGCCGCAGCGAGGGTGAAATCTCTTTTGGGCTCGGATGTTTTCCACATTCAGCTCAAGCCCCTTTTCGTAGCAAAAAATGCTCTTGTGCTCTGCCCCGTGGTACATAAAGGTACGCTTGATGTCATTCATCAGGGAGACCAAAGAAATATAGGACAAAAAGATGGCGATGCGCAGCACTCCCTCCAGCACCTTTCTTACGATCTCGTTGGGAATAAACGAGGCGATAAAGGCGGGGAGAACGATGAACAAAAGAGCGCCCAGCGCCACGCCCAAGACGGTTCCGATGCCCATTACGATGGCGGTGAGGCTTTTGCCGAACACACGGGTGAGCCATTTTTCAAATTTGGTCTCCTCCTCCAATTCCAGCGCCTCGGCGGCAAAGCCCAGGGTGGAAAAGGACAGGATCATGCTTTCCACAAAGCTGACCACGCCACGGATCACGGGAAGGCGCAAAAAGGCGTTTTTCTTTTTGATCTCATTGGGGTGGGAATCACGGATAATGGTGCCGTCGGCCTTGCGAACGGCGGTGGTATAGCTTTCGGGGCCGCGCATCATAATGCCTTCCAAAACGGCCTGACCGCCTACCTTTCCCACACGGGGATTCTTTTCTTGTTTCATAATGCTCCTTTATTTGAACCGAATGTTCTGTGCGATCTGCTCCGCATAAGGCAGATGGGTTTCGTATGCTGAGGTCTTTGCCGTATACAAAACGGTGTAGACGTAGCCGCTGTCGGAAATCAGCCACGCACGGAAGGAATACTCCTCTCCCGAGAAGGTGGCCTTATAGGTAAAGGAAATGGCTTCTCTTCCGTCAACGGTGAGCACCGTTCTCTTCAAGGAGCCGTCCTGATTGCGCTCCACCTCAAGGTTTTGGAAATTATCCGTAAACTGCTTCAGGTAGTATTCCTCGGCGTAGGAGGCCAAGGTGGGATACTGAATGGAGGCGGTAAAGGCGGTAACGCTGACGTTGGAAAAATCCGTTTCGGACACAAAGGCGCTGGTCATTCCCGCATCGGAGCGATCCAAAAGCCAGGTTTCGGGATAGTAGAAATAATAGTCTGCCCCTTCGTTTTCCGCCAGAAGGAAGCCTTCGGGGACATTGGGGTCTTCCTCGGCACAGGAGACCAGGCACAAAAGAAGGGAAAGGGCAAATAAAAGGGACAAAAGGCGAAGTGTTTTTTTCATAATCATATCCTTTTCTTAACCGATCAACTCTGTGATGATCGAATTTGAAACAAAAAAGCCTTCAGGGGTCAAGGCAAACCCTGCTTCGGTTTTTCGGCACAAGCCGTGCCGAGAAAGAAGATCCATCTTTTTCTCCGTTTTCCGACAAAATGCCTCATCGGAAAGAGAGAGCAGACGGGAAAAATCAAGTCCTGCGGATTGACGGAGGGAGAGCATTACATATTCTGTCAGGCGATCCTCATCATCCATAGGAGGCTCGTACAGAAGCATATCCTCCACAGAAGAACTCTCTATGAATTTTTCCACACATGACTCGGTAGAAAATCGGCGGCCACCCAAAAAGGAATGGGCACCGGGGCCGATGCCGAGATATTCCCCGCCCTGCCAATAGGTTTTATTATGACGGGAGGCAAAGCCGGGCTTTGCGGCATTGGAGATCTCATAGTGCTCATTGCCCGCCGCGGTGAGAGTGCGAGAGGCCAAAAGGTACATTTCCCGTGCCGTATCATCCTCGGGCAGGCGATCTCTTTCGGAAAAAAGCGGAACGTGCTCGGAAAGGGTCAGGCAGTAAAAGGAAATGTGCTCGGGAGAAAGGGACAGGCAGACACGAAGGCTCTCCTTAAAATCCTCCACCCCTTGATCGGGGAGAGCATACATCAGATCCAAGCTTATGTTTTGAAAGCCGAGGCGGCGGGAGCGATGCACGCAGGAGACCGTCTTTTCGTGATCGTGAAGCCGACCGAGCTTTTGCAATTCCCTATTGTGGCAGGACTGCATTCCCACACTCAGGCGGTTCACCCCGCTTTCACGGGCGGCCGCCAGAAAGGAATCGGTGGCGGATTCGGGATTCAGCTCCACGGTGATCTCCGCCGTGGGAGAAAGAAAAAAGCTGTTTCGGATCTGACAAAGGATCTCAGAAAGCCCCTCGGGAGACAAAAGGCTCGGAGTGCCGCCGCCGAAATAGACGGTTTCCACCCGATGATGGGGACATTTTTCTCCCCAAGCGGCAATGCTTTTCAAAAGTGCTCTTTCGTATTGGGGGATCCGATCCCTTTGAGGAACGGAATAAAAATCGCAGTAGGCACATTTTGCCTTGCAAAAGGGCACGTGCAGGTAGAGGGAAAGACTATTCATCCAGCTTGAGCACTGCCATGAAGGCCTCTTGAGGAACCTCCACAGAGCCGAGGGAGCGCATTTTCTTTTTGCCCTCCTTCTGCTTTTCCAGAAGCTTCTTTTTACGGGTAATATCACCGCCGTAGCACTTGGCAAGAACATCCTTTCGCATGGCCTTGACCGTTTCACGGGCAATGACTCTGCCGCCCACGGCGGCCTGCACGGGGATCTCAAAGAGCTGACGGGGAATATTCTCCTTCAGCTTTTCCGCAATGCGGCGGGCTCTGGCATAGGCCTTGTCACTATGGACGATGAAGGACAGAGCATCCACAATGTCGCCGTTTAACAGAATATCCAGCTTTACCAGCTTTGAGGGGACATACTCCGTATCGCTGTAATCAAAGGAGGCGTAGCCCTTGCTTCGGGATTTGAGGGCGTCGAAAAAGTCATAAACGATCTCATTGAGGGGCAATTTATAATGCAGCTCCGTACGGGTGGGGGTGATGTATTTCATATCCACAAATTCCCCACGGCGATCCTGACACAGATCCATAATACCGCCCACAAATTCCACGGGGGTAATGATGCTGGCGCTGACCACGGGCTCGTATGCCGTGGCAATGTTTTCCACGGCGGGGTAGTTGGTGGGGTTATCAATATAGATCTCTTCCCCGCTCGTCATCTCCAATTTATAGATTACGCTGGGGGCGGTGGTGATCAGATCCAGATTGAATTCCCTCTCCAATCGCTCCTGAATGACCTCCATATGAAGCAGACCCAAAAATCCGCAACGGAAGCCAAAGCCCAAGGCGGCGCTGGTTTCCGGCTCGAAGGACAGGGCGGCATCGTTGAGCTGAAGCTTTTCCAAAGCCTCTCGCAGGTCGTTATAGCGGGCACCGTCGGCAGGATAGATGCCCGAGAATACTACGGGCAAGGCCTTTTTGAAGCCCTCAAAGGGCTCGGCGGCGGGATTTTCCACCAAGGTGATGGTATCGCCCACACGGGTCTCGGCAAGGGTTTTGATGGAGGCGGTCAGATATCCCACCTGACCGGAGGAGAGGCTGTCGCAGGCGGCATAGCCAAAGGTGGTCATGGTGCCGACCTCGGTCACATCAAACTCGGCTCCCGTATTCATCATACGGATCCTGTCTCCCTTGGAAAGAGAGCCCTCAAACACACGGAAATACACAATAATTCCCTTATAGGCATCGTAAAAGGAGTCAAAAATGAGAGCCTTCAGAGGCTTTTCCGGCTCTACCTTAGGAGCAGGGATATACTGTACGATGCCCTCCAATACATCCTCAATATGAAGGCCTGTTTTGGCCGAAACACAGGGAGCATAGTCGGCAGGAATACCAATTACATCTTCAATTTCCGCCTTCACCTTGTCGGGATCGGCCGCAGGCAGATCCACCTTGTTGATCACGGGGAGAAGCTCCAGATCGTGATCCACGGCAAGGTAGGCGTTGGCAAGGGTCTGAGCCTGAATTCCTTGGGTGGAATCCACCACAAGCAGGGCACCCTCGCAGGCGGAAAGGGAGCGGGAGACCTCGTAGTTAAAGTCCACGTGGCCGGGGGTATCGATCAGGTTGAACTGATATACCTTGCCGTCCTTTGCGGTATAATCCAGCGAAACGGCTCTGGCCTTAATGGTGATGCCACGCTCTTTTTCCAGTTCCATATCGTCCAGCACCTGAGCTTCCATTTCTCTTTTTTCCACAGAGCCCGTGGCTTCCAAGATCCGATCCGCAAGGGTGGATTTTCCGTGGTCGATATGGGCAATAATACAAAAATTACGAATTTCTTTGTTCATAGATTCAATCTCTGTCCGCAAGTTTTATTCCTCGGCGGTTCTCTCGTTCCAGATCCCGCTTCAGTGCACTTTCTCTCTTATCGTAAAGCTTCTTTCCTCGGCACACGCCAACCTCCACCTTCACTCTGCCCCGCTTCCAATACAGGGAGAGAGGAATGAGAGTGTAGCCATCCTTTTCGGAAAGGCTTTTGCATTTCAGGATCTCCTTTTTATGCATCAGAAGCTTTCGCTCCCGCAGGGGATCCCGATTGAAGATATTTCCCTTTTCGTAGGGGCTGACATGGATTCCCTTGGCAAACAGCTCTCCGTCCCGAATGATCAGGTAGGAATCCTTCAAATTGACCGTTCCCGCACGGATGGATTTGACCTCCGTGCCGAACAGTTCGATCCCCGCTTCCATCCGCTCCTCCACGAAATAATCGTGAAAGGCCTTGCGGTTGGAGGCACAGGGCTTGATGCTTTCATTCTTCTGCATGGTTTTCCTCGTCTAAAATAGCCATTGCCTTTTGGGTGGGAAGAGCGGAGACTCCCTTGAGCTTTCTTTGGATCTGACGGGTTCTGACACCCACCAGAGTATCCAGCCCACGGTTGGCCTGCTCCAATTTGGTCTGCGCATCCCGCAGGGCGCTCTCAAACTTATCAAACTCCGTGCGAACGGCACCCAAGACCTCCCAAACCTCACTGCTTCGCTTCTGAATGGCAAGGGTACGAAAGCCCGTTTGCAAGGAATTGAGAAGCGCCGCCATGGTGGTGGGGCCGGCAATGTTGATCTTATAATTCTTCTGCAAAATCTCCACCATTCCCATTTTTACCACCTCGGCATACAGCCCCTCGGTGGGAAGGAACATAATGGCAAAATCCGTGGTATGGGGAGGAGAAATATACTTGGTATGAATATCCTTGGCAAAGGATTTGATGCGGCTTTCCAGCTGTGCCTTTTGCGCCTTCACCAATTCGGGGTCGGCCGAATCGTAGGCATCCTGCAAGCTGACGTAAGCATCGGCAGGAAATTTGGAGTCAATGGGTAAGAACACCTTCTCTTCCCCATCCCCCGGCAGAAGAACGGCAAATTCCACACGATTTTGGGATCCGGGCACGGTGGCAACGTTGCTCTGATACTGCTCGGGAGAAAGGATCTCCTCCAAAATGGCACCCAGCTGAATCTCGCCCAAAATGCCGCGGGTCTTTACATTGGAGAGAACCTTTTTTAAGTCTCCCACGCCGCTGGCAAGGGTCTGCATTTCTCCGAGACCACGGTATACCTGCTCCAAGCGGTCGCTGACCTCCTTGAAGGAGCGGCTGATGCGATCCTCCAGAGCGCTTTGCAGCTTTTCCTCCACGCTTTGGCGGATCTCTCCCAAGCTCTTTTCATTGCCCTGACGGATCTCGCCCAGCTTGGCATCTACGGTTTCCCGCAGGGCCTGTGCATTCTTTTCCTGAAAGGAGTTTAATTGCGCAATGCGCTCATCCACTCCCTTCATGGCGGCGTTGAGATTTTGGGTCAATTCCGCAATGCGCTTGTCCTGTCTCTCAAAGATCTCCGCTTGGGAGGATCTGAGGGAGCGGGAGAAGGATTCCAGACTTCTGGCATTTTCCTCGCTGATCTCACGGCGAGCGGCGGAAAGGGAGCGTTCCGTTCTCTCTCCCTGACGCTCCAGATCCTCTCTCTCTACACCGCCCTTTTTGCGGGCAGAAAAGGCGGTAACAACGCTGAAAACAAAGGTAGCGGCGGAAAGAATCAGGATCAAAATAAGAAGGGTGTTTTCCAAATCATTTCCTTTCTATCAGTCGATGGTGGTTCCGTTCTCCTTGGCGGCACGAAGGGCGGCAACATTCTTCAAATGCTGAGGCTCGGTGTCAGCAAATACGGTGGAGCCATCGGTATCGGATACAAAGTAGTAGTGAGAATGCTTCTCGGGGTAAAGGGCCGCCTGAATGGCCTCCCAACCGGGGTTGGAGATGGCAGAGGGAGGCAGACCCTCGTTGCGGTAGGTGTTATAGGGATTCTGAATCTCAAGATCGTTGTAGCTGAGCTCCTCCTTGTGCTCGGTCAGGCAATACTGAACCGTGGCATCGGACTGCAGGCGGCGCAGAGTCTTGGATTTCATACGGTTGTGGAATACACCGGAAATGGGGTAAAAATCAGAATTGAATTTTCCTTCCTTTTGCACGATGGAGGCCAAGGTGATAACCTCGTCCAAATTCATATCGATCTCGGCAAGGCGGGCGTAATAGGCATCCTCAAACCTTGCTTCAAAGGCCGAGAGCATTTTATCCACAATGGCAACCTCGGTGGAGTCGGTATAGAAATCATAGGTATCGGGGAACAGGTAGCCCTCCAGACGGTAGCGACGGTCCGAGGAAAATTCGATCTCGGCCAATTTCTCCATAAAGGTATACTCGTAGGGATATTCGTTGACGGCGTAAAGGAAGCCCTCTCTGGTGCCGATATCCTGCGATACAAAAAGGTCAATGATCTCATCCACCGTATAGCCCTCGGGAATGGTAATGGTCACAATGCTACGGGAGCGGCGATTTTTGATCTTACTGACGATCTGGTCGTAATTTAACAGGCTTGACAGTTCATACTCCCCTGCCTTAAAGGAAAGGGGCGGGTCGGCATCCCGATTTTTGAAGCTGATATAGGCACGGAACACAGAGGAATACTCGATGAGTCCGTTGTCCTCCAAAATGCGGGAGACCTCGCCGATGGTAGCATCCTCGGGAATGGTAACGGTGGCGGTGACCTCATCCTTGACCAGAGCAAAAATGTCATTGCCCCATCGAATGGCAAGGATAGAAAGCAGAGTGGAAATGAGAACCACCACGCCCATATAAATCAGGGCACGAAGCACAGTGGAGCGAAGATCGTTCTTAAAGCGGGTCAGCTGATCAGCCGTTACCTTCTTCTTTTCGCCCTTGGGCTTTTTATCCTTGACGGCCAAGGGGGGGATGGGCTTTCCCGAAGCAGGCTTTTTTGCCTTGATCTTTTCTCCCAAATTCACCGCTGTGGTGCCCACCCTTGTCTTTTGCGCAATGGAGCGGGTGGTGGGCTTTGCCGCAGCGGGAGAGATCTTACGGGTCTGCTCCTTTGGGGGCTCTGCCTTTTCCGTTTTCACAGGGGAGGGCTGGCTCTCCTTTTTCGTTTGGGGAACCAAAATATCAATGGTATTTTCTTTTTGATCCTTGGGGGATCTGGTTTCTTCGTTCATACGACAACCTCTCAGAATAATACGCCGGATACCACCAAAACAAAGATGGCAACCGTAGCCAAAAAGGTAGGAGAAAGATAGATCTCCTTCAGGGTGGTCAAGCGGGAATCCTTCTCCGACTCCGCTTCCTGCTTTTGCTCACGGGAGCGCTCCAATTCCTTGCGGAGCAATTCCTTTCTGCTTTTCAGCATTTCTTCATACACCTTGTCCTGATAAATGACCTCCAAGCGGGAAAACAGAAAGACAAAAAGCAAAATGAAGAGGGCGACCAAAAGATACGGAAGCAGGGGGCTTTTCCCCGCCTGTCTTAAATATTCCACAATCCCCGAGCTGAAATTCAGGTAGGAATAATTCAGAAAAATATGAATAAAAAGGGCGGGCACAATGGAGTCGGACGCCACGGTGACAAGGCCCAAAACACAGCCTAAAACAAGATAATACAGGAAATTCTCTCCCGACAGATGCACCATCGCATACATCACCGAGCTGACGGAAATGGCCCACACGGAGCCGAAGGAGCGGTATTCCTCCAAAATCAGGCCACGGAATATGCTTTCCTCAAACAGGGCGGGCAGCAGCACATTGCAAAACAGAACGAGAAAGGTGCTGTCGCTGTCCAAAGGAATGAAAAGGGCGGTGGGAGTATCCACAAACGCATCCTGCAGGAAAAAGAGCCCCACATAACGAAACAGGAGGATGGCAGTGAATAAAATCAGGGTCACGATCACCAGAAACGGGATCTTTTTCGGCGCTACATAGCGAAATTTCAAGGCGGAGGCCAAATTGAAATTTCTCATACGGCAATAAAAGGCCAAGGGCAGAAGATAGATCAAAAGCTGGATAATGGTAACCGCCAAAAAGGGATGATCCGCAATGCGCAGGACAAGCTCCGTCAAGGTGGTGGACAGGCCCGACAAAATCAGGATCACACCGAAGAGAATGGGGGCGTAGAAATTGGCTTTCAGCTTCAAGTCCGATCCCCCTCAAAGCACATGGCACGCCGAAGCTCCTCCGCTTTTTCCTGCCCTTTCAAAAGAAGCACCAGATGAAAGGCAAAATCAGCGGCGGTGCCGGGGCCTCGGGAGGTGAGGATCCCGTTGGAATAAACGGTCTTTTCCTTGGAGACGGCGGCAGAATGAAGCTGATCCTCCATTCCGGGATAGCAGGTGGCGGTGCAGTTTTGCAACAGGCCAAGAGAGCCGAAAACGGTGGGAGCGGCACAAATGGCGGCAAGAAGCTTCCCCTTGGCGGCGTGATCCAAAATACGCTGACAAAGCGCCTTGCAGGCACCGAGATTTAAGGTGCCGGGCATTCCGCCGGGAAGGACAATGACCTCTTCCCCATCCTGTGCTTCCGCCAAGGTGCAATCTGCCACGAAGGGAACCCCGTGGGCTCCTCGCACCTCTCTTGTTTCTCCAATGCTGCAGGTGCGAACCTCGATCCCCGCACGGCGCAATATATCCACCGGAGTGACGGCTTCCATTTCCTCAAAGCCCTCTGCCAGAAAAACGCTTACCATAATTCCTCCTTCACGACGCCAAGCACCATTTCCGAGATCTTCTCAATGGAGAAAAGCTCGCCCTTTTCATCGGTGCACCAAAGGGTCTTCCAACCCCATTTTTGGGCGCAGGCATCGGCCGCCTCGGCGGCTTTCTTCAAATGCTCACGGTTTTCGTGAATATCACGGGTCAGGCCACGGTGATCGATCAGATCCAGACTCTTTTCCACAGGGAGCTTCAATAGCAGGGTCAGATCGGGAACGGGCAGTCCCAGCTTGCAAAATTCAAAATCATAGAGCCAAGCCAAGAAGGCATCGTGCTCCCCACGGTCAAGCTTGGTCAATTGATGGATGGCGTTTGCCGTGGTATAGCGATTGGCAATGATAATGGTGCCCTCATCATAATCCTTCTTCCAATCCAGACGGAAGGAAGCAAAGCGATCCACGGCAAAAAAGGTGGATGCCGCATAGGAATTGACCGCATCGGGATCGGAGCCGTATTCCCCCGAAAGATACATTTTCACAGGGGCGCAGGCGGGGCTTTCATAATCGGGAAAGGAAACGAGGCGAACCTGCTTTCCTTCTGCCTCCAAAGCCTTTGCCAAAAGCTTGGATTGAGTATTTTTTCCGCTGCCGTCCAGGCCGTCGATGACGATGAGCTTTCCCATTTTCTTCTTCCTTTTCAAAAAAACTTATAATAAGGCATACTAAATTAGAATAATTATATCATACATCTTTCAAAATCACAAGGGCAATTCCAATCTTTTCAGAAAAATTTCATCTCTCATCTCTTGTATTTTTCTCAAAAAACAGTATACTGTACCTATTCCATTCATAGGTTTTAACGAGGTGATAGAAATGAAAGTAGTTTTGATCAATTCCTCCCCCCACGAAAGGGGATGTACCCACCGTGCCCTGCAGGAGGTGGCAGGGGAACTGAAAAAAAGCGGTGCCGAGACGGAGATCCTGTGGCTCGGTCATGAGGCCCTATCGGGCTGCCGTGCTTGCGGAGCCTGTGCCAAGATGGGAAAATGCAGCATTGACGACAAGGTAAACGAATTTGCTCCCAAAATTCTGGAGGCTGACGGGCTGGTATTCGGCTCGCCCGTGCATTACGCCGCTCCCTGCGGTGCTCTGCAATCCTTTATGGACCGCCTGTTTTTCGCCTACGGGAAGCATCTTTCCGGCAAGGTAGCCTGCGGGGTCTTTTCCTGCCGGCGGGGCGGTGCCAGCGCAGCCTTTGATCGGGTGAACAAGTATTTCACCATTTCCGGAATGCCCGTGGCCGCAGGTCAATACTGGAATGCCGTTCACGGAACCTGTGCCGAGGAGGTAGAGAAGGATCAAGAGGGGCTTCAGATTATGCGAAGCCTCGGAAAAAATATGGCTTGGCTTCTCCTGTGCATTGAGGCGGGAAAAGAAAAAGGAATTCTCTTCCCCGAAAAGGAAGCTTCCATCAAAACCAATTTCATCCGATAAAAAATACCCGAAAAATGAACTAGTCAATAGTTGGTAGACACAAAAAAAGAAAAAGTTAAGCCGCCAGTTCAATGCGAAATTGGACTGGTGGTTTTCTGTTAAGCTTACGAACAGGCCTGATGTAATTAAAGTAGTGGATCGCTTGATCAACAACGG
>JAZQMO010000027.1:0-2935 GCA_045543495.1 Eubacteriales bacterium | reverse complement strand
GACCCGAGAGACCCGTTTACGGGTAGCAAGTAACAAATGCATGGCTGGCAGGCCACACTATGCGCATTTATGTGCAGCCAGTTTCCTTTAGGGCTATGCCCGAAAATGAAATACCACCCGCTATGCGGGTGGATTTTTATTGTTTGGGGAAAATCCCTTTATTTTATGCTAACTGTCTTCGGCTGCAAAAATGGATTATTTTCACCGTCAGCCGTCATTTTCCCTGTTTTGACAGCATTATTCTTCTTTTTTTCGTTTCGGAAATTAAAAAATTATTCATTTTGCGGATTTATTTCTTTAAAAAGTCCATGTTACATTGAATTGTGCATTTCCCCTTTTTGTAATGTTTGGTATACTCTTTTTAAGGAGATACAGTTTATGAATATCTTTACCGAATTGAAGGTGCTTTCCTTTCAGAAGGTTGCCTTTGCACAGAACCTGACCACCACCCATTATCACTACGATCTGGATAATCACGGCTACGGCATTTACGGCCAAGCCCCCAAGGACGGCGGTGTTTTGGAGATCGGCTTTGTGGAGCAGAATCCCGTGGTGCTCCGAAACGAAACCGAAGAGATCCTGGTGGAGGAAAACTGCATTTTCATCATTCCTCCCGCCTCCCGCTTTTCGGTGCAATCCAAAAAGGAAGGGATGCACCGTCACACCTCGGTGGAATTTTTGATCCGAGGGCAATGGAAGCGGGTAGCCTCCTGGGCGCCCGAGAACAAGCGCTTTGTGACGCTTCCCATGGTGATCCCCCCCTCTGCGGGCAGCGGTGAGATCTTTTCTCTCATCCGAGCTATGGTATGCGCCCAGACCACCGAGGCAAACCGAAGCTATTTTGAAGAATGTGCTGATTTTATGCTGCTGATCCATAAGCTCTCTCTCCTGTCTCGATCCTTTGACACGACAAAAAACACCTCCCCCGGCAATCGCCGATATTGCGAGCGGAGCAAGGCCTATATTTCCGAGAACATCTCCAAGAGAATGAGCGTGGGTGAGATCGCCGACGCCGTGGGTGTCAGCAAGAACTACCTGACCAACGTATTCAGCCGTAATGAGGGCATCAGTCTGGTGGAATACATCAACCGCAGAAAGCTCTCTTATATGATGGAATTGATCCGAAGATACAACTACCCCCTCTCGGAAGCGGGAGAGCAGGTCGGCTTTACAGACTCCAATTACGTCAGTCGAATCTTCAAGCGCTACTACGGAATCACCCTGACCGAATACAAGCGCTCCAAAAAGCTTTCCCCGGAGGAGGAAATCGACACAATTTTGTAAGTCTTTCTTGACTATATACGAAATCAATAGTACAATAGTACTGTATTCTATTTTGACAAAAAAGGAGATAGAAGAATGCTTGCCATTACCCATGCCACCCTTGTAATGCGTGATCACCTGATCCCCGATGCCACCCTTCTTTGTGATGACGGCAAAATCGTGGATTTCGGCAAAAAGCTTGCCATTCCCGAAGGGGCAGAGATCTTTGACGCCAAGGGAGATTATGTCGGTCCCGGCTTTGTAGATATTCATACCCACGCCGCAGGACACCATTGGTTTTATTTAGAGCCCGCCGAGGCTGCCGAGGTTGCCCTTGCACACGGTACCACCTCCGTTCTTCCCGTGGTTTATTTCAACCGCAACAAGGAAGAATTCAGAGGCGATATTGAGTTTATTCAAAGCGCCGTTGCCGAAGGAAAGGTTCCCAACTTTGCAGGCTTTTATCTGGAAGGCCCCTATATGAACCCCAAGTTCGGTGCAGACCGTGAAAGCAATCCATGGCAGGGCCCCATCCGTGCCGAGGATTATGCGGCCATCATCCGTCAGTGCGGAAAGGATGCCCGTGTTTGGGCTCTGGCTCCCGAGAGAGAGAACATTGAAAGCTTTGTGATTGACTGCAAGAAGGAAAACCCCGATGTAGTCTTTACCGTAGGTCACTCCGAGGCCACCCCCGAGGATATTGAAAAGCTCATTCCTTACGGCCTGAAGATCGGTACTCACCACACCAACGCCACCGGCACCCTGCAAAAGTATCCCGAGTGCCGCACTCCTTGCGTGGAAGAGACGGTCAGCTACAACCGTGACATTTACGCCGAGGTCATTTCCGACTCCTGCGGCATCCACGTAGATCCTTATATGCAGCGCCTGATCCGCAAGATCAAGGGCGACGATCGCATTATTCTGATCTCCGATGCCTGCGTGTTTGACGGCCCCATTCCCGACGGATACGACGGTGTGACCGATCTGTGCTTTGACTATGCAGGCGAGATCGCAGGCTCCAAATTGACCATGGAGGTTGCCTGCCGCAACTTTATGGTACACACGGGTGCCTCCATCGTGAACATCTTCCAGTTTGCCTCCTACAACCCCGCTCAGGCAGTGGGACTGAAGGACCGTGGCGAGATCCGCCGCGGCGCAAGAGCCGATTTTGTGATTTGTGACCATATGGTCAATATCAATAAAGTAATTTTAAAAGGAGAGATCGTAAAATGAAAGACTTTATCACCGATCCCGCAACAAAATTCAATTTTGAGCCCGCAGAATTTGTTCCCTTTAAGGACAAAAAGGTTTGTGAGTACGTTCGCAGCCTGAGCGGTACCGATCTTGAGAAGCGCGAGGATTGGTGGCATCCCGAATTTACCGTTAAGGTAATGATGAATCCCCACCCCGTTCTTATCGCCACTCTGTTTTCCCGTTTGAAGGCTGCTTCCGAGGCAGGTAAGAGCTTTACTATGATCCTCGGCAACCCCGAGCCCGACACCTACATTCCTCTGGCTCAGCTGATCAACTACTTCGGCGTTGACTGCTCCAAGGTACACCTTGTTGCAGAGGACGAGTGGGCCGATCAGGACGGCAACATTGCTCCCATTACCTACGAGGCAGGATTTGCTCACTCTATGATCAAGTATCTGTACTACCAGATCGACGAGAA
>JAZQMO010000026.1:0-29714 GCA_045543495.1 Eubacteriales bacterium | reverse complement strand
ACTCCCGGCAAGGGAACCGCTCCCGAGGTTGGAGTGGAAGTGCCTTTGTTCTAAGGACAATACAAAACAGAAAAACACCCAAGCGGCCCCGCCGCTTGGGTGTTTTTCTGTCCTGCGGTAGGCTTTCCTTTGAGAAAGCCTGTTTTTGTTGTATATGGGAAAACTTTTGAAAAAGTTTTCCCACACCCTTTCAAAACTTTCTGAGTGGGGAAAAGGAGCGAAAGGAATTTTCTTTTGGGAAAAAAGAAGCTCCCATTGCTCCACCGACGGCCCGCTTGGCACAAAAAGTAACAGATCATCATCAATCCCTGTTGCCTTTTACGCTTTATAACCTGAAAGTTTTTGGGGGTGCAGGACCCTTTTTTCAAAAAGGGTCTTGCAAAAAAACTCCTCCATAAAAAAACGCAATCCATAAAAACAGACAGCGGTTCATCCGCTGTCTGTTTTGGCATTAAATCCCCTTCAGATCCACCTTGTTGAAGGCGATGCCGGGGGTTGGGATTCTCGGCTTTTTATAAATGACAAGATTGGTGTTTTCTTCGGTGTTTACCTCTTTTGCCAATACAATGGAATCGTTCTTCTTCAGTGCCATCATCTGATTGCCCGCACTGGTTCGGGTGCTCTTTTCCGCAAAGAGCGTGGTTCTCAAAACGCAGGCCCGATCCATTTTGGATTTCAGCAAAATTTCCTTGATCTCGCCCTTCTTCAAAACGAACATTCCCGCAACAGGTGACAGAGTGCTGAAGGCGCCCGTCAGCTTCTTGCGGTTTCCCTTGGTTTCATAAACCGATAAGGGGAAGGTCACGCCCTTGCCGTTTTCAAAAACAATGGCGAGGTTTCCGCTCAAATCATCCAAAATGGCGGTGTGGATCACCTTTTCATCCTTGTCCATGTCCAGCTTGGCGGGAACATAATCTCCCAATTCCGAGGCCTTCGTGGTGGCAAAATCACCAAACTTGGCGGGATAAAGCTGAGCCTTGTCTGTGAAGAAAAAGAGCTTTTGCTTGGAGCTCATTTCTCCGTTGAAGAGAATACTGTCATCCTCCTTGAGTCTCTGATTGTCACTGGCCATAATGGACTTCAAGGGAATGTTCTTCAAATATCCGCCCTTGGTAATGACACAGTGGGCTGTATATTCCACTTCTTCCTCCAATTTCAAGGCTTCGGTGGGACGGCTGAATTCATAGGCGATACGGGTCTTTCTTTCCTGACCGTATTTTTTCTTGATGCCCTCAAGTTGCTTGACAATGTAATTGTTCAGCTTGCGGTTGCTGGACAAAAGCCCCTCCAGCTCTGCAATCTCCTTTTCCAGCTTCTCTCTCTCTCCGATACGGTCCAAAATATACTGACGGTTCAGGTGGCGCAGCTTGATCTCCGCAATGTATTCTGCCTGCTTCTCGTCAATATCAAAGCCTGTGCACAAATTGGGAATAACATCCTTCTCCTGCTCGGTCTTGCGGATGATGGCAATGGCCTTGTCAATATCCACCAAAATCTTTTCCAGACCCATCAGAAGATGAAGCTTTGCTTCCTTTTGCCCAAGCTCGAAATAGAACTCACGGCGCAGGCACTCGCTACGGAAGGCGTGCCACTCATTCAAAATATCACGAACTCCCAAAAGATGGGGAGAGCCGGCGATCAATACATTGAAATTGCAAGGGAAACGGCATTCCAGATCCGTGGATTTCAAAAGCTTTGCCATCAGCTTGTCGGGATCGGTGCCACGCTTGTAATCAATGGTCAATTTCAATCCGTCCAGATCGATCTCGTCTCGCACATCGCTGATCTCACGAAGCTTTCCTTCCTTGATCAGCTGATAGATCTTATCAATGATTTGATCCACCGTGGTATTGTAAGGGATCTCGGTGATGACGATGCGGTTTTCCTTGGGGATGGTGTGCCACACGGCACGCACCGTAAAGGAGCCCTTTCCCGTTTCGTAGATCTGCTCCATTTCCTCCTTTTCATAAAGGATCTCACCGCCCGTGGAAAAATCAGGGGCCTTGAGAATGGAGTACAGGTCAGCGTTGGGATCCTGCATCAGGGCAATGACCGCATCGCAGGTCTCATTCAAGTTGAAGGAGCAAATGCTGCTGGCAAGGCCAACGGCAATGCCTGTGTTGGGACACACGAGCACATTGGGGAAGGAGGAGGGAAGGAGGGTGGGCTCCTTCATGGTAGCATCGTAGTTGTCCACCAGATCCACCGCATCCTTATCAATGCCGCTAAAGAGCTCCGCACTGATGGGGGCCAATTTTACCTCCGTGTATCGGGAAGCGGCGTAGGCCATTTTGGAATACTGCTTACCAAAGGTACCCTTGGAATCCACGAAGGGGTGAAGCAGGGCTTCGTTTCCTCGGGTCAGGCGCACCATGGTCTCATAAATGGCGGCATCGCCGTGGGGATTCAGTCGCATGGTCTGACCCACCACATTGGCACTCTTGGTACGGTTTCCGTTCAAAAGGCCCATTTTATACATGGTATAAAGAAGCTTTCTGTGAGAAGGCTTCAAGCCGTCGATCTCGGGAATGGCACGGGAAATAATGGAGCTCATGGCATAGGGCATATAATTTTCCCGCAGGGTTTCGGTAATGGGCTGCTCGTGGATCACCGCAGGTGCCTGAGGAGCGGCTTCTTCCTTCTTCGTTCTCTTTTTTCTCTCTGCCATCGTTTATCTTCCTTTACATTTCCATCTTATGATTGCAAAAAACGGGCCAATTCGCCCTGTATTTTCTGATCGCAAATTGCTTCCACCAAAATTCCTTCGGCAAGATACTCCACGCTTTCTACGTTGGCACACTGATACAGGTAGCTTAATTTACCGCCCTGATCGTGTGGCAACAGAAAGCTGCATTTTCTCTTTGCTCGGGATAAGACCTCCTCGATCTTTTCCAAAAGAAGATCGCATCCCTTGCCCGTCTTGGCGGAAATGCAGATGTGCTCCTTCTCGGCAGGGAAGGAATTGACATTGAAAATACTCTCCTCCAGATCGGTTTTGTTGAGAACATATAAAATCGGGGGAGGGGTGACTCCTCTGTCACGGAACAGATCGGACAAAATCTTCTCGCAGATCTGGGTTTTTTGATAAAAATTCGGATCGGTGGCATCCATCACCAAAAGAATGAGGCTGCTGTATACCACCTCGTCCAGCGTGGAGCGGAAGGCCTCTACCAGATGGTGGGGCAAGCGGTTGATGAAGCCGACGGTATCGGTCAACAGCACCTCGCCGTAGCGGGGCAGCTTCATTCTCCTTGTGGTGGGGTCCAGGGTGGCAAACAGCTTATCCTGAGCCAAAATGCTTTCTCCGCAAAGATGATTGATCAGGGAGGATTTGCCTGCGTTGGTGTAGCCCGCCAAAGCGATTTGGAAAATTCCGCTTTTTTCACGGCTTTTTCTTTGGGTCTTGCGGCCCTTGGCCAATTCTGCCAATTCCTCCTCAAGCTTCTGGATCTTGCGCTTCACGTGTCGCCGATCCACCTCAAGCTTGGTTTCACCGGGGCCTCTTGTTCCGATGCCGCCGCCCAAGCGGGAGAGCTCCTCGCCCTGACCCGACAAGCGGGGGAGAGTGTATTTTAAGTTGGCAATGGCAACCTGCAAAATTCCTTCGCCCGTCTTGGCATTTTGGGCAAAGATATCCAGGATCAGCATGGTGCGGTCAATGACCCGAACCCCGTCCAGCGCCGCTTCAATGTTGCGGATCTGGGAGGGGGTCAGCTCAGAATCGAAAACCACAAGGTCGATCATCATAGCGCGGCAAAGTTCCGCCAATTCCCGCAGCTTTCCCGTTCCGATATAGGTGGCGTGCTCGGGCTTCTGTCGGGACTGGATCAGCCGTCCCATAGCCATGCCGCCTGCGGTATCCAAAAGGCACTCCAATTCATCCAAAGAGGAATTGGGATCCATCAGATCTTCTTCTCCCCAAACGACACTGACCAAAATTGCCTTTTCAGGGCTTTTGTTTTCTGTTTCGTATCCCTGAATGGGGGAGCGGTCGAAAATATTGTTTTCCATTTTCACCTTTTCTCAAATAGAAAAAAGCGGCAACACCGGAACAGTGCAACCGCTTCTAACCGTTTTACGCGGGCCAATCACCCGACAGCTTATCTACCAAACTTCCTGTTGAACTTATCAACACGACCGCCGGCATCAACGAATTTCTGCTTGCCGGTGTAGAAGGGATGGCACTTTGCGCAAATGTCCACATGGATATTTTCCTTGGTGGATCTGGTGGGGTATTCCGCACCGCAAGCGCAAACGATAACGGTCTCCTTGTAGGAGGGATGAAGTCCTTCTTTCATTCTTTTCACCTTTTTCTGTTTTGATTTACTTGCGATGAAATCACATTTCAACGACATCGTATTATATCTTAACACAGCGGAAAGAAAAAATCAAGTGTTAAAACCAATTTTTTTCAATTTTATTCCAAAAAATCTTTCTGCTTCAAAAAATGCAAGAGTGAACGGGACAGGGTATAGGCCAGCTTTCCCTGATATTCCTCCTGAATCAAGAGGGAAGCCTCCTCACGGTTTGAGAGAAAGCCGCATTCGATCAGCACCGCAGGAGTTTGGATCCGATCCAAAAGATAGATCTTCCCCTCGGCGTTTTTGGCTTCTCGATGATTGTCAGGTTGCAGCAGGGAGGCCACGTCGTTTTGTATGGACTGCGCCAAGGCTTTGCTTGTGCCCGTGTTTTCGGAATAAAACACCTGCAGACCCTTGTATTTTTCAATGGGCAGGGTATTCATATGGATGCTCACAAACAGGGCCTCAGGGTGTTCCCGAGCAAGAGCCGCCCGCGCCATGAGATCCCCCGACTTTCGGGAAACCGCTTCAGGAGAGGTGAGCATGGTATCCTCCGAACGGGTGTATATGACCCGCACTCCTCCCGCCTCCAAAAATTCTCCCAGCTTTTTTGTTACGGCAAGATTTAAGTACTTCTCCTCGTCTCCCAACACGGAAACGGCACCCGAATCCATCCCTCCGTGTCCCGCATCCAGAATCACAAGGGGCTTCTCTTTTTCTTCGGCAACTACAGGAGCGGCATCCTCCTTGGGCAGGATCCATTTTTGAAATAAAAAGGAAAGAATAAGAATACAAAGAGTCAACAGAAGGGAAAAGGATACGATTTTCCAAAAAACAAAAAACGCCTTGCGCAAATCCATCACCTCAAGGGAAGGTATGCTTTGCCAAAGCGTTTTATGTTGCTTTCTTGATTTTGAATTCTATTTTGTGTTTTTCTTTTCCATGGAGAAGCGCTTGTGACCGATCAAAAAGCTGATGCCCGTGGCCAAAAGCCCGGGGAAGGCACCTGCCAGATGCAGCCAGCACTGCTTGTTGAGCGCCAAGCCGTTGGCAATGGCAAGAGCCTCGGAGGAGCCGCCTGCCTCGGTGGGGAAGATCCACTGCCCAAGGGTCACAAACATTCCCTGCAGAAAGGTTTTATTCAGTAAAAAAGGAACATAGCCGATCCCCTGCGCTTCTCCCAAAGAAGAAAAGGGCGGAAATACCAAGGTCCAAAGGGAAAAGCAAAGAGTGGGAAGAAAGGCGAGAAGAGCCATCAAAAATCCGAGAAGGGGAGAGGTGAAAGTGCCGTGGGCACGATCGTATTCGCAGGACTTGAAGCCCATTTTGTAGCTTTGAGAAGACATAATGTATAGGAAAAATAAAATCACCATCCCTTGCCCCAGCCCCAAAAGCAGAGGATTGAAGGAGGTGGCGGTATACATCATAATACCGAAAAAGCTCATAACGATCTGGTATAAAAAGGTTTTGAGGATCAATGCGCTGTTTCTGGAAAATTGGTTCATAACGGCTCCTTTATTTGTTGTTATTATCATTTTACAGGAAAGAGAGAGAAAATTCAATGTATTTTTTGTGAAAAATATCCTGAAAAGGAAGAAATTTCGGCGGGGAATATGAATTTTATCTTGACAAAAGCCTGCGGCGATGATATGATAATAACGGATATTGAGTGAAAATATACTCATTCGAAGATAACTTGTTCAAGGAGTACGAAATGAAGAGAGTCGTTACAATTCTTTTAGCAGTGATGATGCTTTTGTCCCTTCTCACTGTCGTTCCCTCTGCGGCAACCGGGTATACGTTGGCTATTCCCAAGGATGCAACCGCACACAATATGGAGACGTATGGCCTTCACACCATGAATGTGTACTATACCAACACCGCTCCCAATGTAAACGGTGAGGTTTCCAATGCAGAGTACCCCGGCCCCAACAACGGTTGCTCTCTTTCCGCTGTGTACGGAGACAATATGTTTGCCTCTTCCTACAGCACCGCTTCCAAGCACCAGAACACTTGGAATCCTGCCAATGACTTTACCGCAGCCATCGCCAAGCAGGATTATCCCACCTACATCAACAGCTACCTGACCTATGATGACGAGAATTTCTACTTTGCCGTAACTTCTCTTCTTCCCGAGGTTCGTGTAACCACCGCTTCCGATAACACCATCGTGACCGGAAGCACCACCATTCGTGACGGTCTGTGGGATTTCACCGTTCGCTTTAACTTCTTGCAGAGCGACAATATCGCCGCCAACAACTCCGGCTCCTTTGTTGAAAATACCTACACCCTTCTGAAGGATGCAACTCAGACCACCGCACAGAAGGTTGCCCTGAGAAGAACGCTCACCGTTCAGAGCGGAACCAAGTTTGTTACCTCCAACTACTCCAATTATACCGATGATATCGGTCAGGTTTGGAACGGCACCGTATATAAGAGAGATGAAAACTTCTCCTATAAGGTTTCTGTTCAGAATGACGGCAAGTGGGGCGTTACCTTTGAGGGTAAGATGCCTTTGGCTGACGTGCTCCGTGTGACCGACGTTGAGTTTGATGACGGCACTCCCATTGACTATGTTCCCGAGTGGGGCCAGTGGGGCGTGAAGATCCGTTTGCAGGCTTCCCGCGGTTCTTCCGTTCTCTTGGGCAATGGCTCAAACCTGATGGTTTATCCCGATGATACCTTCTTCGTACAGACCTTCCTTCCTGCTGCAGGCTCCGGCAACACCGGCAAAAACAGTATGATTGGAGAATATGTATTCAGCAACACCATTTCAGCTGCCGTAAAGACGGCTCACGGTCAGGATGTTGATTATCTCATGAACCCCGTCAGATTCCTCGGTGAGTACAATCCCAATCTGGATTATGAAGGAATTTATCCCGATCCCTCTGAAACGGTTGTGAAGACCACCGTTCGCAGAACCCGTGACCGTGGCGCAGCTCTTACCAGTGGTGTTCGTGGTGTTAACAACCGTGTGGTTGGTGTTGCTACCCACGCCGCAGGTGCTACCGGCGACAGCATCACCCTGACCGTGGTGCTCGCAGTGGTTATGCTTCTTTTGGCTGCTGTTGCAGTTTGTGTGATCATTATGAAGAAGCGCAGCCCCCGCACCTCCCGATAAAAAATGAATTTTAATAGGCGGCCCGATTGGGCCGCCGTTTCTTTTAGTATGAAACGAATTGTTACCGTTATCCTGTCGATTTTTGTCCTTTTTTCTTCTTTTTCCGTTTCCGTTTTTGCCGAAGCTCTTTCCAATTCCGCCCTGCCCTCGTCGGGTGTGGATTATCTGTTTGCCCGTTTCTCGGAGGCTTCGTTTTCGGTGGACGGGAAGGCCTCGGTGGGAGAATATCCTACCGTTCATCAATTTGATCCAAAAACAGGGAATTTGATTTCTACCGTTCAAGGCTTTGACTTTGCCTTTTGTGGCATTCAGCTTGCCGTTTCCTATAATCGTGATTTTGTCTATGTTGCCCTTTCGGATTCATCTGCCTCACCCTTTTCTGCGACCGGACAACCCTCCTTGGGAGCTTGCTATCGCATTTTGGTTTCCGTTGGCTTTTGCGATCTTTACCCTCAAGGCCTTTCGGAATGCTTCAACGAATACTGCTTTTCCAAAAATGATCTGAACTGTACTTCTGTGTTCGGTCACCGTATTTCCTATGAAAGCGGAAAGCGTACCTTTCGGGGCCAAATTTATACCCTCCATCCCGAAATGGAAGTTCCTTGCGAGATCCAAGGAAAAATTTGGGATGCAAAATGCTATCAATCCGAGGCCGTTTTGTTGAGAAACGCCGATGGAAGCTCCTTCTTTGAGTGCCGTATTCCCATTGCTGATATTGCAACCTCATCTTCGGGGAGAGTCCCGCCGAGTCAGAGCGATGAAAAGGATGCTTTTTGCGGTAGCTTCCGCTTGGAGACCGATCTTTTGGTGGATGGGAAACATCAAGCCTTCCGCATCGGGCTTCCTTCCGACTCCATTGTTTCCTCGCAGAATATAAGTTGGAAGGAATATATTGCGCAAAATACGGCGTTTATTACAGATCAGATCCCCGAGGTGATCTCCTTGCCCCTGTTTTTCGCAGGGGAACCTACCGTAAACCAAAACCCGGCTCCCCCGAGCTTGGAAAATGACATTCCTCAAACCTCCACGCAGGAGATCGCGGTTCCTTCTGTAACAGAATCGGAGCAGGGGACAGGTCCGAATTCTTCCTTGCACGATCCGTTCCCGGGCCTGCCTCAGATGGGTGAAACGGTTCCCGATGAAACTGTGATCCTTGGGGAAACAGATTCGGATGGGGAGAAGGATTTTGCTGCCTCCTCCGTTCTCTTATTCTTGGCCGGAGTTTTGCTTGTCCTTTCTGTCATTGGTACCTCGCTAATATATCAAAAAATGGAAAGAGATGAGAAAAACGGCAGGAAGAAGAAAAAAACGAAAAATAAGTCGTGAAAAATTGTGCAATCTGTTGTTTTTCTATTGACAGAAAAACACGAAAATGATATAATTGCAATAGAACTATAAGGAGATTTTTGCAATGAAAAAAACATTATCACTTCTTCTTGCTGTGATCCTTGTGGTATGCGCTTTCTGCCTTCCTGTTTCCGCAGGCTATGCAGATAAGGCTTCCACCCAGTATATTCAGTACGGCACCACGGCACACGATCTGCAGGCATACGGTATTCATACCTTCCAGGCATCCCGTGTGACCTCTGCCCCTCAGGTGAACGGTGTCATCGGAACCGGTGAATACGGCAACGCTCCCTCTGATGTTGCAACCATCGGAGACGGTCTGACCCTGACCAACGGTACTGCCACCACCGACTATACCGATGCGTTCGGCGAGGAATTCAAGAATTTCAAGTTGACCAGCTATCTGGTTTATGATGATACTTATGTCTACATTGCAGAGGAGCTTGTAGCAGATAAGGCGATCAGCATTATCAATGCCGCAGGTGATCAGAATCTTGCTTTGAACACTCATGTTCGCTACGGCTTGAATCAGTCTCCCAACATTCCCGAAGCCGCTTCCAGACTTTCCAACTCCTATGCTTACCGCTATGATACCGCTGCCGATAACTTTAACGTATCCGGCTGTATCGCAGCCAACCGTAACTATAAGGTTTTGGAGGGAGCTATCTCCAAGTCCGTAACCTTGGATGACGAGTGCTATTCCGATTGGACTATGGCAAAGTATGCTGCCAATACCGCTGTGAACTATTCTGCTTCCGGCAATCAGCACACTTATGTATTTGAGTACAAGATTCCCTTGGCTGACGTGATCTTCTCCGCTACCGGTGATTTCAAGGAGGCTGATGTTGCTGCTCTCCTTGCCAATTCCACCTTCTACGGCTCCTACCTCTTCCAGGTTGCTGTGACCCGTACCGGCGGTGATAACGGTAACACTCAGATGTTCCTGACCACCGGTTATGCAGGCGGCCGCGAGATTGAGCCCTATTCCACTCAGGTTACCTCTTCCAGCACCAGCTCTTGGGCAAAGGCTGTGAAGGCTTATTGGACCACGAAGAACGGCGAGAGCATTTCCATCAACTATGTTCCTTCTCCCGTGATCCACGGACCCGCAGGCTCCGTTGGAACCTTGGTTCCCCCTGCAACTCAGTTGCGTCCCGGTCTTTCCGGTTTCCGTCTCGGAAATGTTGCTTCCGCTTATAAGCTTGGCAGCACCGCAACCTTCACCGTAATTCCCGACTGCGTGGAAAACAAGAATCCTACCGTTGGTGACCTTCGTGTGATTCCCCAGAAATTCCAGGTTCGCAACGGCTTTGATACCAAGCTGACCGGCGGCTTTGATTCCGATTTCAAGACCGCTCGCTTCAGCACCGCAGAGCTTCCCGTGGGTGTTAACACTTTGGTTGTCACCTTCGTTCAGCAGAGCTTTGACGGATCCAAGTGGGTCGATACCTCCTACACCAAGAACTTCTCCCGTAACTTCACCGTTGCAGGCTCCGTAATGGGTGTGGCAGGCGGTTCCTCCCAGACCGGTGACAGCACCGTGATCCTCTTTGCAGGTGCAGGCGTTATGCTTCTCGCCGCAGGATCCATTGCAGTGGTTGTCTCCAAGAAGAGGAAAGTTAAATAAGTTAAAAAATAAAAGCGGCTCAACGAAGCCGCTTTTATTTTTTTGTTGATTTTGTTGATTTTTTGATAGGTTTCGTTTACAATATTGACGGGAGGTGAATGGCGTGAATATCAAAATGGAAGAATTGCCTGCGGCAGTGTGCCGATTTTTGTCCTACAAGCTATCCATTCAGGCGGCAAGTGAATTGACCGTGTATGAATACAGCGTGGATCTTGCAGGCTTTCTGAAATATGTATTCCGTGATCGGCTGGATCCGGAAAATCCCGATCTCACCACCGTTACCGATGAAATGATCGCCTCCATTACCACACAGAATATTTACGAGTATTTGCTTTATGCGGCCACGGTGTTGAAGAATAAAAATGCCGCCCGTTCCCGTAAATTATCCTCCATTCGAGGCTTCTTTAAGTTTTTGACCGTAAAGGAGCATTTCATGGAATATGACCCTGCCAAAAACATTGAATCCCCCAAGGTAAAGCACGCTCTGCCGAAGTTTTTGAGTGTTGCGGAAAGCAAGCGTTTGTTGGATTGCGCCAAAAAAGAGGGGGGAGTCAATGCAAAGCGGGATTATGCCATTTTAACTCTGTTTTTAAACTGCGGTATGCGTGTTTCTGAACTCGCGGGAATCAGCCTTTCTGACCTTTCTGACGATCTGACAAGTCTCATTGTTACGGGAAAAGGAAATAAACAAAGATTGATCTACTTAAACGATGCCTGCCGCACTGCTTTGTCGGCATATCTCGCGGAGCGAAAAGGAATCACCTGTAAGGATGAAGGCGCCCTATTCGTCAGCCGCAATCACCGCCGCCTTTCGGTGAAAACCTGTCAATGGCTTGTGTATAAATATTTGAAGCTTTGCGGGCTTGAGGATCAGCATTATTCCGTTCATAAGCTCCGTCACACCGCCGCTACCTTAATGTACGGCACAGGCAAGGTGGATGTTCGGGTGCTGAAGGATATTCTCGGTCACGAGCAGCTCAATACCACGCAGATCTATACCCACGTCAGCGATGAACAAATGCGCCTTGCTATGGCAGAAAATCCCTTGAACGAAATAGAATAAAAGTTCCTTTTTTTCTCATACTATAAGAAAAAAGGAACGGTCAATATGGAATTTCTCTTTGGTATTGTGATCGGCGGAATGCTCGGCGTATTTTTTATGTGCCTCTTTCAGGTCACCAGAGAATGAACACGCAAAGCGTGAAAATCCCCCGACTTTATGTCGGGGGATTTTATCTTATCTGACGGAATTTAAGATACCGATGAATAGGGGAAGATTGCTTTCACTGTCTAATATCATATAGACAAAGGGACGGTCAAGGCGAACCGTTTTCACCTCGGAGTGTATACTCATGGTCTTGACTCCCACCGAGGTAGCGGCAGCGGCCTTGGTACCGTTTTCATTTACCTCAATATAGGTCTTTTGCAGAATTTCGGAAATGTAAAGCTCGTGATCGGTTTGGGTCATGTTGGAAAAATCTGCCTTTTGACCGAATACATCCTCCATTCCCATGTTCTGCAGGCTTCGGATCAGGCTTGTGGAATAAGCGGTTTCAAACTTTGGCAGAATCGCGTTGACCTGCGTCTTTTTGGCACCGTCTAACAGGGCTTTCAATTCCTTGGCCGAGATATGATTCAAAAACGCTTCCGGCGTGGAGCCCTCTTCGGGAAGAATGGCGGCAAAGCGGAATGCACCTTCTTCATAATCCTTCATAAATCCCGTTGCCCCGTAGCCCTCCAAATAAAGACCTTCGGTGGAGCGCATCAGCTTTGCCTTTTCATCCAGACCGTAGGGGCCGTGGAACAGATCCTCAAACACATCCGAATTTTTATATTTGGTCTGCCACGCTTTGTCAAATGTCATAGCATTGATGAGGTAAAGCATAGATTCGGGGGAAATGTGATCCAAAATGCCGTCGATCATACCGTCGGTGTTTTCTTTTACCCAACCGTTGATCTTCTCCAAGGTTTCGCCATCGAAGGCCGCCTGATAGGCGTCGGCCTCGTAGTAATCGGCGTTGGTCTGTAAAAAGTCTTTCTTCACATCAAGACCCTCACGGAACCAAATGGAATTTGCAATTTCAATTCCATCTCCCTCCGCCGAGGACAGAGCTTGGGTAAAGCCCAATAAATAGCGGTTTAATTCCTCCATAGGGATGCCACCCAAGGCCTTTTCCATTTGTGCCTTGGATTCTCCCTCTGCTCCGTTTGCCGTCATAGCAAGAGCGAGCATTGCGGAAAGAGGGGAGAGAAGGGTGTTCTTTCCCTCCTCGTGATTGCTTTTCACCAGCTCCAGTGCAAATTTTGTCTGAGCAAGGTAAAAGACATCGTCACCCGATTTGGGCAGCACCGAATTTTTTTCAATTCCCTCCATAAGATCCTGTGCGTACACAAGAGTAGAGCAGGAGCTTGCGGAAAATAGGGTGGAAAAGATCAAAATCAGGGCAATACAGGATAGAATAATGTTTCGTTTCATTGTATTCTCCTTTGGTTTCTGTTTCTATTATATCATACTCTATGCCTTGATGCAAGAAAAATGAGCCTGAAACATTCAGGCTCATTTTTTTACTGATCTTACTTGATCTCGATCATGCTTTCGTTCCAGATCTCGGGGGATTCGTAGCCCAAAAGATTGACCGTGGTTGCGGCCACATTGGACAGACCGAATTCGCCTGTCTTAACGGTATATTTTTCCTTGTTGAAATTGTCGTAGAAAATACAGGGAACGGGGTTTAAGGTATGGCTGGTCTTGGATTTCAAACTGCCGTCTTTGTTCTTCTTGGGCTCGCCCGTTTTCTTATCCAATTCGTACATTTCATCGGCATTTCCGTGATCGGCGGTGATTAGCGCTACGCCTTCTGCCTTGTCAACGGCGGCAAGAATTCTTGCCAAACAAAGATCCAGCGCCTCCATGCTGATCTTGGTAGCCTGCATATTGCCGGTGTGACCAACCATATCGCCATTGGGGAAGTTGGCACGGATGAACTGATACTTTCCGCTTGTGATGGCATCCAAAAGCACATCGGTGATCTCGGCGCATTTCATCCAAGGTCTCTCCTCAAAGGGAACCACATCGGAAGCGATCTCAAGGTATGTTTCCTTTTCCTCGCTGTACTTGCCGGACTTATTTCCGTTCCAGAAATAGGTTACGTGGCCGTATTTCTGTGTTTCGCTGACGGCAAGGGAGTGAATGGGGGTATCGTTGAGATATTCGCCCATGGTACCGGTGATCTCGGGCGGAGCAACCAGATATACAGGGGGAATGTGAAGGTCGCCGTCGTATTCCAGCATACCGGCATAAGCGGTCTTGGGAAAGCGAACACGGTCAAACTGAGTAAATTCTTCATCGCAGAAGGCCTTGGAGATCTCAATGGAGCGGTCGCCGCGGAAGTTGAAGAAGATCACGCCGTCACCGTCCTCCACGGTGCCAACGGGCTTTGCGTTTTCCGCAATCACAAAGCCGGGAAGATCCTGATCAATGACGTGCAGCTCCTCACGGTAGGTCTCAATGGCCTCCTTGGCACTGGCAAACTGTCTGCCTTCGCCCAATACGTGAATGTCCCAGCCTGCCTTGACCATATTCCAGTTGGCCTCGTAGCGGTCCATGGTAATGCTCATTCTTCCGCCGCCGGATGCAATCTTAGCATCAAAACTGCTGTCACAAAGCTGGGCGAGGAACGCCTCGAAGGGCTCCACATATTCCAGCGCGCTGGTCTCGGCAACGTCTCTGCCGTCCAAAAGAATGTGAATTCTTACTCTTGCAATGCCTTCTTTTTTGGCCTGCTGCACAAGAGCCTTCAAGTGATCGATGTGAGAATGCACGTTTCCGTCGGAAAACAGACCGAGAAAATGAAGGGTGGAGCCATTTTTCTTGCAGTTTCCGCTGACCTTCTTCCAGCCATCTCCCTCGTAGATCTTGCCGCTTTCAATGGAGTTGGAAACCAGCTTTGCACCCTGTGCAAAGATCTGTCCGGAGCCCAGTGCATTGTGACCGACCTCGGAGTTACCCATATCCTCATCGGAGGGCAGACCAACGGCAGTTCCGTGAGCCTTCAGGCTCAGAGTGGGGTAATCTGCCATCAAACGGTCCAAGGTGGGAGTTTCGGCGCATTTTACTGCATTTCCTTCCGTCTTGGGATTCAGGCCCACGCCGTCCAACACCAACAGTACCACAGGGCCCTTTACATCAACCTTTTTCTTTAATTCAACCGCTTTCATATTGTTCTCCTATCTATATTTCAATCTGTAATTTGTCTGACTTCTTCGGCTGCTGCCAAAATTCCAAGCTTAGCGCTTTCATAGGTGAGACCGCCTTGCATATAAACCGTGAAGGGATCTCGCATGGGAGCATCGGCGGAAAGCTCAATGGAGGAGCCTTGGGTAAAGGCGCCTGCCGCCATAATGACCTCATCCTCATATCCCGGCATAGCCCAGGGAATGGGGGTCACGTGACTGTCAACGGGGGATGCACTTTGCAGGCCCTTACAAAAGGCCTCCACCTTTTTCGGATCCTTCAGGGAGATCTGCTGCACAATGTCGTGCCGCTCTTCGTCCTTGGCGGGGATCACGGGATAGCCCATTTTTTCAAACAAAGCGGCGGCAAAAACCGCTGTTTTCAGGGCTTGGGAAACGGTGTGGGGGGCATAAAATAAACCCTTATACATCGCTTTTGTATTTCCAAGGCTTGCGCCGATCTCAAGACCGATTCCGGGGCAGGAGTAGCGCTGAGCACAAAGGTCAATGGCCTTTTTCGTTCCGGCGAGATATCCGCCGCATTCTGCCATACCGCCACCGGGGTTTTTAATCAGAGACCCGATGCACAGATCCGCTCCGTAGTAGCAGGGCTCGTGCTCCTCGCAAAATTCGGCGTAGCAGTTATCCACCACCACAAAGGCCTTACTGCCAAGCTTTTTCTTCAATTCCACCGCACGGCGTATCACATCGTTTCCAAGGGGCCTGCGGGTGCTGTAGCCGGGGCTCTTTTGCAGATACAGGATCTTCACATCCCCTTTTTTCAGGCGCTTTTCAATGGCCTCTTCATCAAGCCTTGAATCCTTCAATTCAATGGACTCGTATCGGATGCCGTAATCCTTCAGGCTCCCCGAGCCTTCCTCTCCCGTGATTCCGATGACGCTTTGGAGCGTATCATAGGGAGCGCCTGTCAGAGAAAGCATGGTGTCTCCGGGTCTGAGAAGGCCGAAAAGTCCGAGCGTTAGAGCGTGGGTTCCCGAAAGGATGCTGTGTCTTGCAAAGGCGCACTCCGCCTCAAAAACACGGGCAAAGATCCGATCCAGAACCTCTCTTCCCATATCGTCGTAGCCGTAGCCGGTGGTGGGGTTGAAGCATTCGGTGGAAACCCTCTCCTCCCGAAATGCCTCTAAAATCTTCTTTTGGTTGACAAAGGCCATCCGATCGATCCGTTTGAATACCTCAGAGAGGGAATCCTCGGTTTGGTTTGCCAGTTCCATCAATTCATCTTGAAAATTCAGCATATCGTTCCTCATTTTATGAATTCTATTTATCATAGCATAAAATGCGCCGGGAATCAACTGCATTTTTCTCAAAATCGGAAATTTGACAAAAAAACCTTTCCCGAGTACAATGGAACAAGAACATTCTAAGGAGAAGACTATGCCGAGATTCTTTATGCCCGAGCTTTCTATTCCCGAGGGAGACCTGCCCGAGTGCATTACCCTCACGGGGGAGGATGCCTTTCACCTTTCCGTATCTCTTCGTTCCCGCATTGGGGATGAGGTTATGATCTGCGGTGCCAACGGAGTGGAGGTCAACTGTCGGATCGAGGCCATCAGCGGCGGTAAAAAGGCCCCTCAAGTGCTTCTTATCCCTACCTTTTCCCGTTTTGGGGAAGGGGAGTCTCCCGTTTCTGTGACCCTGTTTCAGGGAATGCCCAAGGGAAAAAAGACCGATTCCATTTTGCAAAAATGCACAGAGCTTGGGGTGGATAAAATCGTATTTGTGTATTCCGATCGCTCCATTCCCCTTTGGGATGGAGAGGATAAAAAGGTCTCTCGCTTTGAAAAGATCACCGAGGAAGCCGCCAAGCAATGCGGCAGAGCAAAGCTTGTGAAGGTGTCCTTTGCCAAAAGCGTGGATGAGATTTTGCCCGAAATGAAGGAAAAGGATCTTTCGTTTGCCTGCTATGAGGATGAAAAGACCCTGAGCATTAAGGAGCTGATATCAAAGAGCGAGTGCAAAAGTGCCGCCTTTTTCATTGGCCCCGAGGGTGGCCTGTCGGAGCGCGAGGCAGAGCTTTTCCGCCAAAACGGGATCCCTTCGGTTACCTTGGGAAAGAGGATCCTTCGCACCGAAACTGCCGCCTCAGCAGTTTTATCTATGTTTCTTTATGAAAAAGAATTGTAAAAGAAAGCACGGCTCGTTTTGAACCGTGCTTTTTTGTGTGTTATCAGATTCTTTCAAAGAGAGCGGATACGCCGAGTCCCCCGCCGCAGCAGGAGGAGATCATACCGTATTTACCGCCGGTCTTGAGAAGCTGGTGGATGGCAAACAGGGCAACTCGTCCGCCGGAGGCACCGTTGGGGTGACCGAAGGCAATGGCGCCGCCGTTGGGGTTCCATTTTGCCATATCGATCTTTTCGCCGCTCTGGCTTTCCATTTCACGGATCACGCTCAGGTTCTGTGCGGCAAAGGCCTCGTTGCACTCAAAAACATCAATATCGGAAACCTTCAGGCCCATTTTCTTGAGGAGCTTGAGGTTGGAGTAAGCAGGACCGATTCCCATAAGCTTGGGGTCACATCCCACGTCACATCCTGCCACATAGCGGGCAATGGGAGTATAGCCAAGCTCCTTGGCCTTCTCCTCACTCATCATCAGAAGGAAAGCGGCACCGTCATTTCTGCCGCTGGCGTTTCCTGCGGTGGTAACGCCGCCCTCATAGACGGGGCGAAGCTTGGAGAGCGCCTCCATGGTGGTGCCGGGTCTGGGATGCTCGTCCACAGCCACGGTAATTTCGGGAGTCTTTTTGGTGGCGGGGATCACAACGGGCATCAGTTGAGGATTCAAAAAGCCGCTTTCCATGGCTTCTTTGGCAAGCATTTGACTGCGGAGGGCAAATTCATCTGCCTCCTCACGGGAAACGCCCCACTTCTGAGCCATCAGATCGGAAACCTGAAGCATAATGAGGTTATCCACGGGAGCGGGAGCCAGAGAAGGGGGGATGGCTGCGGGAGCGATCATTTTATAAGGCTCAACAGAGGTAGAAAACTTGGCGTAGCGCTGGCTGAAGGTTTCGCCGCCGCCCACCAGAAGAACATCGGCGTCTCCTGCCTGAATACGGTATGCTGCGTGGTTGAAGCAAGCAATGGCAGAGCCGCACTGCATTTCCACGGCAACGGCACTGGTCTCATAGGGAAGCCCTGCCTGAAGTGCGGCAAAGCGTGCAGGGTTGGGGCATTTTGCATCGCCGTTTGCGGTGCCGTAATAAACAGCATCCAGCTCCTTGGGATCAAGACCTGTTTTTTCCATCAGACCCTTGATGACCATAGCGGCCATATCGACATTGTGAAATTGGCGAAGCCCGCCGCCCAAGCGCCCGAAGGGGGTGCGCAGACCGTCTACTACGACAACATTTCTCATATTATTTTCTCCTTTGTATTTTGTTTGGGTAGTGCCAAAGATTACGCCCATAGAATATCACAAAATAATGGGGATGTCAACGAAGGAGAAAAAACTCGTAAAAAGAGAAAGAAAAACGGTCTTTTCGCTTAAATACTTGCTTTTTTAAGTTGACTTTGGGTTCATAACATCCTATAATTATCTTGTAATTCTATCAATACGAAGCTCAGCTGAAGAACAAGGAGGATTTGCTTTGAAACCATTGGAAGGCATTAAAGTTGTGGATCTGACCACCTTCGTTGCCGCCCCCTGTACCTGCCGTCTTTTGGCAGATCTCGGTGCCGACGTTATCAAGGTGGAGCACACCAAGGGAGACGGTTGGAGAGAATTCGGTATGAATTTCAACCGCCGCTTCAACGAAGATCAAAACCCTGTTTTCGATATTTACAATACCGGCAAAAAATTCATTGCTTTGAATCTGAAGGTTCCCGAAGCAAAGGAAGTGATGTGGAAGCTTTTGGACGAGGCTGATGTATTCGTTACCAATACCAGACCAGATGCCTTAAAGCGCCTCGGCTTTTCTTATGAAGATGTGAAGGAGCGCTGCCCCAAGCTCATCTACGCCATCGTTTTGGGCTACGGAGAAGAAGGCCCCGAGGCCACCCTTCCCGCCTTTGACACCACCGCCTTTTGGACCAGAAGCGGCTTCTTGCGTGATATGGCCCCCGTGACCGAGAATTATATTCCCATTTCGCCTCCCTCCAGCGTTGGCGATACCTTTACGGGAACCACCCTTTTGGCGCAGATCTGTGCCGCCATCATCGGCAGATCCCGTACCGGAAAGGGAGATTACGTTTCCGCAGGCCTGTATCACAACGGTATTTTCTCCATGGGCACCATGGAGATCGTATCCCAAAAGCCTTGGGGCAACAAGTACCCCAAAACCCGTGTGGAGGTGGGTGCCCCCGGCGGCTGCTATCGCTGTGCGGATGATGAATGGCTCTTTATTGCCAACGGCCAGCTTTCCGTTGCCCTTCCCAAAATGTTTACCATGATCGAAAGACCCGACCTGATTGACGATCCTCGCTTCCTCACCCGTGATGCGAGAGCCGAGAATATGGAGGAGCTTTATAATATCTTTGCCAACGCCTACCGCTCTCAGACCTGCGAGGAGTGGCTGAAGAGAGCCAAAGAGGTGGATCTGCCCTTGGTTCGTATGAACCATTTCAGTGATGTCACCACCGACGAGCAGGCCCTTGCCAACGGCTATGTGGAAAAAATGACCTGCTATGACGGGGAAGTGGTTATGATGCCAAACAGCCCCATCCGTATGGATTCCGTGGGCGAGCTTCGCACCACCCCCGCTCCCAAGATCGGCACTCACACCGTAGAGATTTTGAAGAATTTCGGCTATTCCGATGAAGCCATTGCCGCTATGGAAGAAAGCGGTGCCATTCGCACCTGTAAAGAATAAAAAATAAAGGAGAAAGAGAAATGGGTAAGTTAGATCAGAGATTTGCTGTTGTCACCGGCGCCGGAAAAGGCATCGGCAGAGCCATCGCAGAGCGTTTTTTGGAGGACGGTGTTGAGGGAGTTGCCTTGTTTGATATGGATCTTCCTCTGGTTCAGGCCACGGCACAGGAACTGGATCCTACAGGGAAAAGGGTTCTTGCCGTTCAGTGTGACGTTTCCGACGAAGCCTGTGTGAAGGAAGCCTTTGCCAAGGTCTTTGAAGCCTTCGGTAAGGTGGATATTTTGGTGAACAATGCGGGTATCACCCGTGACGCTATGTTCCACAAGATGGATGTCAATATGGCCAAAAAAGTGATGGATGTGCATTACTACGGTACCTTCTATTGCTGTCAGGCCGTAATTCCCGGTATGAGAGAGCGTGGCTACGGTAAGATCGTCAACATTTCCTCTGTTTCCGCTATGGGCAATGTGGGTCAGACCAACTACTCCGCCGCCAAGTCTGCCATTGAGGGCTTCACCCGTACCTTGGCTTTGGAATGCGGCAGAAAGAATATTACCGTCAACTGCATTGCACCCGGTATGGTCAATACCGATATTCTCAAATCCATTCCTGCTGACATTATGCAGCAGAAGATCAATTCCGTTCCCATGCAGAGAGTGGGCGAGCCCTCCGAGGTTGCCGCCGTTGCTTCCTTCTTGGCGAGCGACGATTCCTCTTGGGTGACCGGCAACTGCATCCTGTGTTGCGGCGGTCAGAAAATGAAGCCTTAAGTGATAAAAGGAGATAAAATTATGAAAATTCAAAAGGTTTGTGTCATCGGCGGCGGCTTAATGGGTCGTCAGATTGCTCTGAATACAGCGATTTATCCTTATGAAGTTACCTTGACCGATACCAATGAGGCGGTATTGGAAAATGTGCGTAGCTGGGCTGAGGAATATCTGGCAGGCCGCATTGCCAAGGGCAGAATGACCGAGGAGCAGGTAGCGGGCATCCGTGAGAGATTTCACGTGGTCTCCACCATGGAAGAGGCCGCAAGGGATGCAGATCTTGTGATCGAGGCCATTGTGGAGAGGGAGGACATCAAGAGAAGCGTGTTTCGTCAGCTTTGCGATATCGTTCGTCCCGATACCATTCTCGCTTCCAACTCAAGCCGTATTCCTTCCTCCGTGTTCAAGGATGCGGTTACTCATCCCGAAAGACTTGCCAACCTCCATTATTTCAACCCCGCTCTGGTGATGAAATTGACCGAGGTGGTAAAGGGCGAGCATTGCTCCGAGGAGACCGTTTCTGCTTTGTATGAGTTTTCCAAGGCAACCGGCAAGACCCCCATCGTGGTTCAAAAGGAGATCGACGGCTTCATTGCAAACCGCATTTTGCGTGCCCTTCGTAACGAAGGCCTGAAATTGGTGGAGGGCGGCTACTGCACCGCCGAGGAGATCGACATTGCCTGTCAAAACGGTCTCGGCCACCCTATGGGTCCCTTCAAGCTTCTTGACCTGACGGGGATTGATCTTCAGGCAGACATTTTGAAGAGAGAATATGAACAAACCGGTGTCAAACCCTTGGGGTATGATCTGATTATGGAAAAGTACAAAAAAGGGGAGTACGGTAAGAAGACCGGCAAGGGCTTTTACGATTACACCAAATAAGCATTTTCTTCGGCTTCCGTGCAATTTGCACGGAAGCTTTTTTATTTTTTAGGATAAAAATGGTTGTTTTTTAAATTTATTGGTCAAAAAAGACAATAAAAGAGCAATTATTTTGTTAAAATTTATGGTTTTCTATTGATTTTTTTTTACTTATTGTGTATAATGCCTATGGTTTGTCTAATCTTTTGTGGATTTTAACAAAAAATTCCGCACTTTATTCAAAGGAGAAAAACATGTCAAACAGACTGTTTCAGAGCGTAGTACATCAAATGAAGGATGTGGTCGATCGCAAGATCGGCGTAGTGGATACCGACGGTATCATTGTCGCTTGCAGCGATCTTGCCGCCATCGGAGACACGGTCGACGGCGTTCGGGAGGAGCTTTTTTATACCGGCGAGGTGTTTTCTGCCGCAGGCTATTTGTTCCGTCCCGTTGGTGCCTACGGAAAAACGGAGTACTATGTATTCGTCGTTGGGGAGGATGAAACGGCAAAGTTTATCTCCAACCTCCTTTGTATTTCCTTCGGTCAGATCAAAGCGCTCTACGATGAAAAATACGATAAGGCAAGCTTTATCAAAAACATTATTTTGGACAATATTTTGCCCAGTGATATTTACGTCAAGTCCAAGGAGCTTCACGTTTCCAACGATATGGAGCGTGTGGTCTTTTTGATCAAATTTATCAACAAGGGCGATCTGGTTCCCATCGATGTGATCCAGAATATGTATCCCGACCGCAACCGTGATTATGTCATCGGCGTGGGCGAGAGCGATGTGGTCCTCATTCACGAGATCCAGAATCCTCAGGAAAAGGATCAGACCGAAAAGATCGCCAAGAACATTTTGGATACCATTCAGGGCGAGTTTTACGTTCGGGTAACCGTCGGTGTCGGCACCGTGGTCGCTACCCTCAAGGAGCTTGCCCGCTCCTATAAGGAAGCGCAGGTTGCCATTGAGGTGGGCAAGGTGTTTGATACGGAGAAGAACGTTGTCAGCTATGAAAACCTCGGCATCGGCCGCCTGATCTATCAGCTTCCCACCACCCTTTGCGAAATGTTTCTCAATGAGGTATTCAAAAAAGGCGCTCTGGAAAGTCTTGACCGTGAGACCCTTTTGACCATTCAGTGCTTCTTTGAGAACAATCTGAACGTTTCCGAGACCTCGAGAAAGCTGTTCGTTCACCGTAACACCTTGGTTTACCGCTTGGAAAAGATCCGCAAGATCACAGGCCTTGACCTGAGAGAATTTGAGCACGCCATCACCTTCAAGGTTGCCCTGATGGTAAAGAAATATCTTTCCTCCAAAAGCAATAAGTTTTAAGAGCGTAATTTCTACGAAGAAAAAGGATGTTATATGATCACATTTGAAAATGTAACAAAGGTCTATCCCAACGGCACCCGCGCCTTGAAAAACGTAGACCTTGAGATTCAGGACGGAGAGTTCGTCTTCGTCGTCGGCGCCAGCGGTGCGGGTAAAACCACTCTGACTAAGCTTTTGCTTTGCGAGGAAAAGCCCTCCGGTGGCCGTATTATGATCGGCAAATTCAATCTTTCCCGTATGAGCCGTTTTAAGGTGCCCAAGCTTCGCCGCACCATCGGCATCGTATTTCAGGATTTCCGCCTCCTTCCCAATATGACTGCGGCGGAAAACATTTCCTTTGCCATGCACGTTTTGGGCGAGTCCAAAAAGAAGATCAAGCCCCGTGTGGCTAATTTCTTAAAGCTTGTTGGGCTTGAGGATAAGGGCGATTGCAAGCCCGCCGAGCTTTCCGGCGGCGAGCAGCAGAGAGTCGCTCTGGCCCGTGCCCTCGTCAACAATCCCGATGTGATCATTGCCGATGAGCCCACCGCCAATGTGGACCCCTATATGGCCATTGAAATTATGGAATTGCTTCTGCGGATCAATGATCTCGGGAAAACGGTCATTGTCATTACCCACAATGTGAACCTTGTCAATTACTATAAAAAGCGTGTGATCACCATGAAGGACGGTAAGGTCTGCAGCGATCGGCAGGGAGGTATGTTCGATGAAAATTAAGTTCTACAATCCCGCATACTTCTTCCGTCTTGCTTTTCAGGGCATTGTTCGCAACAGCCTTATGAGCCTTGCCACCGTGTTCGTTTTGACCTCGGCCCTTTTGGTAACGGGCTGTACTTGGGCACTGAAGGTCAACGTGGATCACAATCTGGAAGAGATCAATGCTTATAACAAGATCGTTGTTTTCGTTTCCAAAACCACCGAGGATCATACCACCCGCCGTTTGCAGGAAAAGATCGAGGCCCTCAAGGGGGTTGAGACCGTGGAGTGGATCACCAAGGATGAGGTCTTGCGCTCCCTGTTTGAGGATTACGGCGATTACGGCGATATTTTGCAAATGTATGATGATGATAACCCCTGTAAGGACGAGCTTGTCATCACCTATGACGATGCGAGCCGTGTCAACGATATCACCTATCAGATCAAGAATATGAATGAGGAAGAGGAAACCCGAGGCAGCGTTGAGAAGATCAATGACCGCCGGGAGGTTGCGGAAAAGATCGATGAGATCAAATCCGGTGCATCCCTCATTTTCAGCTGGCTGATGATCCTGCTTCTGGTGGTCAGCGTGTTCATCATCGTCAATACCATCAAGCTTACCGTGTTCTCCAGAAGGGAAGAGGTCTCCATTATGCGTTACGTGGGAGCCTCGGGCTTTTTCGTGGCCTTCCCCTTTGTATTGGAGGGTATGCTTTTGGGCGGCGCTTCCACCGCCATCGCCTTCGGCCTTCAGTACTATGTTTACCGTGTGTTTGCTGTGAACATTCTCGGCGGTAGCGGTCTGATCTCCATTTTGCCCTTTGGCTCCATTGTAAAGGAGCTTCTGATCGCCTTTGTCGCCATCGGCATTGGCCTTGGTATTGTGGGAAGCTTGATTTCCCTGAGAAAGTACAACAGGGATTGATCCCGTTCCATTCCTGATTCGGAGGATTTTGTTTTGAAGAAAAAGATATCGGTGCCTACCGCACTTATTCTGATTCTCTTTTCTGTTCTCTTGACCTTTCAGATCACCTATTCTTTTGTGGATATGGAGTATCAGGAAAAGGTAGACAGCCTGACCAAAACCCAATCTGATTTTTCCAAATTGGCGCAGGCCGATTTGCTCATCCGTGAAAATTTCTACGGTGCTCTGGATGAAGAAAATACGGAAAACGGCTTGATTCAGGGATATATCTCCTCCCTGAACGATCCCTATTCCCGTTATCTGTCTCCCGAGGAGTATGAACTGTACCAAAAGGAAAATGGGGACAGCGGCATCGGCATCGGAGTTCGCTTTACCTACGATGCGAAAAAGAAGGAAACCGTCGTTTATACCGTTTATCCCTCCTCTCCCGCCGATCAAAGCGGCCTGAAGAGCGGTGACGTTTTGTATCAGGTGGATGGAAAGCTTGCCTCGGAAATGGGCTTTTACGATACCATCCGTGCCATTTCGGGCCAAGAGGGAACACAGGTCACCATTGCCGTCAAGCGCCGTCTTGCCGCTCAGGTTTTGGATATGGAGTTCACCGTGACCCGTAAGGAGGTTCAGGTCTCCACCGTAGATTATGAGATCCTGCAGGATAATATCGGTTATGTTCAGATCTTTGATTTTACGGAAAATACCGCAAGCGAATTTTCCTCTGCCTTGCAGGCTCTTTATGCCGCCGAGGTGGAAGGGCTCATTTTTGATGTGAGAAACACCTCCGGCTCAAGGATCGATATCTGCTGCGAAATGCTGGATCACCTGCTTCCTAAGGGTGTTTTGGTGCATACCGTGGACCGCAGTGGCAACAAAAAAGAGATTCACAGCGATGATTACGCGACTCAGCTTCCCATATCCGTTCTCATCAATCAGGGCTCTGCCTGTGCCTCGGAGCTGTTTGCCGCCGCCCTGAAGGATTATGAGGCTGCCGTGATCATCGGAAACACAAGCTACGGAAAAAGCGTGGTTCAAACCGTTGTGGAGATGGATGACGGCTCCGCCCTCGTGCTCTCCAATATGACCTTCACCCCGCCCAAATCCCCAAGCTTTGAGAAGATCGGAGTTTCTCCCGATCTGCCCTGCGATTTGAAAGCCGCCAATCTGTATCTGGTGACCCACGAGGAGGATAACCAGCTGCAGGAAGCCATCAGCGCCTTAGGCGTATCATAAGCCATTTAGGAGTATCATATGAATTGGAAAAAGACGATTTCTTTTCTTCTTGTTTTCGTCATTTTGATCGGCTCGTGCTGTACCTTCACCGCAACCGGTGCAGGCTCCCTGACCCAGCAAAAGGATTATTTGTCCAGTCAGCTGGAGGCACAAAAGAAGGAGCAAAAACGCTTGGCGGGTCTGCTTGCGGAAGCAAAAAAGAAAGCCAACAATCAGCTTGCCGCCTTGCAGCTGATCTATGACGAAATGAATTCCTATCAGGATCAGATCGATACCATTTCGAGCCTGATTATGGAATATACGGAATTGACCAAGGCAAAAGAAGCCGAGATCGATCTCTTGAATCAAAGGATCGATAAGAATTTTAATCTGTTTAAGGAACGGCTCGTGTTCGCTCAGGAAAGCGGCAATATGAGCTATATCGATTTTATTTTGGGCTCTGCCGATCTTTCGGATATCATCTCCCGCTCGGAGGTGATCAATGATATGCTGGAATATGACCGCAAGATCATTGAAGCCCTCGTTTCCGACCGAGAGGCCATTGAAAAGGCCAAGGAGGAAATTGATATTGCCCTGAAGGCCAGCGAAGAAAAGTATGCCGAATATGAAGCTTTAATTGAGATCCAAAAGGAAAAGCAGGCCGAGGCGGAAGCCCAGCTCGCTCAGCTTCAAAACGATCAAAAGCAGCTTCAATCTGCCTATAATATGGCCTCAAGCGAAAAGAAAAAGCTGGAAAACGATCTGCAAAAGGTCATTGATCAGATCGCCGCACAGTCTGTTACCCGTCCCGGACCCACCGGCTTTACTTGGCCCTTGCCCGCCGCTTATCCCGGTTATATTTCTTGGAACTTTATTCCGGGCGGCGGCCATAACGGTATGGATATTGCCGTTGGCGGCTGGGCCTATAACGGTAAGATCCCCGCTCTTGCCATTGCAAGCGGCAAGGTGGTGGGAAGAACCTACCATTGGAGCTGGGGCAACTATGTTCTCGTGGATCACGGCGGCGGTTATATTTCCCGCTATGCTCATTTGGATTCCTTCAGCGTTTCCTTGGGGCAGACCGTAACACAGGGTCAGCAGTTGGGAATGATCGGCTCTACCGGTAATTCCTCCGGCCCGCACCTTCATATTGAGATCTATGCACCCGTGGGAGCAAACGGATCCTCCGTTGTGGTAAATCCCGCAAATTACCTTGTAAAACCATAAGTTTTAAATAAAATATTGAAAATCAGAGGAGATTTGATATGGCAGCCAAACCTACTTTTGTTACCGCCGAAGGACTTCAGAAACTGAAGGAAGAATTGGAGTACCTGAAGGTCGTAAAGCGCAAGGAAGTTGCAGAAGCCTTAAAACAGGCAAAAGCATTCGGAGATCTTTCCGAGAACAGCGAGTATGACGAAGCCAAAAACGAGCAGGCAGAGGTGGAGCGTCACATTGCTGAATTGGAGGATATTCTGGAAAACATTGAGCTCATTAAGGATACCGGAAAGAAAAATGTGATCCATGTGGGTTCCTCCGTGAAGGTGTATGACATCTCCTTTGACGAAGAGGTCACCTATACCATCGTCGGCTCTACCGAGTCCGATCCTCTTGAAAATAAGATCAGTGATGAGTCTCCCATCGGAAAAGCCCTCTTGGGAAAGAAGCCCGGAGAAGAGGTTTCGTTTGAAACTCCCGGCGGTGCTGTGAAAGTTAAGATCCTTGAGATCGTGTAATCAAGTATTCTAAAGGAAAGCATTATGGACCAGAACATTCAGAATCAAACAGAAGAAAATTTCAGTGAACAGGTTAAGATTCGCCGTGAAAAGCTTTTTGAATTGCAGAGTCAGGGAAAGAACCCCTATGAGATCACCAAATTTGATTTCAACGCCTACTCTGCTGAGATTAAAGAAAGCTATGTAGAAGGACAGGAGAGGGAAGTGCGCATCGCCGGCAGAATGCTCAGCCGCCGTGTGATGGGTAAGGCCTCCTTCTGTAATCTTGCCGATGAAAAGGGCAACATTCAGCTTTACGTCAAGCGTGACGATGTGGGAGAAGAGGATTACGCCTCCTTCAAAAAGTGGGATATCGGTGATATCATCGGCGTGGAGGGGTTTGTCTTCACCACCCGCACCGGTGAGGTCTCCGTCCATTGCAAGAAGATCACCCTCCTTTCCAAGTCCCTCATCCCCCTGCCCGAGAAGTTCCACGGCCTGACCAATACCGATATGCGCTACCGTCAGAGATATGTGGACCTCATTGTAAACCCCGAGGTGAAGGACGTGTTCTATAAGCGCTCCGCTATCCTCAAGGAGGTCAGAAACTATCTGGATAACAAGGGCTTTTTGGAGGTAGACACCCCCATTCTCGTTCCCTTGGAGATCGGCGCCGCCGCAAGAAGCTTTGCCACCCATCATAATACGCTGGATATGGATATGTACCTGCGTATTGAGACCGAGCTTTACTTAAAGCGTCTTATCGTGGGCGGTATGCACCGAGTATATGAGGTAGGCCGTATCTTCCGTAATGAGGGTATGGATACCAAGCACAATCCCGAGTTTACCACCGTTGAGCTGTATCAGGCCTTCACCGATTATTACGGTATGATGGATCTGGTAGAGGAGCTGTATAAGGGTCTTGCCGAAAAGATCTGCGGCAGCACCCTCATCACCTATCAGGGCAAGGAAATTGATATGGGTCATTGGGAAAGAATGACCATGGTGGATGCCGTGAAGAAGTATGCCGGCGTGGATTATCATTCCTGGAAGAGTGACGAAGAGGCCCGTGCCTGCGCTAAGGAGCACCACGTTGAGGTTCCCGCTAACGCCACCTGCGGCACCGTCCTCATTGAGTTCTTTGATGCCTATGTAGAGGAGAAACTCATTCAACCCACCTTTATCTACGATTATCCCGTGGAAAACAGCCCCTTGGCTAAGAAGAAGCCCACCGACCCCCGCTTCACCGAGCGCTTTGAGTACTTCATCAATGCCACCGAGTTCGGTAACGCCTTCTCCGAGCTGAACGATCCCATCGATCAGAAGGAGCGCTTCGAAACTCAGGTAGCCGCTAAGCGTGCCGCAGAGCCCGATACCCGTGCCGAGGTGGATTATGACTATGTCACCGCCATGGAATACGGTATGCCCCCCACGGGCGGCCTCGGCTTCGGCATCGACCGCCTGGTCATGCTCCTCACCGACTCCGCCTCCATCCGTGATGTCCTCCTGTTCCCCACAATGAAACCTTTAGACTGAGAAAAACCGCATAAACACTGTGTTTTTCGAGGTTTTGAACCGCTAAAATCGTAAGCCATAAGCCAAACTTAAGCCAATGCATGTTTTTGTGCAAAAATGACGGTTTTAAGTGGGCAAGGCAAGAGCAAAAGTTCCAAAAATCTTTAAGCCATTTACACTTGAAACCGAGTGTAAATGGCTTAATTTTTCACGAAAAAGCACTCTGCTGTTATGGCAGAGTGCTTTGCTATTCCTAAAGTTATTTAATTTCCTGCTCTATATCATCAAAAATGTCATCGTCAAAGAATTCGCGCAAGGAAATTTCTAATCCATCACATAATTTTTTTATGGTAACAATGCCGGGATTCTGACTCTTTTCGTTCAAAACACTATAAAGAGTTGACGGAGATATACCCGATATATTTGCTAAAGCATTTATTGCAATATTTTTCTGATTACACAATTGAATAATACGGTTCGCAACTGCGTTTTTAGTATTCACAGAACCACCTCTACGATATATCGTTGTTATAATTTTATAAAAATATTCGATATATCGTGTGGGATATATCGCAAAGTTGGTTTGTTTGTGTTATAATTACGATATATCGCATATCGAGGTGAATATATGAAAGAAAATACTTGCTGCTTTTTTGGTCACAGAACCATAAACGAAACCGAAGAACTGAGGACGAAAATAACCGAAGTTGTTGAAAGACTGATCACTGACGAAAATGTGGACACATTCCTGTTCGGCAGTAAATCCGAGTTCGACCGTCTCTGCCTCGAGCTCGTGACCAAAATAAAAGAAAAATACCCACACGTAAAACGAATCTACGTGCGGGCAGAGTTCCCGTTCATCAATGATGACTATCTGGCCTATTTGCTCAAATCTTACGACGATACCTATTACCCCGAAAACCTCCACGGCTCAGGCAGAGCCGCCTACGTCGAGCGCAACTATGAGATGATAAACAACAGCAAATACTGCATCGTCTATTACGACGAACCAAACGCTCCCACCACCCGCAAAAGCGGCACCAAGATTGCACTCGACTATGCAATCAAGAAGGGGAGAGAAGTTATTCTTCTCCCTTGAAAAAAATAATATAATTGTCGCCAATTTGGACTTCATTCTTATTTGTACGTACGAGAAAAACGGTGAAAATCCTGAGCTTCTTATTTATAAGAAAAGATAAAAATTGCCGCTGAGATGGGATCCATC
>JAZQMO010000025.1:0-3997 GCA_045543495.1 Eubacteriales bacterium | reverse complement strand
CCCCTCCCCTACCATAACGTTGCCGCAAAGGCGGCAATGCATCATTTGCCCGAAAGGGCAAGCATCACAAGCGAAGCGACACCACTTGGCGAAGCCAAACATCACTCTCCCCCGCAAGGGGAGCCGCCCCTCCCCTACCATAACGTTGCCGCAAAGGCGGCAATGCATCATTTGCCCGAAAGGGCAAGCATCACAAGCGAAGCGACACCACTTGGCGAAGCCAAACATCACTCTCCCCGCAAGGGGAGCCACCCCTACCCTATCATAACGTTGCCGCAAGGCGGCAATGCATCATTTGCCCCACATGGCAAGATCACAAGCGAAGCGACACCACTTGGCGGAACCAAACATCTCTCTCCCCGCAAGGAGAGGCTTAGGCGGACGTTTTTTGGGGGCGCAACCTGCGTTTTACAAAACGGGATAAAGTGGGCAAAAGGTGGTGGCATTTGGTAAAATCGGTTGACTTTCCCTGTGGCACTGTGATATAATGGCGGAAAGGCAAATTGCCTTCGGGCTTCGCCCTATCTCCGCTTTGCCAAGGCGAGGCGGTATCATTTGTCTACCAAACACGGATCTTTGGGATCCGAGAAGGAGTAAGGCTTGAGTAAAAAGTTTACCCGTCAGGATATTCGAGGGCTTTTGAGAGGATTTGAAAGTGCTCTTGAGGTTGTTCTGCTTTGTGTGCTCTATTACTATATATGGCGTGAGGGCTATGATTCCGCCAACTATTATTTCAACGGAAAATACGTTTTGACCGGTGTATACGGTCTTTTGGTCTGCCTTTTGTTTTCCAATCTGGATGGCTTTTTGTTTGACCAGAGAAAGGCCATTGATATTGCGCTGGGGCAGCTGATCGGCCTGTTTATGGTCAATTTCATCACCTATTTCCAGCTTTGTCTCATTTCCAACAAAATGATCTCGGTTTTACCTATGATCGTTTTGTTTTTGGCCGATGTGGCGCTGGCCGTGGTTTTGATCTTCATTTACAAAAGGATCTACCACCGCTTCTTTGCCGCACACGAAATGCTTTTGGTCTACGGCAGTGACAATGCGGTGGGAATCAAGATCAAGATGGATTCCCGCAGAGACAAGTACAACATTAAAAAGCTCATCAGCGTGGACGAGGGATACGACGCAGTTTGCCGTGAAATTGAAAAATACAATGCGGTGATCCTGAACGATCTGCCCGCCAAGGAGCGAAACGATCTTTTGAAATTCTGCTATCAGAGAGATATCAGAACCTATGTGGTGCCTAAGATCTCCGACATTCTGATCCGCGGCGGCAAGAACATCAACCTGTTTGACACGCCCTTGATCCACGTGGAGACCAAGGGCCTTTCCATGACACAGCGCTTTATCAAGCGGTGTGTGGATATCCTCTTCAGCGCAACGCTTTTGATCGTTGCCTCCCCCATTCTCATTGCGGTGGCTCTGGCCATTAAGCTGGAGGACGGCGGCCCTGTTTTCTACAAGCAAAAGAGAATGACAATCGGCGGTCGGGAATTTAACATTCTCAAATTCCGCAGTATGATCGTCAATGCGGAAAAGGCCACGGGTGCCGTGCTTTCCGCCGGTGAAAACGACCCGAGAATCACCAAGGTGGGTCACTTTGTCAGAAAGACAAGATTGGATGAGATCCCTCAGCTGATCAACATCTTAAAGGGCGATATGAGCGTGGTTGGCCCCCGCCCCGAGAGAAAGGTTTTTGTGGATGAATTCTGCGAGAAAATGCCCGAGTTTGCCTACCGAATGAAGGTGAAGGGCGGCTTGACCGGCTTTGCTCAGATCTACGGAAAATACAACACCAGCCCCTACGATAAATTGAGACTGGATCTGATGTATATTGAAAACTATTCTCTGCAACTTGATATTAAGCTGATCATTCTCACGGTGAAGATCATGTTCACCAAAGACAGCACCGAGGGCGCCGAGGTAGCAAAGGAAAATCAGGCGAAGCAGGAAGAGCTCTTAAACGAGATCAAAAAAGAAGAAAAGTAAAAGAAAAACAGGCACGATGATTGAAATAATATAATGATGGTAGACACGAAAAAAACAGTGTCTACCATCATTTTTTATGTTAAGATAAAGAATAGGTAGAGAAAAAGGGTTTGACCGTTCGCAAAGATCGAAATGGACAAAGCAATCTTTGGAAGGCGGTGAAACTGCGCTTGTCAACAAGCGCAAACCCGGCAATCCTCTTGCTAAGTATACTCGCAAAAAAGCTTCCGTATTCAAATCTATGCAAAGATTCGGTGTTAAAGGTTTGTGAGAAAATAGAAAACCGCCGATCCAATACAGAATTGAACCGGCAGCTTAAATTTGTTTTTTGTGTCTGCTAACGATTGACTATTTCACTTTGTGTCAGTTTTTTCTTTGTTCTTGTTTACAATTGCTTTTTTATGTGGTATACTGAATTCAGTTTTTGATCGGTGCGAGAAAAAAGAAGGCACCCGAGGGGTGCCTTCCTGGCGCGTTGTAAGGGACTCGAACCCCTGACCTACTGGTTCGTAGCCAGTCACTCTATCCAGCTGAGCTAACAACGCAGGTTCTCTCGAACACCGGTTATCTTATCACATTCGGATTTTTTTGTCAAGAGTAAACTTGAAGAAAAATCAAATTAAAGGAATATTATTTTATGATTACAACAAAACTTCCATTACCGCAAGAAGTAACGGAAGCGCTTTCGCTCTTGGATGCCGCAGGACACGAATCATGGTTGGTAGGCGGTGTAAGGGATCTGCTCCTTCGCCGTGAGGTTCACGATTGGGACTTGACCACTTCTGCTACACCGGACGAGATCAAGCAGATCTTTTCAAGTTTTTCTCTCAATTGTACAGGCGAGCGCTTCGGTACCATCGTGGTGCATTACGGAAAAGCATTTTTGGATATTACCACCTTTCGAAAAGAAGGCGCTTACAATGATCACAGACATCCTGAAGACGTTCGCTTCACAAAGAATCTTTTTGAAGATTTAAAGCGGCGAGACTTTACCGTGAATGCCATTGTTTACCACCCGGAAAGAGGCTTTCGCGACTATTTCTGCGGCAAAAGAGACCTGAAACGTCGCCTCATTCGTGCCATCGGCGATGCAAATGAGCGTTTTTCACAGGATGCGATCCGTATTCTACGCGCAATGCGCTTTGCGGCAGTATTGGGTTTTGACATTGAAGACAAAACGCTGACCGCCATTCATAGGAACAAAGAACTCCTTCTTACCATTGCACCGGAGCGGATCTTACCGGAATTCTGCAGAATGCTCTGTGGAAGAAATATTCGCTATGTACTTACGGAATTTTCCGATGTCATCGGAGTTCTTATTCCCGAAATTTTGCCTTGCATCGGATTCTCTCAACACTCCCCTTTCCATCAATATGATGTTTGGCAACACACAGTACACGCGGTAGCTGCCTCGGAGCCGTCTCCGGAGATTCGCCTCTCTCTGTTTTTCCATGATATTTCAAAGCCCGGCTGCCTTACTATTGACCGCACAGGTCGAGGGCATTTTTACGCGCATCCAAAAAAGAGCTCAAAAATTGCCGAAGACATCATGACAAGAATGAAATTTCCCGCAAGACAGATCCATTTGATTTCTCTTTTGGTTTCTCACCACGATTGCCATCCTACGGGGACAGCAGATGTCAAAAAGCTTTTAGGCGCTGTCGGTGCAGAGAATTTTCATACGCTTCTGAAAATTATGGAAGCTGATACCTTGGCTCATAGCAAATGGACCGTAAAAAAACGCCTGCAAAACATTCATGCCATTGGTGAAGAAGGCGAAAGAATTTTACGGACCGGAGAATGTTATTCCTTAAAGAATCTTGCTGTCAATGGAAAAGATCTTGAAAAAAAAGGTCTTTCCGGGATCGAAATCGGAGAAAAGCTGAATTTTGCTCTGCAAAAAGTAATTCTCGGAGAATGGAAAAACGAAAAGGAAGACATCCTTTGTGAACTTGACAAAAATAATTGGTAAATTTGGGGAAAAACATTGACAAACTTT
>JAZQMO010000024.1:0-20904 GCA_045543495.1 Eubacteriales bacterium | reverse complement strand
ATTTGTAGGGACCGACGGTCCTGTTGTGGTACCCGAAATGGAAGGCTCGCTCATCGCTTCGCTCCATTTCGACCACGGCCACTCGCTCAAGTCGCTTCATCCGCCCCCGGCGGCGCTCCCATCGCTCCCCTCGACGGCCCGCAGGTTGTGGTCTTTGCCGCCTTCGGTTCGGGGTACGAATTTGTCTTACATTTGTAGGGACCGACGGTCCTGTTGTGGTACCCGCCACGGCTTCCCCTCGTACCCTCGGGGGCCTTGGCGACCACGGCCACTCGCTCAAGTCGCTTTCTTGCCACCATTCGGTGACACACTCCTTGATACCGGGATTTTATCATCGCCATTTGGCTCGATAAAATCGGGTATCGGCGGTCGAAAACGCATCGAAAAAGACTCCCCGAGTCTTTTTCTCGGTTTCCGCCACCGGCGGCGCTCCCATCGCTCCCCCCGACGGCCCGCAGGTTGTGGCTTTATCAACCTTTGCTTTTGCGCACAAGGTGGTCTTTTATTTGTAGGGACCGGCGTCCCGACGGTCCGTTGCACAATCATAACCACCCGTCAAACGGGTGGTTTGCACAAGGGCTAAAAGCCCATAGGACTGACCCGCGTCTAAAGGCGCGGGCTTTCTCTTTGTTCAAGCCTTAGAGTCTTTGCCACTTTGGCCACCCCTAAAGGGGTTTATTTGGCAAAGGGATCTTCGTATTCTCTTACGCTTAACTTATCTAAAGATATATCTGCTTTCTCTTGGTCTTGGATATATTTCTTTATCGTTGCTTCGTTCAAGCCGACCGTTGTTACATAATATCCTTCTGCCCAAAAGTGCCGATTGCCAAACTTGTACTTCAAATTCGCATGTCGGTCAAACATCATTAACGCACTTTTTCCCTTTAAGTATCCCATAAAGCTCGATACACTGATCCTTGGTGGGATGCTTAACAGCAGATGTACGTGGTCCGGCATCATATGCCCTTCTATGATTTCTACCTGCTTGTACCTGCACAATGTCCTAATAATTTCTTGTAGGTCTTTTCGGTACTCGTAATATATTACTTTTCTTCGGTATTTCGGAACAATTACGATATGGTACTTGCATAACCATTTTGTATGTGCTAAACTGTTTGTGCGATTTGCCATAAAATTCTCCTTTCGTTGTACTCTAAGACTTGAACAACCTTATTGTACCACGGGGGGAGAATTTTTTGGTATAACCTCCGACGCGCACCCGCATAGCGGGTGGTTCTTTGTTTCGGACGTTCCGTCCTCAACTGGCTAAAGCCACTAAAAGAAAAAAGCAACGGGAAATAAAATTTCTCGTTGCTTTTTTGTGGTTCAAACGATTTTTGGTGCGCAGCTTTTATCTGCCCAATTTTGCCATACGGACATCTTCCCCTTGGAAGAGCTTTACCTCAAATTCCCCCAAGAGGCGGGAGAGGGTGGCGGTATCGTAGCGCTTTTCCAATTGACGGTAAGAAAGATTGGTGCTGATGATGGTGGGCAGCTCTGCCACGGCGGCACGGTGATTGATCAGCTGATACAGGGCACTGCTTCCCGTTTGGGAGCCGGGCTCGGTTCCCAGATCATCCAGAATGAGAAGCTCTGCCTCCATCAGCCTCGCGATCCTCTCGCCTGTCCCCTCCTCCTTGCCGAAGCGATCCTTCTCAAACAGAAGGGCCACATTGGGAGCGGATTCATAGACCACATCAAAACCCTTTTCGATCACCTTCCCCGCAATGGCGCTGGAAAGATGGGTCTTGCCAAGGCCCGTTCCCCCAATGAAAAGAAGGGAGGGAGAGGATGTGGTGAAGGAGTCGGCATAGGCCTTCATTTCCTCCAAAATGCTCTCCATCACATCTCTCGGGGAGTAGCGGGAATCGGGCAAAAGGGCGGTGGAATAGAAGCTTAGATCAAAATTATCAAAACGCTGCTTGGCAAGAAGCTTTCCCATACCCGAGGCACGGTAGCCTTCCTTCACAATGGCCGAGCGCAGACAGCGGCACATTTTCCCATCCACCCAGCCGGAATCGGAGCAGACCTTGCAGGCTCTATGAGGCACGGTGTGATCCCGCCCGAGGCCCATTTTCTCAAGCTCCCTGCCGTATTCCTCCTGCAAAAGGCGGCTTTCCTCCTGAAGGCGGGAGAGTCTTATTTTCAGATCCTCCCCACCCTTCATGCTCTCATTTAGCGTGCGAAGGGGAATGGAGCGCATGGCGGTGCCCAGACGGAACAATTCGGGATTTTTTTCCTCCGCCTGAATTCTCCGTGCCACGGCGGCCGCTTCTTCATTTTGGCGGCGCTGATCAAAGGCACGGGTCACCTCTTCTACAATTTCTCTCTGAAACATAGCCTCTCCTTACAGATTTTTTCTTCCCTTGGAAACCGCCTGCTCAAAGAAGCTGTCCAGATCATAGCTCTTGGGCGCTTTCCCGCTTTCGGGATTTTGGCTCTTGCCGATATCCTCCACGGTTTGGATCCCATCGGCAAACCAATTCTCCAAAATCTTATTCATATATTTAATGGAAGGATTTTTCGCAGCCGCCACGGTTTTTTCATAGGCGGCATCCAGCATCTCGTCTCCGAAGGCAAACTTCTTGCGCCAGGTCTCCAAAATGGCATCCTCGGCACTCGTCAGCTTTCGATCCCCGAGCCCGAACAGGCGGCGGATCTTTTTCTCGTAAAGCGCCTTTTCCTGACGGGCGGCAAAATAAGCCTCGGCCTTTTCGTAGGTATCAATGCCCTCATCCTGAAAGGAGGTGAGCATTTTGGTAATATACCTCAGGCTTCGCTTCTCTCGGGAAACGCAGTCCTCAATGACAAGCATCACCACATCCAAGGGCATTTTCAAATAATCCAGAAAGGACCAAAGCCTTCCCAGCTCGCCGGTATTCATTACCTTTTCCAATCTCCCCTCGGCAAAGGAGACCAAATTCTTAAAATCGGGCACCGCCTCGGCGGCATCGGCAAGCTCCTTGGCAGAATAAAAGGGTGCTTCGTCGGCATCAATGACCTTTCTCGCCGTTTCTTTTTCCTCGGGCTTTTCTTCCTCCCGCTTTTCCTCCTCGGGGGGCAGAGCCTTGCGGGTGCGGCCCCGCTTTCCCTCGGTCAATTTCAAAACTCCGCAGCCACGCCAAAAGGCAAGGGCGCCGATCACCTGCTCTCTCTCATAGCCTTGGGATAAGGTGAGGATCAATTCCTCCTCCTCCACAGGCCCATAGCGCAGAACTCCCACGGCAGACAGAAGGAGCTTCAATTCCCCTTCCCCCGCCTGATCCATTTTTTCCAAAACCTGCACCGGCAGGATCAAGGCAGAATCCGGCCAGGCTTGCGACAATCTATATTTCATACTTACTCCAAATTTCAGTGGATAAAATCTCAAACTAATTGTAACACAAATTCCCCTGTCGGTCAATGACATTTCTTTTTTTCCTTTTTCCTTCTTCTGTTTTTCTTGTCAAGTAAAAACAAAATTCAACAAAAGGCGATCAAATCCATCCCCACCCTTCGGCAGGATTTTTTCTTGAAACGGAGTAAAATGGCAAAAAGGAGTGTTACAATATGTGGAAACGAGGAAAACAAACGGAAAAAATACAATACCTGCCTGCCGATCAGATCCATCCCAATCCCTATCAGATGCGGCAAAGCTTTGATCGGGAGGAATTGGCGGAGCTTGGAAAAAGCCTGCTTCGCTACGGAATGATCTCTCCCCTGACGGTGCGCCAAGTGGCGGGGGAATATGAGCTTGTAGTGGGCGAGCGCAGACTGCGTGCCGCAAGGCTCATCGGAATGGAGCGGGTGCCCTGCCGCTTGGTAAAGCTTGGCCCCAAGGCGGGAGCGGAATGGACTTTGGCAGAGAACCTCTGCCGCAAGGAGGCGGATCTCTTTGAGGAGGGCGAGGGCTTTGACCGTCTGATGAAAAACTTTAACCTTTCGGGAGAGGATGTGGCCGCATCCTTCGGCAGACCCACAAGTGCCGTGGCTGCCCGCCTGCGGCTTCTGCGCTTGGGGCGGGAGGAGCGAAGCCTCATCACCCAGGGCGATCTTACGGAAAAGCAGGCCCGAGCCTTTCTGCGGGTGGCGGATCCCTCCCTTCGACTCTTTGCGATCAAATTCGTCACGGAGCGGGAATTGGGACTGCGGGAAACGGAGGAGTTTCTCGATCGGCTTCTGACCCACCCCGAGGAATATACCAGGCGCCAGGAGGAGCGGGAGAGAAAGCCGATGCGCCGCATTGTGGTGAAGGATGTGCGCCTTTTTGTCAACTCCGTAGACCGAGCCATTTGCACCATTCGGGAGGCGGGGGTGGATCTTGTGGCAGAAAAGTGCGAGGAGGAAAGCTACATATCCTATTCCATTCGCATCCCCAAGCTTTGATGGGATCGGAATGTTTCACGTGAAACATTCCGATCTTCTTTTTTCGTTTTTCAAAAATGTTTCACGTGAAACATTGAAAAAGTAGGCTTCGGAATTGACAAACACTCTCGGGGAGAGTATAATAAAGGAACAAAGAAAAATGGAGTAGAATAAGGCTTATGACCAAAATTTTGGCATTTGCCAACCAGAAGGGCGGCGTGGGCAAGACCACAAGCGCCATCAATGTGGCCGCATCCCTCGGTTTTATGGGGAAAAAGGTGCTTCTTGTGGATCTCGATCCCCAAGGAAACTGCACCAGCGGCGTGGGCGTGGATAAGGACAAGGTGTCCCTTTCCACCTACGAGGTGCTTCTGGAAGGCAAAACAGTGGAGGAATGTACGGTAAAGACCCCGTACCAAGGCCTGTGGTGTCTCCCGGCTACCATGAATCTGGCGGGTGCGGAGATCGGCCTTTCTGCCGTGAACGGTCGGGAAAGCGTGTTGAGAAACGCACTTGCCTCCGTTTCGGGCTATGATTATATTGTGATGGATTGTCCCCCGAGCCTCGGGCTTCTCACCTTGAACGGCCTCTGTGCCGCACAGGGGGTCATCGTTCCCATGCAGTGCGAGTTTTTCGCCTTGGAGGGCCTCAGTCAGCTGATGTATACGGTCAATTTGGTAAAAAAGCTCTATAACCCTGCCTTGGAGCTTTCCGGTGTGATCCTGACCATGTACGACGGCAGATTGAACCTGTCCCTTGCGGTGGCATCGGAGATCCGCAAGTATTTCCCCGATCGCATTTTCCGTACCACGGTGCCGAGAAACGTGCGCCTGTCCGAGGCGCCGAGCCACGGCAAGCCCGCTTTGTATTACGACAAGAATTCCAAGGGTGCTCAGAGCTATCTGGAGATTGCCCGTGAATTGGAGAAAAGAGGATAATATGGCAAAACAGGTGTTGGGCAAGGGTCTTGATAACCTATTTCGTGCCCCCGAGGAGCCCCTTCTCCCGCAGGACGGAGAAATGGTCATTACGGCACCCATTGACAAGGTCTATCCCGATGAGGATCAGCACCGCAAGGTCTTTCACGATGAAACCTTGCAGGAATTGGCCGATTCCATTCGGGTACACGGCGTGATCCAGCCCCTTTTGGTGCGGAAATTCGGTGCCGGCTATCAGATCATAGCGGGAGAAAGAAGATACCGTGCCTCCAAAATGGTGGGGCTGACGGAGCTGCCCGTCATCGTGAAGGATTTTGATGAGAAAAAGGCACAGGAGGCCGCCCTCATTGAAAACCTGCAGCGAGAGGATCTGAACCCCATTGACGAGGCCAACGGCTACGCCGCCCTGATGCACAAATACAATCTGACACAGGAGCAGGCCGCCAAGCAGATCGGTAAGAGCCGTGCCGCCGTGGCAAATTCTCTGCGCCTCTTAAAGCTTCCCGTGGCGGCCCAAAGCCTTTTGAAGCAGGGCATTATCACCGCAGGCCACGCAAGAGCCCTTCTGCCTCTGCCCGCCGATACCATTCAGGATATGCTCCTTCTCATTGTGGATCGGGATATGAGCGTCCGTCAGGTGGAGGAGAGCGTTAAGAATATTCTGGAGGGCGGCAGCGAGATCCGAAAGCTGCCCAAGGAAAAGAGCCGCAATGAGGTGTATCAGTCCCAAATGAAGGCGGTGGCAAGCCGTGTGGGCGCAAGCCTGGGGAGAAAGGTCTCCATTAAGGATGACGGCTCCGGCAGAGGAAAGATCACCTTGGAGTATTTCGATGCCAAGGATCTGGAGGAAATGCTGGGCAACCTCTGCGGCGAGGAATTCCTTTTGGAATTGTAATCGGTTGACAAGAAAAATATAAATTCAATAGAAACGGTAAGGAAAGAACAATGCTGGACATTAAATTTATCAAAGAAAACCCTGCGCTTGTAAAGGAAAACATCAAAAAGAAATTTAAGGACGAAAAGCTTCCTCTGGTCGATGAGGTCATCGCCCTGTACGACGAGAAAATGGCCGCTCTGAAGCGTGCCGAGGAGCTTCGTGCCAACCGCAATAAGATCTCCAAAATGATCGGCGCTCTGATGGCCAAGGGCGAGAGAGAGGAAGCCGAAAAGACCAAGAAGCTTGTCAGCGATCAGGCCGCCGAGCTGAAGGAATTGGAGGAGAAGGAGACCCTTCTTTCCGCTCAGCTGAAGGAAAAGATGATGAAGATCCCCAACATCATTGACCCCAGCGTTCCCATCGGTAAAAACGATGAGGAAAACGTGGAGGTGGAGTGCTTCGGGGAAAAGACCGTCGTGGACTTTGAGATCCCGTATCACACCGACATTATGGCCTACTTTAAGGGCATTGACAAGGAGGCCGCAGGCCGTGTGGCAGGCGAGGGCTTCTATTATTTGATGGGGGATATTGCCCGTCTGCACAGCGCTGTGACCGCATACGCCCGTGATTTTATGATCGACAAGGGCTTTACCTACTACATTCCTCCCTTTATGATCCGTTCCGAGGTGGTAACGGGCGTTATGAGCTTTGAGGAAATGGAAGCCATGATGTATAAGATCGAGGGAGAGGATCTGTTCCTCATCGGAACCAGTGAGCACTCCATGATCGGTAAATTCATCGGCACCCTCACGCCCGAGGCCAATCTTCCCATGACCCTCACCAGCTATTCTCCCTGCTTCCGCAAGGAAAAGGGAGCCCACGGCATTGAGGAAAGAGGAATCTACCGTATCCATCAGTTTGAAAAGCAGGAAATGGTGGTCATCTGTAAGCCCGAGGAGAGCATGGATTGGTTCCACAAGATGTGGAGCTATTCCGTGGAGCTGTTCCGCAGTCTGGACGTGCCTGTTCGCACGTTGGAGTGCTGCTCGGGGGATCTGGCCGACCTGAAGGTGAAGAGCTATGACGTGGAGGCTTGGAGCCCCCGCTTGCAGAAGTATTTTGAGGTCTGCTCCTGCTCCAATCTGGGCGATGCACAGGCGCGCCGTCTCGGCATCCGTGTCAAGGGAGAGGACGGAAAGAAATACTTTGCTCACACCCTGAATAACACCGTAGTGGCTCCGCCCCGTATGCTCATTGCCTTTTTGGAGAACAATCTGGAAATGGTGGACGGTGCCTACCGTGTGAGGATCCCCGAGGCGCTGCGTCCTTATATGGGCGGTAAGGCGTACATCGAGGCATAAAATGGCATCCTTTTTGGAATTTTTGGCCGTAGTGGCCGAGTCCCTTGCGGTGATCTTCCCCCCGCCCTTCGGGGATACGCTCGCCACTCTTTTGTGGTGTGCCTTCGGGGGAGCGGTGCTGGCGCTCGTTTCCTTAAAAAGGCGCCGCCGCACCTTGGGAAGCGCCGTCAAGACCCTGTTGGAGGGAGAGGTACACAGCGAGGAAAAGGCTCTGTTTCCGGAGGAGATCAGCCCCAAGGCGAGGGTCCGAAAAGCCCTTGTGAGCACCGACCGCCTCCTTGCCAAAACCGAGAAGGAGGGAAGACATGCCTATTTTCTTCCCGAGGACCGAGTGAAGAAGGCCCGTTACCTTCTCAAGGCCTCCTCCGACGGCTTTTGGAGCACCTTCGGCTCTGTTGCGGCCCTGTACGCCACCCTATTAACCTTATATTACCTATTGCCGATCCTCTTTCCCGAGCAGTTCGGCTCCTTCTGAGCAATCGGAAGAAAGGAGACAGTATGACACAGCAGAAAAAAAGAGCGGCCCTGCCCGTGATCCTCGTCATCGGCCTTGTTTTGGCCGTGGGGATCGTGGTGCTGATGGGGCTTGTGTTCGGAATGCGCTATACCACCCTGTCCGAGGGCGTGCGCTTCTTCGGCCGTATGTCGGGCGGGGAGCCTGTGAAGGGCACGGTCTATTTTGAAAACGGCGAGGCCAAGTATGACGCCGCCACTCAGACCCTTGTTTACGAAAACGGGGATGTGTACGTGGGTGCCACCCGTGACCTTGTGCCCGACGGTCAGGGCAAAATGACCTACGCCTCGGGAGATCTTTACGAGGGCGCCTTCCTGGAGGGCGTTCGCTCGGGGCAGGGCACCATGCTCTATTCCTCGGGGGATACCTACACCGGCGAGTGGAAGGACGGCCGCCATCAGGGGCAGGGGATCTACACCTTTGCCGACGGCTCCAGCTACACCGGCTATTTTGTGGACAATATGAAAAACGGCTCCGGGGTCTTTGTATACGCCTCGGGGGATCAATACGAGGGCGCCTTTACCGACGATATGAAAAACGGTCAGGGCACCTACACCTGGGCCAACGGTGACAAATACGAGGGCAGCTTCGTTCAGGATGAGAGAGAGGGTCAGGGCAAAATGACCTGGGCCAACGGGGAGCACTATGAGGGCTCCTTCTCCAAGGGGCTTCTGAACGGTCAGGGCACCTATACCTGGGTGGACGAGAGCGGTGCCGAGGTTCGTGTTTACACCGGCTATTTTAAGGATGGGCTCATTACCCTTGAGCCTTAATAAGGAGAAAAAATGAAGTGTCCCGCTTGCGGCTATACGGAAAGTAAGGTGCTGGATTCCCGCCCTGCAGAGGACGGGGGCTGCATCCGCAGAAGAAGAGAATGTCTCTCCTGCCAGAGAAGGTTTACCACCTATGAAAGGCTGGAGGAGGTTCCCGTGATGGTGGTGAAGAAGGACGGCACCCGTCAGGTGTTCGACCGCACCAAGGTACTGAACGGCATTATGCGTGCCTGTGAAAAGAGACCCGTTTCCTTTGAGAGGATGGAGGGTCTTGTGCGGGATGTGGAATTGAGTGTGACGGGCAGTGCCGAGAATGAGATCTCCACCACCCGCATCGGCGAAATGATCATGGAGGGCCTGAAGGAGATTGACGAGGTGGCCTATGTGCGCTTTGCCTCGGTGTATCGCCGTTTTCAGGATATCAACACCTTTATGGCGGAATTGGAAAGCCTCCTTTCCTCCCGCGGTGACAAATAAGGAGACAGTATGAGTAATATTTGGCACGATATGAGCCCCAAGCGCATTACCCCCGAGGATTTCGTGGCGGTGATCGAGATCCCCAAGGGCTCCAAGAAAAAGTATGAATTGGATAAGGATACGGGGTATCTGATGCTGGACCGCATTTTGTATACCTCCACCCACTACCCCGCAAACTACGGCTTCATTCCCCGCACCTACGGTGACGATCAGGACCCTCTTGACGTGCTCCTTCTGTGCAGTGAGGAGATCGAGCCCATGACTCTGGTGCGCTGCTATCCCATCGGGGTGATCACCATGGTGGACAACGGCAGAAACGATGAAAAGATCATTGCCATTCCCTTTGGAGACCCCACCTACAATCACTACACGGATATTTCCCAGCTGCCCGATCATATCTGGCATGAAATGAACCACTTTTTCACCGTGTATAAGCAGCTGGAGGCCAAGGAGACCGTGGTGAACGATGTGGGCGGCAGAGAGAAGGCCGTGGAGATCATCGGCTCTGCCATTGATTCCTATATCGAGTCTTTTTGTAAATAAATCGTGAATACCCCTTGACAAATGCGAGGGGATGGTTTACAATGGTTAAACCCAAAAGGAAGAAGAACTTTTCCGTTCTCACCTGCCGACCCAAGAGTCAGGCACGGTCAATAAAATTTCGTTTTTTCAAACGGTCTTTTTATGCGGAGAGGTTTTCTCCGCATTTTATTTTTACATTTTTTGGAGGTGGCTAAGATCGCAGCAAAGGAAATGACCATCAATGAGAAGATCCGTGCGGCAGAAGTTCGCGTGATCGACCCGGAGGGAAATCAGCTTGGGGTGATGAAGACCTCTCGTGCACTGGAGCTTGCCTATGATAAGGGGCTTGATCTGGTGGAAATGAACGCTTCCGGCCCGACCCCCGTCTGCAAGATCATGGATTACGGCAAGTACCGCTTTGACCGCAGCAAGAAGGAGAAGGAATCCAGAAAGAAGCAGGTCATTGTGGAGACCAAGGAAATCAAGTTTTCCTGCCGCATCGGTCAGCACGACTTTGATACCAAGATCTCACACGCTACCCGTTTTCTTACCGCCGGCAACAAGGTGAAAATGACCATTATGTTCTCAGGCCGCGAAATGAACAATACCCAGCGCGGCGTGGATCTCATGGGCGAGATCGCCAAGGCAGTGGAAGAGATCGGCACCGTCGAAAAGAAGCCCCATTTGGAGGGCCGCTTTATGACAATGTTTGTTTCCCCCAAAAAAAATAATTAGTAAAGGAAGAAAGAAAAATGGCAAAAATCCGTACTCACAAGGCATCCGCCAAGAGATTTTCCGTCACCAAGAACGGCAAGGTGAAGATGACCCAGCAGGGCAGAAGACATCAGGTACACCTGAAGACCACCAAGCGCAAGAGAGCGCTGCGCAAGGCCGCTTATATTTCGGATTGCAACGCAAAGAACATTAAGAAGCTCATCCCCTACGCATAAGTTCGGGAAAAATCAAAGAAAGGATAAGCGTTTTGAACGCAGTGTATTAAAATGGCAAGAATTAAGTTTGCAAAAGTAACCCGCGCAAGAAGAAAAAAGGTTTTGAAGGCCGCTAAGGGCTATTGGGGCGCAAAGTCCAAGCATTTTAAGATGGCGAAGCAAGCCGTGATGAAGAGCGGCAACTACGCTTTCGTCGGCAGAAAAGCAAAGAAGAGAGATTTCCGCAGACTCTGGATCACCAGAATCTCCGCTCAGGCAAAGGCTTGCGGTATGAACTACTCCACCTTTATGTGCGGTCTGAAGAAGGCCGGCATCGAGCTGAACCGCAAAATGCTCGCTGAGCTTGCAGTAAATGACAAAGAAGCTTTCGCCGCTCTCGTTGAGAAGGCAAAGAATGCATAAGTGAATGAAAAATCCTGCAAATGCTTTTTGCAGGATTTTCTTCCATTTTGATGTGATGACCAAGAACGAAATTACGGAAACGATTTTTTCCTATTTGCGGGAAAACGGGATCCCTTACCGATCCTATTCCCATCCCAAAACGGATACGCTGCCTGAAAAATTGGAAAATGACCGCCGTGCGGGGGTGGAAAATGCCCTCCACTGCAAGAATTTGGTGCTGTGCAACCGTCAGAAGACCCATTTTTATCTTCTCACCATGGGCTTCACCAAGCGCTTTTCCACAGGCCCCGTCTCCCGACAGATGGCCTCCAGCCGCCTGTCCTTTGCTCCCGATTCCTTTTTAGAGGAGTGTCTTATGACCCATTCGGGGGCTGTCAGCCCCTTGGAGCTGATTTTTGACAGAGAAAAGAAGATCGCCTTCTTTGCAGACGAGGATCTGAAAAAGGCAGACAGGATCACCTTCCACCCTGCCGATGAAGAGATCACCGTTGTATTGGAGCGGGAGGATTTCTTTTCCCGTTTTTTGCCCTCCCTCGGCATTGAGGCGGGCTTTGTTTCCATAGAAGAAATGGAGTAAAGTATGAAAAAGAACACTATTGATTGGATTCGTGATGTTGCCTTTACCACCCTGTTGAGCTTTTTCCTCATTAGCTTTTTATATTTGGGTGTGTTCAGCCTGTTTACGGAGGGCGAGGCCAATTGGCACCTGTTTCAGTCCTTCCGCTATATTTTCGGGAAGCTCTTTTTCTGTGTGTTTCCCTTTAGCTTGTGTCTTGGCTTTGCCAACCGTATGTTTGCCTGGAAGAAGAACCGTGCCGTTCTTCGTATGATCCACTTTTTTGTCACCTTTCTGGCGTATTTTATCTTTATGGATCTGCTCTTTAATGTGATCCACGAGCCCGATGCCGATCCGGCCATTGGCGAGGTGATCAAGGAAACTCTGCCCTTCTTCCTCTTTTATCCCGTGACCCTTTGGGTGACCCGCTTGGGCCGCCTCCTGTTCGTTGGGAAAAAGAGCGAGGATTTCAAGAGTATTCTGGATTAAAGGAGGCTGTTGTGGGACGAAATTTTGCGCTGCTGCTGTTTTTGATGTACGCTTTTTTTCTGATCCTGCTTTCCCGTAAAAGGCTCCTTTCTCGGGTCAGAAAAAAGGGGATGCGCCGTGCTCTGTCGGGCTTTTTCGGCTTTCTGTTTTTTGGGAAGCTGAAGAGCGCCTTTCCTTCGGGGCTTTATCTCTTGCACACGGTGAATACCGCCGCCTGTCTGTCCCTTTGGGGGCTGCACCTTCTGTTGGGGTGGTTTTCTCCCGTGTTTGGGGTGCTCTTTCTTCCCGATGTACTGTTGATCCTCAGCGCCTCCTTTGAGATCTCTGCCCTGACCCTTGGGGAAAATATGGCAAGATATGGGCGCCCCTTCCTTTGGTACGCCGCCGATCCTCAGGGGAAGAAGCCCTTTGTGTCCACCCCTGTGGAGGCGATTTTCTACGCCGTGATCCCTCTTGTCATGGTGATCGGCACGTTTTTGCTTTGATTCCCGCTTTGGGAGAAAGGATTAGAATGAAACGATTTATTTGTGCAATGCTTTGTGTTTTCCTGCTTTTTCAATTGGCTCTGCCTGCTTTTGCCGAGGAGAGGGATCTTGTTTGGGATGAAACCCTCACCCGTGATGCCGAGGTTGTAAAAGCGCTCAACAAAACCGCTACCACCATTTCCGAGAAATATAAGATCCGCACCTTGCTGGTCTATGTTGCGGGCGATGCCGCCGATGCCGACAAGACCAAGTACCTTCCCGAGGAAAAGGACTGGGTCCTTTTCGTGGTAGGGGAGGAGAACAACCGCTTTTACACCGGCGGTCTCGGTGATGTGGTCTTTGCCGATCCCGATGACCGTGACCGTATGGGCTATGTCTACGATGAAATGAACCATTGGGATGAGGCGGGCGAGCGCTATTTTGAGGTTTTGGAGGAGTATCTCAAGGATTATGAGGAGAGTCAGGCCGAAAAGAACCCTCCCGTATCAAGCCTTCCCATTTCTTCCTCCCAAGAGGATAAGACCGATGACGAGGAAGGCAGCCCCTATGCTTGGGTGGGCTATTTTCTCCCCGCTGCGGCTGTGTTTGTCATTGCCGTTGCCCTCTTTGTCCGCAAGAAGAACAACAAGTAAGGTTACATTCAGGTAGGCTTTCCGCAAGGAAAGCCTATTTTTTGTTTGTTATTGTCTTGGAGGGACTTTTGAAAAAGTCCCTCCAACCCTCCCCAAAACTTTTGGGGTAAGGGAAAAGAAAAAGGGACAACAGAAATTTCTTTGGTGTTGATCTTTTGGTTTGTAAAGCGGGGAATTTGTGTTTTTCGTATAGAAATCTATTTTGCAAAAAAGAGAATTTTGCTCGGGCCGTCGGGGACGTCGGCCCCTACCGATTGGTGAAGAATTTGTATTTTGCGCAAAGAAATTTATGTTGCAAAATAGATGGCTTTATCAAGGTTAGCTTGAAACACAAGGCGTAATTTTTATGAAATTTGTAGGGGCCGACGTCCTCGACGGCCCGCAAGCGGCGGGTATCTCTTTATCAAAGCAAATTTCTGTAGATTTTGTTCTTTTCCCTTACCAAAAAGCTTCTTTGCCCGCCTTTTTTCAAAAAAGGCGGAAATACCAACAAAACAGGCGTTCCCGAAGGAACGCCTACCTTATTTCTTGCAATTCTTCAATTATTCTGCCAAGGGGGCGGGAAGGCGGCCGTAATAAACGGTGTGGATGCCCTCGCCACGGTCATTTTCCAAGGTCTCCAAAAGGGAAAAGCCAAGCCTTGAAAGCACCTTCAGGTGACCGAAATTCTCGTGCCAGGTGCGGGTGTAAATGGCACGGTCGGGGAAGGAGCGGATCATTTCACGGTAAAAGCCCGTCATCAAGCCCCTGCCACGGAAGTCGGGATGTACCACGCTGGTGGAGGCATAGAGGTTGTCCCCCTCGGGAATGTGGGGCCCGTGGTGGTTTATCTTAAAGGACATAAAGCCCGCCATCACATCCCCTTCCATAGCCAAAACGAAGCATTGCTGCTTCATTTCCTCAAAATAAGCGTCAATGCCGCCGGTGGCCTTGGCCGAGGCAAGCCCCTGCTGGGTGGTGGAGCCACGGGAGGACAGAGGCGGAATAAATTCCTTGTCACCCAAGATCAAAAGCTGACGAAGCTGCTCCAGGAGCCCCTCCTCCTCCAGCTTCAAGCAAAGTTTCATTTCCATGTTTTTTTCCTTTCTTGTTATGTTTTTATAACGAGGTTTTTTGTTTGCATTTGACTAAAAGAAGAACTCGTCCTCGTTCCATTTCAGCGGGTTTTGAGCAATATACCGAATGTGGGTCTGATAATCCGTTTTATCCCGAATGATGTGATCAAAATAGGATCGTTGCCAAATGTTTTCTCCATATTGTTTGTTGCAAAAACGCTTTAAGGTAGAGACAAATTTGGAAACGAGAGAATGTTGTCTTGCGTTTTTCTTCGGCTCGTTGCCATACACAAACAGAATCAAATGGATATGATTTGGCATAATCACAAATTGGTCGATTTTTATATCCTCGTAAAAATTACCGATTTGATTGATGCAATCCTCTGCAATTTTTCCGTATGAGGTTAGGTTCGGTTGTTGTGCATCTTCGGTAACACCGATCTCTGCAGGGATATGCGATAAGATTTGCTTTCTGCCATTGGTGCAAATTGTGATAAAATATGCACCCTTGTTGGAATAATCATATTCATTCCAGCGGGTTTGCTTTCGTTTTGGCAAATGATCCGACATTTTTACCTCAAATAGTGATGGTTTCTTGGGTCTTCGGTGATATCGGCCCCTACGAATAAAAGACGGTTTTGCACCACAAAGAAAAGTTTTCGTAAAACCAATGCCTTCTCCTGTGGGGGAGCCTTATGTGGTGGGAATTACAATTTTGCATACAGAAATCTATTTTGCACAAAAGAGAATTTTGCTCGGGCCGTCGGGGACGTCGGCCCCTACCTATCGGTGCAAATTTCAAATTTCGGCAAACAGATATTTATTTTGCAAAAAAGATGATTTTATCAAGGAGGATTGAAATAAGGGGCGAAAAATTTAATATGGTAGGGGAGGGGCCCCATCCTCCCGTTTTTTCTTTGGAAAACGATGATTTTATCAAGGTTGGTTAGAAATATGAGGCAAAAATGATATCAAATTTGTAGGGGCCGACGTCCTCGACGGCCCGCAGGTTGTGGCTTTATCAGCCTTCGCTTTGTGGCACAAAGAAAAGATTTCGCACCATAGAGCCTCGGCCCGAGGGAGGTTGTCTTTTTCGCAAAGCAAATTTCTGTAGATTTTGTTTTTTTCCCTTACCAAAAAGCTTCTTTGCCACCTTTTTTATAAAAGATAGGCTTTAGTCGTCTAATATTTTTTTACTTTTTTATAAAAGGTAGGCGTTAAAAGTCTAAAAGTTTCTTTGCCGCCTTTCTTTTCAAAGAAAGGCGGTTATTTGGTGTCGAACCACGTGGCGCCTGCCTTGGCCTCCACGGTCAAGGGCACGGAGTAGGACACCGCCCCCTCCATTTCCTCCTTGAGAAGCCTGAGAGCGTACGCCGCCTCCTCACGGGGCGCCTCGAGAATCAATTCATCGTGGATCTGAAGCACCAAGCGGGTCTTGAGCTTCTCCCGCTCCAAGCGCTGATCCACCCGAACCATACTCAGCTTGATAATATCCGCACCCGTACCCTGCAAGGGGGCGTTCATGGCAACCCGCTCCCCAAAGGCCACAAGGCTCTTTTTCGGCCCCTTGAGCTCGGGAATCATCCTGCGCCGCCCGAATAGGGTGGAAACATAGCCCTTTTCGTGGGCCTCGGCCTTCACCCCATCCAAATAAGAGCGTATGGAAGGGAACAGAGCAAAATATTTTTCAATGTATTCCTTGGCGATGCGCATAGGAACCCCAAGATCCTGACTGAGGGAATATTCCCCAATGCCGTATACAATGCCGAAGTTCACCGCCTTGGCACTCTTTCTCATCTCGGGCGTGACCTCTTCGGGCGCCACGTGGAAGATCTCCGAAGCGGTCTTGGTGTGAATATCCTTCCCCTCCAAAAAATAGCTTTGGAGCACCGCATCTCCCGACATATGTGCCAAAAGGCGCAGCTCGATCTGGGAATAATCCGCATCCACCAAAAGGTGATCTTCATCCTTTGCCGTGAAAAACCTTCTCATTCGGCTGCCCAATTCCGTGCGCACGGGAATGTTCTGCAAATTGGGCTCCGCCGAGGAAAGCCGCCCCGTGGCGGTGAGGGTCTGATTGAATACCGTGCGGATCCTGCCGTCCTCCCCCACCTGAGACAGAAGCCCCTGCACATAGGTGGAATTCAGCTTGGCAACGGTGCGATAGGACAGGATCAGATCGATCAGGGGCGTGTGGAACCGAAGCTTGGATAAGGTCTCCGCATCGGTGGCCCAGCCCGTCTTGGTCTTTTTCCCCGCAGGGAGCCCCATCACCTCAAAGAGAATGTGCCCCAGCTGCTTGGGGGAATTGATGTTGAATTTCTCCCCCGCAACGGCCCAGATCTCCTCGGCAAGGCTTGCCACCGCCTCCTCCAATTCAAGGCCGAAGCGGCGGATCCCCTCGGCATCCACCTGAAAGCCCGCAAGCTCCATTTTGGCCAATACATAGGCCAAGGGCAATTCAATTTCGTAATATAAGGCCTTCGCCTCGCTCCCGTCCACCTCCGAGCGGATCACGGGATAAAGCCTACGGATCAGATCCAAGCGAAGAGCGGGATCCCCCTCTCCCCCGAGGGACACCGCCTGCCCCAAGAAAATAAGACTCAGGCGGGAAAGGGTGGCGGCACTGTTCTGGGAATTGACTACATAAGCGGCCAAGGCCAGATCAAAAGAAGCCTTCACCCCGAGAATGGACCCGAATTGGGCGTGAAAACGGTGCAAATACTCCTTGTAATCCAAAACAATGGGCGAACGGGCTCGCAAAAAGCCCTCCACATCCCCCACCAAGCGGCAGGGCTCCTCCCCGAAGAGAGCGTAAAAGCCCTTTTCGTCATAGGTCAGATACAGCTCCTCGTCGGAAAACTCCTCCACCGAACGTTCTGTGATGGGCTCGGACTCTTCGGCCAGATCAAACATAGAAACCTGATTGTCGTCGGAAGCCGCCTTGGGCTTTTCCGCCCGAGGCTCCTCCTCCAGCCCGAAGGCGTGGAGAAGCTTGGAAAATTCAAGCCTTGTCAAAAGGGAGCGCATTTTGTCCCTCTCGATCCCCCCGTAAGGGAATTCTGCCGTGGAAGCAAGAGAGGGAACCTCTCGGCAAATGGTGGCAAGGAACAGGGAGCGGTAAGCCGCCTCCTTCCCGTCTATGATCTTCTGCTTGGCCGCAGGGCCCAAGGGGAGGGTGTCGGGATCGGCATAGACCCCGTCCAGATCCCCACGCTCCGAAATCAGCTTCAGAGCGGTCTTTTCTCCGATCCCCCGCACACCGGGGATATTGTCACTGCTGTCCCCCGCCAAGGCCTTGACGGAGATCATTTGCTTTGGAGTCAGGCCGAATTTTTCACGGATGGTCTCGGGCGTGGTCTCCTCGTCCTTCCCCGTGCCTGCCAAAATGAGGGTGGTCCTGTCGCTGACCAGCTGATAGGAATCCCGATCCCCCGTGATCAAAAAGGCTCGGTTGCCCTCCTCTTCGGCAATGCGGGAGAGGGTGCCCAAAATATCGTCTGCCTCATAGCCCTCCCGCTCCACAATGGCGATTCCCAGCGCCTCGGTGGCCTGATGCAGATAAGGCAGCTGCAGGCGCAGCTCCTCGGGCATGGGCTTTCGGGTGGCCTTGTAGCCCTCGTCGTATTTGTGACGGAAGGTGGGGGCGTGGACGTCAAAGGCCGCCACCGCAAAATCGGGCTTAATGGCATCCAAGTGCTTTTTTACAATGTTAATATACCCAAACACCGCATTGGTGGGCAGCCCCTCACGGGTGGTGAGAGGGCGAATGCCGTAAAAGGCGCGGTTGAATAGGCTGTTGGCATCTAAAATTAAAATGGTTTTCATGATCTTCCTATAACATTCACACTGGCGCTTTTGCCCCAGAAGGGATAGCGAAGGTGACCGGGGGAAAGCTCTGCCCCGCCCCCCTTCAGATCCAGAATGTCCTCCTCCAATTCGGGAATTTCCGTACCGTTCTTGCGCCACTCCTTCAGCCGCTCCCGACAGGAGAGCATCCTCTGGATCAGCCCGCCCAAGCGGATCTCCTGAACCTCAAAGCCGTGGGGCTTGTTCTCGGAAAACCAGATCTTGCGGAAGGCGGTAAGGTAAAGGGAAATATCCTTGATGCAAATATCGTATCGGTTCATCAGGCTCTCAGGTACCATAGAGGAAAGAGCCTGTTTGTCCCCGAGCCTGTAAATGCGGCGGGTATCCACCCCCAAGGAAGCCTTGCGGGAGAGGGCCGTGGCAAGGAGGGCCTGCGCTCGGAAGAGGGGGCCGAATTCCTTGTGCTCGGCGTATTGGGAAAGCGCTTCGGCAAGAGATTTGTAATACTCGCCCTCGTTCCCTAAAAGGGTGGAGTCACAAGCACCCAAAAAGGGATCGTTGAATAAGAGATATTTTTCGGGATTGGTGACGCAGTCCTTGGCCCATTCGCCCTCCACGGGCTCGTGCATATCCAAAAGGTCGAAGGCCTCGAAGGGAATGTCAAATTCCTCCTCAAATTCCCTTGCGATCACATCAAGATCCTCCACCCCCTGCGCAAAGCGGGCGGTGGCAAAGAGGGAGGAGAGGGTCATTTCTCGCATACACTCTCCGCCGTCATCCCCCCAAAGGGTGAAGAAAATATTTTCCACGCCCTCCTCTCGACAGGCCCGAACGGCCGCCAAGGTGGAGCGGCGGGAAAACTGATTGTCGGGAGCAAAGCCCTTCCAGGTCCAGATCCCTCCCGCATACCACAGGGGCCTCTCCAGCCTTCTGTGGGCACGGATCATCTTCTCAAAGCGATCCTGACGGGTGGTGTAGTAATCCCAATAGGTGATCTGCACCCCCTCGGGCAAATTCAATTCCTCGGGAGAGGGCACCACAGGCTCCTCCACGTTGTAATACTGGCCGTGGTTGGCAAGGCGGAAGAACATATCCCCCCAAATAATGGGCTCCAGCCCCTCCTCCCGCACCATTTCGCACACCTTTTTCAGGTGACGGGAGAGAATATCAAATCGGTTTTGAAAGCCGTTCTGATCCAGGTATTTTCCAAGGCCCACAAGGTGCGCCTCGTCCATTCCGATGTGCACCAAGGGCGAGGAAAAGCAGGCCTTCACACTGCGGAGCATGGAGCGAATGAAATCGTAGGTTCCCTCGTTTTCCGCCAGCAGAATATCGGCTGTGTCGTGAATGGCCTCGAAGCGGGGCCAACGGAAAATGGCATTTAAGTGAGCCAAGGTCTGAATACAGGGGATCATCTCGATCCCCAGCCCCTCTCCGAAGGCCACCAGCTCCCGCAGCTCCTCCTGCGAGTATCTGCCGCGAAAATGACCGAAATACGGCTCCTCGGGGATCTCATAGGTGTCCTCCGTGTAAAGAAGCAGGGTGTTGTAGCCCATTTTGGCCATGCGCTCCATCATTTTTTTCAGAGCGGGCAGATTCATCACGGAATTGCGGCTCATATCCAGCATCAATCCCAATCGTTTGAAATCACGTTTCATCGCAGACTCCTTTTGTGTTCGTTATTTCTATTATAAAAGGAAATGGGGAGAAAATCAATCCAATGACAAATAAAATCTTGGAATTGACAAAGAAAGCCCTTTTCGGTATACTGAAAAAAAGGAGGTGCCGTTATGAGCACAGAACTCGGTTTCGCAATCGTTTTGTTTTATTCGTTTTTGTTGGCCCTGATGCTTGCCATTCCCGTGGGCCTTTATGTGATGCAGGCTTTGGGGCTTTCCCGCCTGTGTAAGACCATGGGCGCCAAGTCCCCTTGGCTTGCCTGGCTCCCTGTGGGAGACCTGTATTCCATGGGCTTTTTGGCGGAGCAGTCCAATCTCCACTGCGGCAAGAAAAAGGGCGCTTGGCGTATCGTGCTCCCCGTTCTGGTGGGGCTGTGTTTCATTCTGATCCCCGTTTTCATTACCTTTTTGGTTCTTGTGGCCTTGTTTTTGGAAGAAATGGCCATGGGCGAGGAATTTATCATTCTGCCGGTTCTTCTGTTCTATTTTGCTTTCCTTATGATGTCTGTTTTGATGTCCGTTCTCACCTACATCGTTTTGTATAAGATCTATAAGCTCTTCGCTCCCGACAGTGCGGCGGTGTATTTGGTGCTTTCCATTTTCCTGTCTGCCACCCCCATTATTCTCTTTCTCCTGCGGGATAAGACCCCGCCTGCCCCGCCCGCCCCGCCTGCGGGCTTCGGCACCCCCTTTGATCCAAACCAAGGGCAAGGCTTTGCAGCTCCCTTTTCCCCCGCCCAAGGCTATGCTCGCCCCGTACCTCCCGCCAATGCCCCCTACGGTCAGCCCCACACGCCCCCGAATTACGGCAATCCCACCGCCGAGCAGAGCCCGAATTACGGCAACCCCACCGAGCCGCCCAGCCCCTTTTGAGAAATAAAAAAGACTCACAAAAATTTTGTGAAATGATATAATGTTGGTAGACACAAAAAAAGTGTCTACCAACATTTTTGTATAGGAGGAAAAAGAGATGGGACGGCCCAAGGGAGGAAAGAACCGAAGTCATAGCAAGGCGGAGAAGTTGTCGCTGGTGAAAAGAA
>JAZQMO010000023.1:0-51195 GCA_045543495.1 Eubacteriales bacterium | reverse complement strand
ATATACGCCGCCCTGTCACGGGTTATTTCGGCAAAGATCTCGTCCTCCTCCGCCTCTCTTCCCTCGACCCTGATCGCCCCGGACCAGCACTGCCCGGCACAGGCGCGGCAGACAAGGCATTCGGAAGAAAAGCGAAGCCCTGCCGGGTCCTTTCCGGGGCAGACCACCCGGCACTCTCCGCAGCCGATGCACTTCTCCGCCCGAAAGCTGAGCTCCGGCCGGGGATCTTGGGTCTCGGGATTGTGGCACCAGTAGCACCTGAGCGGACAGCCCTTGAAAAAAACGGTGGTACGCACACCGGGACCGTCGTGAACAGAAAAATGCTGAATGTTCGTAACAGTTCCCCCAGGCACAGTACCACCGCCTTGCTTATCTGTTTTTACAGTTCCATTTTACAACAGACGGAAGGCTATGTCAACGAAAATTTTCTCCCACAAAAAGCAACGCCGGCCCGTATCCGGGTCGGCGCTGTAAGCTTAGAATTTTCTTGTTGAGCTTGTGTGGCTTCTGCCGGCAGAGCTCATGTGCGAGCCGCCGGAGCTGCCGCCTCTGCCGCTCTGTGAGCTCTGCTGAGCCTTGGGAGTTTTGGTCACAACGCTCGTGATGAAAACGTCCCTTCCGGTGCCCATTACCATGGAGCCCGGCACCATGTAGGCCGATGCCGTCTTCTGGCGGACGGCGGTCTTCATGCCGGCTCTCTTAACAGAGAGGACGACAAGTCCGCCGATGATACCGAAGAAAACACCCACAAGAATTCTGAAGGCATAGTCTGCGGGTATGTAGTACTTCTCGTTATAATTATAGGGCTGACCCTTTTCGGCCTTTGCAAGGAATTTTTCCGAAAGGGTGACAAATTTGGATATGCCGGCCTCGTAATCCCCCGCGGTAAACTTGCGGTAGATCAGGTCGATAATGCGTTCGCGGCCGTATTCCGTAAACACGTCCTCGCCCCTGCCCGTGACGCTCAGAGTGCACTCCCGGGTGAAGGTGCTGACCACGATGAGAATTCCGTCGCAGTTTTCGCCGTAGCCGTAGCCGTGGGTGTCGTAGATGACCTCGGCATAGTCCGTAACGTCCCCAACGTCGGTGGCAACGGTTATGACCAGCACGTCAAAGCCGTATTTTTCGCCGATGCGGGAAATCTTTTTCTCAAGGGATTTCTCGCGGCTGTCGGAGAGAAGCTCCGCACCGTCAAGAACTCTTTCGGCCTCGGGGTTACCGGTGCCCTCATGGAGGGCAAACGCGTTAACGCCGACACCCAGCAAAAAAACTGCGAGAAGAACAATACTTATAAACCGTTTCATAAATAACCGTCCTCCCCCATCTCACAGCAGCATGGTGAGCAAGGCGATGGCGCTTGCTCCCAGGGAGATGATACCGCTCCAAAGCAAAAACTGCCCCCAGGCCTTGCCCTTGTCAACGGGAAGATCTCCGATGAGTCTGCCCGTCTGGCCGTTCATTGCAAAGGTGTAGATCTTGTCCTTATATTTGGTGTTCAGCATCCAGACGGGCATAAGGGCGTATTGCACCTTGCCGTTGGTGTTCTGAACCTTGCCGTTTCTGGGGGTCACCGTTGAATAGCCCTGAACGCTCTGGGTGAACTCCGCAAAAAGGCTGGCGCGGACTCTCTCGTCCGCACGGGAGGTGCAATCCTTGCTCTCAACGTCGTAGCGGTCGGCCATGTAGCCCGAAAGATACATATCCGAGAACTCGGTAAGCTCGGAATAGTCGTAGGGCTCGATGGCCTCGGTGTATTTGTTGTCAAGCTTGGAGCAGGCGTCCACGGGGATGCACTTGAAATCCGCACTGCCCGAACGGGTGACAAGGTATTTGTCCGTGCGGGTGTAGTTGAATCTGGCGTCGCTGTAAACGGACACCCGCGTTGCGTCGTAGGCCATATTTCCGTTGGCGTGACAGTCGAAAAGCCAATAGGGAACGTAAACTCCCGTGACCTTTTCAATGCGGTTGTCCTTTGTAAAGGCGTCGGGCAAAAGGGATTTGCCCTTGTAGAGCTTGCCCAGAGCCTCCACAGCCTGTTTTTTGGTGATCTTGAAGGGAATAACCCAATCGGGCTTGAACACACCCGTGAGCTTTTTGCGGATGACCGTGGGGTTTCCGCAGTAGACGCACTCCGTTGCGGCGGTGGTCTCGTCGGCGACGATCTCCGCTCCGCAGGAGGGGCAGATTATCGCGCTGTATTCGCCCTCTTCCCCGCCGGAGGCTTCTGTGCTCTCCCAGCTCATTTCGTCCTGTCCGGAGGCTTCGTTTTCCGCGGAGGCTATCTCTTCGAGCTGTTCCAGCGTAAAATGGCTGTCACAGTATTCGCAGAGCATGTCTCCCGACTGGGCGCCGTAGACAAGTCCCGCTCCGCACGCCGGACATTTATATTCCCGTGCTTCTTCCATATTTATCAAACCTTTCCGTTGATCAGATCAGAGTCCGCCCTCAGACAAGGTCGTCCCCGTTAATAATATCGCCGCACTCGGGGCAGAACTTCGGGGGATTTGCGGGGTCTTCGGGAGTCCAGCCGCACTTTGAGCAACGGTAGCTGCGGTTGACCTTTTTGGGGCTTCCGCAGTTGGAGCAGAATTTTCCGGTGTTGGCAGTTCCGCACTCACAGGTCCAGCTGTTGTCCTCGGGCTTTGCGCTTCCGCAGTTGGAACAGAACTTTCCGGTGTTGGTCTGTCCGCAGGAGCAGGTCCAGCCGGCCTTGGGAGCGGGCTTTGCTTTGCCGCAGTTGGCGCAGAACTTGCCGGTGTTGGTCGCGCCGCACTCACAGGTCCAGCCTCCGGCCTGAGGGGCAGGTGCGGGAGCAGCCTGCTGCTGAGCCTGCTGAGCCTGCTGAGCCTGCTGCATTGCAAAGAAGTTCTGGGCGTTGGCGCCGCCGGCCTGGGTTGCCATGTTAAGCCCCATAAAGCCCAGCATAGCTCCGCCCTGATTTGATGCGGCGGCCTTCATTGCGTCGGCCTGGGCGCCCACGAGGGTGGCTCCGGCCATGCCGGGGTCGCGGAGCATTGCGGTGCGCTGAGCCTGCTTGATAAGCTCCTCGTCCTCCTTGGAGGCAGTAACGGAGTTGATGGCAAAGGATGCAACGCGAATGCCGCGAAGCTCGCCCCACTTGGCGCTGAGGACCTCGTTGAGAGCATCGGAGATCTCCTCGGTGTGGCCGGGCAGAGCGCTGTAGCGAACGCCCTTTTCAGAGATCTTTGCAAAGGCGGGCTGAAGTGCGGAGAGAAGCTCGGCCTTCAGCTGGCTGTCGATCTCACTGCGGTCGTACTGATCGGTCACGTTGCCGCAAACGTTGGTGTAGAACAGAATGGGGTCTTCGATCTTATAGGAGTAGATGCCGTTGCAGCGGATGGAGATGTCGATGTCAAGGCCGATGTTCCTGTCCACAACGCGGAAGGGAACAGGGCTGGCGGTGCCGTATTTATTGTCGATTATCTCTTTGGTGTTGAAATAGTACACACGCTGATCCTTGCCGGTATCGCCGCCGTAGGAAAATCTGCGGCCGAGAGTCTTGAAGGATTCAACAATGCTCTTGCCAAGCTTGCCTGTGAAGATGCTGGGCTCGGTGGAGGTATCGTACTTGAATTCGCCGGGCTCGGCGCAGATCTCCGCCACCTTGCCCTGATCGACGATGATCATGCACTGACCGTCCGCAACGGCGATAACCGAGCCGTTTGAGATGATATTGTCGCTTCCCCTGTTGGAGGAACGGCCGGAGGTGCGCTTCTGACCCTTTACCACAAGAGTGTCCGCATCTATTGAATCGCAGTAGAAATATTCCTTCCACTGATCTGCAAAGGTGCTGCCTATAGCGCCCACTGCTGCTTTAATAAGTCCCATTTTAAAAGATCTCCTTTCGGACAGGTATATTTGCTTACACTAAGCTTATTATACACTGATAAAGCTTCCGTGTCAATTTATCCCAGGGATAATTATGCCCCAAAACCGCAAATATCCCCCCTGAACTGCCTTTTCGGCACAAAAAAAACGCCGCGCCCGGAATCAGCAGGGCACGGCGGCAAAAAACCTTCTCTCTTCGTGTATTAATTATACCACAAATAAGTTCAAAATTCAAGACTTGTAAGAATGTTTTCAATATGCTACAATATACTAAATTTGACAAAACCGGGAGGTATGGCACTGTGAACGACCTCAAGGCCGAGCTTGAATATCTTAAAACCGTAACCGAATACATCGACAGCCGACTTGCCTCCCTTGGGGGAGCGAAACGGCGGAGGGAAAGCGACCTTTACGAGGCATCCCGCTATATGTGGGAGGAGCTTCCCGGCATTCTCCGCAACACCGACGAGGTCAACCTTTTCTCGTCCCAGAACGACATTATCGTCTCCCTTCAGCAGAGCATGGACGATGCCGATGCGTACATTTCAATTCTCGAAAAAATGCGCTCCTCCCCCTATTTCGGCAGGGTGGACTTCACCCCCGACCGGGGCGAAGCTTTTTCCGCATATATCGGCAGTTCCACTCTGCTGGACGAAAACACCTACACCACCTACGTCTGCGACTGGCGTGCACCGGTTGCGTCGCTTTTCTACGAAAACGGCTGCGGAAGAACCTCCTTTGATTCCCCCGACGGCCCCCAAAGGGGAACTGTTACCCTTTTGCGGCAATACCGAATTGAAAACGGCGAGCTGAAATTCATGCTGGACAGCGACGTTAAGATAGACGACAGTCTGCTGTTAAACGTCCTTTCTGCGGACAGCTCCGAAAAGATGAAGACCATCGTCTCCACCATTCAGCGTGAGCAAAACGCCGTTATCCGCGACGCACAAAACGATATGCTCCTTGTTCTGGGACCTGCGGGAAGCGGAAAGACCAGCATTGCCCTCCACCGCATTGCCTACCTTCTCTACCGTGACAGGGCAAAGCTGAAGAGCAAAAACGTGCTCATCTTTTCTCCCAACGATATTTTCATGGACTATATCGCAAGGGTCATTCCGGATCTGGGAGAAAACGAGGTGCCCCAGACCACCTTCTGCGACATAATTAAAAAATACTGCGAGCTCGAGACCGAAGGGCTCTACACCCAGCTTGAATTCATCGCCACCGAGGACACCGACCAAAATGCCGCCGTCAGACGGCAATGGCTGGCGCTGAAGGGAAGTCTGGACTTTGCCCTTCTCGCCCGGAAATTCGCAAGGGACTATTCTCCCCGCTACCGGGACGTCTGCTTTAACGGCACGACGGTGATGTCCGCTGGGGAGATGAAGGCCATATTCACCAAAAACCCCGGCACCGACGTTCTCACCCGGCTTTCCCATCTGCGCTCGGTGCTCACCCAAAGGCTCGCTCCCCACAGAAACGCCTTCCGCGACCGGATAAACCGGGAGCTGGATCAGCTTTCCGGAAACCCCGCCAACGCCGCAGAGCTTAAACAGACCTACGACGAGTCCGTATCCGCAACCCTTTCCGAGGTTGCCGCCTGCACCGCCATAGACTGGCCCGCCCTTTACGCAAAGTTTTTGCGCTACGCCCTTTCCCGGCTCGTACCCGAAAAGGAAAAGCGCGAGCTTCTCTTCCGGGATACCGGCCGGGCAATGAGCCGCACTCCCCTTTATTACGAGGACGGCGTCGGACTTCTGCTTTTGAAGGCCAGCTTCGGCGCGATACCCAGGCAGACGGCCATAAAGCACGTTGTTATCGACGAGGTACAGGACTACAGCCCGGCTCAGCACGAGATCTTCCGCCTTCTGTTCCCCCACTGCCGCTTTACGGTGCTGGGCGACCTTTTGCAGCTGATAAACAGCGGCATGGGCACCGACAGCCCCGAAAAGATACTGAACATCTACGGCTTTAAACGGAGTGAGGTTCGCCTTCTCAAAAAGAGCTACCGCTCCACTGCCGAGATTGCTTCCGTTGCCTCAGGCGTGCTTTCCGATCCCCCGGAGTTCGACATTTTCAACCGCCACGGTGACCCCGTGCGCTTCGTCTCCGCCTCCAATGGCGAAGAGCACCTTCAGCTCCTGCTTTCTGAGCTTTCCGCCATGGACAGACCCGGCGCATCAACGGCGCTTATCTGCCGCACCGCCGCAGAGTGCCGAAGGCTTTACCGGAAGCTGAAGACCCACCTGCCGGAGCTCCGCCTTGTGTGTACCGACGCCGACCCCTATCACCACGGGCTGACGGTAATGCCCCTTGCCCTGGCAAAGGGTCTGGAGTTCGACGGTGTTGTGGTTTCCGACTCGGCGCTCTACCGCCGAGAGGAGGACCGAAACCACCTTTACGTGACCTGTTCCCGGGCAATGCACCGGCTTACCGTCTGTTCCCTGGGAGACCATTCTCCCCTGTTTCAAAAACGAGAATTTCAAGGAGAGCAATAAAAACCATGGTAACTGATCCTTCAAAAATGAACACCGGCGAGCTCGCCTTCGTCGGCGACGCCGTTTACAGTCTGCTTGTCCGCCGTGAGCTGGTCACAGGCGAGCCCATGAGAATAAGCGAGCTCCACCCTGCCTCCGTGAAAATAGTCCGCGCCGAAGCCCAGGCCGCCGCCGCCGAGCTTATTGCCCCGGAGCTCACCGAGGAGGAAAACGCCATCTACACAAAAGGGCGCAACATGAAGCACGGAAGCTACCCCAAGCACAGCTCCCACGGTGACTACGCCCGGGCAACGGGGCTGGAATGCCTTTTCGGCTGGCTGTATCTCTGCGGCCGGCAGGAGCGCATTGACGAGCTCTACGCCGTTATCAGAGCCGCCCGAAAAAACGGCTGAAATTTTTTCGAAAAATTTTCCCAAAACCTATTGACAAATCTGAAGATCGGAGTTATAATATGCAAGTCGTTGCGGAATTGTGTAACGGTAGCACGGCAGACTCTGACTCTGTTTGTCTGGGTTCGAATCCTAGTTCCGCAGGCAAGAAAAAAGCCATTCGCGAAAGCGAATGGCTTTTTTCAGTGAAATTCGTTCCTGCGGAACGAGTGAAATACGTTGGCGCGTGTGAAATTGCCTGCGGCAGTGAAATACGCCTGCGGCGTGTGAAGGAACGAATTTCATTTCACATTGCGACGAAGGAGCAATATTTCACAATTTTCGTCAGGAAATTATTTCACATTCGCCGTAAGGCAAATATTTCACTTGAATAAACAAAGAATTTGTGATATAATGGGGCAAAGAAAGGCGGTGTTACTATAGCAGATTCAAAGCTTCGAGATCTATCAACAGATTTTGCGGTTAAAGTCATTAAAATGTGCGACGGCGTAAAAGGACACTATTCTCTTGTCAATCAGTTGGAACGTTCCTCTACTTCGATAGGTGCAAATATCCACGAAGCGAATTATGCTCACAGTAAAGCTGACTTTGTTGCCAAGTTTCAAATTGCATTAAAAGAATGCTATGAGACTGAATATTGGCTTGAATTGTTTGTCAAATCCGAATTGCTCGACCGCGAGCTTGCAAAAGATTTGTATAATCAATGCGGAACGATCCGCAGAATGTTGATTGCCTCGATCAATACGGCGAAAGGAGATAAGCAATGAAACTTCCCAAATATGTAAGAATACAAGGGCGCGAAATCGCGTGGAAAACAAAAAAGCCCGTGGGAATATTTATTTTGAATTGGCGTAGAATACGTGACAATATTTATAGTCCCGAAGATGTCAAGCTTTATGATGAAACACATCAATGGTTTCTTGATAATTTACCGCAACCACCATTTTATGGTGACAACAATGATAATCCACAAGGAGCTATTACATATTTCAAAACCGAAAATTCAGATGTGATGTTGGAAAAAATACAACCCTTGATAGATTTACTTGATAAATATGATATCCCTTACGATATCGTTTACACGAATTATGTTGGTAAAATTATTTATGAAGATGATTATCAAGTCGGTGTTATTGATACATAAGATTCGTTACAAGCATGGTGCGAAAGCCCGACAGACCTCGGACAACTTTTTGCTCCCATCATCACCAAGGGATAAGTCTACCCTCACGGCAAAAATCACGGACTGTTTTTGTTTATCCAAGCCGCAGGCTTGGCATATCATCACCGCGCGAAGCGTGGTGCATATCATCAGCCCCTTTGGGGCTGTATCTCATCACGCGTCAGCGTGCATCCTCCTGCGGCTTGATGAGATGCAATGCTTCGCATTGATGATATACCGCAACAAGTTGCGGATGATATACAAGGCTCCGCCTTGATTTGATTGCTGAAAAGTAGTATAATCAGTTCGATAAATTGGAATTTTTCGAATCGTATCATTACTGTCGTTTGTTTGGTGAAACCATTGAGGAAACGGATGAAGCTTGTAAAAGATGCTTTGTGTGGAACGGACAAAAATTTGTTATCTATACCGTTAAGAAAAAAGCCACCAAATCTACGAGAATCGATTGCGGCGAGGATCATATGATCTATTGGACACAGTATTACATTGCGGGGGGACACGGCAGACCCGCCGCTGTAAAAACTCCCATTTTGAAGCCTTGCAGAGAAGCGAATGCCATTACCATTGTCGTCATCAAAGGGAAACCCGGCACCATTAACGGATTGGATGAAGGAATTTGGGTTTCTGCCGAAAAAGGAAAATTGCCCAAAGAAGATCAGGTTCTTGTTTTGTCCGAGGCAGCGTTTAAGGTTTTGAATCCTACGACTGCGTTTTATTCCGGTGAAATCATCAAGTGATCCAAAAGAAGGGGGAGCAAAATGGAGCATTATTACAGCCTGAATACCTATCTTCGCAATACCTTCGGGAAAAAGGTGTATAAGATTTCTCTTTCCACCCCCTTTACCTGTCCCAACCGTGACGGCACGGTGGGAACGGGCGGGTGCATCTTTTGCTCGGGGGAGGGGAGCGGTAATTTTGCCGCCAAGGGAACGCTTCCTCTGTCACAGCAGCTTTTTGAGGCCAAGGAGCGAGTTCGCCGAAAGGTGGGGGAGGATCCTTCTTATATTGCTTATTTTCAGTCCTTCACCTCTACCTACGGCCCCGTTTCTCTTCAGCGGGAGTTGTTTTTTGGTGCCATATCCGATCCCGAGGTGGTAGCCCTTTCCGTTGCCACCCGTCCGGATTGCTTGCCGCCTGAGGTGCTTGATCTATTGGAGGAGCTGAATCGCATCAAGCCCGTTTGGGTGGAGCTTGGCTTTCAAACGGCCAAGGAAAAAACCGCCCGCCTGATCCGCCGTGGCTATGAAAACTCGGTGTTTACCGAGGCGGTGAACGATCTCAAGGCTCGCGGAATTGATGTGATCGTCCATTTGATCCTGGGCCTTCCCGAGGAAAGCCACGAGGATGAACTGAATTCCCTTCGCTTCGTCGCCTCTCACGGCATTTTCGGAATCAAATTCCATCTGCTCCACGTCCTGCGGGGCACCGATCTTGCTAAAATGAATTATACCCCTCTGACACGGGAGGAGTATTTTGTTCGCATTACCGATCTTTTGCGCCATACCCCAAAGGATATCGTCATTCACCGCCTCACGGGGGATGGAGACAAAAAAGAGCTTTTGGCCCCTCTTTGGACTGCCGATAAAAAGCGTGTTTTGAACGGACTTCGGGACCATTTTGATTCCGCAGGTCTGCGCCAAGGGGAGGCTTTGGAGCCAAACGAGTGATTTTTTTTGAAAAAAACATCAAAATCTCTTGACAAACCATTCTCTTTTCGTTATAATACCAAAAGTATTCGGCCCGTTGGTCAAGAGGTTAAGACACCGCCCTTTCACGGCGGTAACATGGGTTCAATTCCCGTACGGGTCACCAACAAAAAAGTCCAATTTGTCTATCAGACAAATTGGGCTTTTTTGAGTGATGCGTTCCTTGCGGAACGTGATGCGCACTGCGTGCGTGATGCAGGCTTCGCCCGTGATGCACGCCTTCGGCGCGTGAGCAGAACGCATCGCATCACCTATCACAGCGAAGCGACATCACTTATCGCTTGTTTGCAAGTATGTTTGTTTTGTGATATAATGCGAAAAAGTGAGGTGTGTATTATGTCAGATTCAAAGCTTAAAAATCTTTCTATGGAATTTTCCGTTGATATACTTGAATTGGTAAATCATTTAAAATCCGTTAAGGAGTCTATTATCTCCAATCAAATCGGCAGAAGCGGTACAAGCATCGGCGCCAATATCCACGAAGCGCAGTACGCACAAGGTAAAAAAGATTTTATTTCCAAACTTGAAATCGCCTTGAAAGAAGCAAGCGAAACGGGGTATTGGCTTGAACTCTTGTATAGAACAAAATATATTGATGAGCAAACCTTCAAAGCTCTTTCATCCAAATGCACTTCCTTAAGAGCAATGTTGATCGCATCCTGCAGAACCGCAAAGGAAGGTGCGAAATGAGGAAGCTATGGTGTATACAAATGATCTGTTTTTTCGTCTTTTCCGTGTGTGCTTGTGGCGGAATGTCGGTATCCGGCGAGATGTATCAAGAGATATCCGATTATGTAACGGAAAATAGGGATTCGTTTTCCCCTGCGGAAGAAAGCGAATTCTATGATTACGAAGCAACGGGGCTGAGTGTCGGTGGAGTATACTACGGGTATTATTATTCTTCCGAAGATGAATGGTTACTGCCTGATTTTTACGATGGAAACGATTTAGAAACAATTCAAAAGGATCTTCACAATGAGGATGGTGGCGTATATTTCGGAAAACCAAACACCGGTACGGATTGGTGTTTTGTGAAAAAGATTTCTGACAATTGGTATTATTATGAGCTGCACTGGGCATAAATTAAGTAGCTTGTATGCCCCATATTACCAACTCGCAACAAAAAGGAATAATAATATGAAAAAACTAATTATTTTTGATTTGGACGGAACCCTGTTGGATACCACGCTGGCAATGCAGGTCTGCGGGAACTTTGCTTTGGAATCCCTTGGCTTTTCGGGCTTTCCCCGAGAGCGCTACAAGGGCTTTTCCGGTGGCGGCGTGGAGGGCTATGTGTTTGCCATTCTGGAGGCCGCAGGGGACATGGAGCACCGCTTTTATGATGAATTCTGGCGTCTTTACAGTCAGAGAAACGATCGCTTGACCCCCGATGAGGTGGAGCCCTATGAGGGGATCATCCCCGCCCTTTCCCGTTTGAAGGAAAAAGGGGTTCTTCTTGCCGTCTTGTCCAATAAGGATCAAAAGTCCTGTGATATCATAATAGAGCAGTATTTCGGAAAAGGCACCTTTTCCATCATCCGAGGAGATCGGGAGGATGGGGTGGTAAAGCCTGATCCTGCCGGTGTTTTTGATATTTTGAAGCAGTTGAATGTGAAAATCGAGGATTGCCTGTATGTGGGTGATACCGAGGTGGATATGGAAACGGGAAAGCGTGCGGGAGTGGATACGGTGGCCGCTCTTTGGGGCTATCGCACACGGGAGAAATTGGAGCGCTTGGCTCCCACCCACCTGATCGGGGAGCCCTCGGAGCTTTTGGATCTGATCTAAAAAAAGAGCGAGTCTTTACTCGCTCTTTTTTGTGCAGAATACCACCCCTTCGTCCAAAGGATAAACGGGACGGGGGATTTTTTTATATTCAAAGGTATGCAGATCGGCACTGTTCAGCCCCGGCGGATCGCAGGAAATGATCCGAGCCGCCTTGTCACCAAAGAAGGATTGAAAGTGCTGTGTGGATTTCAGGCCTACATAGCGGTATTCTCTCAGATCCGCTCCCAGTACTGCAAAGGGGCGATCATCAAAGGTTTGATTGCGGTTGGAGCCGATGATGATCTCCACGTTCCCGACTCGGATCCGTGCGCTTTTTCCCAGAGAAGTCTCCACGCCTCTTAAATTGGGAGAGGTGTGGCGGAACACCCCGTTTGACAGAGAGATGATCTCGGCATCCCGAATCACAAGGGGCTCTCCGAAGATTTTCTCGTGCTTTCCTCCAAGGGTCAGGTCCACCCGATCCCCCGGGCGGTGACGAAAGAGAATGTCGGCGCATTCGGCATCCACCATATATCCGAAAATGGAACGGGGCAGATTTTCCTTCAGCATTTCCCTCAGCAGATGGGTGCCGTCACCGGGGCAGCCTCCGCCGGGATTGTCGCTGGCCTCGTTGATTACAATATAGCCCTCTTTTTCGGTTTCCTTTGCCAAGGCAAAGGCCTCGGCGGGCGTGCGGGATTCTATGCAAAACTTGTCCCTTTGCTCCCAGACATATTGCGCCAGATGCTCTGCGGCCGCCTTGCCCTCATTCTCCGATACCACCACAACGCTTGCGGTGCCGTCGGCCACATCGGCGTAGGGGAAGCCGTGAAAGAGGCAGGCGTCGATCAGTCCCTCTCGGGCAATGTATTTCTTAAAATAAGTCTCCATTTCGGGAAAGGGCGCCTTTGCGGTTTGTCCTGCCGAAATAGGGAGCATCAGGGGAAGGTGTACTACATAGGAGCGCACACGGACCCCCTCCCGAATCATTCGGGTCAGGGTCTTCATGGCAAGGTAAGAGGCTTCGGCCTTGTCCGTATGGGGATACTTTCGGATTCCAAAAAGTCCTTGGGCAAGAGTTGCCATCTCTTGGGAAATGTTCCCGTGCAGATCCAAAGGAACCGTAATGGGGATCTCGTTCCCCAGAATCTCACGAATCTTTTTTAATACAAAGCTTTCCAGATCATCGCTTTGCTCCGAAACTCCCGCTCCGTGGAGCGCAATGCAAACGCCGTCCACCTTGCCTTTGTTTTCTCGGCATACGGAAAGAATGGACTCCAGCATCCGCTCGGTGCAGTCCTGATCCAGAACGGGGGCGGCCGCCGTGTGGGCGCAGGTGGGCACCATTTCCACCCCATCCTCCCGACAGGCGCGAATGATCCCGCCCAAATAGGAGGGCGTGCCCTCGTGGGCGAGAATGGAGGCCTCCCCGAAGGTGGGGCCTCGCTGGGTGAATTCCTCATAGCTTGCCATTTTTTCGGAGAAGGTGTTTGCCTCGTGTCCGAAATGGCCGATGATCACTCTCATTTATTCACCTCTTGCCATTTTCACAATATCGCCTACGCCGTCCAGCACCACGCTGGGGCGGTAACCGTAGGTGCCAAGGGTAGCAAGGGTAGATACCCCCGAAAGCACCAGCACCGTAGTCATACCGCTTTCCAGACCGGAGATTACATCCGTATCCATACGGTCGCCTACCATCACCGCCTCTGCCGAGTGACAGCCCAGGATCTTCAGTCCCGTTCGCATCATAAGAGGATTGGGCTTTCCGCAGAAATAGGCCTTTTTTCCCGTTGCCATTTCAATGGGAGAGACTAAGGCCCCGCAGGCGGGAGCGATGCCGTTTTCAATGGGGCCGGAAACATCGGAGTTGGCACCGATGAGCTTTGCCCCCTTCAATACCAGATTGGTGGCCTTGGTCAGGGTCTCCAAGGAATAGGCCTTGCCCTCACCCACCACTACATAATCGGGGTTCACATCGTTCATGGTGATTCCCGCATCGTACAGGGCGTTGAAAAGCCCCGCCTCTCCGATGGCGTAAACGCTGCAGCCGGGAGCCTGCTCCTTCAAAAAGGCCGCCGTGGCAAGGGCGCTGGTGTAAAAATGCTCCTCAGAAACCTCCAGCCCCATCCGCTTTAATTTTTGCTGCAATTCTCTCGGGGTAAAGCCGCTGTTGTTGGTCAAAAACAAATATTCCTTCTTTTCCTCGTGAAGCCAATGAATGAAATCGGCCACCCCGGGAAGAATTTTATTCCCGTGATAAATGACACCGTCCATATCACAGATAAAGCCTTTTTTATTACGAAAATCCACGGTCATATTCTTTTCCTTTCCCCTTGAAGCTTTGTTCTTTTTCTTATTCTATCACGCCGCCTTGGGATTTGCAAGAAAAAAGAAGAAGCAATGCTTGCTTCTTCTTTTTTCTTTTAAGCCTCGGCTTCTTCCTTTGCCATCTCCTCGTGACGCTTCACCTTGGCGGTGCTGGTCTTAATGAGAGAGGCGGTCTGGAAGTTTAAGTGCTTGATATGCTTGTAGGCGGGAAGGGCCTCGTTGATCTTGACGATCTCTGCCTTCATCAAAGCGGCCAATTCCTCCTCGCTCTTATCGGGTGCCTTCTCACGGAAATATTCCTTGCTGTATACGATCTTGGCAGAAACTAAAAGGTCATCCTCCTTCTTTTTGCCGTATACCATTACCTCGTTGACGAAGGGAAGCTTTCCGATGATCTCCTCCAATTCCTCGGGATATACGTTCTTACCGCTCTTGAGCACGATCACGTTTTTCTTTCGTCCCGTGATAAAGAGGAAGCCATCCTCGTCGATCCTGCCCAGATCGCCCGTGTAGAACTTTCCGTCCTTCAAGACCTTTTCGGTCTCCTCGGGCATTTCGTAGTAGCCCATCATCACATTGCCGCCCTTGGCCACGATCTCACCAATGCCGTCCTCATTTTGATTCTCAATGGTGATCTCCACCGAGGGGAAGGGAAGACCCACCGAGCCGTAACGGATGTTTTCGGGGTTCTCTGCACTCAAAACGGGGCTGGTTTCGGTCAGACCGTAGCCCTGTACGGTGAGAATACCGAAATCATTGAAGCCCTTGGCCACCTCACGGTCAATGGCAGAAGCGCCGCTGATGATAAAGCGAAGCTCCCCGCCCAGTTCTGCCAAAATGGACTTAAACAGCTTTCTTCGAAGGTCAATGCCCGTTTTCATCATGCTGTTGCTGAATTTCAAAAGCCCCTTCACGGTCTTGGTCAGGCCCTTCTTTTCAATGCCTCGCCAAATGTTTCGGTACATGACCTCGAGCAGCAGGGGAACGCAAACAAAGGTGGTGATCTTGTATTCCTTCAGGTTCTTTTGCACGTGCCGTAAGCCGTCGCAGAACATATTGGTGGTGCCGCTGACAAGAAAATAGGTCAGCCCCACGGAGCCGAAGGTGTGGTGCAGAGGGAGAAAGACCAGATTGCGGTCCTCGGGGTAGAGGAGCTCTACTCGACAAAGATCGTAAAGGTTGGTAGCGATGTTGCGGTTGGAAAGCATCACCGCTTTGGACTGGCTTGTGGTACCCGAGGTGAAAATAATGGAGGTCAGGGCATCGGGATCGGGATGATAGCTGTCAAAGGCATCGCTTTCTTTCATATAAAGAGAGCCCATTTCTCCGATCTCACCGATGCTGGGAATGTCCTCAAACAGCTTTTGGGTAGAAATGAAGGATTGGATGTTGTGCCCCTCTTCCTTGGAAAGGCGGTGCATCAGATCCTGATGCTTGGAGTCAAATACCACCGCATCGGCACGGCTTCTTTCCAAAGAGAGCAAAATTTCAGGCTCGGTCAATTCCTTGTCCAAGGGAACAATGACCCCTACGCCGCAAAGCACGGCAAGGTAGGTCAGGATCCATTCGTAGGAGTTCAGGCCGATGAGCGCAACTCGTTTCCCCTGAAGGCCGAGCTTGCAGAGCCCGTATCCGAAACGGCGAAGCTCCTCCCAAAAAGCGTGATAGGTCACACTTCGGTAATGAGCCTTTCCGTGTTCTTCCTTTTTCAAAACGAAAGCGTCGTGGTCGCCGTATTTTTCCACGGCCTCCACCACGTAATCACGGATCAGATCGTGTTTTTCAGCCTCTTTCAAGAGCGATAAATGTTTCATAACAAAGCACCTCATCTAGTTTCTGAAACTATGTTATCACATTTTGCATACTTTGTCAACGATAAATTTGGTGATAATCACGAAAACCCAAGGAAAAACCTTGATTTTTTTCCCGTTTCGGTTGCTTTTTTTTCTCGTTTTTGTTACAATAAAAGAAAAAAAGGAGGGGAGAAGCTTGGACGAAAAAAGAGAGAGACGAACTTGGCTTCGTTTGGACAATGCGGCCAAAATTTTCCCCGCCTCCATGCGACGGGGCTGGAGCAATGTGTTCCGCCTTTCCTGTACCTTGAAGGATAGGGTGGATCCCGAGGCGCTGGAGCGTGCCGTTGGGCGCATCGCTCCCCGATTTCCTTCCCTCTGCGTGCGCTTGGGAAGGGGCTTTTTTTGGTATTATCTGGAAGAGAGCGCTTCTCCCATCCCCCGTCTTGAAACGACCCACCCCCTGACCCTGATGACTCGCAAGGAAATGCGAGGTCTTGCCCTTCGTGTTTTGTATTATGAAAACAGGATCGCCGTGGAGTTTTTCCACGCCCTGACCGACGGCATCGGCGGCAGTATTTTCTTGAAATCCCTTGTAGCGGCCTATCTGCAAGAAAAATACGGGGTCATATTACCTGCCTTTGATGGTATTTTGCGCCCCGAGGATCCTGTGGATCCGGAAGAGATGGAAGATGCCTTTTTGCGCTACGCCACCCCAGTGGGAGAAAAGCGGAAGGGCGACGCCGCCTTTGCCCTCAAGGGGCGCCGTGAGGCTGACGATTATATTCACGTCACTACCGCCTCTCTTTCCACCTCTGCCCTTCTTACCGCCGCACGGGAGCGGGGCGTTAGCATTACCGCTCTGTTGTCTGCGGCGCTGGTGTACTCGATTGCACAGCTGCAGAAGGAAAAGAGAGCCCGCTTGCGGGAACGGGCCGTGCGGGTGCAGATTCCTGCCAATTTAAGAAAATTCTTCCCCTCCAAGACCCTGCGGAATTTTGTTGCCGTGGTGAATGTGGGGCTGGAAAAAGGGGAGTGCGATGCCGATTTCCAAGAGACCGTCAATCAGGTGCATCACCAAATGGCCCTGCTTTTGACTCCTCGGCACTTAAACCGTTTGTTTTCCGAAAATGTCAACAGCGAAAAAGGCCTTTTGATCCGTCTTGTCCCCCGTGCCCTGAAGGATGTGGTCATGCGTGCCGTCTTTGATCGGGTGGGGGAGAGCAGCGCCTGCCTTTGTCTGTCCAATTTGGGAGAGATGAAAATGCCCGAGGAGGCTTCGCCCTATCTTTCCCATTTTGATTTTGTCATCGGCCCCCAATGCAAGGCCCCCTATAACTGCGCCGTTTGCTCCTACGGGGGGCAGCTTCGCATTTCCCTGGTTCGCAATACGGTGGAGCCCGAGCTGGAGCGGAAGCTGTATCCCTTCCTGCAGTCTCTGGGGCTTCCCATTACATTAGAAAGCAATGAGAGGTAGATATGTTTTGTCCCAAATGCGGTGTTAAGTTGCACGATGAAACACAGGTTTGCCCCCTTTGCCTGTTCAAGCTTCCTCCCATGGGAGAGGGAAAGCCCCTGTACCCTGCGGGAAAGGGGAAACGACCCAAGGAGGATTTCAGAGCCCTCCTGTTTGTTCTGACCATGTTTTTCGTGGCGGCAGGCGGAGTTTGCCTTGCGCTGGATCTGGTGCAAACGGGCACCCTGACCTATTCGGCCTTCGTGCTTTTCGGCCTCGGGCTTTTGTATGCCGCCCTGTTTCTCCCTCGCTGGTTCCGCCGTCCCAATCCCGTGATCTTCTTTCCCGTCACCTGCCTTTTGATCATGGCAGGGCTTTTGTATGTGGATCTTCGCTTTAAGGGAGGCTGGTTTCTTCCCTTTGTGCTCCCCGTTCTGGGCAGTCTGTTTCTCTTTTTGGAGGCGGCTGTCACCTTGGTGCGCTATCTGAAAAAAGGAAGGCTGTATGTATTTTCGGGTCTTTTCTTTGCCATGGGCTTTTTGTCCTTCGTGGGGGAGATCCTGTGTCGGGTGGCCTTCCGATTGCCCATTCGTCTGACCTATTCCATTCCCCTGATGGTGTTCTTCTTCGTTTTCGCCATCGCCCTTTTGGTGATCGCCGTTGTCCCCCCCTTCCGCCGCTATATGGAGCGCCGCTTTTTTGTCTGATTTTGCAGTTTAATGAAATCTTAAGGATTCCCCTCATTTATTCTTAAAATCTTTCCTGCTATAATGCTTTGCGGAGGTGATGGAATGTATCGCATTCTGATTTGTGACGATGAAAAGGACATCGTCTCTGCATTGAAGATCTATTTGACGGGCGAGGGATATGAAACCCTTTCGTGCTATAACGGCAAGGAAGCCCTGAAAATATTGGAGGAGGAAAGAGTCCATTTGGTTCTTCTGGATATTATGATGCCCGAAATGGATGGGCTTTGCACCCTGTCGTGCATTCGGGAAAAATACAATGTCCCTGTGATCCTTCTCACCGCCAAGGGGGAGGATGCGGATAAGATCTTGGGCCTTGGCGTCGGGGCTGACGATTACGTGACCAAGCCCTTTACCCCCGCCCTTCTTTTGGCCCGCATCCGTTCTCATCTGCGCCGCTATACCAAGCTCGGCTCCATCCCGCAGGATCCCCAAAGCGATTTGGTCACGGTGGGGGATCTGTCCCTCTCCGATTCCAAAAAAGAGGTTCTTTTGCTTGGGGAAGCAGTCCCCTTGACCCCCACGGAATTTGAGATCCTAAAGCTTTTGATGAAAAATCCCGGCAAGGTGCTCTCCCCTCGGCAGATCTATGAGGCCGTTTGGCACGAGGCGCCCTTCGGTGCGGAAAATACGGTGGCGGTGCACATTCGCCATCTGCGTGAAAAATTGGAGATCGACCCCGCTGAGCCCAAATACTTGAAGGTCGTTTGGGGACAGGGGTATAAATTGGAAGGGGGCGGCGTATGAAATCCCCCACCTATTATTTGACCCTCAAGCTGGTGGCCCTGTTTTTTGCCACGCTTTTGTTTGTGTGTACCGTGGTTTCCGCCTTGGGCATTACGGTTCTTCTGGATCTTGACGGGTACCGTGCCACCTTTGATGAGATTTGCTATGAATATGTGGACGGTCGCTACAGCTGGGTGAATGTATCCGTGGCGGAGCGCTTTTCCCGCTCCCTGAAATCGGGAAATGACTTTGCGCAGGAATTAAATCTCATCCGCTCCGAGGTTCCCTTTACCGTGTACTTTTCTGTTTTTGATGCCAATGGAACACCGCTTTATTCCGATTACGACGGAAGAGAGTATGCCTTCGTTTTGGAGGAAACGGTGGAAACGGGAGGCGCTTGGGTCCTCATCACCCCATCCGATAAAAATACGGATCTTTACAATGAAAATCTCAGTCAATACACCACTTGGGTGCCCGAGTGCTATCGGGTCTGCGTGTACGGCACCGATCTGGAATTGACGGGAAACCAAAAAACGGAATTTTCCTTCCTGCGCTTTTTCCATTATTTCCGCATCCCCCTCATTCCCATTTTCTTTGTATCCCTGTTTGGCTTTCTTGCGCTTTTTGTCTTTTTATGTGCCTCGGCAGGGCGAAAAATAAAGGGAGCCCCCGCCGAAGCAGGGCCGATGGATCGGGTGCTTTTGGAGATCTATCTTGCCTGCTTTCTGATGGTCTTGTGGCTGGAGATCGGCTTTCTTCAGATCGCCCCCGACCTCTTGTGGTTCGTGTTCCTCTTCTTGGGCATTTTTTCCTTCGTGGATTGCCTTGTCGCTCTCTTGATGATCATGAGCCTTGCCACCCGCATCAAAACGGGAACCCTTTTCTCTACCACCCTCCTGTCCTATGGGCTCCGAGGCCTTTCGTGGCTGAAGAGGGCTACCGTTTCCTTTTTTGAAAATTGCCGCTTGGTCCCCAAGGTGATCCTCGTTTTGTCCGCCACGGCCATTTTTGATTTCTTTTTGGCATCCTTGCTGCGATTTACGGAGTTTCTGGCCGCCGTTCTCATAGAGGGGCTGGTCTTGATGGGGATTCTTGTTTGGTACGGCGCCTCTCTCCAAAAATTGGGAGAGGATCAGAAAAAGGTGGCCTCGGGGGATCTGAACCATCGCTGTGATTCCGCCCGCCTCCCTCCGGGCCTCCGCTCTTTGGGAGAGGCCTTGAACCGTTCCGCGGAGGGAATGGAGAGGGCCGTGGAAGAAAAAATGAAAAGTGAGCGCTTCAAAACAGAGCTCATTACCAATGTTTCTCACGACATCAAAACCCCTCTCACCTCCATTGTCAATTATGTGGATCTGATGAAAAAGGAAGAGACCGAAAACCAAAAGCTTCGGGAATATTTGGAGGTTTTGGACCGTCAAAGCCTTCGCTTGCGAAAGCTTACGGAGGATCTTGTGGAATCCTCCAAGGCCGCCAGCGGCGTTCTCCCCGTGACCTTGGCTCCCTTGGATCTGAAGGTCTTTTTGGAGCAGACCTTAGGGGAGTATCAGCTGAATCTTGAGGAAGCGGGCCTTTCGCCCTGTCTTGAGGTGCCGCAGGAGCCCCTGTTTGTCTTGGCCGACGGGAAAAGACTGTGGCGTGTGGTGGATAATTTAATGAACAACATCACAAAATATGCCCTCTCGGGAACCCGTGTGTATCTGACCGCCCGTGAAAACGGCGGCCGCTGTGAATTGATCTTTCGCAACATTTCCGCCGCCCGCCCCCAAAGGAGCGGGGAGGAATTGACTGAGCGCTTCGTGCAAGGAGATATGTCCCGCAAAAGTGAGGGAAGCGGCCTTGGCCTTGCCATTGCCAAAAGCTTTACCGAGCTGCAAAACGGCGTGTTTGATGTTGTGGTGGACGGGGATCTGTTTAAGGTGACCTTGTCCTTTGAGCGAATTTAAGTTTAAAGAGGTTTGTATGTCGGATTTCAAAACGGATTCTCCCGTCAAGGCGGACAAAGCCTTGGCGCAGGAAAAGCAAAAAGGGCCCCTGTGGCCTGTGATCCTGTTTTGCTCTGTCCTTTTGTTTTCCCTTGCCGTTTTGGCCTTTTGCCTTGCGGATCCCTTCTCACAGGAGCCGAGCCCGACCACCGAAGAGGAAGCGGATGTGGGAGTAGAGAATCTTCCCGATTGGGTTCGGGTGCAGCTGATCTCGGTGGACGGCGCCTCCCGCCGCGGAGAAGAATTGGAGGCGGTGCGCGCCCTTGCCGTGCATTATGTGGCCAACCCCGGCTCCACCGCCATGGCCAACCGAAATTATTTTAATTCCCCTGATTCCACCACCAGCTCCCATTTTATTGTGGGTCTGGAGGGTGAGGTGATCCTTTGTGTTCCCCTGAATGAAAAATCCAGTGCCACCAATGAGCGCAATTTGGATACCATTTCCATTGAGGTGTGCCACCCCGATGAAACGGGCGAGTTTTCCCCCGTGACCCACGCCTCGCTGATCCGCCTTCTGTCTTGGCTTTGCGAGGAATTTGATTTGGAGCGGGATGACATTATCCGCCACTATGACGTTACGGGAAAAATGTGCCCCAAGTATTATGTGGAGCATCCCGAGGCTTGGGAAGAAATAAAAAATCAAGTGAAGATCAAAGAAAAGGAGTGAGCCTATGACCGAAAAGCATCGCAAGATCCTGTCCTTGGCGGCAGTGGTCGTGGTGATCCTTTTCTTCCTTGTGATCACCGTATTCTTGGGCAAGCCCCTTCTTTCCTTCTTCGAGGATCCCGAGGCCTTCCGCCTTTGGGTGGAGGAGAAGGGCTGGGGAGCAAGGCTCATTTTCGTGGGAATGGTGGTGCTTCAGGTGGTGATAGCCCTCATTCCCGGCGAGCCCTTGGAGATCGCCGCAGGCATTGCCTTCGGAAGTCTGGAGGGAACCCTCCTTGTTTTGGCGGGCATCGTCATCGGAAGTGCGCTGGTCTTTCTTCTGGTTCGTCTTTTGGGGATTAAATTGGTAGAGGTCTTTTTCCCGCTGGAAAAGATCCATTCCCTGAAATTTTTGCAAAACCACCGCAAATTCGAAGCCGTTCTGTTTTTGATTATGTTCATTCCCGGAACCCCCAAGGATCTCATTAGCTATTTTGTGGGGCTGACCGAAATGAAGCTGGGACACTGGCTTCTTTTGGCAGGTCTTGCGCGGATCCCGTCGGTGGTCACCTCCACCGTAGGGGGCAATGCGCTGGGAGAAGAAAAGTATCTTTTTGCCCTTGTGGTGTTTTTGCTGGCCGCCGCCATCAGCCTTTTGGGGCTTTGGATCTATCATCGGCTGGTGCAAAGAAGAGAAGATAAAAAGCAATCCAAATCAACCCAATCATAGGAGGAAACAACAATGTACGGATCAAAACTGAAAATTCGCCGCTTCGATAAGCAGATCGAGGCCTACGAGGCAAAGCCCGTGGAGAAAGGAAGGATCCTTCTGTACGGCCACTCCCTCTTTACCCGCTGTAAGCCCGACAATCGCTGGGGTCATGTGAATGTAGAAGAGGCCATTCTCAATAAAGACGGTACCCCCGCCGTTCTCAATCACGGCTTCGGTACCTCCAGTGCCGATGACCTTCTGTATTACTACCACCGTATGGTCACTCCCTACGAGCCCAAGGCCTTGGTGCTTGCGGCGGGAAACAACGATTTTGCCTACGGCTATTCTGCCGATGAGGTGGTGGACCTTCAGGCCCGTGTCATTCAGTATGCCCGTGCCGAATTTCCCGAGATCCCCATTTATTGCTTTTCCTTGGTGCCCACACAGGGGCAAAAGGTGGCGGTGGGAGCGAGCGCCGCTCGCCGTGACCGCTATGACAAGCTTCTCCGCGAGCTTTGCGATCAGGAGGGCTGCACCTTCGTTTCTTTGGTGGATCTTCCCATTTTCTTTGAAAAGCCCGAGGATGCAGGTGCTTATGAGCGAGTGGGGATTACCATGTTCGGCGATCGCTCCCACTTGAATTCCGAGGGATATCTGGAGTTTATGGACTTTTTGAGGACTCTTTTTGAGCCCCTGCTTTGAAAGGAGAAATGATGTACGGATCCAAACTGAAAATTCGCCGCTTCGATAAGCAGATCGAGGCCTATGAGGCAAAGCCCGTGGAGAAGGGAAGGATCATTCTTTACGGCCACTCCACCTTTACCCGCTGCAAGCCCGACAACCGCTGGGGTCACCCCAATGTGGAGGAGACCGTTCTCAATAAGGATGGCACCCCCGCCATTCTCAATCACGGCTTCGGCACCTCCAGCGCAGATGATCTTCTGTATTACTACCACCGTATGGTCACCCCCTACGAGCCCAAGGCCCTTGCCTTGGCCGCAGGCGGAAACGATTTCAGCTTTGGCTACACCCCCGAGGAGGTGTGTCAGATCACTGCAAGGGTGATCCAGTACGCCAAGGCAGATTTCCCCGAAATTCCCGTGTATGTTTTCGTTGATACGGTGACTCTGCGCCATAAATATGCCACGGCGCAGTATGCCGCCAGAAGAGAGCGCTATTCCAAGTGCGTCCACGAAATGTGTGAGCAGTTTGAAAAGTGCACGCCCGTTTCCATGGTGCATCAGCCCTTTTTCTTCTCGGATCCCGCCGATATCGGCCATTATGACCGCATCCGAGAGGACCTGCATTGCAATGACCAGGTTCATTTCAATTCCTATGGCTATACCCTGTATCACGATTTTCTTCGGGAGCTTTTTGATCCTCTTTTATAAAGAAAGGAAAATGTATGCTTCAGATCAAACAACTGACCAAGATCTATCAGCTGAAGAAAAGCCCTTCCGTGAAGGCGCTGGATTCGGTTTCGCTCACCTTTCCCGATACGGGGATGGTCTTTCTTTTGGGAAAGAGCGGAAGCGGAAAAAGCACCCTTCTGAATGTTTTGGGTGGGCTGGATACCTTCGATTCGGGCGAGATCGTCATCTCAGGCTCTAAGACCAGCCATTTTCGTCAGTCCGATTTCGATTCCTACCGCAATACCTATGTTGGCTTCATCTTTCAGGAATACAATGTGCTGGAAGAATTTTCCGTGGGCGCCAATGTGGCCCTCGCCTTGGAGCTGCAAGGCAAAAAGGCAACGGATGAGGCCATCGGCGCCATCCTCCGTGAGGTGGATCTGGAGGGCTACGGCTCCCGTAAGCCCAATGAGCTCTCGGGCGGCCAAAAGCAAAGAGTCGCCATTGCCCGTGCCTTGGTGAAGGATCCCAAGATCATTATGGCCGATGAGCCCACAGGCGCCTTGGATTCCGTAACGGGAAAGCAGGTGCTGGATACTCTCAAGTCCCTCTCCCGCACCCGTCTTGTGATCGTGGTGTCCCACGACCGTGAATTTGCTCAGCTCTATGCTGACCGCATCATTGAGTTGTCCGATGGCCGTGTCATCTCCGATGAGGAGTTTATCGCCGCCTCTTCTGCCGAGGAGGAAAAATCCCTTTCCTTTGAGGAGGGGGAGGTTCGCATTTCGGCAGGCTACCGCTTAACGGAGGCAGACCGCATTCAGATCAATGAATACCTTGCCGCCTTGGAGGAGGGAAAGAGCCTTTCTGTTCGGCCCAAGGAAAGGGTGGGCCGTGTTTCCCGCCCCGCGGTTCCCGTGGAGGAAAAGCTGAGTGGAGAAGCCTTGAAGCTTATTCGCTCCCGCCTTCCCCTGAAGGCCGCCTTCCGTATGGGCTCGGGTGCCCTGAAGCACAAAAAGATCCGCCTTGCCTTTACCATTTTGCTCTCCTGTGTCGCCTTCGGTCTCTTTGGCCTTGCGGATACCTTCGGAGCGTATGACCATATTACCTCCTGCATCAATTCCATTTTGGATTCGGGCATTACCTATGCCTCCGTGGTCCGTGCGGAAAAATTTGATGATATAAAGGACGGGGAAGCGTTTTACTTTTCTCAGCGAGGCAAGATCAGCGAAGAGGAATTGAAACAGATCCGAGAGGATTCGGGGGTTGCGGTCAAGGGAGTCTTTGTCCCCATGGGGCAGGATCTGTCCTTCCAATCCCTTTATAACGAAAAGGCCGAGTTCACCCAATCCGATTTCCATATCTATCCCTATTCCTTCAACGGCTTTACCCAGGTCAGCGGGAAGGATGCGCTTGCGGGAATGGGAATGGAGCTTTTGGCAGGCAGATTGCCCCAAGGCGACAAAAATGAGATCGCCATCAGCGAGTATATTTGCGAAACCTTCTACATCGGCGGCTTTTTGAAAGAACCCGAGGCAGATGGGAAAAAGCCGCAGTACGATACCGTTCGTACCCCTGAGGATATGCTGGGAAGAAAGATCCCCTTGGGCGGCACGGAATATGAGGTGGTGGGTGTGGTGTCCTCCGGCTTCGATCTGGATCGCTACCGTCCCCTCACCGAAAAGGATGAGGATATTACCACCGCCGAGGATCTGATCAACTATGCTCTGATGTCCGAGCTTCGCGGCATCCGTTCCTACTCCCTGTGTCAGGTGGCGTTGGTGGGGGAGGGGTGCCTCGAAAGAATTTTGGCATCCGAGCCTCTGTTCTCCCGCCCCGAAAACGGCTACCTTGATTTTGCCGTGGGAAATGACGAAATGAAAAATTATTTCGGCAGTGAGTATTACGGCACCCTGTCCGATTCCGAGGGCTATTCCATCGCTTGGCTGGATGGAGAGAAAAAGACCCTTGAGGAAAATGAGATCGTTGTCAGCATTGATGTGCTTTTGGGGCACTTCGGCTACGTCCCCGATTTTGACGGAGAAAAGAATTACTACAGCGAGGACGGAAGATTTTTGTGGTCGGCCCTTTCCCCACAGGATCAGGCCAAACTTCTTTCCTTCTGTCGGGAGATCGGCGAAACGGAGATCACAAGCTACTCCTATCATACGGGTCATCAGAAAAGGGTAAAGAATGGCCGCATCGTGGGAATCCTTCTGGAGGATGAAACTCTTTCCAAGGCTCGGCTCAACACCGTGATCCTGGCAAGCGATTCCCTTCTGGAGCTTGTTTTGATCTCGGGTGACGGCACCTATCAGTACGCCGTGGGACAAATGCCCACAGACCGAGCCGCCTTGGAAAGGCTTGTTCGTTATTGCTACAGAGAGGATCATCCCGTTCGTTATGAATTGCAAAACCCCGTCACCTTTGAATTGGATGGGATCCACGAGCTTCTTGTGATCTTGGCAGATGTCTTTTTGTATATCGGCCTTGGCTTTGCCCTCTTTGCTTCCTTGATGCTGGCCAATTTCATCGGCACCAGTATTGCCTATAAGAAGCAAGAGATCGGTATTCTGCGTGCCATCGGAGCCCGTTCGGGAGATGTGTTCCGCATCTTCTTCTCCGAGAGCTTTTGCATTGCCATGATCAATTTTGTCCTGTCAGCCGCAGGCACCCTCGGGGCGGTTCTTTTGATCAACCACTTCTTCCGTTCCGAAACGGGAATTCTCATTACCCTGCTCCATTTTTCCATCCGTCAGGTGCTTCTGCTGTTTGGCACAAGCGTCCTTGCCGCCTTTGTGGCAAGCTTTCTCCCTGTGAGAAGGATCGCTTCCAAAAAGCCCATTGACGCCATTCGCGGCAGATAAAAAGAGCGGCTCTGCCGCTCTTTTCCCGTCAGAAAGGAGAACGATATGAAACGAAAGCGCTTTTTTCTCAAAATCGCTTTTCTTGCGGCCTACGCCGTTCTTCTTCTCATCCTTTCTTATTTTCAAGTTCCCTGTCTTTTTCAGGCTACCCTCGGCCTTCCTTGCCCCGGCTGCGGAATGACCCGAGCGATCCGGTCTCTTTTGCATTTTGATTTTGCCGCCGCTTTTTCTTTTCACCCTATGGTGTTTTCTCTTCCCATTCTGTTCCTTTATCTTTTGAAGGATGGGGGCCTGTTTCAAAAGAAGCAGTGGGATTATGTACTTCTTGGTTTTATCGGCCTTGGCTTTGTGGTCCATTGGGTGTCAAGTCTTGTCATTTTATGAAAAAAATATGTCTTTTTTGTTGACAAGGTTTTTTCGTTATGATAAACTGTTTTCAAGGTACAAGGTACTATTTTATCTTTGGAGGTTATACTATGTTTTGTAGAAATTGCGGCGAAGCAATGAACGACAATCAGGCCATCTGCCTGAAGTGCGGCGTTAAGACCGGTGACGGAAACGCTTTTTGTTCGAACTGCGGTAATGCAGTTGATCCTAAGGCAGATGTTTGTCTCAGCTGCGGTGTTGCCATTAAGAAGGCAGGCGCCAACGGTGAGTATCTCAACGGCAAGGATAAGATTATGATCGCTCTTGTCTGCTTCTTCCTGGGCGGCCTCGGCATTCACAACTTTATGCTGGGCGAAACCAAGAAGGGTGTAATGAAGATCGTTCTTTCCTTCTGCTTCTATATCGGCAGCATTCTTGCGCTGATCGACTTTATCAAGATCCTTACCGATAAGTACGTTGTAGATCCCAACAAGTTGTTCTAATGCAAAAAAAGCTCTGCCGATGGCAGAGCTTTTCTTTTGGAGGTAATCAATGTTTTGTCCTAACTGTGGCAGAGAAATCAATCCCAACGCTTCCGTTTGCCTCGGCTGCGGAGTGTCGGTGGATAAGCTTGTGAAAAAAGAGAGCGGGTCTGCGGGAGCGGGCTGGTGGTGGCTCGGCTTTTTCATTCCGCTGGCAGGGCTTTTGGTGTATCTGTTTTGTCAGGATACCGAGCCTGCCCGTGCCAAAAAAGCAGGAAAGGGAGCTTTGACAGGCTTCATTCTTTCCATCGCCCTCACTTTTCTTTTCTATGTCGCCTATTTTGCCCTGATCATTGCCCTCGGCATCGGTTTTAGCGAAATGGCGTATCTGATCTGGCTTCTCTAAAGAAAACAAGAGCAGTTTTCACTGCTCTTGTTTTCTTTTTACAGAATGCCCGACATATCTACGGGGTAGAGAATGCGGAGCTGATTCATTTTGCTTTGATATGCCTTCTGCTGTGCCTCGGAGAGAAGCTTATCGTGAAGCTGATTTTTCACCTGCTCGAAGGTCAGGGGCTTGGCTTCATTCTTGGCATCCAGACGGATCAGGTGGAAGCCGAACTGAGTCTTCACAGGGCCTCTTAATTCGCCTACTGCCATCTCAAAGCAAGCGCTGTCAAATTCGGGAACCATCTGGCCTCTGCCGAATTCTCCCAGATCGCCGCCCTGCTGAGAGGAGGGGCAGGAGGAGAATGCCTTTGCCGCATCCTCAAAGGTCATCTCGCCCTTTTCGATCTTGGCGAGAATATCCTTTGCCTTTTCCTCGGTCTCTACCAGAATGTGGCTTGCCTTAACGCTTTCCTCACCCTGAAATTCCTCGGCGTGCTCATCAAAATACTTCTTAACCTCGCTCTCGCCTACCTTTACATCACGCAGAACCTTGTCCACGTAAAAGTTTGCCAAAAGCTCGTTTTTCAGCTTTTCCAATTCTGCCTTGAATTCGGCATCGTGCTCGTAAAGGTTCTTTTTGGCATCCATCAACACCAGCTCCTTGTTGATGATCTGATCCAAAATCACCTGTCTGCCCTGAGGAGAGTTGTACTGCTGTGCTCTCTGCCCCAGATTCATAAGGGTTCTCTGAACATCCTCTTCTGTAATGGTGCGCCCGCCTACTACGGCGAGCACCTTGTTTTGACCGTTCATACTGGTATCCTCCAATTCATTTGCTTTTTTCAGTATATCATAAGAAAAAGAGAAAATCAAGAAAGAAGCGTCACCAAACGCTTCTTTTTTCATAAGATATGAGTACGGGAGGTGATAAAGTGGCTTATTCCGATCGGGAGCTTTTGGCAAGGCTCGTTCAGTGCGAGGCAGGCGGAGAAGGGGACAACGGAATGAAGGCGGTGGCCTCAGTGGTGATGAATCGGGTGCAAACAACAAGGGGAGAGTACGGCCGAGTGGCCAATACCCTGCGGGATGTGATCTTTCAGCGGGGGCAATTCGTTTGCGCCATGGAAACCGTAGGTGGGGAATACAATCCCCAAAACATATACAATATGAACCCCACGGGAGTCCATTACGATATTGCCGATTGGGCCATTGCAGGGAACCGTCTGGCAGGGCTTGGGAGCGCCCTTTGGTTTTTCAATCCCTATTCGTCCTCCTGCCCCCGAAATTTTCCTTCGGGCGTGGGGCGCTTTGCCGTTCGCATCGGGGAGCATTGCTTTTATGATCCTACCCCCGCTTACGAAGAAACATAACGAAAGGAGAAAATATGGATCCCTATCAGTATCAAAATGAACAAAACCGCTTTGTGCCGACTCCTCGGGAGGGCTTTTCCCCTCCGCCTCAGCAAAGCTTTAACGACCCCTCCATGATCGGCTCTGTTCAAAAGGTTCTGGCCGAAAACATTGGGGAGTATGTGGTGATGGAATTTCTCATCGGCACCGAGCGCATCGTGCGAAAGCAGGGAATTTTGTATCTTGTGGGAACGGGATACGTGGTCCTGTTTGACGATGTGATCGGAAACTATATCGTGTGCGATCTGTATTCCATCAAATTCACCTATTTTTATTATCCCGGCCAAAGACCCAATCAGAATTTCAATTCCTTAACAGGGCCCACAGAGCCCGTTCGTCACTGATTGAGAAGGTAAATGGCAAAATTCAAATATCCTGCAAAGGCCACCCAAACAGCGTAGGGAATTTGCAAATAGGCCGCTGCGGGAGAAACCCTCTTGTAATAGATGATATACCGCAGAATGAGCAGTAACAGGCACAAAAGCCAAATGAAGGCAAAAAGATAGGCCTTGGCGGAAAAGAAGATCAGACTCCAAAAGAAATTGACCGCAAGGCTGATCCCGTAGGTAAAAAGTCCCGTGGAAGCACTGTCAGGATCCTTTTTGCGGTTTTGATAAACAAGAGCCGCTCCGATTCCCATAAGAATATAAAGGATCGTCCATACAATGGGGAAGAGAATGGAGGGAGGAGAGAGGGGCGGGGTCTTGACGGAGTTATAAAGATCCATGCTGTCACGGGTCAGAAAGGCCGCCAAGCCTCCCACCAAAAGGGCAGAGACAATGCCGATCACATAGGGTTTGATTTTTTGCCACATAGAAAAAACTCCTTTTTTTCATAGTGTATGGACTCTCGATCTTTGTTATTCTCGAAATGAGAAAAAGAAAAAACAAAATTCCCTCCAAATCCCTTGACAAAAGAAGAAAAATGACCTATAATCTTCATTGTCCCTGATTTGGAGGGATATCGAAGTGGTCATAACGAGGCGGTCTTGAAAACCGTTTGGGAGCAATCCCACAAGGGTTCGAATCCCTTTCCCTCCGCCAAGAAAAAAGCCGCTTCGGTGGCTTTTTTCTTTCAAAAAAACCGAATACGATTTGGAGAAGTACCCAAGCAGGTCGAAGGGGACGGTTTGCTAAACCGTTAGGTCGGATTATTCTGGCGCCGGGGTTCAAATCCCCGCTTCTCCGCCAAAAAATAACCGCAACTTTGATACAAATTGCGGTTATTTTTTTATGATATAATGAAAAAAAGGCGGTGATTGTATGTTAGTTGATGAACAAATCAAAAATGCAAGACATAATTTTATATTGGCATCAGAAGAGTTTGGTTTTGAGTTTGTAAGTCCATTCAATCTTACCGATGAAATAGAAGCGTTTGGGTATATTTCAAACTACGGGAGCAAGAACGGTGTTGTTATTGGTCTTACCACACCCCCTGATTTTTTAATAGATAATAAAGTTGCTGATTGGTGTAAAGAAATGGATTGTTTTTATTCTTTCTTGAACATTGAGATGTTGACAGGAGAATATAAACGCTCATATTTCCGAGAAATGCTTCGGGATTGGGGTAAGTATTAATCCCCGAAATTTGAAAAATGCACCTCCCTAAACCCGATTTGCACCCCCTTACTTTGGTTACCCTTTCGCAGAAAAAAGACCGATTTTGTCTACCGGACAAAATCGGTCTTTTTGTTTATCCAAGCCGCAGGCCCCGCATATCATCAGCCGCAGGCGGTATCACTTTAGATCGCTCCTCTTTTGAGGCAAGAAGCTCGGGATAAATCAGCTTTTCCCTTGATTTTTCCCAAAATGCGATATATAATAAAAAACAGAAAACAATAGTAAAAAGGAGCCGATATGAAAAATCCCAATTCCTTGGACGGCGTTTGCGCCGCTCTTGCCTATGCCATGGGAATCGAGGCGCCCCATCAAGCTGCCGCCCCCAATGAAAAGCTGACCCAATATATTGACCGTGCCTTCGGCGGAGAAAAGGCCGACCGTGTGGTGATGTATAATCCCGATGCCATTTCTCAGTGGGTGTACCGCAAGCATCCCTTCTATACCGCTGCCCTTGATGGACATACGGATCTTGAGCTCCCGCTTTGCTCCGTGCTCCCTTCCTTTACCCCCGTTTGCTTCGGTACCATGTATACCGGTGCTCAGCCCTCGGTTCACGGAATTCAGGGGTATGTCAAGCCCGTTATCCGTATCGACACCCTCTTTGATGCTCTGATCCGCGCGGGGAAAAAGCCCGCCATCGTGTCCTACGCTCAATGCAGCCTCGGTGTGATCTATCAGGAAAGAAAAATGGATTATTTCATTTGCCGTGATTGGGATGAGGCCACTGCCGTGGGAGTGGAATTGATCCTGAAGGATGAGCACGATTTCATCGTTATCTACAACGGCAACTACGATGCCGAAGCCCATAACTACGGCCCCGAAAGCTGTGAGGCCCTTTCCGAGCTTCGCAGTAACGTGCACAATTTCGCTCTTCTTTCCGACCTGATCCGTCGCAACTGGAAGCACCACAACACCCTTCTTTCCTTTGCCATGGATCACGGCGGCCACCTGATCGATGAAGAAAACGGCTTCCCCCGCTATGACAATAAGGATATTGTGGGAGCCCACGGCTTTGATCTGGAGGAGGATCTGAATATCGTCCACCGCTATAAGGCGTACCGCAAGATCTGATAAAGAAAAAAGGAACCGAAATCCTTGAGATTTCGGTTCCTTTTTTTTATTTTGGATCAGATTCTTTTTTTGCTTTTTTCAAATCGAATACGGCGATCAAAAGGCCTGCCAAAAAAACCAAAACGGCGCCGATGGCGGTTCGCAGATTGAAGGCCTCGTGGAACACCAAAATACCCGTGATGACGCCGGTCATCAGCTCCATCGTGCTTAAAACCGAGGCTTTTTCAGGCCCCACCAGAAAGGTTCCCTGCTGAAACAGCCCCACGGCTCCCACCGTTACCGAGAGAGCAAAGACCGTGGTCAGGCACCAGCCGAAGAGACTTGAGGGAAAGGCAAATTCTCCCGAGCAGATCAAAACGATCCCCAAAGCCACCGTGCTCACAAGCGACACGTAGAAATTCAGCAAAAAGCCCGAGATCTCCTTGTGCTTGAAATACGAAAGCAGGATCACATACAAGGCAAAGGTACAGCCCGAAGCCAAAGCGGCAGCGCTCCCTCGCAGATCCAAGGTGGCACCGGGATCGTAAAACAGGCAAACTCCCGCAAGACAAACAAGAGCGCTGATCACCTTTTCCTTTTCCGCCTTTCTGCGGAAGAAGATAACTCCCATCAATACCACCATGGCAGGATAAATAAAGTGAAAGACCGTTGCGGTGCCCGAGGCAATGAAGCGATAGGAGTAAAAGAGCAAAAGAGGTGTGACGGCAAGACCCAATAGGGAGATCAGGGCGATAGAGGGCAATGCCTTGGGGGTGATCTTCAGGGTCTTTTTATCCCACAGAGCAAGAAGGGCAAGCAGGGGCAGGGCGAGAGCGTTTCGCAGAAACACAAGACAAAGGGTGGATACCCCTTCCCCGTAAATAAATTTTGTCATCATGGGCATCAGCCCGTAAATGATGGCGCTGAGTACAACGAATACGTAGCCTTTTAAGGTTTGTTTGATTTCCATTCTCTTTGATCCTCTACTGAATTGGTTTCACAAAAAATTTCTTCACATTGCTTCATATGCTCCAATGCGGCACGACTGCCTGCGGCGGCTGCGGCGTTGCACAAATAGTCGCATAACACAATGGGGGCTGCCGCCGTGTTTTTAATGCCGCCTGCATCCACCCGACAGGGGAGAGTCAGGGTCTTTTTCCCTTGCGGCAGAGAAAGCGGGGGATTGGTGATCCAAATGAGGGGCACCCCTCTTTTTTGAAGCAGATGGAAGATCTCTTGGGAGGCGGTGGTGTATCGGTGAAAGAGGAAAAACAGGCAAAGATCCTCTTCCGTCACATCCAACAGGCTCTCCACATCTCCCGAGAGGGGAGATGAGAGGAGAAACACATCGGAGCGCACCGCAGTCAGTCGGGTATAGGCGTAATGAGCGAGGGAAAAGGATTCCTTCCTTCCGAAGACCCAGACCCGCCTTGCCTTCAAGATCCGCTTCACCGCTTCCTCCAATGTGTATTCATCAAGCCCCTGAAAGCTTTCCTGAATACAAAGGATCCCTTGGAGCACCGAGCGGGACAAAAGGGAATTTCTCCCTTCCTTTACGGTACGGCTGAATTTTTCGGGCAAATTGGGGTGGGTGGCACCGGCGGAGCGAACCTCGTTTTGAAAATCCTTGAAGCCCTCAAAGCCAAGTCTGCGGCAAAAGCGCAAGACCGAGGTGGTGCTCACCTGAGAAAGCTTTGCCACTTCATCCAGCGTGCCGAATAAAAAAGCATCGGTCTTGTCAAAATAAGCATTGGCCACCGCCTTTTCCGAGCGGGTCATCAGCGACAGCCTTTGACGGATCAGTTCAACCGGATTCATTCCATCACCTCCTGATACATCCAAATTATACTGCAAAGGAAAAAAATAGTCAATGTATTTTTTACTACATTTTTATGGTCATTATTACTAAAAAATCAAATAATTGCATAAAAACTTGACATAAACGGGATATTAGGTATAATGAAGAAAAAGCAATTACTACAAAGAAAGGGAAAACAATGGGAAAAACAACCGAGTTTTTGTATTTGAATGAAGAAGATATGATCCGTGCAGGCGCTCTTGATTACAAGAGATGCATTGATGTGGAGGAGGAGATCTTCCGTCTTTTGAGCACGGGTGACTATGTTATGGGTGGAGACAAGCGCAATTCCCACGGAATTGCCATGAAATTCCCCAAGGAGACCGAGTTTGAAGGAATGCCTGTGGACGGCCCCGACCGCCGCTTTATGGCAATGCCCGCTTATGTGGGAGGCCGATTCCATGTAGCAGGGCAGAAGTGGTACGGCTCCAACATCATCAACCCCACCAGAGGCCTTCCTCGCTCCATTTTAATGGTAATGCTCAACGATGTGGATACCTGCGAGCCCATCGCTCTCATGTCGGGCAACCTCATCAGCTCCGTTCGTACCGGCTGTGTTCCCGGCGTTGCCACCCGTTACCTTGCCAACCCCGATGCCGCCGTTTGCTCCTGCATCGGCGCAGGCCCCGTTTCCAAGGCTTGCTTTGAGGGCATCGCACAGGAGGCCAAGGCCTTAAAGGAGATCGTGGTGTATGATCTGGTAGAGGAAAAGGCCCGTGCCTTTGCCGAGGAAATGGCAGAGAAATACGGCATTTCCGGCAGAGCCGCCAAGAGCTTGGAGGAAGCCGTCAGATGTGCCGATATCGTCAGCGTTGCCGCCTCCTCCGTAAAGCCCGTCAACATCGTCAACGATTGGCTTAAGGCAGGCAGTGTGATCATCTTCACAGGCCGCTGCAACATTGACGAGGCTTATTTCTCCAGCGCCAAGCTGGTTTGGGACAATGCCAGAATGCACGAGGTTTATTTTGATGAGCACCTGCAGCTTCCCGAGAACGAGCGCTTTATCAACGGCATCGGCGTGCAGGCCTACCGTATGATGTACGAGGGAAAACTGCCTCCCATCACCGAAGCCACCAGCCTTGGTGATATCATCTGCGGCACCCGTGTGGGCAGAGAGTCTCCCGAGGATCGCATCTGCTTCGTTACGGGCGGTATGCCCGTTTGGGATGTGGGCTGGGGCTATGACCTGTATCAGAATGCCAAAAAGCTTGGCCTCGGTCAGACCTTAAAGCTTTGGGATTCCCCCTATCTCGTATAATGAGAAAAAAGAAGTAGCAACCTAAGAGAGATACTCTTAAGGCCAGTAGTTGAATGATATCGCAAAATCACCACCGAGCAATCGGTGGTGATTTTTTTGATATTGAACTCACTATGATTTTATGCTAAAATATTGTTATAAAGGAGGCAAAGAAAATGAAAATCAAAAGATTATTTACCGTAATTCTTTGTGGGATAATTTTGTTTAGTTTGGCGGCTTGTAATCAAAAAAACGAAGATTATAAATCAAAACTTATTTCTGTTATAAACAAGCAAGAAACGGCAACTGTTCAAGATATATTCTCGTTTGAGTTTGATAGAGCTTATGTTTTTAATTTCACTGATGGTTATATGGACGGAGAAGAGTTTGCTAAAAAATACAATTTAGACATATCGATTACCCAAGTTGAAGCCGGCCAAGCAGACTATATTCAAAGAATTGTATTTGTAGATAAATCTGGTTCCTTCGTGTATGAGTTCCAGTGTATTATGGATGATGTTTCTTTCATTGAGAGTGGTGGTGTTATTATTTACCCTGAAACTATAATTGAAAGAACTGCCTTCGAAAAAGAACAATTAACAATTCGTTTTGAAAGTTCAGAACGATATGACACTGAAGCAACTTTTTAAAGGGTTTTAGGTTCTCCTAACAAGTGACATTTGGTGCCAAAATGTCCTGCTTGCCAAGGTATAAGACAAAATTAAGAGCTGTGTAGATATTTTCTACACAGCTCTTTTACTGTCCTTAACGGTACGACCCGTACCGTTGCTTCTTCCTTTTTTATTCCTCCAAAAGCCGCAGGATCTCATCTCCCACCTGACTTGTGGTAGCGCTCCCACCAAGATCGGGGGTCAGTACCTTTTTCTCAACCAAGGCTCGCTGAATGCAGTCCAACACCTTTTTGCCCCATTCCTCGTGCCCGAAAAAGTCAAGCAGCTGGCTGGCAGACCACACGGTTGCCAGAGGATTGGCAAGGCCCTTTCCCGCAATATCGGGGGCAGAGCCGTGAATGGGCTCAAACATGGAGGGGAATTTTCTCTCGGGGTTTAGATTTGCGCCTGCCGCAAGGCCCATTCCCCCTGCAATGGCGGCTCCCAGATCCGTGAGAATATCGCCGAATAGATTGGAGGTGACCACCACCTCAAAGCGAGCGGGATCCTTGATCATAAACATACTGGCGGCATCCACCAAATAGGAGTGGGTCTTGACCTCGGGGAATTCCTTTCCTACCTCACGGAAGATCTGATCCCAAAATACCATGGAGTAATTGAGGGCATTGGCCTTGCTGATGCTGGTAAGGCTCTTTTTCTTTTCCTTTGCCAGCTTGTAGGCGTAGCGAATGATCCTCTCACAGCCTGCACGGGAAAAGACCCCGTCCTGAATGACCACTTCGTTGGGCTTTCCCTTGTAGAGCCAGCTTCCGCTTCCCGCATATTCTCCTTCGCTGTTTTCTCTTACGAAGATCATATCCACCTCTTGGGGCGTTACCTCCTTCAAGGGGCAGGGAGCGCCCTCAAGGAGCTTTACGGGGCGCAGATTGACATATTGGTCAAAGCCCTTGCGGATGGCCAAAAGCAATTCCCAAAGGGAAATGTGATCGGGCACATCGGGAGCTCCCACTGCACCCAGCAAAATGGCATCAAATTCCGATAAGATCTCGAGGCCGTTTTCAGGCATCATTTTTCCGTTTTTCTTGTAATAATCGCATCCCCAAGGAAAGGAAACGAACTCAAAGGCAAAGCCTTTGTCAAGCTCGGCCACCCGCTTTAACAGCTTGACTCCTTCCTTTATGACCTCGGGGCCGATCCCGTCCCCGCCGATGACAGCAATTCTGTGTGTGATCATATTCTACCTCCTAAGGCTTGATACCCATAGTATAACGTATGATGCGGTATTTGTAAAATACATATTTTATTGACAAATATAGATAGAAACTATATAATGAAACAAAAGGAGGATGCTATGAATCTGACACAACTGAAATACTTTTCCACCATTTGTTCCTTGGGCTCCTTTTCTGCGGCGGCCCTGCATCTGCACGTTTCCCAGCCCTCCCTTTCCGCCTGTATCAAGGATCTGGAAGCCGGGTACGGCGTGACCTTGTTTCGCCGCCACCACCGTGGTGTCGTTCCTACCCCCGAGGGGGAAGCCCTCAATTTGTTGGCACAGGATATTCTCCGAAGAGTGGAGAGGTGTGAGCGTGAGCTTGAGGAAATGGGCAAGGGAAGAAGCCTTCTGCGATTGGGGGTTCCTCCCATGATCGGCTCTATGATCCTGCCCTCCATTTACACCTCCTTTTCTCCACAGCACCCTTCGCTGTCCCTTCTTTTGACGGAGGGAAGCCGTCAGGATCTTTTGGAGGGGCTTGAAAAGGATGAATTGGATCTTGTGTTTCTCCCTCACAGCGGCCCCGTGGATGGGAAATATCAGTCTCTTTCGGTGCAAAAGCTTTCTCTTGTTTGCTGTGCGGGGAAGGCTTCGCCCCTTTGCGGGAAAAGCACCGTTTCCCCCGAGGACCTAAAAGGCGTTCCTTTGGTGTTGTTTGAGGATAGCTTTTTTCAAACAGGCCTCGTGAAGCGCTGGTTTTCTCAGCGGGGCGTGACCCCTCATATTATGCTTCAAACCAAGCAGTTATCCACGGTTCAGCTTGCCCTGAAAAAGGGCCTTGCCGTAGGCTTTCTGTTTCAATCTCTCGTGGATCGGGGAGGTGATACGGTTCCCATTCCTACCGACCGTGAGCTTTCCTGTCAGGTGAGCCTCGTTTTGAAAAAGGAGCGCCGAAAGACCGAGGGAATGATGGCCTTTCTCTCCTTCGTTCAAAATACCCCTCTGTTTCCCACCGAATAAAATACCCCGCCCCTTTCACCCTTGAGTGAAAGGGGCGGGGCTTTTGTCAGCGCTTCTTTTTCTTTTTTACGGCAAAGCCAAAGGAGCCGATCTTCTTTCCCAATTGAATGTAATCGCCGTGGGAATAGGCAAGAAGATTTGCCTTTTTCAGATCCAGTTTTCCGTTGGCATCCATATATTCCTCCTCCACATCCACCGAAACGATGCGGGCCAAAAACATATCGTGGCTTCCCAATTCACGGATCTCTTCCACCTTACACTCCAAGGAAACGGGGCTTTGTGCCAAGGTGGGGCAGGAAACCTGAAAGGCTTTTTCCGCTGTCAGGGAATAGGCCTTGATCTTATCCATTTTTGCTCCCGTGTAAACGCCGCAGGCATCGGCGGCCTTGGCAAGAGAGCCTGTGGTCAGATTGATCACGAATTCTCCCGTTTGGGAGATGATCTTGTGGCTGTGTCGGGATTTCCGCAGGGAAATATAGGTCATAGGGGGCTCGGAGCAGACGATTCCCGTCCAAGCCACCGTTGCCGCATTGGGCTTTTCCATACTGCCGCTGGTGACGATCACCGCAGGCACGGGTGCCAGAAGGGTTCCTCCCGGCCAATTTACTTTTGCCATAGCTACCTCTTTTTAAGTTCTCAAAAACATTCCTTCAATTTCTTTTTTGGTCAAGGGCACCAAAATGGGTCTGCCGTGGGGGCATACCATCACATTGTCCATCTCGCGGATCTTGTTGATCAGCCAAGTGTGATCGCTGTCGGTGGAGGGGATCCCCGCCTTGACAGCGGCCTTGCAGGCCATGGAGTAAAGGGTGCGGTCAAATCGCTTTTCGGCGGCTCCTGCGGCCCGTCCTCCCATCATCAATTCCTTGGCGGCAAGGGTCAAAACAGAAAGGACGTCTTGGGTGGACAGGGAAATGAATTCCAGCGGGATCCCTCGCACCAAAAAGGCACCTTCTCCGAATTCCTCCACTGCAAAGCCCGCTTCCCCAAGCTCCTTTAAGTGCTCGGCAAGGCTGGCGTGCTCCAAGGGGGCAAGCTTTAATACAAGGGGCTCCATCAAGAACTGCACCGATTCGCTTTTGTGATTCTTTTTCAGCTCCTCATAAAGGATCCTTTCGTGGGCGGCGTGCTTATCAATGAGATAAACACTCTCGCCCGCCTCGTAAAGAATATAAGCGTTGAAGAGAACTCCTCGGATCACACCCTTTCCCGCAATGGGATTGGAGTCGTTCTCCTCGGGGAGCACCCCGTCAATGGTCAACTGCTCGGGAATGGGAGCCTCTTCCTTTTTCAAAGGCAGATCCAAAGGAGGCTCTTTCTCCGTAGCCTCAGAAATCTCAATCTCTGCCTCGGCGGCCTTGGGGAAGGCGACCTCTTTCTCGGCGGTCTCGGGCTTGAAAGTCGGTCTTTTTTCATCCTCCTTCTGAATACTGATGGAGGCAAAGTCTGCCCTTCTGACCTCTACCTTTTTGGGCAGGATCCTCTCCTCTTTTGGCATCAAGGGTGTTTTCCCACGGCTTTTGGCCTGAGAAAACAGAGGAAGATCTCCCCGAGCTTCCCGATAGGAGCCGCTTTGCACCTCAAGGGATACCTTGGGAGCTTCTTTCGTTTCGGAAATGGTGTAGGAAACCTTTTCACCGGTCATTTCCGCTTGTTTTACCGCTTCTTGGTATTCATCTCTTGCCAGCTTATTGGAGAGGGAAGAGAGGGCCCTTCGTACCACGGAATAAATGGCATCGTAAACGCCTCTTTCCTGACTGAAGCGCACCTCCAATTTGGCAGGATGCACATTCACATCCACCTGAGCGGGATCCAATTCCAAAAACAAAACGCATCCGGGAAATTTCTCGCTTTTCACAAAGCTTTTGTAAGCATCTTCCAAGGCAAAGGCCATGGTTCTGCTCTTCACGAAGCGGGAATTGATATAAAAGCTCTGATAGCTGTGATTGTTTCGTGCCATTTCGGGCCTTGTAATATAGCCGTGGATCCGATAGGGGCCAACGGTCTCGTCCAAAGCCACAAGGCTTGCGGCAAATTCCTTCCCGTAAACGGAGTAAATGCAGTCGTAAAGCTTGCCGTTGCCCACCGTCTGTAATTTTACCGCTCCGTCCACCGAGTGGCGAAAGGCGATCTCGGGGTGGGAGATGGCAATGCGCTGCAAATACTGCAAAATGGCGGCGCTTTCCGTTTGCGGGCGCTTCAAAAACTTTCTGCGGGCGGGCTGATTGAAAAACAGGTCCCGCACCAAAACCGTGGTTCCGTCGGCGCAGCCACATTCCTCAAGGCCTATGACCTCCTCTCCCTCCAAGGTGATCTGATGGCCGATGTCAGCCTCTCTCTCCTTGGAAAGCATGGTAAAGCGGGAGGTGGAGGAAATGGCGGCCAAGGCTTCTCCGCGGAAGCCGAGGGTGGTAATGGAATCCAGATCCGCCCCCGTTCTGATCTTGCTTGTGGCGTGGCGGCGCACCGCAAGGGCAAGATCCTCACGGTCCATTCCGCAGCCGTTGTCGCTGACACGGATCAGATCCACGCCGCCGCCCTCGATCTCCGTGACGATGGCGGTGCTTTTTGCATCAATGGCGTTTTCCAAAAGCTCCTTGAGTACGTTTGCGGGGCGCTCCACCACCTCGCCTGCGGCGATGAGGTTGGAGGTCTGCACGTCCAAAAGATTGATCTTTGCCATCTTTCCTCCTCATTACAAATTTTTTGCCTCTCGGGTCAATTCATACAATTTCCCCAAGGCTTCAATGGGGGTCAGGGCATCGGGATTGATCCCCTTTAATTGGTCAATGATGCTGTCCTTGATCCCCGAAAGCATAGGAAGCTCCTCTTCGTGGGACACCCGCTTTTTCTCCACAGGCATCTTTTCTTCCAATTCCTTTAAGGTTTCCTTGGCTCTGCGAATGACCTCGGAGGGAACCCCTGCAAGGCTTGCTACCTCAATTCCGTAGCTGTCGTCTGCGGAGCCGGGGAGGATCTTTCTCAAAAAGATCACGCTGTCTCCACGCTTCTTGGCGGCAATGTTGTAATTCTTCACCCCGTCCAGCGTGTTTTCCAATTCGCTCAATTCGTGGTAATGGGTGGCAAACAGGGTCTTGGCACCGCATTTTTTCCCTGCGGTGTATTCGATCACCGCCTTGGCAATGCTCATTCCGTCATAGGTGGAGGTGCCGCGGCCGATCTCATCGTAAATAATAAGGCTCTTTTTGGTGGCGTTTTCCAAAATGTAAGCCACCTCGCTCATTTCGATCATAAAGGTGGATTGCCCCATGGACAGATCATCGCTGGCGCCCACTCGGGTAAAGATCTTGTCTACAATGCCCACCCTTGCTTCCTTGGCGGGAACAAAGGAGCCCATCTGCGCCATAATCACAAGAATGGCGCATTGGCGCATATAGGTAGATTTACCTGCCATATTGGGGCCTGTAATAATGGCCATACGGTTGTGGGTGCAGTCAAGGGTCGCATCGTTGGGAACGAAGAAGCCCTTGGTCACCTTTTCCACCACGGGGTGTCTGCCGTCCACAATGTGGATCTCGTCGGAAAAGTCCACCACGGGGCAGGTGTAATTGTTTTCCAGTGCCACGTGGGCAAGAGAGGCGTAAACATCGATCTGCGCCATCAGGTGAGAGGCCTCCTGCAGTACCGAGGAAACGGCCTTCACGCTATCGCAAAGCTGACAAAACAGATCGTATTCCAGCGCCACGGCACGGTCCTTGGCCCCGAGAATACGGCTTTCCATATCCTTCAATTCGCTTGTGATGTACCGCTCGGCATTGGTCAGGGTCTGCTTGCGAATGTAGCGCTCGGGCACCTTGTCCTGATGAAGCTTGGAAACCTCAAAATAATATCCGAAGACTCGGTTATAACCGATCTTAAGCTTGGGGATCCCCGTCAGGTCCCGCTCCGTTGCCTCGATCTTGGCAAGGTAGCTTTGGCTTTCGGTCATAATGGAATTCAATTCATCCAGCTCCTGACTGTATCCCTTTTGGATAAAGCCTCCCTCCCGCACGGAAAAGGGCGGATCGGGCTTAATGGCCGAGAGCAGAGTCTCGCAAAGGGGCGTGGTCACGGGAAGGATCTTTTCGGAAAGAAGGGTGTGGATCTCAAGAAGTGCTTCCCCGCTGCAGCCCTCCAGAGAACGGCAAAGCGCAGGAAGATTTGAGAGGGTATTGCCCAAGGCAAACAGATCCTTGGCGTTGCCGCCGCTGTATATAATGCGGGACAGGATCCTTTCAATGTCCTGCATCACACTTAAATTTTCTCGCACCGTGTCCTTTCTTACCAGATCGTTATAGAGCTCCAAAACTGCACTCTGCCGCTTGGCAATGGCTCTCGGATGGGTCAGGGGCTGCTCGATCCAGCGGCGCAAGAGCCTTGCACCCACGCTGGTTTTGGTGCGATCCAAAACCCAAAGCAGGGAGCCCTTTTTCTCCTTGCCTCGCTGAGTCTCCACCAATTCCAGATTGCGGCGGGAATTGGCGTCGATGGAAAGGTACTGATTGTTGTCGTAAACACGGATCTGATTTAGGGTGTTCAGGGTGGTCTTTTGGGTGATCTTCAAATAAGCGATCATAGCGGCACAGGCCCTTTGCAGGGCAAGATCCTCTGCTCCCAGTCCCAATTCCTCGGGCTTTTTGGAAAACTGCTCGTAGATCAAAGGAAGATTCTTGTCTTCAAACAGATCGTAAAGTCCGCAGTCTGCCACACCGCCCTTTTCTCGGGTGATATATTCGCACAATTCAGGGCAAAGGGACTTGTCCAGATTGGTCACCATTTCCGAGGGCTTGAATTTGGCAAATTCGTTGATGATCTGACGAAGCAGTGCCTTTTCCTCTTTGTTTTCCATGGAGATGGCCCAAATGCTTCCTTGGGAAAGATCGTAAAAGGCGCAGGCGGCTTTGCTTCCCTCCACGAAGACCGTGGTCAGAAAGTTATTCTTTTCCTCCTCCAGCGCATCCCCCAAGGTAACGGTGCCGGGGGTGATAATGCGAATGACCTCACGGGGCACGATCCCCTTGCACTGGGCAGGGTCGGCGGCCTGCTCACAGATGGCCACCTTATAGCCCTTTTCAATGAGCTTGGCAATGTAAGGATCGCAGGAGTGATAGGGAACGCCGCACATGGGTGCACGCTCCTCTTCTCCGCAGTCTCTTCCCGTCAGGGTCAGATCCAGCTCTCGGGAGGCCGTTTTGGCATCCTCAAAGAACATCTCGTAAAAGTCCCCGAGACGGTAAAACAGGATATAATCCTCGTATTGCTTTTTGATTTCAAAGTATTGGAGCATCATGGGACTCATGATACCACCTCCCCAAGCAGCATAATAGCCCGTGCCTCGGTGATCCGAAGACGGATGAATTTTCCGGTGGGAATTTCTCCCTCGGGCTTATTGAAATGGATCAGCTTTCCCGCATCACTGCGAGCAGATAAATAATTCGGGTCGGTCTTGCTTTCTCCCTCGCAGAGGGCACGCAGAGTCTTCCCCACAAGGCGCTTGTTGTTTTCCACCTGAATTTGTTGCTGCAGAGCCAAAAGCCTAGCCATTCTTTCCTTGGTGATCTTCTCCGGCACCCGTCCCTCCATCTCGGCGGCGGGAGTTCCCTTTCTGGGGGAATACACGAAGCTGAACACCCCGTCAAAGCGGCAGTATTCCAAAGCGGAGAGGGTATCCTCAAAATCCTCGTCCGTCTCACCGGGAAAGCCCACGATCAGATCCGTGGTAATGGCAATATCGGGCATTCTTTTCCGCAAGGAATCACACAGGGAAAAGAAGGTCTTTCGGTCGTATCGGCGGTTCATTTTCTTTAAGATGGCATCCGACCCCGACTGCATGGGAAGGTGAAAGTGCCGTTCGCATTTTTCGTTCTCTGCAATGGCATCAAACAGCTCCTCTGTGGCATCCTTGGGGTGGGAGGTCATAAATTTGAGAACAAAGTCACCGGGGATCTTGCAAATGTCCCGAATCAGGCGGGAGAAATCATACCCCGTGCCAAGATCCTTGCCGTAGGAATTGACATTCTGTCCCAGCAAGGTGATCTCACGGCAGCCGCCCTCCGCAAGGCGGCGCACCTCCTCTAAAATACATTCGGGCTTGCGGCTTCTCTCCCGTCCCCGAACATAGGGAACGATGCAGTAGGTGCAGAAATTGTTGCAGCCGTACATCACGGAAACATAAGCACGGTACGGATACCGTCTGGTAACGGGAAGCCCCTCCTTGATGGTACCGGGGTTCTCGTCATAGGATTCCACGAAAAACAGGCGCTTTTTTGCCACCATCACCTGATCTAAAATGTCCCCGAAACGGCTGATCTGATTGGTGCCGAAAACAAAATCCACATAAGGATACTTGTTTTTAATATCCTCCTTGCGGTGCTCCTGTTGCACCATGCAGCCGCAAAGGCCGATCTTTAAGGCACGGTTCTTTTCCTTCAAATGCTTCAGCTGTCCCGTGGTGGAAAGGGCCTTCAATTCGGCGTGCTCCCGCACGGCACAGGTGTTAAACAGGATCAGATCCGCTTCTTCTATGTTGTCCGTTGGCAGAAAGCCTCTCGTTCCCGCAATGCCGGTGAGAGTTTCGCTGTCTGCCTCATTTTGCTGACACCCGAAGGTGTTGACGTATACTCGTTTTTCTTTCATGGCTTTCCTGTCGGTTTTTGTTATAATAAATCATCATATTATATCACGAAAGCCCCTTTTTCGTCAACCGAATGAAATACTTTTTGCGCAAAAAAAGAAGTGTGCCCGAAGCACACTTCTTTTGTCTTTTTGCGTACAAAATGATTAGAACAGGATGATCAAAAACTGGGAGATCAGAACCACGCTGATGAGAGCGATGGGATAGGTGGCGGCGTAAGCGGAGGCAACATCCTCGGTGCCTGCCACATTGATGAGGGTTCCCAGTGCGGGGGTAGAGGTCATACCTCCGGTGATGGAGCCCAAGTTGTTGAGAAGAGAAAGCTTCAAAACATACTTGGCAAAGACAAAGCCCACGATCATGGGAATGATGGTCATAATGACGCCGTATACGAAATACATAATGTCAAAGTATTTTACAAAGCTGATACCGCCTGCCACACCTGCGCCGATGAGGAAGAGCATCAGACCCAATTCACGGAATACCTTCAAGGTTCCTTCCTTGGGGGTCAGGCTGATGGGGCCGCATCTTCCGATGAAGCCGATGATAAGGGATACGATCAGGGTACCTCCCGTGGTGCCGAGGGTAAAGAACTTGGCGATCTTCACGCCGCCCAGCAAAAGACCCAGTACGGCGGCAATGGCAAAGGCGGCAATGCCGAAGCCGTCCAGCTCAATGAGCTTCTTGTCACTCTTCTTGGAGTCATCGCTGACCACGGCAAGCTTGGCTCTTTCTTCTGCCATATTGGCCTTCATAAACTTGGGCACCAGCTGCACGAAAAGCACCACACCCACGACACCGAAGAGGTAAGCGATGCCGTGTCCCACGGAAACCACGTCCTCATAGATGGGCTCCACCGTTTCCTTGGCGGCGGAGAAGGCGGGGGTGGAGGTGAGAGAGCCGGAGAGAAGACCCACGATCATAGCGGTCAGCTCCTTGGGGTCAAAGCCTTGCTGTCCGCCCTCGATCATTCTGCCCAGATAAATACAGCCCACAGCGGAAAGACCGCCTGCCACAATGATGATCAGGCCAAGCAGAATGTAGGACTTAAAGTTCTTCTTGAAGTTGGAGAAGAAGTTGGGGCCTGCAATAAAGCCTACGGAGGTCACAAAGAGAATGAGACCCAAGTTTTCCACGATCTTCAGTGCGCTTGAGGCGTAGCTGACCGTTTCCTCTCCCACCTTCATGGTCAAGGCATCGGAAAGAAAATTGGGGAGCAGGGCTCCGAAGAGAAGAGCAGCGATAAACACGCCTGCGGTGCCGAGAGAAACTCCCTTGATGGTCACTCTGCCCAGCATATAGCCGAGAGCGGCGATCAAAAGAATACTCAGCATAAGGCGTGCAATTCCTGCAACGGAAAAAGCAATAAACATAGTAAACTCCTTTACAAATATAATAAACCGAGGGATATTTTAAGGGAAAACGGCGAAAAAGTAAAGGTGAAAAGCCATATTGAATTTATATATATGATATAACAAAAACGAATAGATCATACTTTTCCCTCGGAATGAGAAAAAAATCTTTCTTTTTTCGTTTTTTTGTGATATCATAGTACCAAGTATAGGCAGGGAGGTGAATTTTGTTGAAAAAAGCAGAGCTTTTGTGCCCCGTGGGCGGGATGGATACCTTGGATGCCGCCCTTTACGGCGGTGCGGATGCGGTGTATTTCGGCACCAAGGAATTCAACGCCCGAATGAACGCCAAGAATTTTTCCGACGAAGAGATCAGAGCTGCTGTTTATCGCTGTCACGAAAAAGGGGTTCGTGCTTACATTACCTTCAATACCCTCCTGACCGATCGCAACCTTGCCCCCGCCCTGGAGCAGATCGCCTTTTTGTACGAAGCGGGCTGTGATGCCCTGATTTTGGCGGATCGGGGATTGGCTCGCTTGATTCGGGAAAGCTTTCCCGATTTTGAGCTTCACGCCAGCACCCAAATGTCGGGGCATTGCCTCAGTGCCGCCGAGGCCCTTCGGGAGGATGGCTTCTCCCGTATGGTCTGCGCTCGGGAATTGAGTCGGGAGAACATTGCCCATCTTTGTGCCTCTTCCCCCATTGAAATTGAAATGTTCGTTCACGGCGCCATTTGCGCCAGCCACTCCGGTCAGTGCCTTATGAGCAGTATGATCGGGGATCGCTCGGGCAATCGAGGGCAGTGCGCTCAGCCCTGCCGTCTGCCTTATAACGGCTCCTATCCCTTGAGCTTTAAGGATCTGTCCCTCGCACGCCACGTGACCGAGCTTCTTTCCCTTGACCTTGCTTCCCTCAAAATTGAGGGAAGAATGAAAAGTCCCGCCTATGTCTATTCCACCGCCCGCATCTGGCGCACCCTTTTGGATGAAGAGCGAAACGCCACCCAACGGGAAATGGAAATTTTGGCGGGAGTCTTTTCCCGCAGCGGCTTTACCGATGGCTACTTTACGGGAAAAATCAACCCGAGTATGCTGGGGATCCGCACCGAAAGCGATAAGAAAACAACGGGGAAGACATCTGTCACCTACAAGGAAGCAAAGCGAAGGATTCCTCCCATTTCCATAAGGCGTGAGAGAAGGGAAGGGATAATGCCCCCTCTGCCCGAAAAGCAAAAGGCCTCCTTTGTGCGCTCTGCCCGCTTTGCCCGCCCCGATCAGATCCCCCAAGGGGATTTTTTCCGTATTCGCTATCTGCCTCTGGAGCTTTTTGACGGCAGCGTGGCAAATGGGGTGATCCTTCCCCCTGTCATTTTCGATTCGGAGCTTGACGGCGTACGTGCCGCCCTTTTGAAAGCCGCCCGAGAGGGAGCGGAGCATCTTTTGGTGGGAAATCTCGGCCACGTAGCCTTGGCTCGGGAAAGCGGCCTTGTGCTCCACGGGGATTTCCGCCTGAATCTGACCAATTCCTTCGCCGCTCTTTCTTATTCGGATTTTGAGGATCTGATCCTCTCGCCCGAGCTTAACCTTGCCCAAATGCGGGATTTCAGAGGAAAAAAGAGCGTTATCGTATATGGCCGCCTTCCCCTGATGCTGTTGGAAAAAAGAGTCGGCCAAGGCACCCTCACCGATCGCCGAGGGGCCCGTTTCCCCATTTTGCGGGAGGGGGGGAGAGATATTCTGCTCAACAGCGTTCCCTTTTATATGGCCGATCGCCAAAAGGACCTAAAGGAAAAGGGGCTTGCCTCCCAGCATTTCATTTTTACCACGGAAAGCAAAAAGGAAGTGGAAGCACTTCTTTTGAATTGGCAAGAAAAGAAAGAATCCAAATATCCCGTCAAAAGGATCAAATGAGGTTTTTATGATCAGACACCTGTTTATCGTCAATCCCAAGGCGGGGGTCAAAAGCCCCGTAGAGCGTGTGACGGAGGAAATCCGCCGTGCCTTTATTCTCAATACGGATCGCCAAGGGGAAAAGTATGATATCGTCTTGACCCGAGGCAAGGGAGATGCCACCGAAATTGCCGCCCGTGCCTGTGAGGAGAACTCCGGCTTTACCCGCATCTATGCCTGCGGAGGAGACGGCACCCTTCACGAGGTGGTCAACGGCATTGTGGGCAAGGAAAATGTGGCGGTCTGCCCCGTTCCCGTGGGAAGCGGAAATGATTTTATCCGTTATTTTGACGCTATTCCCAAGGAGCGCTTTTTGGATCTTTCCGCTTGCATCCGTGGGGAGGAGCATTGCTGTGACCTGCTTCGCTGTGGGGATATTTACAGCCTCAACAGCATTTCCGCAGGGCTGGATGCCTTCGCCGCCATGCGTCAGCAAAAGCTGAAAAAGCTTCCCTTGGTAACAGGGGGAGCGGCTTATAAATTGGCTCTCGGCTATTCCTTCGTATCCTCTATGAAAAATCCCATCCGCTTTGAGCTTGACGGGAAAGAGGTCGTGATCGGAGAGGGAAGCGTTTCCCTTGCGGTGGTGGGAAACGGCAGATGGTACGGCGGCGGCTTTAAGGCCACTCCTCTTGCGGAGATCGATGACGGAATGATCGATTTTCTCTCCGTTCCCGCTCTTTCCCGTATAGAATTTCTCAAATATGTGGGAGACTATAAAAAGGGGGATCATCTGGAAACCATGCCAAAGGTGTATTACACCAAGTGCAAAAAGGTGAAAATGCTGGCAGACGAGCCCATTTGCCTTCAGGCTGACGGGGAGATCTTCTATCAAAAGGATCCCGAAATTGAGATCCTGCCCCGTGCCATTCGGCTGATTTTGCCCTGCGCTCCCAAAAGCGATGAGAAGATTTGATCTGAATATGAAAGAAAAGAGAAGTGATATGCTACTATCCATTATCGTTCCTTGCTACAACGAGGAAGAAAACATTCGCCCCTTCTATGAAAAGGTGAAGGAGACCCTTCCCGCCCTCCTTCCTCATTTGGAGCTTTTGTTCATTGATGACGGAAGCACCGATAAGACCCTGAGTCAGATCCAAGCCTTGGGGAGCGAGGTGCCCGAGCGGGTGCGTGCCGTCAGCTTTTCCCGCAATTTCGGAAAGGAAGCGGGAATTTTGGCAGGGCTGGAGCACGCCAAGGGGGACTATGTCGCCATTATTGATGCCGACCTTCAGCAAAACCCCTCTTATATTGCGGATATGCTGGAGATCCTCTCTCAAAACAGCGAGTATGACTGCGTTGCCGCCTATCAGGAGGACCGTCGGGAATCGGGCCCCCTCCGCTTTTTCAAGGGCTGCTTTTATAAATTGATCAACCTGATCACAAGCATTGAATTTTACCGCTCCGCCAGCGATTTCCGTGTCCTCAGCAGAAGAATGGTGAACGCCATTTTGTCAATGCCCGAGCGGTGCCGCTTCTCCAAGGGAATCTTCTCTTGGGTGGGCTTTTCCACCTACTATATGCCCTATCGGGTGGAGGAGAGGAAAAACGGAAAGACCAAGTGGAATTTCTGGTCCCTTGCCTCCTATGCCATCAACGGCATCGTTGCCTTTTCCGATAAGCCCTTGATCCTGGCTTCTGTTTTGGGGGTTCTGTTCTTTTTGACCTCCATTGTGATGATGCTGGTGGTGGTCGTCAAAACCCTCCTCTTCGGCGATCCCGTAGCGGGCTTTCCCACCTTGGCCTCCCTGATCCTTCTTCTGTCGGGCATTCAGCTTCTGTGCCTTGGGATCTTGGGTCAGTATTTGGCCAAAACCTATGCGGAGATCAAGGGAAGACCCGTGTATCTTGTGAAGGAAACCTTCGAAAACAAAGAGGAAGAAGAAAAATAAGAAAAAATAGAGTTCACTTTGTTGAACTCTTTTTTCTCTATTTGCGCAAAATGAAGCTGAAAAGCTATGAAAAACCGTAAAATTCTTTACATTTTTTACGAAATGTGCTACAATAATCGTAAGAATCAGAAAGTGAGGAAAGGGAATGTCGTTTAGTCAGAAGGTGAACCGTCTTTTGAAGGAGACGGGAATGACCAAAGCAGCCCTTGCCAAGGAAAGCGGACTTCCGTATACCACGTTGGACAGTATGCTGAAAAGAGAGACCGATACCCAGCGCCTTGCCGCCGTCTTTCGTATGGCCCGTGCACTGGGCACCTCCGTGGAGTCCCTTGTGTTTGATGAAGAGGACCCCGCCGCCGTTTCCGAGGAGGAAAAGAGAATTTTGGATCTGTATTCTCTCTTGGACTCCCGAGGAAAGGATACCGTGCTTTCCCTTTTGGAAAGTCAGGCAGGCTATACCGAAAAAAAGGAGCAGTCCATTCCTCTGTATCACGCCCCTGCCGCCGCAGGCTCCCCCCTTCCTGTGTTGACACAGGAGGTAAGCCGTCTGCCCTATGAAGCGGGGCAGATCCCCGAGAAGGCGGATTTTGCCGTAAAGATCTCGGGAAACAGCATGGAGCCCACCCTGTCCGATGGAGATCTTGTTTACCTTCAGCGCTCGGAGACCATTGAAAACGGGGAGATCGGCGTGTTCCTTCTCAACGGTGAGATCCTTTGTAAAAAATATGTGGTGGAAAACGGGCAAGCCTCTCTTGCTTCCCTCAATTCCGATTACGCTCCCATTCGCATTTTGGATACGGATGAAATGAAGCTTTTCGGTAAGGTACTTTTGAAATCGTAAAGGAAAAGAATATGAAAAAGAAAAAAATATGGCTCGTTCCCGTGGCATTGCTTTGTCTTTTGATTCCCTTGGGAATCACCCTTTTGATCATTATGCAGAATCTTTCCTCGGATCCCGCCAAGGGAACCGTTTCCGCACTGACCCTTTCCTTTGCCGATCAGGTGGAGAGGGTAGAGGATACGGAGGAGATCGATTTTTTCATCACCGCTGCCAAAAGCGGCTCTCCCATTGAAAAAGCGGCCCATGACCTGAGCGAATACCGCAGAATGGATGTGGTGTTCCATAAGCTCAATCACGATGTGTCCTATGTGTTCTACCTGAGCGATTCGGAAAACGACTGCGTTTACAGCGATGCGGAAGGAAATTTCTTCCTCTTCCCGTCCGAATTTGCCAAAACCCTGCAAAGCCACTCTCTTTTGGGCGGCTTCGGTCTTTCCTTCTCTTATTACCCTTCTGTTTGTGTGGACAATCGCCAAACGGCCTATTTTGCCACGAAGGCCAAAGGGGAATGGACCTATACCGATCCCGGCGGAAAGGTGAAAAAGGAGGAGGTTTCGTATGACCACGGAAACACGGCCGTCCTCTCCCACGGGGAAGACTTAAATCTTACCTTCAGCATTGAGCCGGATTATTGCAGTATTCTTCTTTTGAATGAAAAAGGGGAGATCCTGTATTCCGGCAAGCAGGAAAATATGGAAAAGCTTTTGCTTGAGGAGGATCAAAACCTGACCCTTTCCGTTTCCTGCGATTGGTATGAAAATGAGGAGCGGGATTATTTCGGCTCCATTGAGTATGAGTTTGACCTGTTTTACGATCTGGATACCCTCTGTGAATGGAGTGCCACCGAGGCAAAGCCAGGGGAGACCCTGACCCTTCGGGTCCTCCATTCCTCCAGCTCCAAGATCGCCGTCAATCCCACCTTTGCCACCGACCGTGTGGATGTGAAAAAGGTTGGCGATGCTTGGGAAGCTACCATTTCGGTTTCTCCCTCTGCCAAGAGCGGCTCTTATTCCGTTCTGGTTATGGGAAGCGATGTGGAGGAAAGCTTTGCCGTCACCATTCTCCCTGCCGCATAATACAGAAAAAGCAAACGGAGACGCTTCGGTGAAGTGAACCCCAAAGTTTAGACAAAATTAAATATTAAATTGCTTGTGAATGAGTTCGGTATTGCACCGGGCTCATTCCTTTTAGTTTTAAGGAAATTCTTTCGTTGTTGTAATAATAAATATATTTTTTTAATTCATC